>JAAELO010000619.1 GCA_024226555.1 Desulfobacterales bacterium | reverse complement strand
TAAGTTGAGCACGGGGTTAATGTTTTTTACAAGTTTGAATACAAATTTCCAAAGTTTGCTGACAGAAGAACAGTTGAAGAAGGTGTGGATTGAGGTTTCATCATAGGAATTGCATCTTTGACACACCGGAGTTTGAACAACCCTGCGTTTATACAGTCTGTCATATGTTGGCAAACAGAGTTGAAGCAACTTCCATTGAATGTTGGCAGATTTCCTGTCATGATTTCTTTTAAACAAGCTTTTCAAAAGCCGTGGCCAATTTATAAATCCTAATTGTTGTTCCCAAAAGAATCTATATTTCTGGGCAACTACATTTTGATCTTTCAAGATTAAAATATTGTAGATTGCTTTGCAGTTCAGAGATGAAAATAAAACATATTCATCTTTTGTGTTTCTTACATAGAAATCATCAGATAAACTTCTTTCCTTGCTACACTCAGTTGTTATTTTTGCTTTCCATTCAGCAGGGAGACGGGATTTCAATTTGGAATAAAAATTTGCAAAGAACCCAGGGGAGACTAATTCTTCAATGGCATTTGAAGGTAAGAACCCAGGTGTGAATTCATAACAAACATCTCTTATTGTTGTGATTTTAGCTTCTATCCAAGCATTACTGTTA
>JAAELO010000618.1 GCA_024226555.1 Desulfobacterales bacterium | reverse complement strand
CTTACTCCAGTCGCGAGGGCCACAGCTCAGCATTGGTGCGGAATGGCGCCCTCGGACCGTCGGTTCCGGAAAGAAGAAGGTTGGAGTGGGGTGCTGGCTCTTGCGAAACAGGCCCGGCTGGCGGCGGCGCCGGGGAACAGGGCGCGGCCAACAAGGCACAATGCGAAAAACCATGGTTTTACGGGGTTTTGGGGCTGCGTGGTATAGGGAATACCCGTTATTTTGGGGTTTTGTACTATTTGTCGTGCAATTCTCGCACGGCTGGAGGTCGCCTGTGACCGTCCGGCAGCGGGCTGTTGCCTGATTGAAGCTTCGTGCTTACGGAACCGAGGGTCCGAGCCCGCTACCAGGCACCGGTACGGCGTGGTGGGGCCAGGGGTGGAGTAGGTTGGCCGTTTTGACCCGAAAATTGATGAAAATGGCGTGTGGACACGCGTTTGGTCTTGGTGGATGCACTAACAGAGTTACCAGTAACCGGCTCACTGGTAACTCTGTTAGTGCATCCGCCAAGACCAAAGGCGTGTCCATAGGCCATTTTTGACCAAAAAGAGGCTCATTTTGTGCCAAAATGGCAACTTACTCCAGTGGTGAGGGCCACAGCTCCGCATCGGTGCGGAATGGCGCCCTCGTCGTTTCCGGAAAGAAGAAGGTTGGAGTGGGGTGTTGGCTCTTGCGAAACAGGCCCGGCTGGCGGCGGCGCCGGGAAACAGGCCGCGGCCAACAAGGCACAATGCGAAAAACAATGGTTTTACGAGGTTT
>JAAELO010000617.1 GCA_024226555.1 Desulfobacterales bacterium | reverse complement strand
TATATAGTAATAAATGGTGAGTGTGAGTTATATATTTTTTGTTATGAGTGTGAGTTATCGGATTGTTTAAAGGTGGATTTAATGGATTTTAGGTGGTTTGGTATATTAAGTTATGGGTATTAGGTTAGAATGGATATATGAGCGGATAGAAAGTGTCAGGTGGTGTATTGGTGATATTGGAGTTGTGAGTTGTTGGTGTAGTTGGATGGTAATGCAGATAGTAATGTGGTATACAATTAGATGGATGTCTAAATATAAATATCGATGCTGGATGATGGGTATTTTATAATCCGAACTTTTGTATATTTTACAATCCGAACGTTCGTGCATTATTTTGTGTTAATGTTCGGATAGATTACATCTCATTATAAATCCCTGTTACCCTGCGATTTTTAGCAGTAACAATCAAACTGTACATGTCAAATATATACAGTTAGTTAATAATTCTGATCAATTATTCATTGTCAACTAGATTTTATCCAGTAGTTAACAAATATTACTCATAAATCTGTACATTACCAATAATTACCATCAATAATAGATAATCAAATCTGATTCGGGATAATTACAGTTATCCCTAGATATTATTAGATAATTCACCCAATAGTTATTGGTAACATATTGCTTATATGTAACCATAGTATAGGGGGATATTTTACATTATTAACGCTTTAATGTATTGAAGTATTGGCATGAGTACATCTACTCACACACTCTTCTTAAAATCCAATCGATCAATCTTAAAACCCAATCGATAACACCCTTCTCATCTCCCACAACCCCCTATTATCCTACCTTTCCTCCCTCTATCATCACCAAAATCGCCCCATTTTCCCCTTATCGACCCCTAATCGTACAAATCCCCTACCTATCAATAAAACTCCGTTTTTCATCCATATACTCATTTATTCCCCCGTAAACTTCTCAACCAATCAAACACCTCTCAACCCCTCATAAACTCTACCTTAATCAGCACTCAACTCAACACATCCACGATACCAATTTTTACCCCTATTTATCTACAACAAAAAAGAGCTGCCATTATAGCAACTCAATTAATAATTTCATATAATTTTTCCATTCTCTCCAACTCAGTATCAATCTTAATAATATTAAACTCATCACTTTCCTTAATCTTATGATCACTTATAACCATAATCAAGGGGAATACAGGCAAACATTCCTTATATTTTTCACTCATATACAATTTCTTATACTTACCTAAATCAAACCCTTTCTTACTTAATTCAACCTCTACAAACGCTATATACTTACTATTACCTATACTAAATACAATAAAGGCATCAGGTCTTAACCCATCAAAATAAGTAAATTCTTTATTGAATCTAATAATTTTACTTCTCTTGTGTAGCTCTCTATAAAAATTGGTTAAAACCAAATTGTGTTTAAATTGATTATTTTTCTTTTGATAATATATATACTCTTCCATATAATAATATCTAGTTCTTTTTATTTCTCCAACATCAACAAGCTTTCTTAATCTATTCTGTGCCATCCTTCTTGAAGGATAGAATAATTCTGCTATTGTAGATGTGCAAGCAACTTTATATTCATCAATAAATTCTAGAACCTTATTATCTCTAGTAGTAATCATAATTTATCTAAGAAGTCCATATTAATAATCTTCCCTTGTTTCTTTTTCTCTAGTTTTTTCCCATTATCTATACTTCCATCATCTACTCTATAATATTCTTGAACCAAATCCCTTGCTTGCTGAGGAATGATATTCATCGCCTGTATCTCAATTTCCTTACCTTCTGTTTTAAGAATTCCATGACCTTTTCCTCTCAACTGTTCAAGTCCATTATGCCCAATTATTATCCTACTGTTTACATCATTCATAGTCTTTAATGCAATAGTACGGGGGATATTAGCTTTTATTCGCCCATTAAGTATTTTAGCATCAGGACGCTGGGTAGATATTATGAGGTGTATTCCACAGGCTCTCGCTTTTGCTGATAATGTCTCAAGTATGCCTATACTATCTTTTTCACTCTTAAGATCAGCAAATTCATCTATAATAACAACCTCTCTTTTAAGTTTACTTTTGGGGTACTTATGATTATATTCTTTTATATCTACCACATTTTTATCATAGAATAATTTATACCTTCTATCAACTTCAACATTTAACTTAAACAGTACCTTTTCAGCTTCTTTGATATCCTTAGAGAATGATATTACATTTTTACACTTTTCAAATACTGAAAACTCTGCTCCATTTTTTAAATCAATCAAGTGCAATTTAATTCTACTGGAGTTACATATTAGACTAGTTATTATTGCCCGCAGTACAGTACTTTTACCACTTCCACTTTCACCAGCAATAAGCATATGAGGTTCTCCCTCAGCTAAATCAACAACTTCAATTCTGTTTAGGCTATGACCTACTAGGACAGGTACTTGTCCTTTTTTCTTTACAAGTTCAAATTCATATTCATGATCCAATTCATCATCACTTAATTCAACTATAACGTTACCATGTGCATAACAGAAACTAGCATTCTTAACATCTAGATATTGCTTTATAGACATACTGTTTTTCTCAAAATCAAAGCTATTTAACCCAGGTGGTAAAGTATAATACAGCTTTATTCCTCTGTTTGTTTTAACTTTTCTTCTTAGCAGTGGATAATCCCCCTCTTTGTTCTTTAGACCAATTCCCTTAACTAATTTCTCATAACGTCCATCTCTTGATAAAAACGTCTCATAGAACCAATATGAGATTCCTGAGCCACTTGCAAACAAAACTACATCAGCCCAGCCATCTAGAGATCCACTGAAATTATACCAAAATATTCCACAAACTACACTTGTCATCAGTAGGCATGTGTTCGTGTCCTCGAACTGTCTCCGTTCACCCACACTCATCACTCCCTCTCTCTCGTTCGCTCATTCTTCCCTATGCAAATGTGCAAAACGCCATTTTTAGCCTATTATAAGTACCTATTATTACGTTTCGTGTGTATAGGGTAACGTATAGTTAATTTTATGATATAACTTGCGGTATTATGCTGTTAGTACTTGTACTATTTTAAAAAAATTATAAAATAAAAAGCGACCCTTTTTACAGGATCGCTTGATTAATATTTTGTTAATTTTGAACTACTTCTAAGGCTTTCAAGAAATTCATTTTGGATCTATCATCTAATTTATTAAGTGCATCAATGACATCACTTTTATATGAGCTATTAACTTTTTCAGCTATCTCTTCTTCAAGATTCACGCCACCAAATAAAAATTGATGAATATCTAGACTAGTTGTATCTTCCTCTTTTTGCTTATTCATATAGTATTTATTTGTTGTATTAAAACTACCATGATTACATGCATTTTGCACAGCTACAATATCACCATCAGTAATAGCCCAAGTAATATCAGCAGTATTCTTTTTGAAACTATGGAATACTAATCCGCCTCTATTACTTTTTTCCTGTTCGGAGATTCCAATCAGTCTCATATACTTATTCAATCTATTTCTAACAGTATCATCACTAATATTAAATATTTTACCGCCATTCTTAAATGCATAAGAACTACATTCATTATATAATTCCTCTGCTATTGGCTTATAGAACTCTTTTCCACCCTTGCCTATACCTTTTATATGCCATTGATTATTAACTAGCTTAAAACTCCTTATAATGTCTAGATTAAGAATCTCATTCTCTCTGATTCCACATTCAATAGCTATTTTATACATTGTGATATCTTCAGGATATTCAGCCACTCTAATTATACTCATTATTTCATCTTTAGTAAAACTACCGTAACTTGTAGCATTTGTAACCTTTATTTTAAGATTCTTAAATGAATTATTTTTTACCAATCTTTGTTCATATCTCTCGTCATAAGAATTATCAATTAAATGTTGAAATAGTGATGCTAGACTTTTAAGTTTGCGATTACCTGTACTGTGCTTAGGAAAAGTATCTTTTAAATAAGCCATATACTTAATACCATCATCACAATTAACATCAACAATCATATCAGTAGTGATTTCATCTATGCTATCTATGCTATATTTCCATTTAAAGAATTGCATTACATCTGTTTGATATGATTTTTTTGTTGAGTTACTGAAACTGGGATGATTTAAGAAGCTGTCTATTAGAGAAGTTACTTTATCTTTCCCATATAAATTAATTATAGTCAGTCTATTTTTATATTGGCTATCATGCAGATTAGCCATTACGAGACTTTTATTCCAATTAGTATCTATTCCATCTATTTTATCCTCAAGTTTAATGATTTCAGTATTTAACATAGTTTTCCACCTCTCCTCACAAATAATATTGATTTAATTCTACTGCCAATCCATTCATAATTAATCATCCTTTATAATTTATCACTTAACTATATATTATTACAAATATAATATATTGTCAAGAACTTATTGACATTCACTAATATATGATATACAATATTTGTTATATCAGTATAATGATAGGAGGTGATAAAGTGAATTCAAGATTTGTATGTGTTCCTCATAGTTGGTATGATATGCGTGATGACGGTTATAGTTTTATTGGTTCTTTAGGAGATAAGCGGTTTACAATATGGTTCTTAATTACTTCCATAGCTGTGGAATCAAACACTAATAAACGTATTCCTATACAGATTAAACAGTTAGTTAATGAGCTATCATTGGTAAAAGGATACGCTAAAGCAACAATTGTTAGAAAATTGTTGATAGAGTTAAAGACCTGTGGCTTGATTAAATGTGATTGTTTGAATACAAAAACAAGATCTAGTGATTTGATATACTTGGACATAGATACTGAATTATATATAACAGATTTACAAAAAGGTTTTAGTATGATTAATGTATCTTTATTTCAAGATAAAATTCTCAAGCTTCAACCTAAAGGGTTTTTTATCTATTGTTTTTTACATAAATACCACAATATTAATTTAGGCAATCAATGTTCAAGTAATTTAGGATACGCCGAGGTAAATAGAGACTACATTGGACGTATATTGGGGATTAGGTCATTATCAACAGTGACAAAGTATATAGATAAAATAGTATCTGCTAAGTCATTGGTTAAAAAGATTGATCAAGCTGTTTATGAAGATATTAATGAGTTCGGTGAAGTGATTACAAAATATACACCCAACAGATTTATAGTATGGGCAAAAGTGGATAGTGAGAATAAGTACTATATTCGACCACAACAACGGGGAGCGTAAGCGACACGTATAATAGTAATTATACTATATATTTTAATTCTTATATATATATTAATTATTATATATATTTGCGACCATTTTTTGAACACTTTACAGCCGTTTGTAAAATAAAAATAGTATAGTTTTTAAACTATTTACAGAATAAAAATGGCGTTAGTTTTGACCATTTTTAGTCACGCCCTAGTTTACTAGCTTTAAGGAGTGTTTTTACAAGCTGAAAAATGACACTAATTAATTACTAAAATAATACACTTTTTATATTTACTTTTACTAATATATGATATATCATTAGAGAGTGTTTATTGATTTAAAAAATTATACCAAGCATTAAAGACATTTGACTTCCATAAATTACACTGCGAGAAGCCATGAAAGCCTTATAGATATGTTTTCTAGTGTTGGTGTATCAATTATACCCCTCTTAACTGAGAAGTCTTCTAAACGCTTTAAAACAGCAGGTATGCATTTCATAATTAATATTAAAATTAGATTTATGTAAACATACAAGAATTATTATTTTAGATGAGGAGGTGAAAAAAGTATTGAAAATAAAAGAATGGGAAGAGGTTAAATCAATAAAATCAAACAGATTGTCTGATACATATTATAAAGGATTGGATCAGAATATTAAAAAAAGCAACATGCACTCAAGTAGTAATAAATTCGAAAGAAGGAAATACATAAGTCATGGTTGGATTTGTTTAGGTAATGGTAACTGGAAGACAGCTTATAATAGATTAAAATCCGATTAGACTTATATTTTGTAACAGGGAGAGATGCTATTGAAAAATGAAAACACATATATAATGAATTTGGAAGGTGCTTATCTCTATAAAGATATAATTAATCAAAATAAAATTACATATAAAAAGAGAGATTTAAGCAAATTATTTTCTGCAACAATGCCTTATAGTTTAGAAGCAATTAGAATGAATAAACTTTTTGAAGATGTTTTTTACCAGGTTAACAAGAAACAGTATACTAGATGTATTATAAATGTTACTTTTGAAAAACATTATACGATGTGGGATGCCGATAAAAACAAACGTAGAATAAAAGCCAATAAAAAGAAAGTACGTTCATATTTGTATAAACATGGCTTTACTATGGATGGATATAAGTATGTTTTCTATAAACGTGGTGCAGGTAAAGCTAAAAATGGGTATGCCTTCTTCATAAGAGATTACATGAGAGACCCATTAATTAACAGAAGTAGATTAAATATTCAGTATCAACAAAATGAAGAATTAGATTTAACATCTTTACTAGCATACGAATCATTGATTTCATCTGGAATTGACTTTACTATTAATTTAGATCCAAAGAAAGAAATATTACTAATTGATGATATTTACGGTGAAAAATTTGAATGCATAGCTAGTATAACTAAAGAGGTAAATAAAAAATTAGTAACTAAAAACGAATCAATTACTTTACAAAATTGCCTTACTGATGGTCAAGGTTTGCTGGATGAATCAGTATTTGAGAATTACAATAAAGATGGTAAGGGTTTTATGCTTCTTAGAAGTGATATGTTTAAATGCTGTGGGTTTAACACTAAGCTTCAAAAATGGTTTACACATAATAATATTACTGAATTGACTGATATGTTTGGTACTGTATATGAAGCCAAAAATATTAAATTGATTACAACTCCCAATAGTTTAAAGTTTTTAAAATTTGCATATAAAATTGGTAGTGGATCAAAAAAGGAATGTTATGATTACTGGAAAGATAACATAGATGATATATTTGGGGTAGTAAAATGTGATAAACAAGGTAACTTTGGCAATTATAATAGAACAACATACCAATTATTGAATAGCATTCCTAATCTAACTTATGAGGATTTAATGGAGATTACCAAACTTGAAAGAGAATATGTTACGTTACTAAAAAACGACATAGCTGTATTTAGAAACTACTTGGGATGTGACGTGCAAGCTTCTATAAGACTTCAAGAAAGTATAAAAAAAGGTAGTAAGAAAAAATATGAAACTGCTGATTTAATGCATACTTTAATGCTAGTTAATTCCGACCTACAATATACTAAAAAATTTAAAGAAATGAGAAGAAAGCTTATTTCAAACTACATAAGTCATTTGCGAAAAGGTAAGATTCGGCTAAAAGACACTAAGTATATTACTATAGTATCCAACCCTTATCAAATGTTGTTAGCATCTATAGGGCAGTATAATAAAGAATCAATAATGAAAGGACGAGAAATTTATTGTCCATACTATGAGGATGGTCAAGAATTTTGCGCCACACGTAATCCACATATAAATTCTGGAAACGTGATGTATACAATTAATAAGTATCATAAAGAATATGACGAATGGTTTAATTTTAATGAGAATATATGCGCAATTAACTTTTTCGATAATGATGCTCCTGATAGACTTCAGGGATGTGATACCGACAGTGATACATTGCTCTTATTACCATTAAAAGTATTATCGACGAAAGCTTTATACTGCGAAAAAACTTTTGCTACTCCTATTAATAAAGTCGAAGGAAGCGCTATTCCAAGAAAGTATAACATGGAAGAGTTGTGTAAATTAGATATTACTTTAAGTGATAATTATATTGGGAAAATAGTTAACATGTCACAAATTATTAACTCATATATGAATGAAGCCATCTCTTCCAAACAAGATTTAAGCATGATTGATGAATTATATCAATTAAGTAGTAGGTTATCTAGTATGTCGCAGATAGAAATCGATAAAAGCAAAAAAGTATTTGATAATGTTAATATGAGTAAAGAATTGAGTATTTTAAGATCAAATAAATACTTAAAATACGTTGAAGACACTGACAGATTTGATAAATTGGTAAATAAAATGGTCGTACCTACTTTTTTAAATGTTATATCAGAGTCAAATGACTATAGAGTTCTTAATAAATTTAATACACCATTAGATATATTACAGGATGTATTACAATTTAATAAATGTAATCGAATAAAAACTATGGAATTTGTCGATTTGCTAGTTACCAGTAGTAGAAATGTTGAGGGGCGATATAGAGTGAATAGCGCAAAAGCAATTTTCAAAATTATTGAAAAATGTGGTAAAAAGATTAATGGATTAAGACTAACAACATGTACACTAAATTACAAAGCTAAAAGAACAGTCAAACTAAAAGCGCAGACAGAAGCAGTAGTTGAATTGAAAAATATTAAATCATTATCAACAGCAACTATATTAAGAATTCTAATGCAATCTTTTGGAAGTAAAACAAATGATACAATAGGATTCAAAAAGTATAGCTTGTTAACGCTAAATTTATTATTTCAAGCATACCCTATACTTGTATTGAATTGTTTCATTAACGAAAATATTTACAACGATAAATCATTAGTGGAATGTCAAAATAATTCTACTTATGAGTATGATATTTTTGGTAAGAAATATAAACTAATGACTAGAGAAAATATAAGCTAAAAAATCATGTTTTGTGACAGATAGAAAAAACACCCCTCTCAAACCCAGTGTTTATGCATGTTTCAAAAATGTCTTTGTGGTAGTATATGATATACATTATTATTTCATTTATAATATTAAGGTAATCCATTGGGTTATAAAAATTCAAAGATTATAATATTTTTTTATTCATTTACAAATATAATATACATAATGGAGGGTTATTATGAATAAAGCAGAATTAATTTTAGCAATAGCTGAAAGATCAGAGCTATCTAAGAAGGATGTAGAGAAAGCATTCAAAGCTTTGACTGAAACAGTTACAGAAGAACTTGTTAAAGGTGGTAATGTACAAATTGTAGGTTTTGGTAAGTTTAGTATTACCAAAAGAGCTGAAAGAGATGGTGTAAGTCCACATACTGGTGAGTTGATACGGGTTAAGGCTTCCAAGACTCCTCGCTTCAAAGCTGGAAAAGCTTTAAAAGAAGCCGTTAATGGTAGATAATATCTTAAAATTATCATTTTAATTAGATTAAGTCCCACAATTAATATAAGGTGGGTAGAAATTAATAGAGGATTGCTACCAATCTAATGTAGTAGCAATCCTGGATGACTATTATTTTTTTTAAGTAATAATAAAAATATATAAATAAAAAGGAGAGATAAAATGGAATTTAGAGAATTAGAACAAAAATTAATATTTGTTAATGAAGAAGAAGAAAAAACTGAAGTAAATAAAGGTGACAATGTTAAAATTGTAGCTAAAGAAACAGGTACAATAATTCAAGGTAAAGTTAATAAAATTAATGCTAGAACTGCTGAGTTTTTAGTTGCTTTAGATGATGAAATTACTTTTATGGCTCAAGTAGATCCAAATGAAATTGAGACTATTGAAGTGATTAAATAATACATAGGTCAAATACTTGTTGTACATAGATTATCAACTCAAATATAGATCTATTAGATAAACATAATACGCTCCCCGATATGCGTGATAAATGGTCGGGTTCAAAGTATGATGGGTAACGTGTGAGTAAAACTAGGAGCTTGACTATGTTCCAATTTATGAAGAGTGCATAGGGTGGGTATGAAAAGATTGCCAAAACAAGAAGTGGAATTCACACCATGCATCCGAGTTCAGAAATATCGCATGTTGGGATTTAGAGGATGTATTGTAAATGGATAGAAGGGCATTATTGAACACAGGTTGTATTCACTATATGTGTCTTGTCTGCTGTTGAATATGTAAGTCCAACTATAACAAACTGAATTGACCAATAATACAATAAATCGGATGAGTCCGAAAGCCTAAATAATTATTGAGTTCAGGATTAGCTATTTAATATTGAACATTGACAACTGAATATTGCGAGCAATGGAAGGCAAGCTTAAAGCCTATTTGCAAATATTCCATTGCAACTACTAGAGCATCCTATTGCAGGGTGTCTTTTTATTATGGGGATATGGTGTAATTGGCTAACATGGTGGTCTCCAAAACCGCTGATGAGAGTTCGAGGCTTTCTATCCCTGTTAAGTCAAATAGAGATAAATAAAAGGAGAGAAAGAGGGAGATATAGTTGGACAATATAGATAAAAATGTTTATAAACAAATACAAGAACGTAAACAAACCAAAGAACCATATGAGAATACTTTTAGTAAATTATATAGTATTGGATTAAGCAATACAGAAGCTAGAAAAGAACTTGCTGGTATTGAAAAACATTTAGAATATAAGATGGAAATTGAAGGTGAATCAACCGAGAATGAAGATTTGCCAAAGTATAATGAAAGCGAAGAATTATGTGCTGATGGTAAGTATAAAAGTGACAAACTTCTTAAAATGAGTAAAGAGCAGAGTAAAGACGTGGATTATTTATTAAACGCTCATGGCTTTGATAATAAGTGTTGGCAAATAGTAAACGCACGTAATAATACATGGAATGTTTATAGTAAAAAAGACGGAGTTCAACAACTATATTCCAGTAAAATTACAGTCAAACCTATTATTCCTGAGTATGATGTTGAGTGGGCTAAAGAAGTTTTTAAAGAAATAAAACCATTACCACCAGTAAAATTATATAAAAATAATAAAGGTTCTAAAATAGTAGAGTTACAATATGCAGATATACATATTGGTTTGCGAGGATTGGAATATGAAGATGAATTAAATAAAATGACCGATGAAATTATAAATGAATATAAAGATGCTGATGTTTTCATTCTTCCAATAGGTCAAGATTTATTAAATGCAAATCATTCAAATGGTGCAAACTTAACTACTCTTAAAGGTACAGCCGTAGAACAGTCTTTATCATATAGAGAAATGTTTAAAAGTGGACTACGTGTTGTTTGTCATATACTTGATAGAATAATTGAGAATACAGAAGCTAGAATAGAATGTATTTATGTTCCTGGAAATCACGATGAGCAAAGTTGTTTTGGTGTTTTTCAGAGTGTAATGCAAAGATATTTAAATAATAAAAATATTATTTTTGACGATGTAATAAAACCCAGAAAATATAGACTTTATGGAGTTAATGGAATAGGCTTTGGTCATGGTCAAGGCGAGGGGAAAAGAATATTTGGAAGGTTTTCTGTAGAAGCTCCAGAAATATTTGCAAAAGCAAAATGTAGAGAATTCCACTTAACTCACTTACATAATGAATCTGTAAAAGATGAAAATGGTATTATTTTCAGAAGAATGCCTACGGTCAACAGTCCTGATAATTGGCATGATGGCAAAGGATATACAGGTGCTACGAAAAGAATACAAGCTTTCAGATATAATGCTGAAACAGGGTTAAAAGGAATTGATTATTTTTATCTATAAAAGTTGTTAAATTGAAGATTATATTTGTTTTTTATTAAAGCACAAAAATATTAAATACTGGAGACAGAAAAGGTGGTGTGTTAGCAGATCGGAAATGCTAACGGGTTAAGGTGGGTACTCTCCTTTTCATTTTTCTCCTTTTAGGCTACTCAGAGATGGGTAGCTCTTTTTAAATTGAAAGAGGGTGAAAATATGACAATGAAAAATAATAAGGTTGATAAAATTCATTGTTTTTATGGAAGTGTTAATATACATAAAACTGAAAACAAACCATTAGCACTGAGAAATTTTTATCAAGCTAGTGAAAAATCAATATATCATGGAATAGGCTATGTTCCTATTTGCAAAGACTGTATCAAAGAAATTTTTAAAAGATATTATAAAAACAACAATAATTTTCAACTAGCAACTTACTGCACATGTCAAAAAATAGATGTTCCATATTTCCAATCTATTTATGAAGGAGCAAGTAAAAGATACCATAAAGATGACTCTAGTCAAGATATAGGCAAATTCTATGGCTACTATATGACAGTATACAATAGCTTTGCGGGTAAAAATGGTTGGAATTATAGTTTTGATGATAGTGAAACTTTAATAGAAGATAGTAAAAATAACATATCCTCAGTTATTAAACAAGATTGTAATATTTCTACAGATAGACTTAATCAATTACAAGATAAATATGGATATGGCTATGAACCAGAAGAATATGTTGCATTTGAACAAAAGTATAAAAAAATAACACGAGGTTATAGTGAAAAAACTGCACTGCATACTGAAAACCTATTAACGTACATTATACATAAAGTAAAAGAGGAAAGGTGTACAGCTGCTGGAGATGTTATAAATGCTGATAAATGGGGAAAGATGGCAAGAGAGGATGCTAAAAATGCCAAGTTAAATGTTCAACAGCTTAGTAAAAGTGACATTAGTGGTGGTATTGATGTGTTGGCTCAAATGTTTGACGCTGTAGAGAACGAAGCTGGACTTATACCGTGGCTACCTTCATTAATGGATAAGCCCTCCGATGAAGCTGATTTAATCATATGGGCAATTGTTAATTATATGAGAAGACTTGAAGATAAACCATTTGTATCATATAAAGATATTTGGAGTTTTTATAATGATATGCTTTATGAATATTTTGATACAAAAGGATATAACAAAAGCCAGCAAAAATCTTTTATTAAAGAGAGAGAAGATTTGTTTAGAGATTTGCAAGACGTATATATAGAGCCAGTTTATGATGATGTAGAATTCATGAGTGAGGAGTTTGATGACTAATGAGTGGATATTCAAACTTCCAAACAACGAATGTGAAAAATACTAAGGATAGATATGATATATATGACTCTAATTTTAATTCACCTATAAAATTAATAGATGAAAATTCAAGTCCTTTAAAAGGGAATTTAAGTAAATGGGTGGCTGCTAGTTCGTACTTAAGGTGGTCACCAGATATATTTTATGACTTAATTACTCCTGAAAAAGGTGGTATTCGATTAACACTATATCAAAGAGTTATGATGAGAACATTAGCTAGATTTCCAGAAAACTATTTTTGTGCCCCAAGAGGAATAGCAAAAACTTTAACTGAGTTATTAATAATGTATTTTACTGGAATAGCTTATCCTAATATTACATTAACGTTAACTGCTTCGACCAAAGAATCCTCTGTGAAAATATGGAAAGAGAAACATGATGAAATTTTAAGATTTTATCCTTTATTAGCAGATGAAATTAAATCCGCCAATTTCTCAAAAGATAGTGGTAGGGTTGAATTTCAAAATGGTGCAGTTATTGATAATTTAGCAAATGCTCAATCTAGCAAAGGATTACGTCGAAGAAGAGGTTCTTTAGAAGAATCTGCTCTAATAGATAAGGATTTATATGAAGATGCAATAGAGCCTATATTTAACATACCTAGAACCTTACCAAACGGTACATACGATCCAACAGAATTAAATGGTCAAATTAATAGATTTACAACATCTGGATATAAAAACAGTGATGAATATGCTAAAATACTTCAAATGTCAAAAGATATGATTGATTTAAAAGGCTCTTTTGTATTTGGTTCAGATTGGAGAATGCCCGTACATTTTGGTATGCAAAAGAAATCGGTAATAGATAAAGCCAGAAAAGGTAATATTATTAGGTTTAGACAAAATTATTTATGTGATTGGGTGGGCGCAAGTGATGGTGCTTTAATCAATATAAGTAAATTAATGAAATTAAGAACCATTAAAGTTCCTGAACTCAAATGTCCTACTGATAAAAAAGGCAATTACTTATTAAATGAATATATTTTAGGCGTGGACGTTGCACGAAGCTCTAAGCAAAGTAATAATAAGACTGCTATCGTTGTTATTAAATTAATAAGAAATAAAGCAGGTAGAATTAGACAAGCTCAAATAGTTAATATTATTACACCTCCAAATGGCTTAAATTTTGAAGAACAGTCGATCACCGTAAAGAAAATATTTTATAGTTACGGAGGAAATTTAGATTTAAATAAATCACGAGTAAAAGCAGTAATTATTGACTCAAACTCAATTGGGCAAGGATTATTAGAAAAATTATTAGAAGATGTAACTGATCCAGAAACCAATGAGGAATTAGGATGTTGGGCTACTATAAATACAGAAGATAAACCAAAAGTAAAAGATGCTCCTAAGATAGTATATGGTTTAAAAGCACAAGGTATTAATGCATCAATCATAAGAACATTTATAGATTATGTGGAATCTGGAAAGTTAAAGTTAATCAAACAATGGAAAGATGTTAAAGATGAAATATCGGGCAAGACAGACACAGATGAACAACTTGCTTATGAAATTGCTACGAAACAAACTCAGGCTTTAATAGATCAGGTTGCAAATCTAAAAATAAAAGAGACTAAAAGTATTTCTAGTAATATTACCGTCGAACAAGTTGTTCGGGGAATTGACAAAGATATTTATTCTGCAATTGTTTATGGATTATATTATGTTGCGGTATTTTTAGATGAAGAAGAAGAAGGGCAAGATTACAATTGGAAAGATTATCTCATGTGGTAAAGGCAGGTGATAAATAATATGAAAAAAGATGAAAAGAAAAAGGCTTCTGCTGAACTTTCTGAAAGTAAGTTGCCTGAAGTTATAGACGTCAATGATAATGAAATACCTTTTGATGCATTTTATTTCTCAAGAGACACTATAGGCATAAAAGCGAAAAAGACCAATAGACCACGGAAATTCAAAAGAGAAGCTGTTAGAAAAATGGTTATATCGCCACACGAAAACAAATCTCAGTTACAGCAAGTATCTCAAAGTTTATATTCATCAAGTGGTAATTATTTAAGAATTTTAAATAACTTATATCAAATGCTAACTTTTGATCATTATATAATGCCTGATAATAATAAAAATACAGACGATTATTTTAAAGAATTCGAAAGTGCTGCTAAATACATAGATAGGTATAATTTAAAGTATAATTGTAGGTGGATATTAAAAAAATTATTAATAGACGGGGAAGTTTATCTTTATAAAATTGATGATGGGAAGAATATAGTTTACACTAATTTTCCTACTGATTATTGTAGAGTTGCTGAAGAAAGAGATAATGTCTTGAGATATGAGATTGACTTGAACAAAATTGCATCTGATGAAATTAAAGAGTACCCACAAGAAATCAAAGATGCGTGGAATGAAGATACTAAAAGAAGAAATTCTAAAACTACTAAATCTCAACTCGATACTAATCGAAGTTCTGTTCTAAACAATAATGGAGATTGGTATTTAGTAAGTGAAAAAGGTGTGGCTTTCAACGTTCTAGGTATGCAGATGAATGGTTATCCATATTTGTCTTTTGTGTTTGATGAAATTATGAAAGTGGAAGATACAAAAGATGAATCAGAATCTAATAATAGAACAAATAACTTCAAGTTAATACATAATAAAGTTCCATTAGATAAAGAGAATAAAATGCCAGTTATTCCTGAGCCAATTCAAAGAATATATCACGAAGAAACAAAAAAGAATACACCTGAAAATGTAGGAGTCTCAACAAATCCATTCGATGTTGAGGCTATTTTATTGCAAAACAAAGACACTAACTCTTTTAACATTGTGTCAAACACGGAAAAAGAATTATGGAATACTAGTGGGTTTAATCAAAATTTATTTAATGGTGATAAATCAACAGGTGAAGCTATTAAAAAATCCATCATTACTGACGAACAACTGATGTATGAGTTTCTTAAAATGTTTGAAAATTATTTTAATGATGAGTTAAAACTTAAAAAGTGGAAAGTAAGAATTTTAGAGGTTACAAATTTTAATAGAGACGACAAAATTAAACAAGCAAGAGAAAATTTAGCTTATGGTGGCAACCGTATGGAATGGATAGCTTTAAATGGTGAAACACCTTATGAATTTATTAAACGTGCTAAATTTGAACAATTAATAGGAATCGATAATTTCTTACCTATTAAATTAACCTCACATACCGCGAATGGAGATTCTCAACCTGGAGCACCTAAATCTAACAACCCTTCTGAAAATACAGAAATTGATAGAGATAAAAAATAAAAAGTAAGGTGATTTATAATGAGCAATTTGACTGTATTCGATGTTGATATGAAAGATGAATTATTAAAAATGGGATTTGTGCTTATAGAACATTCAAACTTAAATAAAGGTTGGATGTTTTTTAATAATAAAAATCTTAAATTTAATTTTAGCAAATATCCTAAAACGTCTTTCATGTTTACTAATAAATTAACATTCTAAATAAAAATAAAGGAGGTGTAAATTCCATTGAGTGACAAATTAAAAAATTTATCTTTTGCTACAAAATATGAAATTGATGATACTTTTGATAGTGAGAAGTTTATTAAAATGCGTATAAAAGTGATGCATTCTAAGGTAAATCCTAATTCTAGTAATTTTGAATTAGATTCTATTGATGAGGCAAAAGATAGTTTGAAAAATATACCTATTTTGGCACACGTTGTAGAAACTGAAAATGGAGTCGCTTTTGGAAGTCATGATTGGACAATAGAGAAAGACAAAATGGGTGATGATTTTAAGATTATCTACAAAGAACTTCCTATTGGACTAGTACCTGAAACTAACAACTATTATATTGACGAAGAAGAGGACGCAGAAGGTAGACACTATGTTTACACTGATGCTTATATTTGGCGTGGCTATTCAAATTACGCAGAGGCATTAATTGAACAAAGTGACAGCATTAAAGTATCAATGGAAATTGTGGCTGATCAGTACGAGCTTACTGAAGACAATATATTTGATATTAAAAAATATAGATACACTGGAATCACTATGCTAAATGATGAATTAAGTACTGGAATGGTAGATGCTAATGCTCAGAAAGTTGAGTTTAACATGAACGAAAGAAAAGCAAATTTTGTAGCGATGGCTCAAGAATTAAAATTTGCATTAGAAAACCAAAAAAAACAAAACAATGATAAAGGAGGTGCGACAGTGGTAAATAAAGATACTAATGATGTAGATACTAAAGCAACAATAGTAGAACCAGAAGATAATTTCGAACTTAATCTTACTCAATTAAGAGATAAAATAAGATTGTATATTGATACCGATGCAAATGGACGCAGATTATATAGATATTATCCTGAAGATGTTTATCAAACATACTTCACTTATTCAGATGATGATACTTATCCAGATACTTTATATTATAAAGCAACCTATTCTATAGTAAATAATGAAATAGAAGTAGGAGAATCAGAAGAAATATATAAGATGTGGCTTACATCTGAACAAAAGGCTCAATTGGATGCTGATAAGGCAAGCTATCAAAACCTTCAAAAAGATTATGAGAAATTAACGCTAACACATGAGAATCTGCAAAAAGACTTTGTAGAAAAAACAACTGAGTTGAGCGAATTAAATAAAACTGTTACTACTTTACAAACTGAAAATAAAGATTTGACAGAATTTAAATCTAACGTTGAGGCTGAAAAACAAGCAGAACAACGTCAGTTAGAACAAGCAAAATTAGATGAGCTATTCGAAGAATTTGCACAAGAGCTTGATACTGAAATTATTGAAGAAATTAAGAACCAAGGATTATCTTTTGAAGAAAGCGAGTCTAAGTTACTTTATACATTAGGAGTAAAGAATAGACAAACTAAAAAAGATTTTTCTAAAACCAAAAATGATGGGTCTGTAAAAAAAGTAATTCCAACTACACAAAGTAAAACAGATTATAAACCATCAAATGTAATTTATGGCGATGCTGAGAAGTATATGCCAAAAAATTATAATAAACAAAAATAAAAATATGTAACAGAAAGGAAGATAATATTATGGCAACAGTAGTAAGAATGGATAGAGGTTTAGAAGATAATAATATTGCAAGTATTAAATTTGAATCAGATTTAGAAAATGGTCAAGTTGTGATTTTAGGAGACATGGACGCTGATGGCACTTATACTGCAACAGCACCCGCAGATGCAGCCACTGATTTAATATTGCTTCACATATCTGTACCAGTTATGTATGAGGTAGAAAAAGGTAGAGAAGAAGATTTCATACTAGAAACTGGTAGGGTTGGTAGAGCTTTTTATTTAAAACAAGGCGATATTTTAACTATTACTGATGATGGGATCAATGGTACAACTGTATTAAATCAATATTGTATACCAGCTGATGGCGCAACTAAATTAGTGCCTTCTGCAACAATCGGAACTACAGTTTTAAGTTTAAAAGTAATTGCAAAGGAAACTCTTGCAGGTAAAACAGCTACGGTATTAGAAGTAGTAAAAGCGTAAGTAATAAAAATATAAAATCAATCACAGAAAGGAAGATATGGATTATGGCAATGAAAAAAGAATTAACAGGATTATCAAAAATATCTTATGATGCATATGTAGGAAGACCAAGTGGAGATTATACAGTAGAAGATGGAAATCAAGCTATTAGAAATGCAATCAATGAAGCTTGTGGTGGAGAATTTACATATTACAGTTTTTTAGATAATAAAGGTAAAGTATTCCAAATTGTAGCAAATACTTTAGTAATTGGCGTTGGAGAATTGTTGAGTGATAAATTTGATGCTTTTGCTGACACTATTGATACTGCATTGGGTGATGAAAACATGTTCTATACTGATGATAATGCATTATTTAGAGTAGATACTATTGCTGACGGTAAGAGTGACATTAGAAGGCAAAAATTATATAATGATTCATTCTCCGTTCCTACAGCCAGAAAGGCAATTAAAATTTATACCGAATTAAAACAATTTATGTCTGGTAGATATGATTGGACTAAAACTGTAAACCGTGTATTGTTATCTTTTGGTAATGCAATCGGCGGAATGGTTGGAGACGCAATGCATGGTGCTTATGCTAAATTACCAGCTGCTATCAAAGACACAGGCTCTTTTGTAGAAGATAAAATGGACACACTGATTGAAAAAGTTGAAGTTGAGTCTGGCTTAACCGCAGTGATCTGGGGAACAAAAAGAGCTCTAGGTAAAATTACTTCCGCAATAGTTTCAGACGATATGAAAGATCAAATCAACAGAATGGGACATTATGGCGTTTATAAAGGCACTGTGCTTAGAGAAATACCACAGGGTAAGAAAAATGATGGAACGCTCGGTGTAGACAATGCTGATTTATACATTGTACCAGAAGGTGATACAAAAATAGTAAAAATTGCATTAGAGGGCGACCCAGTAATTTACGACAAAGGTGCAGAAACAAATAAAGCTGAACAATTAGAATTCTTCTTTGGAAGAAATGTAGGCGTCTCTGCTGTAACTCAAAAAGTATTTGGAATGTATCAATTATCATAATTAGTTAGGGGGGTATTTTTCCCCTAATAATAAAGATATAAAATATAAAAGGAGAGGATAATATGGCGAATACAAGTCAAGCTAATAAAACTAAAACAGCTAAAACTAAAAATGTAAAAGAAGAAAAAATTAATAAAGTTGAACAAGTTAATAAAACCGTTAAGCCTGTAAACAAACGCAAGAAAATTGATAAAGACTTAGATATCTTAATTATGAATAATGTAGGTGGGGACTGGGTATATCAAGAAAAAGGTATTGGTGGAGGTTATTGGAATATAGCCCAGTTTGGTGATACAGAAATCATGACTGTACAACAATTACAAAGAATGAAAGCTAGTGAGCCTGCACACCTTATGAAATTATGGGTGGTTTTGGTAGATGTTTACTCTGATGATGAAGATATTACTATTGATGATGTAATTAAATTTTTGGGATTGGATAAATTATACAATCAAGAAATCAAACCCAATCAAATAGATGATATCATTTTGAATACAACTGATTTTTATCAATTCAATAATATGTTGGACAAAATATCATCAGATATGCTACGAAGAGTGATAGATCGAGCAGTAATGCTTTACAAAGAGGGTCGTTTTAATGATCCTACAAAAATGGAAGTATTTAAAAAGAAAATGGGTAATGAATTAATATTCGACCCTGATCTAAAATAAAATGTGAGGTGTTGATTTATGGCGACGCTATTAACTGAAATATATCCTAAAATCACATCTATCTTATCGGATACAGACTATTCTAAGCTTATAGAAAGCGAAGTAGAAAATATCTTAAATAAATTTATAGATAAATCTGCAAGTTTAGATTTTAAACATTGTAAAAAGGATTTAAGTGATAGAACTAGCATTCAGTTTAATCAATCATTAGATAATGAAGAACAATGGATTATTGCATATGGGTCAGTGTTGGCGTGGCTAGATCAGCATATTTATAAAACTAGAATTATTCGAGTCAATGTTAGCACAAACAATTCTAAAGAAGGTTCACATGCAAATCAGTTGAAAGAGCTAAGACAATTAAAAAAGGATACAAAAAGGGAAATGCAACAATATGTTGTTAATTATACTTTCAATGGTTTTCAAGGATTTGATAGCGTATGACGTGGTTTAATGATTATCAAAGAAGATTAAACATAAGTGGTGACAATGAAACTGATAGATTACAGAATAACCTACAGGAAAATTTCGAGTTTTTATTGGCTAATAGTCCCTGTAAAGCCACCATTGTTGATGGCAGCACCACATATGAAGTTATCATTGAAGATAAACAACGATTTGGTAAAGATACTGATGATAAACTTTTATTTTCCAGAGTTAGTGACAATTTAAATATTGGATTTGTATTTTCATGGAGGAATAAACAATGGATGTTGGTTAACTCTGAGGAAAATGTAACTAATCAAAGCAAAGATTTTTACCTTGGCGAATGTATTACTTCAATAAAATGGATAGACGAACTAGGTATAGAACATGAAGAGTACTGTATCTATTCAAAATTTGGCAAAGGAAACGATGGAATAACCGAATCAAAACCTCTAATATTAGGTTCTAGTCAATCATCAATCTTAGTCCAATCTAACGAACATACTCAAAAGTTCAGCAAAGCACAGGGTAATAGGTTTATTCTTAGTAACAAAGTATTTAAGCTTGTAGATATTGAAACAAGTTTAATGCCTGGATTATTAATTATCACTCTTGAAGAAGATCAAGAACGAGTTGGTAAAGACGATATGGTTAACCGTATAGCAGAGAATATTTATGAAAATATCCCTACTCCCCCACCCCCTTCTACTGGATTCATAATTGAAGGTAATGGAGACGATGGGATTATTTATTGTAATCTATCATTTAAGTTTGAAGCTAAGTTGTATGAAGGTGATATATTAGTAGATCCTCAACCAACAATTACATACTCAATTGACAAGTCAGATTTAGTTGAATTTATTCAATCAGATAATTTGTTAACCATTAAACCAAAATCGTTTACAACAGATAATCGTGATAAAAAGATTATTTTAACTGCTAATGATGGTAATGGACATATTGCTACTAAAGAGTTAATTATAAGAAGATAGGATGGTGATAGATGATGGATAAAAGCGATTTTAAATATAATATTGTAGCTTTATTAATTCAAGATGATTTAATAGCTCAATTAATATTAAATACAGATAAAGATTACACCTCTGTCACCTATTCCGATTTACAGAAAAAAAGAATGGAAAATCAAAATATTTTTAAGTATATGCTTAATCCCAACATAAAAACAGATACAACTAGTCTAATAATGATGTCTGCAAATTTCATTTATCAACCTAGAGGTCTTGATACTATTAATCTTTTAATTGAATTATATACAAATGTTAATAATCAGATCACCTCTCACGGAAAAGAACGCAATGATGCTTTATCGGAGCGGGTAAAACAATTAATTTTATCTAGCAAAAACTTGGGTATGGGTGAGATGGTTTTAAAAAGCGAAACTGATTTAAAACCAGTTGACGATTATGTAGTCGCTCAACTTTTATTTAGAAATTTAACACATAGTTAATTAAAATAATAATATATAGGAGGAATGCAAGATGAGTAAAGCAAAGGGATTTATAATTGATAGTCCAAATGCACTTATAACTACACCAGATGGTGACACATCTGTAACAGCCTCAAGTAGTGGAGAGATTACTTTTGGGGGAGATACTATTACCATCAATGGCGGATGGAGTCCATATGATCTTTTAGAAATTGATACAAAAAGCACAATAGAAATTTCATTAACTGATGCCGAATGGAAAATGCAAAATATGAAGCTTGCAACAGGTGGTACATTAACTACTGGCACAGCTAATCAAAAATATTTTGGAGTGGGTTATTCAGTTGTAAGTAACGAAATAACAATTCCATTAGTTGCAGATGCAAAATCTGTGAGAATAAATGGAATGACTGAAGTTGAGACAGCACCTTCCGCTGATACAGAATTTCAAGTAACTTTAGATGCTGAATCTACTACTGTGACATTTAATACAGATGTATATGAGGATGGGACAGAAGTAGCACCATCTTTTGACGTTAGTGTTGACAACTCAGAAGTATTAACTGTAAAAACTAGCGATGCCCCAGGTACAGGTGAAGTAATATTACAATTCCCAGTATACGAAGGTAAAGAAGAAAAGTCTGGAGTATGCGGATATATGCAAATTACAGTATATAAAGCTAAAATCAAGCGAGAAAACAAAGCAGGCGGTTCTTATAAATCACATTCAACTTTTGAATTAAAACTTAAAGGTTTAGATCCTCGCAGATCTGATAAACATATGTTTGAAATGGCTTTTATACCTGTGGCATAAATTTAAGGAGATTTATTTCTCCTTAAGTTGTTGAATTATTGGAGGTGTTACTATCAAAGAAGATAATAATAATGTAGAGCATGATTCGTTAAAAGTCAAAACACAAAGTAAAATTGTTAAATATGTGCAGATTAAAAATGAAAAATATAAGGTTATAAAATCTGATAAAAGTAGATACTTAATTGAAACAACCATAATTAATCAAAAAGGAATTAGTGAAACTGTGTGTCAGTGGTATTTCAAGAGAGCCATTGATAAAGAACTGTAGGTGTATGGATGGATAATATATTTAGATTGGGTGATAAAACATTTACAATTCAACCTATAAAAATGAAGTATATGAAAAATAATTTCTACAATTATTATTTACTATTAAAAAAATACGGTTTAATAAAAATCTTAAATTTTAAAGATGGATTAGATATAGTTAATTATGTCTTACAAGCTATATTTGATAACAACGAAGATAATATTGGATATGCAAAAGAAGAGTTAGACAATAGCACCTTAAATGAGTTGTTAGATATTGTAAAGAAAGAAAATGAAATAGACGACGAGGAAGACCTAAAAAACGTCTAACGGATAGTAAGGATGACAACGATGAAAATAAAACAGAACACTTTACTATCCGAAAAGGTTATGCAGTTTTAGGAGTTTATTGTGGTTTGTCTGAAAATGTTTTAGATGAATGCAGCTTTATTTATTACAATGATTGCATCAAGGAATTGCAATACAAGTTACAATATGATTCCATGGTATTTATATTAGGTAATAATAACTGTGATGTTAATGAACATTTAAAAGACATTTTTGATAAAAATCCATTTGTTATTAATATTGACCAAATCAACTCATCGAATAAACTCACATTAGAAGATATTCAAAAAGCAGGGTTTAATATTAAAAAATTGAATAATGTTAAATTAATTAAAGATATGGATAAAGAAGACATTCAACAAAAAATAGAGAAATAGGCATTTGTATACTACACTACATTGTTTCTATTTCTCTATTTTTTTAAACAAATTCTTATAAAACAGAAAACTTAACTACACATAATAATCAAAGAATGTAGGGATTCATAATGGAAGATCGAGTAATTGAATGGCTAGTTGAGCTCAAGCTTGATTCCGAAAAGGCATTAAAAAACGCGCAGACACTCATAGGAGTGAATATTGGTTTGGTAGATTAAGTGTCATGCAAGAAATAATAAAACGTCTTAAAACACCCCGATATACGGACAAATAAGAGGTTTTAATTTTAAGGTGACAAATACTTCAAGACTAGTAAGATGATGGCTGATTTTCTTGTCAGCTCTGTTTTTGGTAGTCTTTTTGGAGTATCTAGATATATACCTATGACGTGCAAATCAAACAAAAATAAACTATATAAAAAGGAGAGAACTAATATGAAAAAGCAAGAAAATATTTACAATGATTTCTTTATGGAAGAAGGACAGGAAAGAG
This sequence comes from Desulfobacterales bacterium, assembly GCA_024226555.1. Classification (GTDB taxonomy): domain Bacteria; phylum Desulfobacterota; class Desulfobacteria; order Desulfobacterales; family JAAELO01; genus JAAELO01. The sequence continues at coordinate 8,165 of JAAELO010000617.1, read as the reverse complement.
AGATTAGAGCAACATTTGGGAAGTATCATGTATTTGAGCCAAATGAAGAATTTTTTACTATTATGAGCAATTTATTAAAAGACGCTGCTGAAAAATCAGAAGATGGAAGTGTAGATGGCATAAATATATCTACAGATGAAAGTGAATTATTAGTGGATATGTTACATGCTTTAACAGATATTCCTGATACTATTGTCAATAAAGAAACATTTGAAAAAATGGCGTCCCGTAAAACTACAAAGTTACTAAGAACCATTATGTCTGAGATTCAAGATGTGATGACAGAAGCTTATGCAGAAGTAATTAAAAAAGCACAAAAAGAAGAACAAATAAAGGCTAATATGACTCCAAAACAAAGAAAAATATATGAGGAATTACAAGCTAAAAAAGTGGCAGAATTGACTTCTGTTAAATCTGATGAGGAAATAGAAGTTGAAGAATTAGAAAAGCAATTGGCTGAGAAACGAGCTCAATTAAATAAAAAGTAGGTTGATAATAATGGCTCAATTAATTAGAAGTATGAGTGATTTGAATAAGTTTTTAGATACTTCTATTTCTCCAAGAGTAAAAATATCCACTCAACAAACTGCTGAGGATATAGAAAAAATGGTTACTGATTATATAATGAAAGAGTTTTATTCTTATAATCCATCAGATTACCATCGAACATATGAGTATATTAATTCGTTAGTACATACAAAACCAATCAAAATAAAAGATGGATGGAAAGTTGAAATCTATTTTGATACTGATAGAATTCATGCTAGTTTCGTTGAAGATAGCGGATGGAATCAACATATGAGTTTCGAACAAGAAGATATATCACCATCTATACCATTATGGATAGAAGAAGGTACTCCTAACAATCCATACTATCAACATGAAGGGATTCATTCTATGGATTATGTTAAATCACAAGTAGCCTTTATTAAGAGTAAAGTTATTGAGCATTTGAAGAAGAATGGTTTGAATGCCTCAGTGATATAGTATATAAATTAGCGATTTTAAAAGAATGTTAAGTAGTAGAAAGTCCGTATTTATGGGCTTTTTTATTATGCAAAAAATTAAAACAGTGAGGATTATTCCAACGGTGAGACGCTTTGGAGACAGGGAAGAAATTACGAGTGAGATGCCTTAGTAACAGAGAAAATTTATGGGAAGTGAAAATAGCCCATTACCCTCATAACAGTGAATAATGCAAGGTGAGATGCTTGCAAACAGGGAAGACATTATAGGTGAAAGGCTACTGAATTATGAGGTGTAGTATATATATGAAAGGTTTAAAGATTTTTAACAATGAAAGATTTGGTAAGGTTAGAACAGTATTAATTGATGATAAGGTAATGTTTGTAGCAAATGATGTGGCTAAGGCATTGGGATATAAGAAACCAAACAATGCTATTAATGATCATTGTAGGTATACCCTAAAACAAGGCATACCCCATCCACAAAGTAAAACTAAAACAATTGACGTAATTGTAATACCTGAAGGAGATGTTGTAAGATTAGCAGCAAAGTGTCAACTAGATGGCGCAGTCGAATTTGAATCATGGATATTTGACGAAGTAATTCCCAGAGTTATGAAAACAGGCGGATATATTGGTAATAGTGATTTAATGGTCAATACATACTTTGGAACATTAGATGATGGTACTAAGCAACTAATTAAAGGTCTATTTGATAATATTGAAAATCAACAAAAGTTAATATTAGAGAAAGATGAAATTATTGAAGAACAAAAACCAAAAGTTGAACTTGCCGATAGAATAGTCACTTCAGACGGATTAGTTAATCTTGGAGAAGTTGCAAAATTGTTTAATGAACGTGCTGGTAAAACTGTTATTGGCAGGAATAAATTATGTACTATTTTACGTGATGAACAAGTGCTTATGACATTTGGGGTCGAAAAGAACAATCCACAACAAAGATATATCAATAGTGGTTATTTTAAATTAAAAACTTCAACTTATGATAATGGTTATGGTACACAAAAAATATCATCTACAACCAAAGTAACTCCTAAAGGAATTGAATGGTTATGGAAATTCTTGATTAAGAAAGATTATATTAAAACACAAGCGTCTTAAGAATATATGGGTTGACTTTTGTCAGCCCTATTATTAAACATACAAGGGGTGATATAGTGGCTAGAAAAACATTTAGAAAAATAATAACATCTCCAGAAATTATCGAAAAAATTAACTCTAAAAATAAAAAATTAATAAATCAATTTTTGAGAAAGAAAAATGCTCAGTGTTCTGATGTCACTATTGTAAATTATCAATCTGATCTAAATATATATTTTTGCTACAACTATTTATATAATGATAATAAGTTTTTCATAGACACAAAGAAAATAGAGCTTGCAGAGTTCTTTGACTATGGATTATTAGATTTAAAATGGAGTGGAAATAGATACTCTAGAATGAGAAGTTTGATGAGTAGTTTTAGTGATTTTATTGAAGATTACCTTGACGAGGATTATCCTGAGTTTAAAAATTTAACTAAAAAAGCAGTTCCCAAAGTGCCTAAAACACCTGTAAGAAAGAAAACAGTTTTATTGCCAGAGAAAGTATATGAATTAAGAGATGCACTGCTTGAACAAAACAAACTTCAACAGGCAACTTATTTAATGTTATTGGCTGCTAGTGGAGCGAGAATAAGTGAATCTATTATTATTGGAGTAGATCTAATAGACGAGTCACATACTGCTTTTGGAGATTTATTCTTAGAGACTACTGATGACATCAAAACCAAAGGTCATGGAAAGAAAGGAACTATGATGTCAAGATACATAATAAAAGATGTGTTTTTACCATTGTTTAAATTATGGCTACCAGAACGAGTAAGGATAATGAAAGAAAAAAATAAAGATCATAATAGTATGTTCATTAAAAGTAACGGTGAGCCTGTTAAAGTTTCTACTGTTAATAGCTGGATTAGGCAATGGGAAAAAATATTAGATATGGACTTATATGCCCATTGTTTCAGACATTTTATAGTATCTGATCTCACTCGTAAAGGATGTAGTAGTGATTTTATTGTAGCTGTTATGAAATGGAAATCAGCAGATATGTATAATATCTATAATGATATTGAAGATAAAGATAGAAACTGGAAAGAGATTTCCAAGCTAAAAGGAATTTTTGGTCAAGAGAAGGGAGATGAAATAAGCATTGACAATTAGAAATCTAGAAAGATGTTTCAAAGTAGCTATTGACAAGCAAGTTAATTATGTTGGTGTTTTAGTTCAGATGAAAGGTTTTAAGAAACCAGAGATTATCATCAATGAAAACCCTAACTTCAAAAGTAAGTTAGTATACTATAAGAAAACTTATAATGATGATCTAACACTGAAGACTTTTAATGGTATTAAGATTATTAATTTTACATATGGAAATACATTCTCAGATATAGAGAATGACTTATTGAATCATTAAATTCAAGTCATTTACAGCTTCTACCACATTATGGTATACTAAGTATTACTAACATGCAGAGGATGGTTGTATGACTAAATATGCCAGTTTTATAACAGTATTAGGTATAGTACTGATGACAATATTACTAACTATGCTTTCAATGATTCAGACTTATCATAAAGGCAGTAATATTGTAATGAGTATTTGCATCGCACTGAGTATGTCAATTATTGTGATTGGACAAAAATTGAAATATGATAAATGTAAAAATGATAAGCCAATGGATTGATAATCTGTTGGCTTGAATTGATTAATAGAGGTTATAATTTATTATGAGGTTTAGAAAATATGACTTGTATTAATTGATTATTGATAGATTGATAAATAAATTTATACTTAATTGCAAATATATGTTATTTGTGTGTTGACATATATTCCTGTGTATTATATTATATATTTATAAGCATAACAAATATATGATACATTTATTTATTTAGCAATAAAAAATATGTCATGGTAATGTCAGGTTGTGTTGAAGTATAATTCTTTTAAGATGTAAATGACACATTTCAGTTATAAGGAGGAGACTAAATGACTAATAAACTAGACACAAATCTATCAAAGAGTTTACTACAGAAAGCAAAAGAGCAATCTATAAAGAATCTACAGTACAGGGGTTATCTACACAAGATATTCGAGCATCAGAATGACGAATGTGATTCGATGAATAGTTGGTTTGATATGTTAGGTGATTTTCAGAATGTAGAAGATCTCGATATTGAAGAACTAATGACTATTGAGAAAACTGTTAGGGATAAGTTAATTCGAGATAATGATGATGAATGTAATTCTGAACAGAAACAAGAATTGATAGTAGAATTGCAATATGGTGGTAGGCTTTATAGATTAATAAGAAAGTTAGGATATAAGAGAATATCTATCATTGGTAATTGGTTTGATTTTATTGGGCTATATACATATTCATATGGGAAGATGCAGTTAAGTCATTATTCCATTGAGGAGTTGTATGATTTATACATAGGTGCAGTCAAAAAGATACTAGAATATAATATTGGATTACATACTTCTTATAAGAAAATGATAAATAGCACTATGTATGAAAGTAAGCTTATTACAACGGTTTGTAAGGTTGTAGATGGAAAAGAAACGATTTGTACATATATCAGTTCAATTTATAGCGGAGTTAATGGTAAAGGTGCTGAGATCAGAGTTAAAAAAAGTTGCTGTGAAATATAGCAAAAAATAATTGGAAAATGCTATTCAAGGAGAAAGCACTTACCAATTAAACCTTAAAAATAATTTTATAATAAAACCTTAGACAAGTGCTATTATAAAACTATTAAGTTAAAAAAACAAGTGTTTTCTCCTTTTATATAGAAAATTAGTTAATAAGAAAAGGAGAAATGAATGGACAATAAAAATCAAGAACAGTTAATTAACGATATGGAGTATAGACACAGTTTCGTTGATAGAGTGAATGTATTAGATAAGATTAAGAAGTTAATAACATTACCTAATACTGAGATATTGACTGCAAAGATGGTATCTGATTATTACGAAATTGATTTTAAAACTTTAGAAAAATGTATGCAAAGAAATAAAAAGGAATTATCTGAGAATGGTTTGGCGTATAAAACATATAAGGACTTAGCTTCTTTGATGGGAAATCTTAAATCAGACATCATGTCTGAATTAAAGATTTCAAGAAGAGGGTCAAATATTTTCACTAAAAGAGCAGTTCTTAATATTGGCATGTTATTGCGTGATTCTAAGGTGGCTCAAGAAGTAAGACGTTTGTTACTAGACCACATGGAAGATACTCAAGAACAATTGACGATAAATATTGAAACCGAAAATGAATTGTTACTAAAAGTAATACAATCCGAAAATGAGTTAGATATGGCTTTAGCTCTTAATAAATATAGAACATATATAAATAGACATATACAAAATATAGATGGCGCTTTACAGGGTCAGTCAAAACTTACTCAATCAAAAATTAAACTCATGAATCAAGCATTATTAGGTGGATGTTTCAATGTTAAAATTGGTAGTAAGACCGTCGGAAAGTTATTAAAGGTTATAGGGATTGCAAAGAAATCATGTAAAAATACAAAGCCATACGATGATAAAGTGCCACAATACGCTGATACATACATTGACCAAAACACAGGTTCTGAATGCTATAAATGGAATTACAATGAATGTGTCAAAAGAATTGATGAATGGTTGAAGGAAAATTGGTATTATGAAAAGTTTTATCAGATTACAAATAGGGAAGAATTAAGATCATTCATTAACAAATTATATTTTCAACATGTAATAGCAAAAGCAGAAGAAGTTGTAAGTTAGACAATAGAAAAATTGAATATAAGGTTTAATTGGAAAATCAGAAATAAGCTTATTATTAAAACATATATGTAAAGGAAGATTTTAACCTTTATTTCAAATCCCTTAATATGACAGCTAATTGTGCCTTTTGTTTTCGTGAAAGCTTTTCAGTATCTATTTCATCCTTTAATATTATATCGTGTGTTATAGGATTAAGCCAAATAATCTCAAACCCAATGATCTTTGCTATTTGCTCTACTTCTGAATATCGTAGAGTACCAGTTCTTATTTTCTTACTGAGATTATGCATAGTATATTTACTTTCATATACTTTACTTAATTCTTCTGCAACTTGAGTTATTGTAAAACCTGCTTCTGTGATTTTAGCCTTAATATTTAACATACTTTATATCACCTCTCAATTTAATTATACTATGCTATGCCTCAGAAGTAAACTATGCAGTAAATAAAAGACTGCCACTATTGACAGTCTTTTGTTATATACTTCCATAAAGACTATTGAAAAGAATGTATGGATACACACATCCTATCTTCTTTTGAGTGGTCTTTTTTGATGCTCAAAAATAAATGGGTGGTGACCGTCACTAGGAGAATTTATTTATGTGTACAAGAAAAATTAAAATTAACATCAATGGGACAGAAAAGAAAATCGAAGTTTTCACAAAGAAAGGATTGCAATTATTAGAATTTGAAGATTGGGAAATTGATCTGATTATGAAATATCAGAAACAACTTCCTCAATTAACACAAGAAGACAATGGGGGATTTATTGTTGATGGCGAAACTCTATGTATAGAATTAAAGGTCAAAGATAATCATAATAAATGGTTGCTCGAAGACAGGAAAGATGATAAGGGAAGAATTAAATCTCAAGGAAAATTAATTAGATGTCGTTGCAAAGAAGGCGTGGATTACCACTTGGGGGAATCCCCAACTGTTGCAAAAGGTACTCCTAGAAGGATTATTTCATTAACACTTGATTGTGCTAAGAAAATAGCAATGAGACAAAATAATGAAATGGGAGATTTAGTTTGTGATTATTTTATTAAAATGGAAGCTGCCATTAAACGAAACATTAAAAGAATTAATACCAGAGAGCCACAAAAACCATTAAATAAAGAAATAAATAGCAAATTAAAAGCCAGATATAAAGAAAAATATGGAACAAGACCAGAAAATGAATATATATATACTAGTAATGCAGATTTAATAAATATTATGTTATTTGGAACTACAGCTAAAAATTTGAATGGTGTTTTTAAAGCGCCAAACGATGGAAAAACAAGAGATAGAGTTGTTATTAGTTGTTTAGAAAGGTTAACATTCATGTTGAAGCAACATATATTACTGTTAGATATGGAGTTTGATTTTGCCCAACGAGAACAAATGCTGCTAAAAATGTGTAAAGCTAAATATGGTAATAAAATTAATCCATTAACAGGTAAAGTAAGTGAAATAGATTATGTTCGACCTCATTGGTGGGGTAAGAAATATCTAATTTAGTACACCTGTAAAAATATTACATATGTAAAGGAAGAGAAGATTATTCTTCTTTTCCTTGTTGGGTATTCCTCCGACGAGTAATAGTAATATCATAACCTAATGAATCTAATAATTCTTGAACTTCATTGAACCTAATTGTGTTATTTCTTAGTTTATTACTAATGTTGTTCAACGTTTGTTTTTTATTATACGTCTTGTTCCATTTGTCTATAGCTTGAGTTAAAGTTAGTCCCTCTCTAGCCGCGGCGCCTTTAATTTCATGTTGTATCTTCATCTGCATAGACATCTGTTATCACCTCAATACATTATGTCGTGTAATAATTATACCATAGAGTTTAATTAATCACAAGGAAAATGTATAATTGCTAAATTATGCTTGACAATGTATTAATTACACTATATAATGTATTTATTACACAATATAATTAATGGGAGGTAATAAAGATGATAGGTAAAAAGTTTAGATTAGCAAGATGTTTGAATTATGGTGGAAAATTACATAAGGAGTATATTAAACAGTATGGAGTCATATTACTTGACGATTGGTTTGAGAAGGTGCTTAAAATACCTTTTGATAGACAACCTAGGTGGAGTACATATAGCTACGAGGAAATGATGTGTATATGGTATAGTGTTAAGATGTATATAACGACTAAAGAAGAGTACATAGTTAAATATAAGCGGTGTGACAGATGTGGGGATGTTTTGTATTATATAGAAGAAAACGTGTTTGAGGATGAAGAAGATAGAATGTATTATGAGTATTATTTGGATATGATTGACCAAAATCCAGATAGAGATAGGTTGTTGAGTAGGGTTTTATATCATAGTAATTCCTTGATTAGTGAGGTTATAATTGACGGTGAG
>JAAELO010000616.1 GCA_024226555.1 Desulfobacterales bacterium | reverse complement strand
GTGTACCAGTATAGATTTGAATCTTCCTCTAAAAAGCGATCCATCCAATCCATGTCTTTGGTTAAATCTTTGAGTATAAATACTGTTGATGTGGCGCATCACCCTGGAAAGGTTACCTTTAGGAGTCTGTAAAAGAATATGATAGTGGTTACCCATAAGACAGAATGCTGAAATGTTTATATTCCACATCTCAATTGATTCTTTTAAAAGATTAACAAAGCTTTGATAGTCTTTCTTGTCAACAAAGATATCTTCAGATCTTCTTCCCCTGTTCATCACATGATACCATGCTCCAGGATATTCTATTCTTAGTGGTCTTGTCATAATTGTTATTTAGATCAGAATAACTGATCTAAGTCAAGAGCAGATTTGACCCCATTGATGTTGACCCCATTGATGTTCGCCTTTTGAAATGTATGAATTGTTCTTAAAAGGTGAGAAACTCAATATTCCTATAGTAAACGTGTAAATAGGGTTTAGAAATAAAAAAAATAATTTGATATATAAATTTATAAGAATCCTTAAATATAATTTTTTGATAGGGGAATGTACCGCATTATTTATGCTAATCTATTATGTATATGTGGTCCCTGATATAACAACATCCATAAAAACAAGCTAATAATTATAGGTTCCCAACTGATCATTCAATGAATATGAAGTATACATTCAACCAGGTTTACACTTCATTACCCTTGTAAAATATTATGATATAAAACTTTTATATCATTGCATTGCATGAATCTCCCGTTCAAGGTTTATTTTTATTGACAGAGATCCGTTTGATCAATAGAATTAAAAACAATACTCTGTTTCTACCAAATTTAATTTTGCATTTGTTTTAATCGATATAAATTCTAAAACAGCCTCAAATTGAACAACCTGAAAAACTGTATTTTTTTAAAGTTAAAAAGTAATATTTCTATATGAACCATACCAGAAAGGATATTAAATGCTATATAAGGAGATTGATAAACTAATTGAAGAAATTAAAACCATTGAACCAATGAAAGATGGCCAGGACTTTTTGCAGGCCATGACAGACAACAATGCAAATGCAATTAAAAGAATCACTACTTCTGATGAAGAGGAAGATGAAAAAGCACTGGACCTAATGTTGCTGTCTGCTGGATGTATAAGCCGGCTTATTGTTCCTTTACCCGATATAATTAATAAACTAATTTCAGAGGTAAAAAACCCAAAAACTCCTTCACATATACGTTGTACTATTATTGGCGCCCTTGCATATCTTGTTCAGCCCCATGATTTGATTCCTGATGATACAAAAGGTGGATATGGCTTCATCGATGATTCCGTATTAATCCATGCTACCTATATCGAGCTTCTTTATATTAAAGGGGAAAAAGATGAACTTCAGGCGTGTACAAATCTTTCAGAATTAGCTGCCGGGGTTTGCCCACCAGAAATTCTTAAACCACTTGCAACAGCTGTAAATGGAATTACAGTAGGGTTTCAATTTTTTGCAAAGATGCCACCAGAGATGTTGGAAACTACAATTAGACAGATCATTGCAAATCCTTATAAGACAAATGCTTTTAATTCTATTCCCGAAGTTCCTCATCAGACTATTGATGGCTGGAAACCTTATGTTAATATTAAAAACGCTAAAGGTATGTCGCTTGAGTATAGCAAGGGAACATTTGCTGCAAACTTTGAAGATGGCAGCCACATTTTCGTGAGTTAAAACACATCCAGGATCTATTAAAAAATGTCGGTTTTCGTTAAGTCCAAATCGGTTTGAATTAATCTATTTACTTATTAAAATCTATAGAAATTAAGCCTATCCTTTCTTTATATTCAATTCAATCGATCCAGTTTCACGGGACATATATCAATTTAATGATCTGTTTTTTTTTAATTACTGTTATCCATTTTATTAAACTAAAGCTTCTAAAATCTCAAATATATTATTTTCAACCCTGGCAATAATCAATATAGTTAACCTTCATCCCCTTCTTCCAAATGGCAGTCCAACCATTAACATTACTCCATTTAACAAAGTAAATTTCGTCATCCAACTCACTTATTGGCTGAAATGAAAATTTATTATCGTTTATAAAATTCAAAGCATGTTCTCTAATATTAAATCTGGTATCCTCACTATCAATCAGCCATTTAAAATCTTTAACCCAAGTATTATCTTTACAGGCCTGCTCAGGTGTTTGTAGTTCAAATTTCTCTTTTAGTATTATTTCCATTTCATCATCGATTGACATTGAAATGGCAACGTTATCAAGAAGACCCATCCCATCACTATAAAAGGATAGGTCATAAATCAGATCAGTTGCATTGGGAGCAAAGCCTAAAATTTTTTTAACAATTGATAAGCCATCCTTACAAGGATCTGAACTTAGAAACCTTCTTTCTTTTCCATCATAAGGGTGAAGATCCATGTTCGAACAAGAAGAATCTGAACTCAGGAACTGTCTATCTTTTCCATCATAAGAGTGACTATCCATATTCGATGCTATCGCAAAAAGCTGTTGAATTGAGCTTAGAATGTTCCTGATATATTTATAAATCATTATGAAATTAAATCTAATCCTTTTTTTTCAAATTGATTTTCCGCATTCTATCTCTGATGATTTCTGCTGTTTTTTGCTTAAGTTTCTCTTTTACTTTGACATCAATTTCTTCAATAAATTCCTGTATACATTCCATAGCATCTAATGTTTCTTCATCATCACCCAAAAGACCTATGTTAACAATTAGTTCCTGGGATTTATAATTATCTACTCCATAGAGCAAATCAATAAGGCACATGATCCAGGGATAACTCCTATTCTTCCACTCTTTGTGGAGTATATTCCAATCTGAACTTTCGAAGTTCTTCAGGTAGCTGATACCTTTCTCTTGTATAAACTCATCGTCACCCCACAATTGAGGTGGGTCTTGATTACCATTGCAGGTATAATCATCAATAAACTGAATTAACCATTCGACTGTTTTCATAACTTTTTATTGTATCTATAAATAATGTTAGATTTTGCTTCGCTCAATAAAATCTGAACTTGTGACTCTACTTATTGGAATTATAGTAATAAAAGCTATTATTTGCAATTCTTTTACATTTGAAAAAACTTTCAAATACAATTTGCTCGTTCTTCGGTTATACATCTGTTCAGATTCCAAATCCTTTATTTTGAAATAATCATTTTTATTGTGATGGCCTTCAAATGACATCATAAGGTAGCTAAATATAGCTGTTACTGGACATTCAACACTCCTTTGAATATTAGTTACCACATTTATCTGCTAACCAATGAATTGCTTGATGGGAACCTCTAATAATTAGAATTTTTGATTGAAATGCATGAATGGATATTGTTACTATATATTGGGTGCTATGATGAAAGCATTAGAAGATTTGCTTTGTCAAAAAAACGATAACTAAGACCATGGAAAATATTAAGAAAAAATGGAGCAGTTCCTGTGAATATGGGGATAGAAAATGCTAATGGTTCAAGTTTACAGGTAGCGATGATGTTTACAATGCCTATACAACAATACATTTGAAAGTAATTGTGGGAAGATTTCCTTGTTTAAATGAAGTTAAAAATGATATTGAAAAAAATATTACCTAAAGAGTCATTTTAATGTTGCCGCTGAATACTATTATGGCTGTAATTGAAAGGAATAGATAAAGGATCATATGAATAATATAGAATTAATAGCATTTGATGCAGATGACACATTATGGATAAATATGTCACTCTACTTTGATGCAATAAATAGAATAAAAGAGATACTTGGAAGCTACGTGGGTCTGGATAAATTTCAGGAAAATTTTTACAAAATTGAGTCTGAAAATATTCCTGCTCTTGGATATGGCACAAAAGGTTTTATTGTAACCATGGTTGAGGTGGCGATCAAATCAAGCTCACAAATGATTCAGGCAAATGAGATACAGGATATAATATCCATTGGAAAAAATTTGATGAATAGTCCAATAGAGTTATTGGATGGTGTTGAAAAAGTAGTTAGTAAATTAGCTTCAAAATATGGTTTGATGCTCCTTACAAAAGGAGATCATTTTGAACAGCAGGGTAAGATTGATCGTTCAGGACTTTCAAAGTACTTTCCATATGTGGAGATAGTGATTGAAAAAGATGAAAATTCCTATTCAAAGATCTTAGAAAATCAAAATGTTGCCCCGGAAAATTTCCTGATGATTGGGAACTCACTTAAATCCGATATTATGCCGGTTGTGAACATTGGTGGAAATGCTGTTTATATTCCACATAAAGATACATGGCATCGCGAAGAGATAGGTGAAGATTCCATAGAAAAAAGATACTACCAGTTAGAAGACATAAGGGAATTACCTGATTTTTTGATTAAAAAGTTTGATATAAAATAATTAAAAAATGCCATAAGAAAACTTTTTGTAAACCAAAATTCACTAAAGGATTAAGCAAGTGCGTGAAAAGATATTGGAGAATTTAAAAACTATTGAAAAAAAGGAAAACATCAATATTCTATATGCCTGTGAATCAGGAAGCAGGGCATGGGGTTTTCCATCAGCTGACAGCGACTATGATGTAAGATTCATATATGGGAACCTCTAATAATTAGAATTTTTGATGAAATACAAGGCATGACCAAAAATAACGAACCGATTTTACAACAGTTTTTTTTGGTAATAACGAAGTATTTCGCAAAAAGAGCAGT
>JAAELO010000615.1 GCA_024226555.1 Desulfobacterales bacterium | reverse complement strand
TCATCTTTTTCCGTCTCCTCTTCTTCCTCCTTGCCCCCTGTTTTGGTTGTTATTACTTCTCTACATGACCTCTAGTACGATCCACCAATTGTACGGTCCACGCGCGGGGGTGTCGTGTGAAAGGGAAGGGGAGGGAAGGGGGGGGAGGCGTGTTGGACAAGCTTCCATGCATACCTATGGAAGCCACAGATCGATTTTGCTCTTTTGGTTTGGGTTTCTCCGCCCTTCTCTTCTCATCATCTTTTTCCGTCTTCTCTTCTTCCTCCACAATTATTCTTTGTTCATCTTCGATTCTCTGCCTTTGCGCTGCCCCTTCTAATTTCTTAATAGATTTCGTCTTCTTTCGATCCCTCCTTTGTGGCACATCATCAAAAAACCCATAGTCACCGATAATAACAACGGAATCATCCGAGTCGGAATCACATCCTCCACTCACTCCTACTTGACTACCACTTGGTACTCCTCCCTCTCTATGCGAATAAGATGCATCATGACTCGCACGGCTCTGTATTTCATTGTGGGAAGTTCGTTGTGTGCGTAAGCAACAAAGAAAAAAATACACTAAACGGAAGGAGGTGTGGAATGTTCTAAGGCTGGTAATGGAATGTTCGGTAACGGTGAAGGGTCACGAATTGACTCAAAAGGAATGGATATTGTTTCGACTTGGGATTTGATGGTTGGGATTTGAGGAGAACTGTGGTTCATGTTAATGATTGGGATTTGGGGTGGAGGAGGAGAGGGGGTGCCTTCGATTATTACAGGGTTTTTCTTCGCCATGTTATTGCTTGCATCTACGATTTCTTTATGCTCTGCTAGTAGTTTCCTTTCTTGTTGGATAAGTTCACGTTCTCTTGCTACTAATTGCCTTTGCCTCAGATTCCTTAATAAGGCACTATTACTTTTCATCTTCTTATCTTCCCTCTTAGTCAGAAAATATGAGTTTCTTTTTTTTATTCAATCTTTTGAAAATATGAGTTTTTTGAAAATTGCGAACTCATATTTTTTTTAAAAAAACTCATAGTATGAGTTTTTATTTTTTTTGAAAAAAAGTGCAAATATGAGTTTTTTTTAAAAAAATATGAGTTTGTAGCTTTTTTTGATATGAGTTTTTTTTCAAGAATATGAGTTTTTTTCATAAAAAAATATGAGTTCCACTTTTTCGAAAATTTTCAAAGTAATTTGAGAAAATTTAGAATAGAATATGAGAAAAAAAATATGAGTTCGAAATTTTCTCTAAAAATGATATGAGTTTTTTTTTATTTTTCAAAAAAAATCCGACAACCTCATATCTTAATTAAAAAAAAATTGAAGCCGAGCACATTAAGTTTGCAAACAGGCCGCGTTAGAGCCTATCTGAGTGCAGTGCCGCATGTGTTCAAACTTTATGTGCTCGGCCTTTAATGTTTGCAAAATTAAGATATGAGTTTGTCGGATTTTTGAAGAAAAATAAAAAAAAACTCATATCAATTTTGGTGAAAATTTCGATCTCATATTTTTTTTTCTCATATTCTATTCTAAATTTTCTCAAATTACTTTGAAAATTTTCGAAAAAATGGAACTCATATTTTTTTTCGAAAAAAACTCATATTTGTGCGAAAAAACTCATATTAAAAACTCATATTTTTTAAAAAAAAACTCATATTTGCACTTTTTT
>JAAELO010000614.1 GCA_024226555.1 Desulfobacterales bacterium | reverse complement strand
TCCGTCTCGGTCACGGCTGTCACTGTCGCAGTGTTCGTAATGCTCGTCCCAGCCGTGCCCGCATCCACCTCGGCCGTCAGGGTCATTGTCGCGTTCGAGCCGCTGGCCAAGCTACCCACTGTCCACAGCCCGTTACTCGATGCATAGCTACCCTGACTCACCACTGCATTGCTGTACGTCACTCCGCTCGGCAGTGCGTCGGTCAACTCCATGCCAGTGGCTGTGTCCGGGCCGTTGTTCAACAGGGTAACCGTGTACGTGACCACGTCGCCCTCGTTCGGCGTCGCATCGTCCACTACCTTCGTTACGCCAAGATCTACCGCCAAAACCGTCAGCGTCGCGTCATCACTGTCGTTGCCGGCATTCGTGTCCGTCTCGGTCACGGCTGTCACTGTCGCAGTGTTCGTAATGCTCGTCCCAGCCGTGCCCGCATCCACCTCGGCCGTCAGGGTCATTGTCGCGTTCGAGCCGCTGGCCAAGCTACCCACTGTCCACAGCCCGTTACTCGAT
>JAAELO010000613.1 GCA_024226555.1 Desulfobacterales bacterium | reverse complement strand
TTTAAATAACGGGAATCTCTAATAACTGTCTTTTGACCGAACTACTGCGTTTTTGAAAAAAATAACTGTAGTAAAATCAACCCGTTGTTTTTTTCTCAGCCTTGTATTTCAATCAAAATCCTAATTATTAGAGGTTCCCTATAGGGAATCTCTAAGGTATTAAAGTATGAAAAGACCAGTAGTTGAATTAAGTGAATGTGTTGTTTGTGAAATTTGTACGGATCTTTGCCCGGATATTTTTTCTATGAATGATGCAGGTTTTGTTCAGGTCAATAAACTTAATGAATATCCGCAGGACTGTTTAGACGAAGCGATAAAAAACTGTCCCGCAGATTGTATCGTAATTGAGGAAGAAGATTAGTGTAAATCCTCAAGTCTCCCAACTTTAGAAAGGTTAACTAAATTTTCATAATCAAGAATAATGATCTTTTTACCATGAACTTCTATTAAAGACTCAGTGTTCATTTTTCCAAGTATTCTTGAAAGTGTTTCAGGTATTGTTCCAAGAAGGCTGGCTAACTGTCCCTTAGAAATTTCAAGAGTTACCTCCTTAGTATTTTTCTGATCATTAGATAACCAGATTAGATGTTCAGCCAGTCTTCCCGGGACCTCTTTCAGAGAAAGATTTTCAACCTGAACAGTAAATTGCTTTAATCTTATTGACAGAACTCCTAATAAATTAAGAGAAAGCGACGGGTCCTTTATAAGAAGCTCAGTAAATTTCTTACCTTCAAAAAAAAGAACTGTGGATTTTTTTAATGCAACAGCATTTGCTGGAAAAGGTATTCCTGTAAATACTGCAACTTCTCCAAAAGGCTCACCAGCACCATAAATATGTAAAATTTGTTCTTTTCCTTCAAATGAAAGTTTAAAAATTTTTACACTACCACTTTTTGTTATGTAAAAACCATTTCCCTCATCACCCTCTGAAAAAATAGTCTCACCTCTGCTATAATCTTTTGAAATTATAATATCTCTTAGAGCTTTCAACTGATTATCAGGAAGCCCTGCAAACATTGGTGTTTTTTTTAAGAATTCTATCAAACTTTTTAATATCCCTATTTTTTTAATATTTCAGGAATCGTTTTAACATAATCCCTGATTTCATCCCGAACTTTTCTGTAATAGTTTAATACATCATCCTCTGTTTTTGCATTCAGTGCAAGCTTTGGAGGGTCATCAAAACCCCTGTGAATCATACTTGTTTTAGCTGGAAAAAAAGGACAACTTTCATTTGCATTGTCACATACTGTTACAACATAATCAAAATCCATATCAAGATCAGAGGTTAATTTACTATCATGACCTGATATATCAACTCCGGATTCTGCCATTACTTTCACAGCCAAAGGATTTAAACCATGTTTTTCGGTTCCCGCTGATCTTACAATTACCTGATCACCTTTAAAATACCTTAACCAGCCCTCAGCCATTTGGCTTCTACATGAGTTTCCTGTACACAGAAAAAGAATTGCTAATTTTGAATCCATATCCAATCTCCTAAAGGTTATTACAATTATGCACATTGAATAACCTGAAAGATCCAATTACAAAACAAATTTAATTACATCTAACACAAAACTAACACAAAGGAACCTCTAATAATTATATTTTTGATTAAATATTTGAACCTCTCTTTGACATTTAATTGTTAATATTCTATTAAGTTTGATTATGTCTGAAAAGAAACTCGAAAAAATATTAGCAAATAAAGAAAATCTTGTCCGAATACTTGATAATTTGAAAGATGGTATCATCGCCCACGATCTTAATAGAAAAATTTTCTTTTTTAATAAAGAAGCTGAGCGGATAACAGGTTTCAAAAGAGAAGAAGTTATGGGAAGAGATTGCCACGAAGCCCTAAATGGCCCTTTTTGTGGTGGGCGTTGTGGTTTCTGCGGTGAAGCAACCCCTACTTTTGACAACTCTCAATATTCTACCACAATTATATCTAAATCAGGTCGTTCACAGTCAATTGAGATGTCTGTTACAATGATGAGAGATGGAAATAATGAAAATTTTGGAATATTAGCTTCTTTTAAGGACATGACTGAGCTTATTGACCTTAAGCTTAAAACAAGTGAAATCACAAGTTATTCTAACATAATCGGGCATGACAGCATAATGCTGAATGTTTTTCAACAGATCAGAGATGTTGCAAATTATGATTATCCTGTTCATATATCCGGTGAAACCGGAACAGGAAAAGAGTTGGTTGCAAATGCCATACATAATGAGAGTCTAAGGGGTGGCGGTACTTTTGTTCCTGTTAATTGCGGAGCTCTACCCGAAAACCTCATAGAAAGTGAACTGTTTGGACATGTAAAAGGAGCCTTTTCAGGAGCTGTTCGTGAGAAAAAAGGAAGGTTTCAACTTGCAGAAGGTGGAACACTGTTTCTTGATGAAATAGCAGAACTTTCAATGGATATGCAGGTAAAACTTTTAAGAGTGTTGCAGGAAAGAACCTTTGAAAAAGTTGGCGGAGAGAAAACATTTAAATCCAATGTCAGAATAATAAGTGCGACCAATAAAGATCTTCTTACTGAGGTGAAAAATAAAAGATTCAGGGAAGATCTCTACTACAGATTAAACGTAATCCCAATTGAAATACCACCACTTCGGAAAAGAAAAAACGATATACCACTTTTATGCGATCACTTCCTTTCGAAAGTTTCAAAAACTCATAATGTAAAACAACTGGAAGTTTCCCAGGATGCTATTATTGAACTTTTGAAATACCCATGGCCTGGAAATGTTCGTGAACTTGAAAATGCAATGCAATATGCCACTGTAAGATGTAAAGGTGATACGATCTCACCACTTGATCTCCCAATGGAACTTCAGAATAAAAATGGCAATTCTGTGATGACTAAAGGACCTTCAAGAAAACTGAATATTGAAACGGTAAAAGATGCACTCAATAAAACCGGTGGAAATAAAGCCAAAGCATCAAGAATTTTAGGTGTTGGAAGAGCAACTCTATATCGTTTTTTAAACGAAAATCCTCTTGAATAACACACAATTTATTTATTATTTTTTCACTATAAATTCGCCGACAGAATTACCACAGGCCTTATAATGGCGCCAATTTTAAACCTAATAATCAGTTTCCTATGAAGCTTTTACCCTAAATGTGCAAAATTACACCAAATCACTGACACTGCCAAACTTGTTTACTTTTTCTGGTACAATGAATTCAACAGATTTACCACTGAGGAATCCTGTTGTGAAACTGACATATTCAATTACAGTTTTTGCCGGTACAACAAAAGCCAACCAGGCACGCAGTTTTCTATTTGGATTGATAAAGCTATCATAGAGTTTTGGTAGCTCTAACGCGTTATTAATTGACTCATCGATAGAGGTGGTTTTATGAATGTACCCATTTTCATCAAGAAGCCGCCATTGAGTAGAAAATGCTTCTATTTCACTTTTTGACCTGTTTTGGTAAAGAATATTCATAAAGAAGACAGACTTGTCATGGGCATAATTATGTTTATCCTCTTCAGAATGAATTCCGTCCATGAAAACAAGTGAGCTTGATGAATATTGAATGAGATCAGTAAGGTTAAAACGGACCAGGCGACTCACTGATATTGTGAAATTTTTTACCGTAAGCTCCTCATAAAGAGGGGCTTCCTTTGGGAATTTCTTTTTACCAAAAAGACTCATAATTTATCCTTTAGAAAACTTTTCTATTAATGGATCAGCAGGTTTTAGCCTGTGGGAATTACTGGCCTCCCTCAACCCGCTACAACCTGTTTCTAAAAACAGACAAGCGCTCACTAAGAACGCTTCCAGCAAAAAAATATGTGTGTAGATTTTATTATAATTATACCGTATGCGCAATACCAAACTGTTGTCGAATTTCTTTAAATAAAGCCCTGAAAACTATCCAAAAGTATCATGTAAAACCTCCAGATCGTAGGTCTTGTAGAACGAAGCGAAACACGACATTTATGAACATTAAATCTGTTTGACTTCATTGAATTTAATCCAACATACAAACTAAAAAAAAAAACCAAAATTTTTATAAAAAGTTTTATGGTTTTGAAAAAAAGATTTAAAATCTGAATACTTAAAAAGGATTCACCCATTGCCTGTCTGGACCAAAAAGAAAACCAGATAGAAATAACATTAAAATTGAAATTCCTAATATATAAACGACTATTTTCATAAACAGTTTTTTAGTTTTCTTTTTCATAAAAGACCAGGTTTCAAGAACGAAAAACAATTCTTTATTTATACTTTTATCAGTTAAGGGAATCTCTAATAACCTCTCTTTTGACAAAACACATTGTTATTTCCAAAAAAAACTGTAATAAAATCGGCTCGTTATTTTTTGAAATGCAGAGATTTTATAAAACTAAAAGCTTTTATAAACGCTGTAATTCATCCAAAATTTTAATTATTAGAGGTTCCCTTAATTTAAATGGTTAAAGTGGTCAGGGTTTTATTTCCCAGGTTTATGAATTTTAAAAATGTTGACAAAATATTTACAGGGTGTGTTAAAACCCTTCCAACGCACCGACACGTTTAGAGCAGGAATAAGTTTAATCAAGATACAGCTTAATAAATTCCTGCATCTTTTTTATCTTAAAGTTTTTAGCTAATTCGTATAATTTTGCAGTAAATGGGATATACTGAGAATCCATTTCCTCTAATTTATCAATCACCGCAAGTATACCCTTAATATTACCTTGCATCGTTAAATCAAATAATAAAGACATCTCCTTCCGGGGTGGGACAATTAAATCAGCCGTGGAATCAGATATTTCACCTGTCATAACTACAGTTTCAGTTTTACCCTTATCATAGGTCCAGTTTATTTTTAGATGATTTTTAATCAAATCTAACAAATCATCCAAAATAAAGGGTTTACAAATAAAACCGTCACCACCGGCTTTAATACTCTCTTCCCGGTTCAAATCATAGGCGCTGGCAGAAATAGTAATAATGACAACGTCTTTACCCATGGGTAATTTCCTGATACGACGAATAGCCTCATAACCATCCATCACCGGCATTCTGATATCCATTAAAATAAGATCCGGCCCTTCCTCAATGGATTTGTTCAAACCATCCAGTCCATTAACAGCTTCCAGCATTTCAAATCCTAAAGGAGATAGTGTATTAACCAGCACAGACCTGTTCTCTTCAATATCATCCACCACCAGTACTTTTCGTAGTTCTCCTTTATATCCGATTATGCTTCCTTCATTAACTTCTCTTGTTCCAACCAAATTTAATACTTGCGGTAATTCCAATTCAAACCGGAACACACTTCCCTCTCCTACCTTACTTTCAACTTTCAGTTCACCACCCATCAACTTCGTTAGACTATCACTGATGGCCAAACCCAAACCGGTACCTTCAATAAACTGATTCTGACTATGTACCTGATGGAACGGTGTGAAGATCTCTTTCAATAATTCAGGCGCAATACCAATACCTGTATCTTCCACTTTAAAACAGATTTTATCATCGCAACAATCCACCCCCAAAAGAACACTTCCAGTATCCGTAAATTTGACAGCATTATTCAGTAAATTAATCAAAACCTGACGAAGTTTTTGTTCATCACCCCGGACCATAGCATATATGTTGGTTGATATTTTACTAAGAAAAGATATTCCTTTTTTATTAGCCTGCATGTGGAAAATATCAGAAACATTTTTTAACATACCGGACAGATCAAATTCGATCAGAGTCAGGTCCGCCTTTTGGGCTTCAATTTTGGAAAGATCCAGGATATCATTAATCATGTTTAACAGATGAGTGCTGCTTTGTTGTATGATATCAAGGCCTTGTTTTTTATTGTCGTCAAGACTCCTGTCACGTGAAATGATTTGAGTGTATCCCATAATTGCATTGAGAGGAGTTCTTAGTTCATGGCTCATATTAGCTAAGAACTCGCTTTTAGCTCTGTTGGCTTTTTCTGCTTCCTCTTTGGCAGCTTTTAAATCAATGTGACGCAGCCTGAAGATCTCTTTTTCCTTGATTGCAAGGTCTTTTAGTTTATTCTCCCGTTTATTTACTTCTTTCTCATAATACATAAAACTTCTGGCCATATCTGATATCTCATCATTCCCGGTTTCAATTATTGAAACGTCATGTCCGGCTACTTTTGCCAGAATCGTAGAATTTAGATCCATGAGACGCTCTATCAGTTTTCGCCTGAAATAAAAAATAACAAAACCGGCTGCCAAAAAGCTGGAAAAAGACAATGCTGCAAAGGTCCAAACCTGATAATTTACCTGTTCCGAAAGTTTCTTTGTGTTTTGAGCGGTAGCATCAATTAATTTGTTAAACACTGTGATTCTTGACGCTTTAAAGTCGTTTACAAGACTTTTAGCAAAATTCCCCCTGCTGGTACTTTGCATGGAAATCCTACTCCGCTCCCTGGTCAATGGTATAAGACCGTTTTTATCCGCAAGAAGCCGCCATAATTTTAGTTCAAATTCAGCGACATCTGCCTTCATAGTATTTGGAATCTTTTTAGAAAGGTCATTAAGGATTTTGAAATCTAATTTAAGGTCCGATTCAACACGTTTTATTTTATACAATGTTTTTAAAAATGTTGCTTTACCTGAATAACCGATAATTTCAATGGATTTTGCCGACCAGGCAGAAACTGCATATCTGCTTTTGACATCTTTTATGGATTTTAATGCATCATTCTCAAATTTCGTCAGCTCTCCTGCGAGTTCAATAATAGTTGCCAAAGCTAATTCAGTTTTTCCGGTAACTTCAATTTTTAATGCAACCAGTTCATTAAGCTCTGCAGCTGTATTCTCAAGTACTACCAGCTCGTTGGTAATTTTTTTATCATCAATATCCTTGTCTTTTATCACTTCCTTAATTCGTATGAATTGTTCCTGAATATTTTTATATGAAATCCTTCGAACAGGCATGGTTCCGGCAGATGAGAGTCGCTCTGTACTCAGGAGAAGTTGGTTCACTGCCCCTGTCAGTTTTGAACCCTGAACTATTTTGGGAATTGTACTGTTTGAAAGATCATTAAGAGCTGTTTTAAAGCTGAAAAAACTAAATAAGGCAAGAACAGACACAAGTATAATAGCTACAACCATTACAGTCAGGCCGACACTTACAGTTCGGGCAATGCTTTTACGCTTACCATGAGGTTTAGAAGTATTATCCATAACATTTTTTTTAATCAGTTTTTATACTCATAGATGGAGACTTTTTTACGACGCCATTACATTCAACAACAATTCGTCCTTCAATTTCAGGGCTTATATATTTTTTGTTCTCAATGTATGATCTGGTAATCTCCCATAACAAAAGATTTATCTTTTTACTTGGTATCTCTCTACTTTGCTTAAGCATTGTAAACCCATCTCCACCCTTAATCAGGTACTCAGATGCTACAAGAGAGTATTCCTTCTCAGGGTCAATTGGTTTACCTGCTATGTATAAAGATTTCACTCTACTTCCCAAAGGAGATGTTGGACAAAATTTTACTTTTAAACCGGATGCCTGTAAAAAACGGCCCTTAGCATTTTTATATAAACTGAAACCGTTTTCGAAGGCACTGATAATATTTTTGCCCTTTATCATGACAAACCTGCTTTCATCCCGAAAAGGAAGTTCACTTTGAATATCTTTTCTCGTAAGTTTCGTTCCAGGCTTATACGTGCGGTTTCCTCTGATAGCGCCACCATTTATAAGAGCGATATCTGCTCCATAATATTTTCTTAAAGCATCAGCCACCAGATTCCCAAAATTAGTTTCAGTTGTTCTGACAATCTCTTTTCTTGTATCAAGCATTGTTCTGGTTTCTCCGACGACTACATCCATAATCTTTGAAAGTTTAGCCAGATAATACTGAATTTTCTTCCCAACAACAGGATCGGGAGGATAATCACTCAAGGGGACTAAGCTTGCTTTATATCTGGTTTTTAATGATTTGTTTTTTCCAGTAAGATTAATGTTAACTTTTATGGCCTTCCCTTTATTAGTCCCCTGTTTTAAGAAAAGTTTCTTTCCAACATAATTTACCGTGTCTTCGTCTGAAATTGCATAAAATGCCAAATCAATAATTCCATTGGAAATCATCTGCTTTATTTTTCCGGGTGAATGACTGGCCATCAAAATAACAATGTCAGCCCCTTTTTTACGAAGATCAATTGCTTTTTTTTCAATGTTTTTTAAATTACTGTCAATTTTAACCCTGTCAGGTGGGTAAGTTTCAATAACAATCGGATCGAGAACTGCTAATACACATATCTTATACCCACTAAAATTATAGCACTGACTGTCTTCAATACCTTGAAGATTACCATTGGTATAAGGATCATAAATATTAGAAGAAATGAATGGAAAAGCAGATTCGCTGATTCGCAGGATAAGCTCGTCTTCCTTGTATGCAAACTCCCGTTCACTAACTGCCATAGCATCAGGCTCAATGCTATTAAGAATATCAATCATGTGTGTTCCGCGGTCGAAAGATGACATGGCGCTTGGGGCAAGAGAATCGCCACCATGAAGAAATAAAAAATACTTAGACCTTTTTCTTGTGTCTTTCACAAGAGTGCCAAGTTCTGCCAACCCTCCAATACCCTTCCTTGTCTCTATCTCAGGCATTTTTGATACATATATAATCTTCACCTCTACGGCACCGGCAACAGTAAAAAAAATCAAAGTGGCAAACATTGCTAAAGAGGTTAATAGCAGCTTTTTCATAAACACTCCTTGAAAATTTATTCCGATTTTTCAATTAACGAATACAGGAGAATTTGCAGAGAAACCGGTACTGTTCCGTTATGTACTGATAATGAGAAATTAATATATTATATGTGTCCCTCAATTTATTTCAAAATGCGCAGGAAGAACAATGTATAAGTAAAATACTACGAAAATATATATTGAAAACAACATTAATGGTTTGAACTAAAATACTGAAATTTATAAACATTATATATCATAATATTAAAACAGACAAGTTAACAATTATGCCAGTACAAGCCCGCATAGATGTACCCGGTGATCGGTCTTGTACTGGTGTTGCTTGCCTGCGCCCGGCCTTAACCTATTTAAACCAATAAACAGCGTGTCATTCCTGAGAAGGTTTGGACGGTTTTCCCAAACCTGAGTCAGGAATCTCCTGAAAATGCGATACATTAACAAAACCACTAACCGAAAAAATTAAACCACTTGCCTCCGGCGGTAAACTTTTGAAAAGTTTAACAAACAGGATGTATAAACGATCGACCGTAATTCCCGAGAAGGATTGGAGCGTTTTTCCAATCCTGAGTAGGGTCGCTTATAAAACTTTAAATAAATAAAAGGCTTTATTTTTAATTTGTGACACAGCCTCGTGCATCATGAATCCACCGGTTTATGATCAAGATCTTCATCCTTTATAATACTAAAAAATCCAGGACCACTTTTATCTTTAAAATAATCAGAAGCTTTATTTCCAAGAGTCGACCCAGCCTTTAGTGATGCAGTTCGAGCAAGCCTCAGGTTAATATAATAAACAAGAGTTGGATCATCTCGTCTACCGATAGCTGGTTCTTTGATCACTATATACTCGTGAAACCCCTTAAAGCCACCTATTAAATCTTTGATCCATTCTTTAAAAGGAACTTCACATTGCAAGTATTCATGTAGTTCCAATGCATTTACTCTTGAAGTCTCACTGCTGATACTTATTGATAGAACAGGAATCTTAGTTTCAATATCCATAT
This sequence comes from Desulfobacterales bacterium, assembly GCA_024226555.1. Taxonomy (GTDB): domain Bacteria; phylum Desulfobacterota; class Desulfobacteria; order Desulfobacterales; family JAAELO01; genus JAAELO01. The sequence continues at coordinate 2,454 of JAAELO010000613.1, read as the reverse complement.
TATTGTCCTTTTGTAAAAAAATTAAATTCATGATTGATCTTGTAGGGGCGTTGCTTGCCTGCACCCGCCCTTATCCTATTTAAACCCAAAAAAGCGTGTCATTCCTGAGAAGGTTTGAAGGGTTTTTACCAAACCTGAGTCAGGAATCTCCTGAAAATGCGATACCCTTAAAAAAAATTCTAAGAACCTAAAACCTCCTGCACCGAACAAAATTAAACCTTTTTTGTTCTATAGGAAGCTAAACTTTTGATTCAAAAAGCATTGCATAAAAATAAAAAACCATTTTTATTCGACTTTCCTCCATATTCAAAAAGCCTAAAGAGGCACATAAAAATGTTAAAAATCGACATTTTTATTTGAGGTTTAACAAACAGAATTTTAAAAAAAACGATCGGTTTTTTAGGGGTGCCGCTCGTCTGCACCCTTTTGAATGAGGCCACAATCCATGTCTGCAGCAACGAACCGCAGCCCCATCATCCCTATAAAACAAATTAGCAAAGGCCAATCCGCAAAACTATCCTATGGGGATCGTCTTGAAATCCACTCCAAAAACAAAATCCCAATACAGATCTACAAACTAAAATCTCTGAATCGGGACTAATACCAATAAAACAAATGTTTTGGAAATGAAAAACAAGAGCCGGAGGATTCCTTCAACACGCATATAAACACCACTCCCACGCATATTAAAGTTCCCACAGATCTTCTTATCAAGTTGACTTGGTACAGATTTTTCTGCTATAAAACGTTTAGTCATTGTGCTTAATATCTCCAAATATTAAGTTAGTGATCAGAAGGTGCTATGAGACTTGTGGTCTCTGGCACCTTTGCATTTCGAAAATGCTACCATTTTTTACTCAGGAAAAGCAATAGTAAATATTACTTTTTTTCAAAATTAAAAAAATATCACGTATTTTTAAAATGTTTAAATTTGAAGATTTGATCTAAATGTAATGTACAAGGCGGAGCTGTGAAAACTCCTAATTTCTAAAAATCAAGTGGGCTTTTTACTGCTAAGCCACCCTTATTTAAAACATGTGTGTAAATCATAGTAGTTTTAACATCTTTGTGACCAAGTAACTCCTGAATTGTACGAATATCATACCCAGCTTCTAATAAACGTGTTGCAAAGCTATGTCTGAAAACATGAGTACTTATTTGTTTATTAATTTTAGCAATTCCGTTTGATTTTTTGATAGCTCTGTTCAAAGAGCTTAAATGAATATGGTGTCTTCGTTTAGAACCAGACCGAGGATCTACAGATAATCCATCTGAAGGAAATAGATATTGCCACTTCCATTCTTTTCCACCATTTTTATATTTAGCAGAGAGTGCTTTGGGTAAGTATACACCGTTAACTTCAGTGGATTGATCAGTAGTATATAATGTATGCACATACTCCAAATGATTTTCAAGATCTGTAATTATGCTACCTGGGAGCATAGTTACTCTGTCTTTTGCACCTTTACCGTTTCGGATATTAATTTGTTTCATATTAAAATCAATATCCTTAACTCTTAACCTTAAACACTCAATGCCTCGTAAACCTGTGCCATAAAGTAATTTGCATATTAACTGGTAAATATTTTTTGTACACTGAATCAATAAGATTGCTTCTTCATGACTCAGAACGACTGGCATTCTTTCTGTTTTTTTTGCTCTAAGTGCACTGATGTTTTTAAAGGAATCTAAACCAAGAACCTGCACATATAAAAACAATAGTGCATTAAATGCCTGATTCTGTGTTGAAGATGCAACATTTCTGTCAACAGCAAGATGGGTTAAAAAAACTTCAATTTCATTTTTCCCCATATCTTTTGGGTGTTTTTTGTTATGAAAATAAATGAATCGCTTAATCCAGTTAATATAGGCTGTTTCAGTTCTGATTGAATATTGCTTTAATCTGATTTTATTTCTAACCTGATCTAATAATCTTGGGTTTTCAACCATTATTATGACCTCATGAATGATTATCTCAAAAGTGATTTATTACTCTTATTCTTGCTCATTTTATTTCCTATATTTATAAAAAAATAACTTTTTTTTAGTAACAAGTATATGTGATATTAGCTGATTTAACGGAAATGTCAATTTTAACTTTTTAGAAAGCGCACTTTATATTTGTGCAATAACGCACAATATTATTCTAAAAGTCTTTTTATTGTGCACAAACGCACATAAAATAATTACAATATGACTTTTTTACTCATCTATTTTTTTTAATTTAAATAAATAAATCTAAATAAATTAAACATTTACAATAAAATATAATGGTGTTAAAAAATATAAAACCGTGCAATTCTGCAATTGCATATTTAAATAATAATTATAGTTATGCGTTCGCTACAGCGGGTTCGCGACCTGCCAAGGGCGTTAAAATAGAGATGGTAATGGTCTGGATCATTGGCCGCTTCCGCTCACGCATAACGTCGCGGATCACAGCCTTCCGCACTA
>JAAELO010000612.1 GCA_024226555.1 Desulfobacterales bacterium | reverse complement strand
GAAGTTGGAATAATGATAGAGGTTCCAGCAGCTGTTATCATCGCAGATTCACTTGCAGATTATGTAGACTTTTTCAGTATTGGAACAAATGACCTGATACAGTATACACTTGCAATAGACAGAGAAAACAGACACGTTGCACATCTTTATAATCCTCTACACCCAGCAGTTTTAAAGATGCTTAAGAAAGTGTCTGATGTGGGTAAGAGGAAAAATATTCAGGTCTGTATGTGTGGGGAGATGGCAAACGAACCGTCAAATATGCCAATCTTAATAGGGCTTGGAATTGATGAACTTAGTATGAATCCCCAGGCAATTCCAGCAATGAAAAATGCAATAAGGCTTTTGGATTACAAGAAGGCCAGCGAATTTGTTGATAGAATTCTTAAAGAGAAGACTGCTGACAGGATTCAGGAGATGATTGATGAGGAATATGGAAATATCCTGTCGCAAATTATTTATAAAGAGAATTTTCGGAGAGACACTTGAGTAAAGACTATACAAGCACAATAGCCAGAAATAAAAAGGCAAGGTATTCATATACTATAGAATCTGAATATGAAGCAGGAATGGTTCTTGTGGGTTCAGAGGTAAAATCTATCAGAAATGGTGGTGTAAACCTTAAGGACTCATATGCTGAGGTCAGAAATGGTGAGATGTATATTTATCAAATGAACATTAGTCACTATGCCTTTGCAAATTATGGAAACCATGAACCTGAAAGACCAAGAAAACTCCTTCTTCATAAGAAAGAAATTCTTAAGATTGAGAGTAAAATCAATGAGAAGGGAATAACAGTCGTCCCTTTAAGTATGTATTTTAAAAAAGGTAAAATAAAACTTAAAATCGGCCTTGGAAAAGGTAAAAATGTTTTTGATAAAAGACAAACGATTCAAAACAGAGAAGCTGATCGAGAGCTTCATAGAATAAATAAATTTAAAGAGTACTAAAAAAATAAAAATTTCCCTAAATAAATGCTATAATGTATTTATAACATTTAACTTTAAGGTGAGATTTTTGTATGAATGTAAAAATCTACCAAAAGGGGGATTCTGATCTTGACAATTTACACTGATTAAGATAGTCAGTGTACCCTATCCTGGGGGCGAAATGGTTTCGACTGGGATTTGAGAACTTTATTACGGCACTTCGAGGATGATTGTTGGCCTCGTTAATCATTCAATCAAAAAAATAATTGCAGACGACTATGAAATGGCTGTAGCTGCTTAATTGCAGTTTTAAGCTAAAGTCTTGTGCCCTCGAGGCACGCATCGGTTATATTATTCACTTTGATATAATTCGATGACAAACTAAAGTGATAGGAACCTTAAGCTAAGTTGCTCTTTCCTTTGCGGCGTAAGGAACCGAAATTTAATGCAGAATTAAGTGGATCGAAGGAACCCCGTCAGCTGGTTTAATTCGGTAAATAAAAAATGTTGACTATAAGTGTAGATGTATCTAAGGGAATTATTTCAGGACGCGGGTTCAACTCCCGCCGCCTCCACCATTTATACCCTTAAAACAAGGGCTTTGCGAAGATTTTGCACCTCAAAATGGTGCTGGGAATGTGCTGGGTTTTCAATATGTAATATCTCATTTTGTTGGTTTAATTTTCACTTATCTTTTTTATCAAAATCTTTGATATTTTTAACTTCACCTTTTTTACATTCATCTTTAACAATCTTAGCCATATTAAAAGCAGATTCCTCTTGAAATTGACAATACCTATCAAAAGCTTTGTTTGTAGTATGGGCTGAAGCCTTTCGAGCGTTTTCTGTTCCTGCCAATCTTGCAATCTCTGTTGTGGTTGTGTGTCTGGTTCCGCCATAAAGATCTAAGCCTTCAATTCCAAGCTCTTTACATGCTGCATTCCATTTAAGCCTTATATATTTTGGGCCAAATACCGTATTTGGCTTAATGCCTTTCATGCCTCCGTGATGCCTAAAAAATAGAATGTGCGGCAAGGCTGGAAACTCCTCTTTTAATTCTTTTAATAACTCAATATGTTCATCAATTAATCTAGTTGTTTTTAATTTATTTTTTCTTTTCGTTGGATATCTAAACGTAAGAACACCATTGATTTCATCAACATCAGATTCATTCAGCTTAAGAAGGTCTCCTGGTCTTATATTTACATAAGTGGACAACAATTCAACACCAAACCAGATCTTAGGATTAATTTCGTAGGTCATTTCATAGATCTTATCAACTATTTTTCTCTGAGTTTCTAAATCTGTAATATTCCTGTAACCAAGTTCAAATTCAATATCAGGAAAAAAAGGCATTTGGGCAAGGTTAAGAATTTGTCTTTTATGGCACCATTTCCAAAAATCCGAGATACTTGATTTGTAATTTGCTCTTGTTTTTTCAGATATGTCTTCGATCGAAAAAAGATAGTCTTCAATATCAGCCCCATTAATTTCTTTAATATTTCTTCCACCGAAATAATTTTGAGCTACAACAATATGTCTTTTTTTATCTTTGAAACTTTTAAGATTTTTTTTCAAATTCAAATATTTATTAGAAAGATTTATAAATGAATATGGTTGATCTGATCTGTAATCTTTAAAATCAAAAGTACTTCGAGGATTATATCTCGCAGGAATATGTAGTTAATATTTCGAGAGATATAATTTGAAGAATAACGCAGAAATTAATCAAAAGGACAATCATAAATGAATATAGAGAAACAGATTCCAATCTTATCAATAAATATCAATAGTGAAACTTCAAGAGTAAATGCTCTGGAACTTTATAATTACTTAAAGTGTGTAAAGCCTTTCAATGAATGGATAGAAGATTTGATAGAAGGTTATAAGGGTTTTCACGAATACATAATCATCAAAGAACCTGCTATTGGTAGACGAGATGATCCAACTCTTGTTTATTACATTAACATTAAATTAGCCCGAATTGCAGCACTCAAAGCTGAGTCTACTCTTGGGGATGAAGCATATGATTATTTAAAAAACAAGAGTGGGTCTGGATATTTGAGCATTATAAAGGATGAAGAGTTTAATGATAAACCTGTGGAACCCTGATATATGAGGCTGTGTCAAGAATAGATAATAAAGCAAAAACCTCTGGATTCCCGACTCAGAACATCCTAAAAAGCGTAGGATTGTTCTTCTCGGGAATGACGACCGATCGTGGATTTGCTTATAAAAAGGGAAGAAGAAATAAAATTAAAGCCTTTTATTTCTTATAGATTTTATAAACGACCTGACTACTTCAATTATAAACAAGTTTCTCTGTATTCAGGAGCAGCAATATTAATAAGCTGCTTTGTGCCCTTTCCTTTATAGTTTTACCATGCAAAGAAAATGGGGGGGCAAGTCTGCTAATGCCCTTTGATAGTTTTATTTATTAAATGTTCTATATCTTCTTTGATTTTTTTATCCTTACAGATCAGTCTTTGTAGGATGCTTTTTTCTTTCGATTACAATATCAAAATTTTAAGAATAGTCAAAGTTGACAGAGTTTTCGTAGGATGTAGTTTTTGTCTTTCAAACCGCACCGGGCATATGGGAACTTCTAAAAACTATATTTTTAATAAAATAAAAACTGGAGATGAAATAAGATTAAAGCTTCTTATTTTCATAATGTTTTTATTTGCGTATTGAAATACAGATTATAAAAGCTTCCAGTTTTATAAAATCTCTGCATGACAAAAAATAACGGACCGATTTTTACAACAGACAATAGTAGATATAACCAATAATTTAGGCTATATCTCCTATTTAAAATTAGAAAATTCATTTTGGATTATGACAGATACTAATGCTTACTAATAAAGACTGGTATTCAGAAGTTCTTCAATTGAATCAAAAACCATTTCATCATCTTCCCAGGTATCTGTTCCTGTGACAATAACAAGTGGCTTGTTGCTGTCTTCACTCCAGTCAATGAAAACCCAATAATCAGTGTGACCTGAATCCTGTTCCTCCTGATCATCATAATCCTCCTGCACACATGCCACGGGAATAAGATTATCAAAGTCCCAATCTTCTTCAAGGTAATCGCCGTACTCCTCCATTGCTATCTCATAGAGTTCATCCGGGAGCATAAAAAAGAAGTAATTGCCTGAACGTGCGAAGCTTTGACCCATCCATTTCTCTGTATAGTCCAAAGATTTATTTTTGTTATCTTCATTCATTTTTTTCTCCATAACCTTTTTTCATCTTTTGTTTAATCAGCTTCTCTGCTTCTTTCAGGCATTTTTCTTCTGAATCAAACTCTTTAGAACTTGAGGTTCCTGATTTACCAATTTTCCCATAGGTAGTAGTAAAACCCGTACCATCAGCTTCAATATGCCAGAACTTTTCAGATTTTTCGTCTTTGAATTCCAGGTATTTTTCATAATAAACCTCTTAAATAATGGGAACCTCTAATATTATAGCTAAGTTTTTCGGTTCAAATTATTTTTGAGATGGCTTTTAATCAGTTTTGCAACATAACACCTCTGACTGCACGAATATATTTTTTTCTGGACTTGTAGTCCCAGTGCACATTACCATTGTGGAGATAGACACAATGCGCCGCATAGCTTTTTTTACCAGATGGTGTAGACGACGACCAGTAATATTCAGATAAAGTATCCGGAAAATATGCCTTATCCATGGGAACAATCGATTTTAGTTCTTTAATAGTTGGAAGACGCCAGTCTGACTTACCTGCAAATTCAAGATCCTCACAATCAGCAAGGGCATTCTTCCATGTTTTCTGATCAATAATATTCAGATAACCATTCCTATCTGAATCCAATGTGGCCTGCATCCACGTAAGACTGGTTTTTTGATCCGTTATTGTCCCGTCACCATTGTATGTTAATCCGGAGGTAAAACAGATCTTTTTTTTATTCAATTTATCTATATATTCGTTTATACGTTTGCAGCCAATTTCAATTGTTTCTATTACAAAAAAATAATCAAAATTATATTTTAATGCCATATTGAAACACTCTTTTTTTTCTACGGGAATTTCTGCTAATTCACTCAAAGCATCTATGTATTCTCCTGAACCAGCTACTATATCAATGGCAAGTTTCTCAAAATTCTCAGTAACAAAAGTATTTATTTTAGCAGGCTTACTCTCTTTATCATTTATAGTTTTGTCTGTTATATCCATTGAATATGAAGTTGGTAAGTATGTGATAAACAGTAGATTTTCCCAAAAACCTTTTGGACCAAAATCGAAATTGAAATAAGCCTGAATGTTAGTGCTTAATATCAATGAGCTTATAATTGTTAGAAATAGTTTTTTCATCAATTCATCTTTAAGGATTGAGTAATACTAATATTTGAACACATAATCAAAAAAAAGCAAAAGGGATCAAATCTTCATTTAACCTTAGGGAATCTCTAATAACTCCTCTTTTGGCGTAATACT
>JAAELO010000611.1 GCA_024226555.1 Desulfobacterales bacterium | reverse complement strand
TTACTTTAATTTGAGTCTTCAATGTCATCATCATCAAGGTCTAAAATTGAAGCTCTGAAAATGGTCAAATAAGTTATAAAAACTAGATATGAGGAAAAATACAATTTGTAATAATAATAAATGGTAAATTCCTGTGTTAGGATGTCAGACACCCATTACTTGTTAGGATGTCAACGAAAAAAGAACTCAAATTAATTTGCAGGGATCGAAAACAATCTACCCTTAAGCGGATCTTCACCACGCGAAATCCTTCACACGAAATGCTTTCGCCATGAAAAAAAGTCACTTCTTATTTTCATCCTTTGATGCGACGAATGGACGAACAAAAAATTGAGTTCTGTGCAGGTGTAGCGACAAATCCGGCTTTAAAATTCTCATCCGGTATACCTCAAGTATAAATACTGGTTCAAGTATTTCGTATCCACAGCCGTACCTAGTGCTTGAAGTTTTGCTACGGAGGTTCTAGAAAGATAAGCAATACTACCTTTCCCTCTGTTTCAGCATCATTCGCTTTTTTATTTTGCTTTATTGATAATATATCATCAATTTTCTTCAGCAAATGACTCGTCATCTCCATTCATAGCTGCCCAAGCGACGGCCTCTGGGACATTTGCAATCCCACAATGCATTGTTGCAGC
>JAAELO010000610.1 GCA_024226555.1 Desulfobacterales bacterium | reverse complement strand
TTTTTAAAGGGAATTCTCATATAAAATTTAAGTTGATTTCTAATATTGGTGGGAATTATTCTGAATAAATTTTAGAGGGATTTTTTATATAAAATTGAAGGCGATTACTAAGTTTGGTGGAAATGGAGGAAAGTCCTTTTATTCAAATTAAAGGGGATTTTGAGACCTAATTTCAGGACCGGATAATTTTTAAAGGGATTTCATTTATAAAATGCCCTAGTCTTGCACGTGCTGTATTTTAAAGGGATTTCTTAAAAATCAAGGGGGTAGGAGGTGGAATAGCGGGTTTAGGATCAGTGATCGTCGAAATTCAAAATTTTTAAAGGGATTTCTTTCATAAAATTGAAGGCGATTTCAATTCTTTGGTGAACTTTTTTTTTGGTTCGACTCATTTTTAAAGGGAATTCTTATATAAAATTGAAGCAAATTTAAAGAAAGAAAGAAAGAAAGAAAGAATTTTGGTGGAAATGGGTGTTGGGGGGGACCATGGGTCTGGGGGTCACTGATCCTAAACCCGCTATCGACCTCATACCCTTTTGATTGTGAGTGAAAGTGAAAAGTGAAAAGTGAAGTGAAGTGAAGTGAG
>JAAELO010000609.1 GCA_024226555.1 Desulfobacterales bacterium | reverse complement strand
GGTACACATCTTGGTTGAACTCAAAGTCCCGTTCGCAAAATCATTCTTAAGACAAAAATCGCATTTCTTTTTCCAATGTCTGGCATATGAATCCGTTCTAACAGGCAGCGATTTATTGATGTAATTATCATAGCATGCATTGTGAAATCTTGACTCTGGGGGAAAACATGAATGGGTGGCTTTAAACGCTATTGTGCGGAGCTTCAGGCACTCTATTGCTCATGGTTTCTTTGAAATAGCGATAAATATCGAAAGAATCCCACTCTCCACTAAATCGACGCATTTTTTATTAAAACAATAACGATGGTCCATATCTTGTTTTTTTTTCAGCGTATCAAACAACCCCTTTTCACCAAGTTTGTTGTCTGTGTATTACAATTTACAGCAAAACTACTGTTGTAGCTTATCTAGAGGTCTATTACCAACTGATCAACGATAAAAATAGAACAACAGGGTTTTTTTAGCTGCAGTCCATATTCTATATTCATCGGCGTGTTGAACTACCACTTTTCGCCAAGTTTTGTGCCTGCATATTTCAATTCATAACAAAACTGCTGTTATCGCTTATGTAGGGGTCTGGTACCAATTACCCTAGTCTAAAAATAGCACAAGGGGGCATTT
>JAAELO010000608.1 GCA_024226555.1 Desulfobacterales bacterium | reverse complement strand
TTTTTGTTTTTTTGGGTGTAATTTTTTCGGACAAAAAAAATACAGTGCTTTGATTTCTTTTCTTTTAGTCCTCTTGTCGCGCGTGAAATCTGACGGTCCAAACGACTCCATCGATTTCACGTGCACACTCCATGGTTTATTATCTTTTTTTTGGAATTTTTTTCTGCACTTGGATTTTCATAAAAAGTTTCCTTTCGCATTTCAAATGGTACCCGCTGTTTTCTGCCTTAATAATAATCATTTATTGTTCAAAGAGTGTGCTACATGTCTCTTCAAATGCGTACCACCAAGAAATTGAAACAAAGTCGCAAGAGAATGCGCACGTATTTTGAGCAACAAATGTTTCCACACAATAAAAATTCTTCTTGCGAAATTTGATGCATGTATTCCAAAATATCATCGCTTCATCTCAATTAAAATACGATAAACGTTCTAATAGATTTGGGTTCATCACCATTGGCTTTGCCTTGTGTTTAAAAAAAGGGGGAAACGCTGAAACCAAAAAAAGGGGAAACGCCGGCGCAGGGGAAACTCTGTAAACTTTTTTTCAATTTTACTTCTCTCTTCACACCTGTTTGAGGAGGCCCTTGCATTTCAGTTGAGC
>JAAELO010000607.1 GCA_024226555.1 Desulfobacterales bacterium | reverse complement strand
TATATATACAAAACACAAAAATCGAAAAAGCCACAGAAGGGGGTTGGTTTCATCGTACCAGGGAATGTTATTTTTTCAAAATCGGGTAATGATAAACAAGGTCAATTGTTATTTGTTCAAGACATTTTATACGATGATTTTGAGCCATCTCCACTTCCAAAGGATGGTGAAAATATGAAACAATGGCACAAACGAGTCACCGAGCAAGGTTTGTTATGGCAAAATTCCGAAGACCAAAAAGATCGTTATCCAATCAAACCTTTATGTCACATGAAATGCGTAAAAATGAATATCAACGAGATCATTCCAAGCGATGAAAAGTCGATCATGAGCATCGAAGCCAATTTCTCTTTTGATGATACCATCCCATCTACAGATGAGTGGTGGGGCGAAGGCACAACAATAATCGAGTGGAACCCAAATTCAAATGATTTTGATTGGATGGCTATGAGGATAAATTGTAACGAGGAATGGTTTGAGACAACACCGATATGCGATTCTTGGATACACAAAGAGCGAATCCCATTGGTTAAATGTAATTACATTCAAAACAAACATACTAAAGAAAAATTATTATTAAAAAAATGGTTACCCGCAATCACCTTTTATAGAAGACCTTACTTTGAAATCAAAAACGGAAAACATCTTTCCGATGAAAGCCCGCTTGGATGCATATCTCTCGATTTCTTTTTTGATGGCTTTCATTTTACCGTAGGTACCACTGGTCAAGTGTTACAACCGAGAGGAGGATACTGGACAATTGTAGATATGATCGGAAACAAAGAATTAGTGTTTGAATGGGCCATGGTACCAGACCATATGCATCATTATTCATTTGGAGCTGTTTTTGAAAAACAACTTTTAAAATTAACCTTTGATGGCCTAGAAAGTCGCATGTGGAATCCATTCACAAATAGATTCGATTCATCGATTATTTACATCATCCCAATCAAATTTACAGGTGATCTACCTGAGGTCGGAAAATGGACTGGTTTTGCAGTGAAAGGATTAAAAGAATCTCGTTACGGATCAATTCATTTTAATGATGAAGATGACTTAAATTCCCACGGGTGTTGGAAGAAAAATGCATGGTTTTCCGCCAAAATTGTCCAATCCAACGTTGAGTGAACACACACCAGGTATATATTTTGAAAGATGACATGTACACACAAATATAGCATATCCGTAGGATGCGTCATTGTTTTATGATGATGGATATGTTATGGCGAAAAAAGAACGGGGTACCTAGAAAGGGATTCAAATATATCGCTGATACCATCGAAAGATGGGAAAAAGCCATAGGAATGGGTCACACCAAAAGATCCCATCGACCATTACCTTTTAATCATTACAACATGACCTCTCTGGCAATTTCAGAGTTGGCACATGCACGAATCATGGGCATTTTAGGAAGGGTATACATGTGTTTCCTGAAATGTGTTCATAAAAAACACCGAATGGATATGCAAGAATTTTGGTGTATGGCCCCAAAGAGTAGAGGAATTAGTTCAATTTTAAACATCACCAGATATAAAGATGGAAAAGACCCCCGTGCTTCAAAAAAAGCAATGAAACTTTGGACTTCGGTATGTTTGTGTTTATTAATTTGTTTTTTTTTATACGAGGTTCATAAACAATTCAGTGCATTCTTTTATATGGTCATGCGAGAGTTTGGGGAATATGTAACGAGTTAAGAGATTTTTTAAGAAAACATTTAATGATCTTAGGGAAATGGTTTGACCCAGATTACAATTTGATGGATCACTATAAAATAAGATACCATATGGTTGCATTGGAACAGAAATTAAAAACATGGCGAGGCAACGATTCAGAGAATCCACAAACATCCCTTATGGCAAAAATGATGTGGGCAACACAAAATATCAAGGTCTGTGTACACACAAAATATGTTCACATCAACCAATACATCATCACAGAATTGGTTAATATCATGGGATATACATACTGCTTTATGGGGCGGTGCTCGCTCTCAATTTCGACTGATATTCGAGGGTTTTCATAAAGTTGAGTTTGATTGTTACAGTCCACCAAAGTCAAATGAAAATTTCCAACAACAAAAGGAAGTCCGTCGCCAAATGAAGTTTTTTAATTACAAATCACCTTTCCAAGTGATGACAAATCAAATCAAAAGATCGAGAACTGTTGAAATGGATATTTTGAGTAAACTCGGATTATGCAGGAACACAAGCGGATTCCCACCTTTTTATGGTAGATGTTGGAGATATCAAGACTCCCCTTATCTAAATAATGAATTGGAATTACCTCCACGAAATAAAAAGTATTTGTTCCCCCCAGGATTCGGACAAGGTTTGTTGTTGTGTATTTTCAAAAATAAAAATGAAATGTTTGTCATTATACACAAAATAGTAGCAAAACGAGATTTACGAAAGATATGGTATTACCAAAAATCAAAAAATGTGTTTCCTTTATCAATTTGGAGTAAATTCATAAAAAGTACAATGGACGGTGTAAGAGAGAGCAGAAGACAAAATATCTATGCACATGTTTTTTGGAGATACATTGAGGATATAGCAATATATTTGAATGATCAATTCCAATGGATATCACCATCACCACCACTCGGATGGTTGCTTAAGCATTTACAGTCCATTGAAGAATCAGAAAGATTAGAAATAAAATGGATCAAAAAAGCAACTCAAGCTGCCTCATCATATGTTCATGTTTTGTGTTTATTCTCGACCATTATTTTTTTTTTCTGATTCAATTTCTAGTAAAATTAAACAACAAACACAAATAAACTACCAAACATGAACATGAATGGATGATAATTACAAAATGAATGATTGCGCATGGGCCGTTGTTGATAAAGAGGATCATGTTGAACATCTTGTGGGGAGAGTAGAATGTATGGTGATGATTTATGGTTTGGACAAACCATACATAGCAACACAATCGAGGTTCGTAAAACACATTTATGCATATGTACATAAAAACATTATTTTTCACATTTATGTATATGTACATAAATATATTTTATACATCACACACTTTAGAATCTTTGAGGATTTTAATACCTTACATGATGGTTTTAGTGTTTGTGTGTTAAGGAAATATGAAGATACAAGATATCCGGAAATGAAACACAATTTAGCTTATTATGAGATGGACGATGCTGTCTTTGATGAAACAAACGAATTGGTAACATTCGAGATCAATTGTTTTATCCAACGATTACATTTTGTCCACCAACACGTGTATTTCGACCAAACAACATGGAATAAGATCCATAAACATAAAGATGATCCCGAAAAACTATATGCAGAAGAATCAATAGAAGAGACCAAAGAAAAAGATGTTGAAATGACAGAATTAAATTCAACTTATGGTCATGCGTTTAATGATAGTGAAGAAGAAGATGATGATGATGACATCGACGATGATGATGATGAGATCTTCAGTTGCAGTTATAAACCAAAAAAAACCATGACAACACTTAGGCGATCTAAAAGAGGAAAGAGTAAAACAAAACCAATGATGTCACGTCGAGCTACTGTGTTATTAGATGTCAGCGACACAGATAATACACCAAGAATAACTGATCGTCGAAGAATGACAGAGCCAGTTCTAGTTTCAACGACTCCAAATCTCAAGAAAATCGCAACACAAAGAAAAATCAATGCAAATGATTGGCAATGGTTAAATTCGTATACTTATTGGTGGGCCCTGAAATCCAATGGATTACCACTTAATGCAGAACCATGGTGCGGCGTAAAGAAAGTTTGTGAACATGGTAATAATTACAATCATCTCTGCGATCGATGTGTTTTCGAAAGAAGAACAGATTTACGGACGAAAGTAGTTTGTAATAAAGGGAAGCAATGGAAACTATTTCCAATTAATTTAGGAGGAATTTCTCGATTGGCCATGGGATCGACATTCACCGAACCGTTGTAAATGAAATCGACAAGGTTCCATTTTTTTTTAAGATTCCAACAAAAAATATTTTTTCGGTGTGTCTTTTCGAAATCTTTGTTTTTTTGTGTCAAAAAAAATCATAATTTCTTGCTTTTGGTGTTTGATTATGAAAAATTTCATGATTGATTCTTAAAATTTTATTGTACAACTATGTATCTATATTTTTTTATATACAGTTCAAAAACTTTTTTACTTTACATATTCTACAAATTAGTCATATTTTTTCTATATACAGTTTATGCTGTACATTTGTTTTTAAGTTTTGATCTTGAAATTTTTAGTTTTCGACTGTATAGTGTTGTGTACGTTTGTACATCATTTGAGGTGTTTTTTTGATTATTTAGAGACTCATTAGAATGTGACTTTTATAGAAATATGCTTCCGTTTGAAATTTTGATCATGATTTTATTTTTTTGACTCCTTTTTTTCTTCATGAAAGTCAAGGCATTTTTGGGGCCATTTTTTTTTGACCGCCCCCCCCCCCTCAAAATAAATTGACACATGAAATTTTTCGATATGTTTTTTATTTTATGATGGATGTCTTGATATTTTATGAACAAAGTGAAAAAACGACTATACATGGGTTGTGTATGCTGATTATACATGTTTTTTTGGCTGTTTTACAGATTTTTCCCACTTTTTTGCAAGATTATTTCTAAAAATAATTTTTTATTGATTAATTTTAAGTGTGTAGACTCAATATATTTTTTTCATTTTAAATTTAAAACTTGAAATAAATGAAATTACACTTTATTTTATGATTTCAAATTTCAGAAGTTCGAGCACTCTAGCAGTGCCTTTGAAGACTCTGCGCCCTTCGATTATTGTCGACGAACGAACGCTCCACATTTCTCACGATTCACATGATCGTCAAGTTCTTTTCTTCCTAAACTTTTTGCCACATCCTTGTTTTCCATCCTTCCCCACATTTGAACAAATATAACGCTTCTCCCCTTTATGAATTCGTTCATGCTTCGCCAAATGGACATTACTCAAACACCCTTTATTGCAAAACTTACACCGACGAGGCCATGTGTTATTATGGATATGCATATGAGCCGATAGACCTCGTTTTTGATGAAATCGGAGCCCACATTTCAAGCATGGGATATTCCCCGTTCCCATCTTCCTTCTCTTTCTTTTTGTCTTTTTCTTTCCCTTTTCCTTTTTCGTTTTCTTTTTCTTATTTTTTTGTTTTTCTCTTCGTAATACTATGGTATTTAGAATCCATATGTCCGGAATATTGCTTTTCTCCCAACCGCGATTGGCACTGCGCATGGGACAGAAAGTGCAAATGGGTGTTTAATATGGGGGAGAAAAGAAATCCGGACATATTCTCATCTTCTCCCTCCTCAGAACAACTTGAACAATCTTCTCCTTCGTCACTTTCCCCGATATCGTCGACGGAAGGATCATATTCCGAGTCCGAGCCCATATCCGTAATTACCTCGATTTTACTTTTTCGTTTTCTCTTGGATCTCACTTTTGGTTTTCTTGTGGAGGTGGTGGTGGAGGAGGGGGTACTGGTAGGCTGAGGACGGATCTCGAGGTTACTACTGCGGGAAACGAGTTGACTGACATTGGATGGTACTATTCTTGGCTTACTCTTGCCTTTGTTGGTAGGGCGGGTTGGAGGAGTTGGAAGTGGAGAAGGGGAAGTGATTCTTTGACGATGATAGTTGCTTCTTCCCCCGCCTA
>JAAELO010000606.1 GCA_024226555.1 Desulfobacterales bacterium | reverse complement strand
GAAAAAAACGGAAAAAAGAAGTTTTGAAAAAAATCTGGATTCAATTATACATGTACAGACTCACGGCAAACAAAAAGAGAAAAATAAACTTAAGAGTTCAAATTTTGTTCAAACAAAAGCAGAAATATATATTGTTCATCCCGCAAAAGAAGGTCGAGAACAAAAACGCAAATATAAACAAAAAAATTAAACGAAAAAGTCAAAAGGTTGCACGCAACGCCCAGTTACTCATGGCAGGGAAATCTCGTAAGAGAGCATTCCTCGCAGGCAACAATGTGAGTACCGTTATTATCATATTCGCTAACGTACACGTTTTGCCAAATTCCGACTTTTCCCACGGGGTCATCGTCCGACGTATAAGCCCATCCTCCCAAAATAGGATGCCACAGAAAATAACCCGAAAGTGGACCCCATGTAAACCACGAAATTGTCCAACAAAGTTCGCAAATCCCTGTTTTTGAAAAGTTCGTCCCCAACTTTAAAAAACGGAGTTGGGGACGAACTTTGGCTTTTTTTCACTTTTTTTCCACTTTTTACGAAGTTGGGAAAACCAACTTTTTTTCTCGAGGAGACCTTCATTTGTTTTTTCCTTTTACACAAAGGACCACAATATGATTCTATTGGACCGTGTGAAAAGGTTTTTCTTGAAGTGTAAGTGACTGAGTTTTATTTGCCTTTTACGAAGTTGGGAGGGTTTTTGATATGCCCAAGGATGTGCTTGCAAAAAAAATGTGCAACTTTGCGAACCTTCTATCCTTCACACATTGCAAAAGGATCATCTCAAGTCCTTATTCCTTGATTTATAGAGTTCGCAAAGCTGCACAAAAAAATTGCCGTTCTAACGAAGTTTGCATTTCAAAAAACAAAGTTGGGAAAACCAAAAAAATCTCCCCAACTTTTCACTCCCCAACTTT
>JAAELO010000605.1 GCA_024226555.1 Desulfobacterales bacterium | reverse complement strand
TTGCCTTCGGCCTTTCTTGGCCTTCCACGCCCTACTCGCCTTCCAACTGGCCGGCCCTGGCTCCGTCCCCGGGTTCTTCCTCGGGCCCTCTGGACGCCCCCATCCCTCACGCTTTCGACGGATGGGCCGCCGCCGCGTCGCCACTTCGCCCCGTGTCGCCATCCCGCTCGGCGGATTCCCCCTCCCTGTGGCGTCCGCCCGTTTTTTGCCCAGTGGGCTCGCGGGGATCCGGTGGCCGCCAATACACCCCTTCTGGGCACCCGGTCGGGGCCTCTGGTCCGACCCGGGGCTGCCTCAGATCTTCCTCTCCTCGAGACGTGTCCGAGTGGGTGCTGGGTCACAGCCCCTGGTCTAACGACCCCCTCAGTCGGTACAACGACGGCGGTGGCAGTGGGGGTTTCTCTCATTGCGCCCTCGGTCTTTGCCCCGGCCTCGACTCTCCTCCCGCCCTCCCGCCTCCGGCGGAGGAAGTGGCCCACTACCATTCTTCCTGCTTTTCCCTCACTGCTCACCCCCGGGCCTCCCGGGCTGACACCGACTGGTCGGCCTTCCAGCCCCTCCCTGCGGGCCTGATCGCCTCCCACCCGTCCTCGCCCGTCGTTGCCCCGGCTCGTGGCCAGCTGGGTCTCCCCTCCCCAGCCCTCGCCCATGACATCTCCCTCTCCTCCATCTCCTCTTCCTCCGCTTCCTCTCTCTCGCCCACCCTCGACCTCGACTTCTCCTCTCTCTCGCTCGACCCCGGCCGCCTGTAGGTGGCCCGCCTTTCTTCGTCACTGGTCACCCACTCTGTCCGTCATCCCAACCGGTGTTGCTGGATCTCTGCAACCCTTGCCTCTCACTCCCTGGCCTCTGGTGATGCTTGCCTCTCCACATGCCGCCGTTTCTCAGTTGCGGGTCCCGCGTTGTTGTGGGTTCTCCGATGAAACCCTCCCGTCCGTGTTGTGATGTGGGTGTGGTATGTTTTGTTTGTTTTCTCTTTGTCTGGTTCTCCGTGCGGTGTTTGGTGTGTCTGCTCCCCCCGCCAGGCTGGAAAACCCGTGTGATTGGTTGCCTGGTTTGCTCCCCCCCCTGGTTGTTGTGGGTTAGCCCGTGAAACCCTCGAGCTGTGTGTGGATGCTGAACCCTCCGTTTCTTGTACTATTCTTCATCGTGTTTCCGAAGAAAGAAAGAAAGAAAGAAAAATTTGAGGGTGTTTTAGGGGTCATTTTG
>JAAELO010000604.1 GCA_024226555.1 Desulfobacterales bacterium | reverse complement strand
GTCTTGGTGTTTTGTTGTCAAATGCCCAACCCTCCCCCCTGCCGAGTGGAATTTTGTGTATGTGTGTTTTGTGGCTGTGTAGGTGGCTTCAAAAATTAGACACGCGTCTTTTCTTCCAGCGACGGGAGGAGACGACACGCGCGTCGTCGTTTTTTTCGCACGTTGAGCTTGTTGAAAAGCTGTCTTTTGGGGAATTGGTGTGTAACGACCAACCCTCGCCTCCCCCGAGTTATAATCATGGCATGTGCGTTGTGTGGCTGTGTACATGGCTTTGAAGGGGGAAGAATCGAAGGATGATTGCTAAGGGGACATGGAAACCACACGCGAAACACTCTTTTTTTCGCGTATACAGCTTGTGGAAGACCTGTCTTTTGCTGTCTTCCCCCCTCTCGAGTTGTATTTTGTGTCTCTCTCTCTCTCTCTCTCTCTACATGTAAGTTCCCTCCCTTATCGTACACAAAATCGACGCGTGCGCCTCTTTCTTTTTTTTCGCACCCTCCACACGTTGAACAACACCCACCCACACAGGCGAATATGGAGTATTTTTCATTTGAATTAGTGGTTTTTAGTTATGATGATGGTGAACATATGGAAGTAGAATTTGTTATGTGAATGGAAACGATATCGCGGGGGCAAGTTGTTTCAATAT
>JAAELO010000603.1 GCA_024226555.1 Desulfobacterales bacterium | reverse complement strand
TTATGTTATCACTCGGCTTTCAGAACGTGGATGTGTCCACCCTCCCCACAGACATGGTAGGGTGCCACTGGTCTCTCGTGGCTGAGGAGTACGGAGCGAAAAACCTCATTTTTGGACGGTTTTCGGACCTGGCAGACCCGGTTGGACCACTTTGGCCAAACTGGGAGACCACAAAAGCCCAGAAATTCCAGTTTTATGACGGGCGCTTCTCACCAAGATGCTCATAAGTTCTTCGTTACTTACGACTGTGCGAGGTGGTGGTCCCTACCTGCATACAATGGATAATGGTCTTTTCGAAAACACCGCACTGGTTGGCTCGGGCGGCCTGAACGACAGAGAACCCGCCCAGTGGAATGCCCGGGCCGCTCCAGGACGAATGGCGGGGGTACCACTTTTTGTACGAAACCTCACGGCCCATTCCGGGCCAATCCTGGGTCCGGAGGGAGCCGCCAACCACCGAAAGTCAGCGATTCAGATTCCCAGGTGCAGTACAGATGCTCTCCACGGGCTCAGGAGCGGTCCACACCAACCAAAAAGCAACCCCGAAGCAATTTTGAGACAAAAAAAAATCGACCAAAATTTTTGATTTTTTGACCACCAAAATGTGCAGAAACGGGTCAAAACAGAGCACCTGTGCGTCCCCTTTGGTGTGCACACTGGCTGCCAAGGTGATAAAAGTGGCACAATCCACTTTTTGCCGGCGTCACTGGGCGCTACTCATGAGGGCCTGGGGCCGTGCGCGGTGCCTTATGAATGATAGGTACTTGGCCCACCACGTGGTTCAGTATGGCCGCACAGCTCGCCATTATTGTGGCACAGCGACAGCCACGATTCGAGTTACTCACATTTTGTGCCAAAATGTGCCAAAATGGGCCAGAAACAAAAAACTCGCGTCCACTTTTGGTGTGCCACGGGACACCCATTTTCAAGAGTGCCACCGTTGGCGTAAAAAACGGAACCGCCGGTGGGGAGGGTACTACCAACGGCAGAGAAATGGAATTTTGTCGCGCCCCGGAGGGGCGCGCGCGCCCGTCCCGCCATGTTTGTCGCCGCCGTCGGCGTCGCCATCGTCGCCGTCGCCGTCGTCTGTGTTTTCCCAGTGCGCTGTCGCCGGAACGACCTGGGCCGCCCGCGACGGCATATTTGTGCAGGGTGACCCCAGCAACATGGGTGTGGGAATGGTTTCCAGCCCGCCTGCTCGCGGC
>JAAELO010000602.1 GCA_024226555.1 Desulfobacterales bacterium | reverse complement strand
TATAATCGTATTCATCGCAAAGAAAGGGGGGGGGGTGTGCGGAGATGGGAGACTCACATGGACCCTATTATGTGCTCTTGCGATGGATACGATTATATCTCCGTATTCTCTCCATTTTTACGTTTGTTTGAGACTCATAAACCCAATAATTAATTAAACTCCTATAATCGACACTTTTATTAAGAAAAATAAAAAATCGTAGTACGACGCGGGTGCTTTGAATATTTGCTGCTTTGTTTGCGCATGTATTGGCCAATAAGTGGAGATTGGAGATGAACAAAACAAATGAGAGATGTTTATGGTAATTACGATGGTTTTAGGAGATGAAACGGTTGAATAAATTGGGATGCGGGGATGGGTAATAACCGGGAAATGTCGGGTGCGATTTCGAATGGTTTTAGGCGAACCTTGAGCACTTCAATTGTTTTATACCCAAGAAAACGTAGGTTGCAACATCAAAGCAACACTGTGAAACTGAAATAAACCATGCTCATTCAATGAATCTCAAGTGCAAAGTTGGAGATCCTTCACAGAAAAACGAGCGAAGTGTACGAAGGGAGGGGGAGGGGCAAAGAAATTGGCATTATATTGTTTACAGTGTAATTCGTGTATTGTGACGCCTCCAACGAAACATATGGAGAGGAAAGTTCCATATTCGTTCTCTCTCTCTCTCTCTC
>JAAELO010000601.1 GCA_024226555.1 Desulfobacterales bacterium | reverse complement strand
TCTATAGGATTTAAATCTCCTAATGCATATGAAAAAAGTAATGAATTTATGATAGATATGGCTGCGTGATAATAATGAAAAAAATACTTAATCAGGTGTCTTTTTATATTGACCACATCATGCTTTTAGATAAAAAGATATATTAAGTATCGTGCAGTTTATTAAATTCAAGATTTTTATAGCATTATAAAGGATTTATAGAACCTATTAATTAGCTCAACTGGTAATTATAGTGCTTAAATAGTAAAAAATGTCGGGCTGAAATGAATGCGTATAATTTTTTATTAACTATTGATTTGTAACTATTAAAATTGCAGGTTTTAATACTGAGATAGATACAAGCTCAAAAAATTAAAGCATCCTCCTGAATAACAAGAGAATGCTTTAAAATGAGTTAAATACTAAAACTAATTTTCTTAAAAGGGGAATTTTAAGGTTTAGCTCAGTTATTTAAATTCTTTATAGCATTACAAAAAAGAATCTCTTCGCAAAAAATGTTCAAGTGACAATAATAAAGTTTTAGAGGTAAAAATGCCGGGATGAATAGTGAGGTTAAAATGATTAAAGCAAAAGACATAACAAATATACATCATATTCCAGAGCGTAAAATCTGTACAAGCTTAACAACTGATTATTGTTATGATGATAAATGGATTGCGTTCTTGGTTCCTAAAAACTCTAAAAATGAAGATGAAGCACACGAATATTTTGCAGGTCATTGTGCTGAATTAGATGATCAATGGAATACTGAAACAGGAAAGACTGAGGAAGAAGCAATATTAAAACTTATTAAAAGGCAAATTAACAGACCTAAAGGCTTGTCATTAATAACATCTGTTGATGGTTAAGGAGTAAAAACCATGAAAAAACTAATCATAATTTTGATCATAACAATTGGTTTAAGTTCCTGTCTTTCTCAACCTAAACCAAAACAGATAGTACCCTACAAAATAAATCAGGTAGAAGATAGAAACGATATAATAACTATTACTATTAAGATAGATCAAAGTAAGAAAAAATAAGTGTAATTTAAATCACAGATTCTTAAGATAAAAATATGTTAAGGTGTCACGTTGAAATTATAATACGATCACCTGCCGGGGTTATTAGAATATTATTTTGATTTTATTAAATAAAACAGGCTGACTCCGGCAGGTATTTAAAATACTACCAATAGAAAACACCTAAAATATACAGAATAAAGGAGGCAACCATTAAAACACTATATCTAAAAAGTAATTAACCAGTGATTTATAGTTATTAATTTTGCAGGGTCTAAATAGGATAAAAACAGAAATCATGAAATCAGGATTACAAAATATGAAAAGACCAGCTTTAAGATATCCCGGAGGTAAGTTTCGAATTGCTGATTGGGTTATATCTCATTTTCCTATGCACAAGAACTATATTGAACCCTGTGGTGGTGGATGCTCTGTTTTGCTTCGTAAAAATCTGGTACCCGTTGAAACTTATAATGACATAGATGGAAGAGTAGTTAATTACTTCAGGGTATTAAGAGAAAATCCAGATAAGTTGATTAAGTTACTAAAGCTGACACCGGTCGTCTTAATGAGGCCACCTTTTAAGAATTAAATTTAAAGAGAGAGGTTTAAGATGGATTATACCCAAGAAAACATTTCAGCAATTGGAGATAATATTGCTGAAAAAGTTAAAGACATTATCACCTCTGATATGACTGCTGACAAGTGGTTAGATTTGCAAGGTACTATAAAGTATTCAAAGGTTTCAAAAAATACTTTAAAAAAATGGATTAGCGAAGGTTATATTTATGGAAAAAGAGCAGCTGGTGGAAAAACAATAATCAGTAGAGAATCTATTGATAATTTTTACAACTCTGAAAATTTTGAGATTTGACTAGGTTATGAAAATACGACATAATATTACCATGGCAAAACTATGGTTACATCCAAAGAATAAAACCTATTATGCTGTTTGGCAAGAAGGCCAGAAAAGACGGAGAAAAGTTTTAAAATATCCCGGAACAAATAACAGTATAAAAGAAAAAGATTCTAAGATTGCTAAAAAAGCTTTCAATCATTTTCAAAGAGAAATGATGGCCGGAAAAGTTTTGCCAATTTCTGAAGGTATAAAATTATCTTTTTATAAATATGCCGATGAATTTCTTGAACACGTTAAAGCAAATTTGGAAGATTCAACATTTGTCCTTTATAATAATGCACTAAAAAAAGCTAAAAAATGTTGGGGTGATATTCCTTTAAATCATATTTCGGTTCGCCATATTGATAAACTTGTTGTCAGCATGCTTCACGATAATCTTAAAACACCTACAATAAATAAAAATTTCAGGCATGTAAAAGCAGCTCTTAACAAAGCCTATGAGTGGGAATATATAAAAAAGCCAATCCGTTTTCCGAAACAAATTAAAGAAAAAGAGAGAGTTCGATATACCAGTTGAACATTTAAGACTAATTCTTGCTGAAATAACAGATATTGAATTTTATGATTTTGGATTACTTTCTGGATTCTCTGACTTGAGATCCGGTGAATTAATCAGGCTAACAACTAAAGATATCGATAACCCTGTAAACTTTATCAGAGTAATTTCAGAGCAGAAAAACAAAGAAGAATCCAGGGTACCAATTAATCAGAATGCCCGGGAAATAATAAATCGCTGTATTGAAAGAAATAATAAAAAAAATAAGGTATTCAGGTTCAAATCACAAACAGATATTTCTCATATGTTTAAGAGAGCTGTTAGGAAAGCAGGTTTTGAAGAATCGTTTCCATGATTTAAGACATACTTTTGCTTCTATGCTTGCAATGTCTGGTGAAAATTTAAAGGTAATTCAAGATTTGATGAGGCATAAATCAATTACATCCACTTTAGTTTATGCAAAACTTTCTCCTGAACACTTGAGATCTGCATCTGAAAAAGTTAATTTCGGACCACTTCCAATACCAAAAAAAACATCAAAATAAAAAATTCTCAGTAACGATTCAGTAACGGATATTCGTTACTATTTGGTCGAAAATGGCAGTTTTCACCCTATAAATGCAAAAAGGGCCTTCAGTTTTAATTACTGAAGACCCTTATTAATTGGTACCTGGGACGAGACTTGAACTCGTACAGGCTTAAAGCCCGAGGGATTTTAAGTCCCTTGTGTCTACCAATTCCACCACCCAGGCAAATATTATTTTTTTAAGATCAGTCGTTCTCTACAAAAGCAAGAGTTAAATATAGCATAAAAAAATTTTATGCAAGTATAAAATATTTAAAAATAAAATTTATTGGACTAATCATAACTGATTAATTATATCAGAAATAAAAATTATTCTTATGGAGGCTAAAAATGTCAAAAGTTCTGATTGTTTATCATTCAAGAGGTGGTAACACCCGAAAATTAGCAGAAGCTATAAAGTCTGGTGTTGAAAGTGTAAATGGAGTTGAAGCTTTGTTGAGAAATACAAAGGAAGTAACAAAGGAAGAATTTTTAGAATCTTCAGGTGTTATTGCTGGTTCACCTGTTTATTTTGGAACAATGGCTGCGGAGTTGAAAAAAGTGTTTGATGATTTTGTAAGCACAAGAAAAAAGATGGAAGGTAAAATAGGCGCTGCTTTTACAACAGCAGGTGATGTTTCTGGGGGGAAAGAAACAACGATGATGTCTATTATTCAGGCTCTGTTTATCTACGGTATGGTGATAACTGGTGACCCTATGGCTGCGACAGGTCATTATGGAGTTTCATGTGTTGGTGAACCTGATGAGAAAGTTATTGGATATGGAAAACTTTTAGGTCAAAGAGTTGCGGAACTTTCATTAAAACTTCTGTAATATAAAAAAACCCGCTTTTAAAGCGGGTTTTCTTATTTAATATTTTTATTTTGGAATAATCTCTTTCTCTAATTTTGAAGCAAGTGAAAATGCTTCATTAACAGCATCATTAACATGGAAAAGTTGTATTTTAAGAGTTTTAAGAGCCGCTGGTGTGGCTTCAATAGGATCGTCACTTTCGAACACCATTTTCAGTTCCCTTGCCTTTTGCGAAAGCAGATCTAATTTTTCAGAAAACATATGAATCTCTCTTGCCCAGTTTTTTCTTTCTGCCATATCGAAGGTAATTTTATCAACACCTACACCCTCAATAAGGTTTTGGATTTCATAATCTTTAGGATTTGCAATGATTTCGTACATATGTTTTCTCCTATTTTAAATTTATATTAATTTTATTAAAATCAATTTAAAAAGAGTGGCAAAATAAACAATAGTTTAAAATTTCAAAGTTGAAAAAATTATTCCTCCCTGAACTAACCAAATGAAAATTTTGTCACATGCTTACTTTTTTAAAAAACCTTATAAATGATTAAAATTTAGCACACTGAATATTATTTAGCAAATGCAATAACGTTCATTCTATTGTAAGAAAGGCTATTGTGGTTTTTGAAACCATGAGTTTTAAAAAAAACATTTCAAAACAGGATAGAGTTTTAAATGATTCAATATAAAGGGTTGACCATTGTTTAACATATTGATATTATGAACAATAAAAAAGTTAGCATAGAAAGGAAGAAATTTACCTGACTATACAAATAGTAGTTGTCGAAAGCTTTTATCATTTGAATATCTGAAAGAAATATCTCTATTTTTTTTATAAACTTATACTTTTTTTATTGTTTTTTTCCATAGTTTTGATAAAAGCCCTATACGTCAGCCTAGTTTAGACATTTAAAACCATAAATTAAAAACTTTTAATAAGGTATTGAATTTTTTCAGTTAAATTCTAAAGAGGTTAATTAAATGTATTACGAAGCTTTATATCAGCCTAAGTCAGAAGAAAAAATATCTCCAAAAGCCAAACACTTTATTGGGCAAAGAATTGCTTTGCAGGAGGGGTTTCAAAAAGACACTAAAGCGAAGAAAAAACAGGTGTATTACATTGCTACACCTAACTTTGGTTTGATTCCCAATTTTGATCTTCAAAACATTAAAAGCATATCATTCAATATTTGGAAAGAACTTCGGGACGAAGCAACTCATTTATTAGATGATAAGTAGTTTTAATTAGATTTTTATAAAATTATAATGAATTAAAAGGTTCAGTGAAAACTGATCCTTTTTTTTTGTTTTTTTAGATTTTAATTAACAAAGGATTTAATAGAAGCGATGAAATTTGATTTAAATTTTTGAAATAGACTATTCTGTGGTATGGTTTATCCTATGAAATTTTTTTAATTCTATTTTCATTAAGTATAATTAGGAGGCACATAAAAAGCTAATGCTTTTTATTTTAGACATGACGGGAACAATAGTAAATACTATAGCGATAATTGTTGGAAGTTTGCTTGGATTCTTTTCCAGGAAATTTGTATCTGAAAAATCAGGTAAAACTATAATTCAGAGTATTAGTTTAGCTGTTATTTTAATAGGTTTAAAGAGCGCATTTAAAGCACCAGGAGATGATCTGCTGTTAATTATAATATGTCTTGCTCTGGGGACTGTAATAGGGGAAATACTTCAAATCCAGGGCTTTTTGGAAAAAACAGGGTTACACTTAGAGAAAAAATTCTCAAAAAGTGAAGGATCTATAGCAAAAGCTTTTATAACTGCAAGCCTTGTCTATTGTGTAGGTTCAATGGGAATTGTTGGCTCAATGGAAAGTGGTTTAAGTGGTAACCATCAAACTCTCTACGCTAAAGCTCTTTTGGATGGAATCTCTGCAATCGTCTTTGCATCATCTCTTGGAATTGGTGTTATATTTTCATCAATAGCTGTTTTTTTGTATCAGGGAACATTGACCATTACAGTCTCTTTTATGAAACCATATCTTGTTGAATCGGTTATAAATCAGATGACAGCAACAGGAGGGCTCTTAATAGTAGCAATAGGACTTAATCTCTTAATTGACAAAGAGATTAATGTGGGTAACATGCTACCGGCAATTTTCTTACCACTTGTTTATTATATTGGAAGACAACTAATTATGTAACTTCCTCATATTCTGTTTCGTTGTTTTGTAGTCTTAAAATCTCTTTATCAGAGATATAGGCTCCCTGTAACCTTATTCCCTCTTTAAATTTACCAGATATATATATCATATCGCCTTTTCCAAGAAGTTTATCTGCTCCGGTTCTATCAAGAATTATCTTGGAATCTATACCGGATGATACAGATAACGCAATTCTACCTGGAACATTAGCTTTAATAAGCCCGTTTATGACATCTGCAGATGGTCTTTGAGTTGCAAGAACAAGATGAATACCGCAAGCCCTTGCCTTCTGAGCAATTCGGATAATATTGTCACTTATGGTAGATTTTCCCTTCATCATTAGATCAGCAAATTCATCAATAATCATAATGAGATAAGGAATTTTTTCATCTTCTTCACATCTTTTGTTGTACTGATCAATATTTGAGCAGGACGTTTTTTCAAGCAGGTCATATCTGATCTCCATTTCATCAACAAGTTTAGATAGAACCTTTTCCGAATCATCCATATCAGTAATAGCTTTACATGCAAGAAATGGGGATTGATTAAAAATACCAAACTCAACTCTTTTTGGATCAATTAAGATAAGTTTAATATCTGAAGGAGTTGAGTTATACATTATTGATGCAATAAGTGTTTTTACCAGTATGCTTTTACCGGAACCTGTCGTTCCTGCTATTAGCAAATGTGGAAGGGCTGCCAGGTCAAAACTTATTGTTTTAAATGATGAATCAACACCTAATACCACAGGAATTCTATATTTATTTGAGGCTGATGTTTCAAGAAGGTATTTGAAATGCACATTTTGTCTGTCGCTACATGGAACTTCAATACACAGGATACCCTCATGGTTTATAATAATACATACTTTTGTTTTTAGGTAGATTGATATATCTTCATCCAGACCTTTAATTTTTGCAAGCTTCACACCCTTTTGTGGAATGATTTCATATTGCTCAACTGAAGGGCCTTTTGATATCTCACCAATATCAATTTTCACACCAAAAGATGCGAATGCCTCAATTATAGTTTCTCTCTTACCACCAGTATCAGTATTAAGATCTATCTTATTATCATTGAAAACATCTATTGAAGGTTTTTCAAAATCACCTGCAGAAAAATCAAAGGTTAAATGATCGGAGATCTCTTCCTCAACAAATTCAATTGCTGGTTCTTTTTTGATCTTTTTTGTTTTCCTGGAGGCTTGTTTTACCAGTTTTTTTTTGGTTGCAATCTTTTTAATTTTTTTTTCAGGTTCTATTTTTTTTATCTCTATTATCTTTCGCTCTTTTATTTTCTCATCAATTATTTTTTTAAGTTTTTCATAGTTATCAGGTATGTAATGCTCAGGTACTAAAAGGAACAAACCAATTATTGTTGATATTATACATGTTAGATAGAATCCACCAGTACCGATTATCAATACGAGGAATGATTTAATGGATACTGTGACAACACTTCCCTTAAGCAGCGCTCCATCTGCAAAAAAACTATCAATAAAAATTATCAGGGGAAAAAGAAAAAGAGTAAGGCCTGTAATTCTTTTAACAGGTCTTTTTGAAAGAAAGAGAAAAATAGAGAAAAATATCAAAAAGATCCCAAATACATATGATGCATGTCCAAATATCGGGAATAATACATTTTTGGCATAATAATTACCTGTTATTCCAGAACAACCTGGAATAAAAACAGATATAAGTGTGTAACACCCTATAAAAATCAGGAACACACCTGAAATAGTTTTCTTAACGTTTTCATCAAAATTGATCATTAATCACTCCTGCAAAATTCAAAATCCTAATAAACATATCAAAGCTTTAAATCCTTTTCCACTTTATTTTACTTATCCATCAAACAAAACTGTGAAAAATACTTAAGAAAGGGTGCGTACCTGTGGGTGTGTTTGAATTGACAGGATAATCACTGAATGAAGATAACCTTATGTATTGCAAATTATAAATAGAGGGAATCTCTAATAACCTCTCTTTTGGCGAAATACATTGTTATTCCCCAAAATAAATGTAATAAAACCGGCTCGTTATTTTTTGAAATGCCTTGTATTTCATCCAAAATTTTAATTATTAGAGATTCTCTTAAAGTTCACATTAAAATCATAAATCTTTCAGAATGATTGTTTAAAATGTTTTTAAACTAAAAACATGGAGAACATT
>JAAELO010000600.1 GCA_024226555.1 Desulfobacterales bacterium | reverse complement strand
TTAGTCGACCCTGAAAAATAGGATAACATCTTGAAAATAAAAGGAAATGCTTAAAAAAAGTATTGCATAAATTGCAGGGAAATGATATATCATCCAGAAAAACCTTGCAAAAAAATACAGAATTTTGGGGTGAAAATGAAAGGAAAGAATAAAAAAGACAATCAACTGAATTTATTTATGCCGGAATTGAAAAAAATAATAAATCCAAACCATGCATTAATAAAATTAGAAAAGAAAATACCATGGGATACATTTGAAAAATCTTTTTCAAAATACTACTCTAAAACAGGACGACCCGCAAAAAATATAAGACTAATGGTTTCAATAATGATATTAAAACAAATGTATAATTTATCTGATGA
Organism: Desulfobacterales bacterium; assembly: GCA_024226555.1. Lineage (GTDB taxonomy): Bacteria > Desulfobacterota > Desulfobacteria > Desulfobacterales > JAAELO01 > JAAELO01. The sequence goes on along the minus strand of JAAELO010000600.1, from coordinate 1,628 downwards.
AACAGTAGTAAAAAGATGGGCAGAAAATCCATATTATCAATATTTTAGTGGTGAGACCTTATTCCAATGGGAGTATCCTGTTCATCCTACCGATTTGACTTATTTCAGGAAAAGGATAGGAAAAAAAGGGGTAGAAAAGATTTTAAAAGTATCAGTAGAAATACATGGAAATTTGACAAAAGAAAAAGAGGTTTTGGTAGACACGACAGTTCAGGAAAAAAACATAACGTACCCCACAGATGTAAAGTTGTACAAAAAAATTATAGTAAGATGTGTAAAAATTGCCAGGCAGGAAAAAACAGATTTAAGACAGAGTTATAAATTTACATTAAAAAAATTAATATTAGCACAAAGATTTGGTACCCATCCCAGAAATAGAAAAAAAGCCAAAACAGCCCGGAGAAAATTAAAAACAATAAGCGGACGTTTGATACGTGAATTAAAGCGAAACCTGTCAAAAGATACGTTAAAAAATTATAGCGGGGAAATTGAACTATTTGAGAAAATTTTAAGCCAGACCCGTAATTCTAAAAAAAAGATTTACAGTCTCCATGAACCGTCTGTTTATTGCATGAGTAAAGGTAAAGCGCATAAAAAATATGAATTTGGATCAAAAGCTTCAGTAATCATGACAAAAAAAAGCGGAATTATAGTCGGCGCTTTGAATATTCCTGAAAATAAGTATGATGGACACACACTTCCGGAGGCACTTGAACAATTAGAAAGGCTGGTTGGTAGACGACCAAAGGTTGCAATATGCGATCGGGGATATAGAGGAAAGTCAAAAATTGATGGTGTGAAAATATTAAGCCCAAAACCGCCGGGTAAAAAGACTACTGAATATGAAAAAAGAAAAGCTCGAAATCGGTTCAGGAGGAGAGCCGGCATAGAGCCGGTAATAGGACACTTAAAATCTGATTTTAGATTAGCAAGGAATTATTTAAAGGGAAGTATTGGAGATAGTATAAATTTAATGTTAGCAGCAGCAGCTTTTAACTTTAAAAAGTATATGAGAAGGCTTGAAGAAAGCCTGAATTATTTTTTAAAAAATATTTTAAATAATTTTAGGATAAATATTGTCATTTTTAATAAATAATTCTTTAAATATTGAGTTTTTCAGGATCGACTAATTATTATTTATTAGCTATTCATTATTAATTATTGTTTTTATTTATAATATATTATTCCGGATTGCCCACACAGCTGCCTGTGTTCGGTCATTTACTCCCAGCTTATTAAAAATATGGATCACATGACTTTTGACAGTATGGGGGCTGATAAAGAGTTTGTCTGAAATTTCTGTATTTGTGGCTCCTTCAGCAATTAGTTGCAACACTTCAATTTCCCGTTTGGTGAGGTCTGTCTCTGTTTTAATGTTATTTTTTACATCATTTTTTTCTGTATCAATTTCATCTAATTTACTTTCCAGAGCTTCTATTTTTTTTTCCTGTTCTTTAACCTTGTTTTCTCTTTTATTTGTATCAATATTAAATTCTAATGTTGTTTTCAGATTTCCATCTTCATCATATACGGGGAAAACAATGTTTTCATAAATAGGTTTTTCCAAATGGGGACAGTCCTCATAAAAAATATTTCCTTTGCTTAAAGCCCCGGCAAATGCCATAGAT
>JAAELO010000599.1 GCA_024226555.1 Desulfobacterales bacterium | reverse complement strand
TATATATATCAATAGATTCGAGGCGCGATTAGTGTTTCCACATCTCCTTGTTATCACGGAATGAGGCACTATGCATTAGTTAAAAAGTCTCTGCCCCTCAAGAAAAACAATGTTAAAAAGTTAAAAAAAGAGGATGATAATGCTGGTAAAGAAAACCAAAAAGATGATGATGCTGGTAAAGAAAACCAAAAAGATGATGATAAAGAATCTAAAGAAAACCAAAACGAGGAATGGGTTGAAAAGGGTTGTTATGGGAACCAAGGGAACGCAACAACAAAAGAGAAAGCTTTAAAAAGAAAGGGAATCATGGAGTCCACAGAATGCGTTCCTTCTGATAACTTGCCGGTGTCCACAGGACAACCTAGCTATGTATATTCTTTTTCTCATAAATATGGATTAATCTATGATCATTACGCACGAAAATTGGAGTGGGGTTTTATATCAACACCTGAAGAAAAATCAAGTTTGGACAATGATATTCCAAGACAACGTAAGTTGCGATCGATCAATAAGAAACCAAAAGACACGAGGAGATTGAATAGTTGTGTTTTGACTGGTATTGAGGAATCGTTGAGGATGTGGAATGAATCGAAGGAAGCCATCATGTTAGATGTTTTTTGGAAAAATCTTTCATTCTTTGATAGATTTACGCCTGTTCGATGGACGCGCATTAAAATCAAAAAAGAACATGTCACCTATGGTTTGTTTTTCCATTCTTTGTTTTTTATTTGCAAATTTATTTCTTTTTTGTAATGTAGTTTTGTCTTTGAGGGGGTATGAACCATTTGGTTATAATTGTTTTCCTGATTTTTATCATTATCGAAGTATTATGATCGACAAATCATTTGATTTAGCGAATCCGATGCTTTTCTTTGATTATTGGACCAATCGTGAATTGCAGTTTGATGAAGATGATGATGTGGTGATGAACATGGTGAAAGAAACGCCTGTTTGTGAGAAAAATGAAAAAGATAAGTATACACAAGCTTATGTAGAGTTTATTGATTATGTTACCAGGGTTCGTATGGTTGCGATTAAAATCGTTGTATTTCGAGCTGTGGTTATTGGGTATACGTGCAGTGAAATATCTGGATTTACTGCTGAAAAATGCAGGCGTGTTATTAATTCGTTGACTACTATGGGTATGGCCACCACTGTTCGATTAATTCATGCGTGTGATTATGCAACTGATATTTTGGTTATGATGTTATCTCGAGATCATATGTTTCATGAGTCTAATCGTTTTGTATTAGATGATATTTTTCGCAATTTGTGGTCTACACGAAAAATTAATCGCAGTGGTCGTGATGATCCTGTCCTCAATTATCATTATAGAATGCAAGAATTTAAATATCATGTGGATCACATAGAAAAGCATGGAACGGAATTAAGTAAAAAGGTAACAGTTTGTTCTATTTTTATTATTTTTATCCATTAAAAATTAAAAAAAAAAATAGTTTATGTTTTACAAGAATTGTTGTAATGCCTCTCCATTTTCTTTATCTCTTGCATTATTCACCCTTATCGAATTGTTTACCCCTTCTAGTGAAGTCAATCTTTGTCTGGAAGAAACCAAATTATTGATGGCTTCCAATGAAGTCGTAAAAGAATATGAATTTGAAGTGCAATGTCAATCATTAAAGGGTAAATCTGATCATGAATCTCTTTTTAGACCATGTGTTGGTATTTCACCTTTGTGTCGTCGAAAAAATGGATCAACAACCAGTCCTTTGGAAACAGAAATGATCGAAAAAATGAAAAAAAATCTCCAAGTGATCAGAAATAGTGGTGATGGGTTTCTTCTTTATGAAAAAAGTCTTAGTGCGCAATTGAAAAAGGGTAACCAAGAGGTCATTTCCAAATCGATACATGAAATGCGGTCATCTTTACATGAATCGGTAACATGTTGTTTTAGTCGCAAAGGATCGTATCTAAAAATGTTTCTGAGTAGGGGACCTGTTAGTAATAATATCAAAAATCTTTTTATTGCTCTTGAAACCTCATCCTTACCCCCTCGATGTTTTTTTTCTAATATTGAAGAATTTGATAAATCAATTTCTCTTATTCTTAAAAAGATGAACAGTCCAGAATATATGCATGGATTTTATAAAGAATTGGGTTTTGTGTCTAGTGATATTTTTGATGTCTCTTCTAAAAAATATAAACAATGGAATGTGTTAGTCGGTGATGTTTCCCAGCGTTATCGAGAAGGTAGACCCTTAACTATATTGGAAATTGATAATTTTGGTGAATCTATGGAGTTCCAAGGTTTGTTTCGTTTTTAATTGCATGTTCCTGCACACGATTTGTTTTTATAGATTATTTTGAGCATAATGGATCACTTTATGGACGTTGTCTATTTATGGCCATACGTCTTGTCCGTTCCTTAATTGATCCGTTAGTGATAATCATGGATGAAGACCGTGGGGTATTAACATATGATGAAATTTCTTTAATAGTCTGGAAAATGATTCAGAATGATGACTTCTCTGGGTTTGTAGGAGGTCTTTCGTTTATGTTTAATCTGGATGTAGATGCCTTAAAGAAAAAAATGATTGAATTTTCTCATCATTGTAGTCGTTGGAAAGGATCTTTTGAGAAAGAGCATACGTGTATCATGTTATCTAAAGCGATATGGGATATCTTTTGTGGTGAAAATGCTGTGTATCCGGTATATTTTACAAATTTACTGCTCAAATTAAAAAAAGAAATTTCCCAAATGATTCTATTTTTTAAAGATATTTTTGATAAAAAGAATATTGACCAAATGGATGTGGCTCTGGATATGAATCGATTAAAAATTATATCTCGTTTGTTTATTGAATTAATCATACATGTTAACTATTTTGAACCGTTTATTCTTATGTTTGCCTGTGGTAGACCGATAAATCAATTATCTGCTAAACTCTCGGTCTTGCGTCATTCCTGGTCAAATATTATTAAATTGAGTAAAGTATTTAATATTAAAAGGGTAATTCAAGGTATATGTTGGGATACGCCTTGTGTTTTATCGTTTTTAATCTTTCCTGCTACGAACCCGCTCTTTATTGGGGGGTTCTTGCCTGGTTTTAGGGAATATTCAAATGGATTTAATTATGTTGATGTTTCATCTCAATCATATTTTTTGATTGAAGATTGTGATAACAAACCAAAAATCGTCAGTCCTTCTGAAAGAACAGAGAGTAAATTTATTCAAGTTTTGTTTTCGTTGTTCTTTGTTTAATAAATGTTATTTCTGTTTTTAGGATCATAAAGATGTGTCAACTAAGATGGATGTTGATGAAAAAGATGAATCTCATGCAATGAATGTTGATGAAGAAGATGAAATGTCTTTAAAGGTCCCGCCGGAGTTATTATTTAATTTTCAATATAGATTTGATGATATTTTAAACACTATTGTTCGACCAATGACATATGTGATGAGTGGCGAATACTGTAATGACGATATTCCCGTCATGACTAATTTGTTTGTGTGTGATGTCGATGGTGTGGATAAGTTTCAAGTCACTGATGGAAGTAAGTATGGGTTTACATGCGATTTGATGAATATCAAGGGAGAGTGGAATGAAGGGATTAAGTTGAAAAACTATGGTGGAAATCATTGGAATTCTAAACTGGTATATCTGATTTATCTACAAAGACAATATTTTAGTGAATGTGTGAGGAAGATCCGTCTCAATCTTACAGAGGAAAAATTCAATGAGAAATCAACAATTGAGGAGTTGATTCAATCTTTAGGGTTGGAATCTATGGTAATGATGCTTCAACGTTTGTGGATATTAAGTCATAAAGAAGTTCTTGCGTTTTTGTCTAATTTAAATATGGAAGAAGCTAATGCACTTTTATTGGCTGATTTTTATTACGTCATTCCGGACCCAAGGATGTGTAATTCTGCAATTAAGTTTCCTATCTGTAATAATCCTATCATTCATAAAATCGTGACGAATGTAGCAGTTAAAGAAGTTTCGTTTTTAATTAAGGAACGGGAAAATGTTCTTTTTATATATTTTCTGTGTGCAAATAGAGAGTTCCATGGTTGAGCCTTGTGGATTTAAAAGCAGATGATATTTTCATTTATCCTCCCAATGCTGAAGTTAAACCCGATGTTCTCCAAGAAAGAATATTTTCTGATCAACAACGAATTGGTAAAGGGATAGTTTTTAAAAGTAATGGTGTGATTGAAACGAACAGACAACCATTGGGGGTAATAGATCTTGAACTGAAACATATAGAGCCTGTGTTTACTATTAATCTTCGTCGAGCGATTGATAGTAAATTCGTTCCACCAATCATGCCTAGTGTTAATTGGCCAGCGAATGAGAAATGTGTAAAACCAAAACATATTTTCAAGAATATCCAAAATATTAAAAAGAAGAAAAGGAGTTTAGGATCAATTAGTGGTTTGGGTGAGTCAAGATTAGGTGAATCGAATGAAAAAGTGATTGTTCTCGAATAAATTGAAATTTTTGCCACTGGTTTAGATTTTGATAGAAATCCTGGTTTTCGACGACCGGAAGAAACGGGATCTTCCCTGAAGAGTTCGACTTTTTCTGTGCAGATCAGCTTTCGTCCTCCCAACTTTCGTGTATTTTCAAGCACCATGGATGCATGGCAACCCTCTCTTAGGCAAATTCTCAAGCTCAGAAAGCGAACTTCATCTCTCTCTGATTCTCAATTGAATCAGATAAGATGGTCGATGAGCAATGCTGTTTTAAAGCATTTACTCTTGTCTTTTTTTTCCAAATTAGTTCAGTCTTATTTTACATCTAAACAAGTCCAGAATCAAACAACCAATCAAAATGATAAAGAAGTGTTTGCGAATATTAACGAATGGGTTCCAGTTCAATTTATTAAACAAAAAAAGAGGTTTATTTTTTTTTTTTTTTTTTTTTATTTTATTTTTTTATTTTATTTTATTTTTTTTTATTTTTTTTTGTCTTAGGAAATCTTCATTCCCTTTTTTC
>JAAELO010000598.1 GCA_024226555.1 Desulfobacterales bacterium | reverse complement strand
GCCGTCTTTGTTTTTTTCGCATTTTCAACGATTTGGGAGGGGGCAAGCGGTTCGATGTTCCCTTTCGAAAATCATAGTTTTGTGACTTCCTTTATCTTTTGTTTGACCCACCCTGCTCTTTTTGTGATGTTTCTCACACTCACACACCAAACAAAAGATAAAAGAAGTCACAAAACTATGATTTTCGAAAGGGAACATCGAACCGCTTGCCCCCTCCCAAATCGTTAAAAATGCGAAAAAAACAAAGACGGCGGTATGAACAGATTTCATCATAAATATCAAAGCTTATTAACATGAATTCCAATCCTTTTAAAGATAGTTTCTCGTCCCTATAATTAATATTGTGTGTTTGCGACCCTTCTGAAGAGCGGACCCCTTTTCATCGAATGTTGCGAAAAAGGGGGCACGTTAATTTTGTTCTTTTGGCGGGTGTCTTTTTTTTCTTGCTTTTGTGTGTTTTATTTTGTTGTGGTTGTGTCTGTGTGTGTGTCTGTGTGTCTGCGAATGGAAAAATTAAGAGGAAGAAAAGAAAGAGTGGAGTGAAAAAATGTAGAATGTTTGTGTTGTTGAGTGGACCCTTTTCGCGTGTGTGTTATTTCTTTGCATGTTTTTTTGCGCTTATGTGTGTGTTTTTTGCTGTGCTTGTGTACAGTGTGTACGTGTGGGAAGGGAAGAGAAGGAAGAAAAGGAATTGAATTGAGGGAAGTGAAAAAGTGCTGGGACTGTGTTGTCTTGTTTGCGTGAACAAGTGCTTTTGCAAGACATGCAAAAGACACTTTGTTCTCGTTTTTGTAAAGCAGTATTGTGTGTATTTATATAATTAATT
>JAAELO010000597.1 GCA_024226555.1 Desulfobacterales bacterium | reverse complement strand
TAAGTTTATTAATTATTATTTATGGCTAATTATTACTCAAGTTTCTGACTTGGGAATCGGTTCTGAATATCAGTCATTTACAAGGCAAAAAATATGTTAAAAAAGTTGCATAATTCAATTTAATTTTGTATCTTTGAGATAGTTATAAACAAATTTACAAAAACTATTGAATTATGCAAGCTAACAAAAGTAAAAAAAATCAGTCAGAATTATCCTTTTTAACAGAAAAGGATGAAGGAAAAGTTTTGTTTGAAGTGATGAAATTTTTCAGGATTCAGGAAAGTTTCTCAGGATTTGATGCTTTAAAGAAACGCGGATTAGCTGTATCAACGGGATTAATGATGTTATTAATCCTACCATTTGTCGGGATTGAAAGTATATTTAAAATGTTTCGAAGTGGTTTTGCAAAGGAAGAAGATTTTGAGAGTAAAAAAGACAGCTATTATTCAATAAAAAATAATGAACGAATTAGTTGGCGCTTGTTAGTGCTTCTTTTAGCCAAACGCTTTTTAACCTTAACGGCTGTACATGGATTGACCAAAGAAGGTGTAAAAATCTTTATGTTGGATGACAGTACAGAGACAAAGACCGGAAAAAAGATCGAAGGAGTTGGCATGGTACACGACCATGTTACCAAAAAATTTGTTTTGGGTTTCAAAATATTAGTATTAGGCTATTGGGATGGAGGTAGTTTTATACCTATTGATTTTTCGCTGCATAGAGAAAGTGGAAAAGAACTTCAGAAAGCAAAAGACAATTTAAAAAACATAGAGACAAAGCTATATAATAAAAAGCTGACTAAGAGTGAGATACAAAAGCTTTTAGAACAAAAAAGGAAGGCTTTAAATGAAGCTAATAAAAATTATAATGAAAAAGGAGGGAAAACCAGAGCAAATAAATTAGCAGTAGCACAAAAAGCAGTACATAAATTAGAAGTCCGTTTATCTAAAATAAATAAAGAGATTGAAAGAACAAGAAGAGAGCTAACAAAAGTAAAAAAGGCTTTAGCTCAGGTACGCAAGGAAAAAGTATATTTCGGTCTCAGTAAAAAAGAATACTCAGTGCAGTATAAAAAAACCAGACGTAGAAATACAAATGGTTACAAAAGGAAAAAGGAACTTGACAGCAGTAAAATAGATAATGGAATTAAAATGCTGAAACGAGCTTGGAAAAAAGGATTTAGAGCAGACTATGTTCTGACAGACAGTTGGTTCTTCTGCTATGCACTGATACAATGTGTCCTTGATATGGGACGGGAGATAAATTTAATTTCAATGGCCAAAATTGGGAATATAAAATACACAGAAGTAATGTCTGGAAAAAGTTATTGTCCCATTGAATATATTACAAAGTATTCAAGAGAAGCTAAATATTGCAGAAAGTTGAAGATACGTTACTTCAAAATAGCAGCTATATATCAGGGAGTAAGAATAAATTTGTTTTTCACTCAAATGGGCAAAAATGCAAAATGGAGACTACTTGTGACAACAGATTTAGGGTTAAGTTTTCATAAAATGATAAAAATCTATCAAATACGTTGGAGTATTGAAGTGTTCTTTAAAGATAGTAAGCAATATTTAAGTCTGGGTAAATGTCAATCCAATGACTTTGATGCTCAAATAGCCGATACTTCATTAATAATGATACGGTATATGATGATGGCATTTTACAAACGGATACACTACCAACAAAGCATTGGTGGCATATTTGAAGAATGGTCTAAGAAAATGATTGAAGCAACATTAGCAGAAAGATTGTGGCAGATTTTTATCGACTTATTATTGGAATTAGCTGCAATTGCAGGAATTGATATATCAGAAATGTTTATAGAGATAATTAGAAATGAAAAAGTAATTGAGAAAATTCAAAAGCTACCAGATATATTTGAAAATGCTCATCGTGCATAATTGAAGGTAAAATGACAGAAGTGAAAAAGACTATATTATGCAGAAATACAAAGCATTACACCAACAACTCATTGAAAATTGGCGGCTACAATATGCTGATATTCAGCATGAAAAAATTAAGTCAGAAACTTGAGTAATTTATCATCCTTAAACATTAGAGTTGTCCAATATTCACCTCGCTCATCTTCGTAAATTGTCAATTTCGTTATTGACTTAAATATATCAGTTGGTCTGAATATTTTTTCAAGTATTTCATATTTATCCATTCCTATCTGAACACCATGGTTTAAGGTAAATTACACTTTTAAAATGACCATTATTTTTG
>JAAELO010000596.1 GCA_024226555.1 Desulfobacterales bacterium | reverse complement strand
CTTAATTGTGAAAACATGTATAGAATACATGATCGAGGAAATAAGCCACTTATCTGTATTGTCTAGGTGTATTGTCTAGGATTACAAATTCTGTAGCGTTTATGCTTAGACAAGTGGATCGTAAATGCATGTTTCGGTATCTAAGTCAAGTATGGTTTTGAAAAGTCATGATGAAATACAAATTAAGTGAGAATACATTTTCCCCTCAATTTGTGGGGATAAAACGGATTGTGTATAGAGTAATAGGGTGAGAGACTCAAAAATTGACATGAAAAAACACAAAGTGAACGCGGAACATGTGCGCCACAATTTTCCATATTCTGGAATACAAAATCTGAAAAAACGTATTTCAAGCAAGAAAATAAAAACGATACTCTAAAATATGAAAAATATGGGGGTCGCCCCCTGCTGTGGTGATGAGGCGCGATCCCTGGGCAAAACTCGAAACGAAAATGAGAAGATATGCGTGGGGAAACCGGTACCAGAAAAAACATCGAACTCTTTCCGAACCTTTTTTCAACTGGTAGCTAAAATCAGCTGATTTCAAGCGCCAAGCGTGATATTTTTGTAATTACAACTTGCTTCGTATTTTATTCGACCAATTCCATTTCGAAACATCTCCAAATTTCACTTTAAAAATAGGATTCCAAGAAACTCTCATTTTCATTTTTTTCAATTCTTCAAGTCTTTCCAAATCATCTTTAGACAATTCAAAATCAAATATTTCACTATTCGAGACTATCCTTCGAGGTGTTTGACTCTTTGGTAATATAATAAAACCTTTTTGAAGACCCCAACGAAGCATAACCTAACGTACGCATTGGCCATGCGAAAAAAGAAATTAAAAAATTAACATTTTTTTCGTCGAGAAAAAAAGAAAAAAATAGAGTATATGGCGACTGTCAT
>JAAELO010000595.1 GCA_024226555.1 Desulfobacterales bacterium | reverse complement strand
GCTATATCCCGTAAAATCCAGAGTACATAATGGGACATTGTTGTACACAGCTAGCCATACACCATCACCTTTTTGGAGAGGTGCTTCACGCGGATTTGATATATCAGGCCACTTTTCTGAAGTGGAAAGGTGCTTCAGAAATCAGGCTTCTTTGTGAGACACCTTTCCACAGAGGTGTTCCACACAAGTGGTGCGAAAGTGGAAAGGTGCATGACGCCGTAAGCTTACGAACGCGCAGAACACCTTTTTGAAAAGGTTCACCACAAGCTTTTTCCGAAAAGGTGTTCTGCGAGAAGCCACAGAAAGATAGTCCATCATATGAAGCACCTTTTCGGAAAGGTGTATGACATGGGTTATTGCACGATACCTTTCTGGAAAGGCGCACCAGAAGCTTATGCTGGGAATTGAACCCACTTGGTGGCGTTAATAACGAAGTGTCATCCCACTAGACCAATGCTGCTTCATTTTCATGCGATGCATATGTGTGAGTGCGAACCACAATATTGAAAATGCCTGAGTGTTTTCTGCCAGTACACTTGGGAAAGAAGGGTGCAAAACAAACATCGTCGTATTTACCGCCATGGAATCCATCATTTCATGTGAAACTTTTTTATCTTTGTCCTGTGGCCACTTTCTGGACTGTGTTCGATTTTCAGCTAAATCGAAGGGGGGTGTTTTTCGTCAAAGATTAGCCTCATCAGTGGGTTTCAAAGGCACCCACGCAGCGCAAGCAACTTTTCGACAAACGTGACTCCAAGGATGTTTGCTTGGAAGAGCGTGCTTTCCACCAAAAGCCTTAAGCTTCCAACTTCCTCTCAAATACATCAACCTCCTGTGGCCTCCTCAACCTCCTGACCCCTTCTGTGGCCTTTGAAACCCAAACATGGGCGCCCAT
>JAAELO010000594.1 GCA_024226555.1 Desulfobacterales bacterium | reverse complement strand
TATTTTCGTAATGGTTTTATTTGCGTATTGAAATTCAGATTATAAAAGCTTTAGGGAACCTCTAATAATTAGAATTTTTGATGAAAAACAAGGCATAACAAAAAATAATGAGTCGATTTTTTAAACAGTTTTTTTTGAAGAACGAAGTAGTTCGATCAAAAAGCAATTATTAGAGGTTACCTAATCTCTAAAAACAGATATTTTATTGCAACGAATAAACTAATTGTATTACAATTAGAAAAGTCATATAATTTATATATTTCGCCTCAGATTTTACTATTGCAAAAATTATTAGGACTTATCATTCTTTTCAATAAAAAAAATAAAAAATAAAAATCTGTGAAAAATCTGTGGATATTCAGGAAAATTTATGAATGAAGCCGAACGAAAAAAAATTAATTCTATAACTCAAACTTTAAATTCATTCATAGGTGGATCTAATCCTGAACCTATAAGCTTAAAGGGTTTAAAAGATAATGAAATAAAAGACCTTGCAAAAAGCCTAAATAGATTAATCGAAAAAAATGAGCAAAAATCAAAAGAGAGAGAAGAACCTGCTTTTTTGAAAAATGCAGAGGTTTTTAAATCCTTTGCGAAATCATCACTGGATGGCATACTTCTTATAGGTAGTAAAGGTGAAATAAACTACTGGAATCAAGAGGCCCGTGATATTTTTAATTATGATAATGAGGATAGCCAGAAGTTAGAATTTCATGAACTTTTCGCTGAATATGAATATGAGAGAATATTTAATAACAATTTACCGGATTATATTAAATCATTAAGGGGGACGAAGGTTAAAGAAAAGCATGAGCTTGTTGCAATCAGGAAGGATGGTAGAATTCCTGTGGAACTTTCTATATCTTCAGTTAAAATTTCTGATATCTGGTTCAATGTCGCATTTATACACAATATTACAACAAGAGTAGAGAAAAAGATCCTGGAGAGTAAATTACAGGAATCTCTCAGGATGGAATCTATTGGGACACTTGCAAGTGGAATAGCCCATGACTTTAACAATATTCTTGCTCTTGTTATGGGGTATACAGAACTTGCAATAGTGGATGTTGATAAAGATTCAATTCTTGAAAGAGAGCTTAAGGAGATATATAAAGCCTGCTTAAGAGCAAAACTTCTGGTAAAGCAGATAATGACCTATGCAATGCAATCTGAAGATGAATTCATTCCCGTTCAGGTAAGCACAATTGCTAAGGAAGTTTTAAGGCTACTAAGAACAACAATCCCAAGATCTATTGAATTCAATTTAAATCTTAATAATCCTTCCATTGTTATGGGTGATCCTACGAAAATCCATCAGATTTTTATGAATATATGTACAAATGCCTACCAATCAATGGGTGATACAGGTGGAACTCTTGAAGTTGAGCTTTTTAACCTGATAATTCCTGAAGATCAAATGGATGGGATGAATAAGGGAGAATATCTTGTAACAAAAATCTCAGACAGTGGTGAGGGAATTGAAGAGGAAAATCTAAAGAAAATTTTTGACCCATACTTTACCACCAAGGAGTTTGGCAAAGGAACCGGTCTTGGTCTTGCAGTTGTACAGGGAATTGTAAAAAGCTGTGGAGGTTTTATAAATGCAGAAAGTACTTTGGGTGATGGAACAACTTTTTATGTATATCTACCAGTAACAGATAATAAAACTTTCATAGAAGAGAAAGGTGCCAGAAAGGTAAATCACGGTAGTGAGCGAATTCTGATAGTGGATGATGAACCAGCTTTAGCAAAACTTTGCGGAGAACTTGTGGAACTATTAGGTTATAAAGCAACAGTTTATACAAGTAGTATAGAAGCACTTACTCTTTTTCACTCAGACCCCTCAGCCTTTGACCTTGTCATTACAGATATGAGCATGCCTCATATGAATGGTGATATCTTAGCTACTGAACTAATTAAATTAAAAAATGATATTCCAATTATTCTTTGTACTGGTTTTAGTAAGATAATGTCAAAGGAACAAAGTTCTAAGATAGGCATCAGTGCATTTGTTATGAAACCACTTTCCCACTCTGAATTATCAGAGCAAATAAGAGCAGTTCTTGATAAAAAGAATCCTGAAGATTAGACTCGAAAAATAAAAAGATATGGATGTTAACAATTTCATTGATATTTCCCATTTATATTTTTTATATTGAAAAGTTCTAAAATAAAAAAAAACTACGAATTACAGGTGATTATATGAATGAAAACTACGATGAAAAAAAACTTGATGATCTTTTTAACAGGGCAAATGATTTTCATAACTCCTCTGAATATCAATCAGCAATAGACCTTTTAGATCAATATCTTTCAGTAAGAGAATATGATGTGGCATTTTACCTGCGAGCATTTTGTTTCCTTGAAACAGGAGATAGTAAAAAAGCTCTTTCTGATTTTAGCAGTGCAGAAAACATAAATGACAAAGATGCAAGATATCCGACTGCAAAAGCTCTTACTCACACAAAATTAAATCAATATGAGGATGCTATTTCGTCTTACAATAAGGTAATAGCGCTGAATCCCTCGGTATTTAGTTATTCAAACAGAGCTATATTGCATAGAGAGATGGGTGATTATGAGAGCGCGTTGAACGACTACTCAGAAGCTATTAAATTAGATAGCGGGAAAGGTTCTCTCTATGTAAGCAGGTCAAGTATTTATAAAAGAATGGGTGATTTGGATAGTGTGTGGGAAAACCTTGAGAAAGCTGTTGAAGTAGAGCCTGATAATCTTTCAACATATCTTGATGCCCTTGAGATGTATATAACAACTGAATCCTATAGGGAAGGATTTGCATATATTGAAAAACATGGCGATCATGTTCTTTCAATTGGAAATAATAGATACAAACTCCTTTTTCTTTATCTTAAAGCAACTGTTTTTATATGTCTGAATATGGGAATTGAAAGCTTTGAGGATGAGATAAAAAAAATTGCCAAAGAAGGTTTGGATCTTGAGTGGTATTTTGGACATACGAGAAACTGGTTAGAAGAGTCTGAGCTGATGCAGGATAAAAAAGATAAGATAGAAGAATTAACAGATCTTGTAGAATTATAATAGTTTACAAAGAGAGATATTTCATTTTCATAAACAAATTTTTTAGTCTAATTTTATAATAGATATTAAGCAATAGAGGAATAAAATGGATAGTGATAAAGAGCAGGAACATCTTAAACTTAACTCTAAAGTGAAATACGGGGAATTAGATTTTAGTAAAAAAAAGCATTTAAAAGATCTTACTCTTTATGACTGTGAAATTACAGTCCTTGATCCTGAGATTTTCAAACTTATAAATTTAAAAAAACTTACAATCAATGATAATGACATTATAAATATATCTGGTATTAGAACTCTTACAAACCTCGAAGAGCTTGATTTGGGTGGAAACTACATTACGGAAATTCCTGATGGATTATTATCTTTACAGAAGCTAAAAAAAATTGATCTATCAGAGAATTGTATTACGAAGATACCTGAGAACATAGATAAATTAAAAAACCTCGAAGAGCTTGATTTGAGTGGGAACTACATTACGGAAATTCCTGATGGATTATTATCTTTACAGAAGCTAAGAAAAATTATTTTATCAGAGAATCGTATTACAAAGATACCTGAGAATATAGATAAATTAGAAAACTTAAAGATATTAGAACTTACAGATAACTATCTGAAAGAACTTCCAAATTCGATTTGTAATCTTAACCTTGAGAAACTCTTATTTTCAAAGAATAAAGATCTTACAGATAACTATCCTAAGAGTCTTAATGGTAAGCCTGGACTTAAAGTAAAAAAACCTGAAAAAGGTGATAAAAAATTTTCACATTTTAAAAACAGATCACTCTATTATGATGCAAAATCGATGGTTAATGGTGAGGAATATGAGTCTGCTTTAAAAATTCTTAATAAAATTCTTAAAGAGGAGCAATGTGGGCAGACTTTATATTCAAGGGGATACTGCTATCTTGAGTTAGAGGAATATCACAAAGCATGTGAAGATTTCACTGCTGCTATTGAACTTGAATTTGACAAAGAGATATATTTTTCAGCTAAAGCAGTTGCTCACAGCAGGCTTGATGAATTTGAAGATGCAATTAAAAATCATTCTAAAGCCATTGGATTAAACCCTTCAGTTCAAAACTATCAAAACAGAGCAATAGTGCACAAGAAAATGGGAGAGTATGAAAGATCTGTTGATGATTTTACTAAAGCAATAGAGATGGCAAAGGTTGAAAATAGTGAGTTATATGTTTTAAGAGCTGCAGTATATAAAAGAATGGGAGAACTCACAAAATCATGGGAAGATCTTGATACAGCTGTTGAAGTAGATCCTGATAATCTTTCAACATATCTTGATACCCTTGAGATGTATATAACAACTGAATCCTACAGGGAAGGATTTGCATATATTGAAAAACATGGCGATCATGTTCTTTCAATTGGAAATAATAGAGACAAACTCCTTTTTCTTTATCTTAAAGCAACGGTTTTTATATGTTTGAACATGGGAATTGAAAGCTTTGAGGATGAGATCAAAAAAAATGCCAAAGAAGGTTTGGACCTTGAGTGGTATTTTGGACATACGAGAAACTGGTTAAAAGAGTCTAAACTGATGGAGGATAAAAAAGATAAGATAGAAGAAATAACTGACCTTGTGGAGCGAAAATAGTTTCATATCAGAAGTGAACTATTTCATTTTAGAATTTCGAAATTTCATTTTAATCTTTAATAAAATTTAGAATATGGGAGCGTTAAAATGGATGATCAGGAATATCTTTCAATATATACAGACGATGAATACGAAGAGATAGATTTCAGTAAAAAGACACATTTAAAATATCTTACTATTTACGACTGTGAAATAACAAACCTTAACCCTGATATTTTCAAACTTAAAAATCTAAAAGAACTTAGAATTACTGATAACAGTATTAAAAATATATCTGGTATTGGAGCTCTGAAAAAACTTAAAAAATTAGATCTGTCTTATAATGAATTTGATAAAATTCCGGATTCTGTATCAGAGTTAGAAAGTCTTGAAGAGTTTAATTTCAGCTATAATAAAATCACAGAAATTCCGGATGGAATACTATCCTTACATAGGCTTAAAATGCTTGATTTATCAGGTAATCGTATTACAAAAGTACCAGAGAAGGTAGATAAATTAGAAGACCTTAAAGAGTTAGATCTTACAAATAACTATATAAAAGAACTTCCTGATTCTATCTGTAATCTAAATCTTGAAATACTCTCTTTTTCAAGAAATAAAGATCTCACAGATAATTACCCCAGATGTCTTAATAGAATGGATTTGCAATTAAACAAACCTGAAAAAGGTGATAAGAAATTCTCCCATTTTAAAAACAATGCTATCTACGAAAAAGCAGAGTCAATGATTTATGATGAAGAATATAAACCTGCAGTTGATATTCTAAATAAAATTCTTAAAGAGGAGCAATGTGGCCAGACGCTATATTCAAGGGGGTACTGCTATCTTGAGTTAAAGGAATATCACAAAGCATGTGAAGATTTCACTGTGGCTATTGAACTTGTATCTGACAAAGAGAGATTTTTTGCTGCTAAAGGAGTGGCTCACAGCAGGCTTGATGAATTTGAAGATGCTGTTAAAAATCATTCTAAAGCCATTGAATTAAATCCTTCCATCCGTAACTATAAAAACAGGGCTTTTGTGTACAAGGATATGGGGGAATATGCCAAATCTGTTGATGATTTTACAAAAGCAATAGAGATAGCTGAGGGAGAAAACAGCGGGCTATATGTATTAAGAGCTGCAGCTTACAAAAGAATGGGAGACCTTGACAATTCATGGAAAGATCTTGATACTGCAGTTGAAGTGAACCCGGATTATATCTTAGCATACATCGATACATTTGAAATGTATATAACTTCTAAAACATACAGAAAAGGTCTTGAATATATAGGAAAGCATGAAAAACATGTTTTAGATATTGGCGATGAAAAATACAAGATACTGTTTCTGTATCTTAAGGCAACAGTTTATATATGTTTAAACATGGATATTGAAAGCCTGGAAAATGAACTAAAAGAACTTTTTGATAAAGATATTAATCTTGAGTGGTACTTTGGACATATGAGGGACTGGCTAAATGAATCTGAACTTGGTCAGGACAAAAAAGATAAAATCGGAGAGTTAACTGATCTTTTAGAGAGTATAGAAAATTAAGGGATCTATCTCATTATTTTATATTCAGGGAGTGATGAAATGACTGAGTATGATGAGAGTGGAGAAGCTTTTTATTCCCGCGGTTTTTGTTTCCTTGAGTTAGAGAAATACCATAAAGCATGTGAAGATTTTAGCAGAGCTATTAAAATGGATGTGAAAAAGAGAGCTATGTCTAAAGCAATAGAGATGGCAAAGGGTGAAAATAGTGAGTTATATGTTTTAAGAGCTGCAGCATATAAAAGAATGGGAGAACTCACAAAATCATGGGAAGATCTTGATACAGCAGTTGAAGTGGACCCGGACCATATCTCAACTTATCTTGATACATTGGAGATGTATATAACCACAGAAACATACAGAAAAGCATTAGAATACATTGAAAAGCACGAAAAACATGTATTAGAGATTGGAGATGAAAGGGATAGTACTCTTTTTCTATATCTGAAAGCTACTGTTTATATATGGGAACCTCTAATAATTAGAATTTTGGATGAAATACAAGGCATTTCCAAAAATAACGAGCCGATTTTATTACAGTTTTTTTCGGAAATAACAAAGAATTTCGCCAAAAGAGCAGTTATTAGAGGTTCCCATATGTTTTAATATGGATATCAAATCTTTCGAAAATGAACTCAAAGAACTATCAGATAAAGAAATCGATCTTGAGTGGTATTTTGGGCATACAAGGGACTGGTTAAATGAATCAGAATTAGGCCAGGATAAAAAAAATAAGATTCAGGGATTAACGGATTTTCTTGATTATTAAAGGGGGTTTTTGTGGGTAGAAGAAAAGACAATAATAAATTCAGTACCTATGCTGATGTTAAAGAAGAGTTTATTGAAGAGGTGCAAGCTAATCAGGATATTAAAGAGTTGGCTTTTAGAGTTTCAAAACTCAAGATAATCCCGGAGGAGATTGGAATTCTTAAAAACCTTGAGGTACTGAATCTTTCCTATTCAGAAGTTCATACGTTTCCAAAATCCATAGCAGAGCTGATAAACCTCAAAAAAATAGATTTAACATATTCAAAAATCAAAAAACTTCCCGAAGCCTTTGAAAAACTAAACTTAACCGACATCAAACTTTATGGGACTAAAATCACAAAGATTCCTGATTGTATTAAAGGGATGAAAAGTCTTGTTTGCCTGGATGTTGATGAGTGCAATATTAATGAGATTCCCGATTTTATATGTGATCTTAAAAATCTTCGCGAACTAACAATTGGAAACAATGATTTGTCAAAGCTTCCGAAAAGGTTCGGAAATCTTAAAAAACTTAAAAAACTTAATATTTCTGCTGTTAAAGAAGAGTATAAATATGGAGAATGGGATATAGAATATAAATACAACTCTATTAAAAATCTGGAGGTTATTTCAGAACTTACAAATCTTGAGTACCTTGATTTGAGCGGACTTGATATTAAAACGTTTCCTGTTGAGATTTTAAAACTTAGCAAATTAAAACATCTTTATATGAAAGGACTTGGGATTAATGAACTGCCAGATGAGGTAGGAGATCTAAAAAAACTTATAATCCTTGGATTACATGATACAGATTTGAAAAGCATTCCCCGAACTATTTCAAAACTTACCAATCTTGAGGAACTTACTCTGAAAGGCAGTGATATTAAAGAGCTTCCGATTGATATTTGTGAATTGAAAAAATTAAAAATAATATCATTAAACAATACAGATATAAAAACCCTTCCTGGCAATTTTAATAAACTTGAAAACCTTGAGGAACTTCATCTTTACAACTCAAAAATAGAAGAGATCCCGGAAGCTGTTTTTAAATTAAAAAATCTTAAGCACTTAGATCTTGATAAATCTGAAATTAAAGAGATTCCTGTAGAAATAGGTAATCTTAAAAAGCTTGAAGTTCTTGATCTTAGTAATACAAAATTTAAAGAGATTCCCAGAGAGATAGGAAAACTAAAAAAACTTAAAGAATTACTACTTGGTAATAGCAGTATTGAAACTCTTCCAGAGGAGATAGCTGACCTTAAAAATATCTGGACGTTTGATTTTGTCAGGATGAAATTTCCTTTAAAAACACCACCATATAATATGTTCAAGGATGGTAGAAAATCCTTTAAAAAGTTTTTTAAACTTGGAACTCTTGGAAATTATCCTGCTGGAATGGCAAGAATCATACAAAATACTATTAAGTGTAAATCTGAATCTCTTGTTTTGAATAATTACAATATAGAAGATCTTCCCGATGAAGTTTATGAGATGAAATGGCTTAAGAAATTAACTGTAAGCATGACTAAAAGAATGGATCAAATAGATGAAGATGCAGCAGACCTTCCAGGTGGGTGCATGTATGATTTTGATGATTTTACAGTTAAAATATCAAAAAGAATTGGTAATCTTACAAATTTAGAATTACTAAATTTAAAAGATACACCATTAAACGATATTCCTGTAGAAATTGGTAATCTTACAAAACTTAAAGTACTCAATATCGATGGAACTGATATTGATACTTTAAATTCATCTATTGGGAACCTTACTAATCTTGAGATATTTGATGCAGATACCTACGCAGACGAAATTGATGTTGATTTTTCAAAACTACAATCTTTAAAATATCTAAGCCTCGGCTGTCACAATATTGAGAAACTCCCAACCTCTTTGAGCAGGCTTCCTGAGCTTAAAGAACTTATAATTCATAGTACAAACCAAACTACGACTCTGAATAATTTAAAAGAACTAAAGAAGCTTAAAAAATTAACAATCAAAATAACAGATTTAACAAAATTGCAAAAAGAACTGCTTGATTTGAAGGGACTTAAAATACTAAAAATCGATTGTGAAGATTTAACTTCCCTTCCTGAAAATATGTCAAACCTGACGAAACTTAAGGAATTATCATTAAACTGTGAAAATCTTGAGGATATTTCGGCCATAACTACACTCCCTGGTATCAAAAAACTTACTCTTCATGTTCAGTTTACTGATATTAATTTCCCGGAATTAAATAAAATAAAAAATCTTGAACATCTTAGTATTAGCTTTGGAGAGATGACAGACGAACTTATCTCAAAGCATTTATGTAACCTTATTAACTTAAAAACTTTGTCACTTGATTGTCAGTTTTTGGATTCATTACCTCCGGAGATTAAAAATCTCTCGAATCTTGAAAAACTTGAAGTAAATGCCGAATTTATGAAAACACTTCCCAAAGAGATTACAGAGTTAAAGAAAATTTGGGGAAAGAATGGGTTAATTATTAAAAAAAATGATTTCAACGAAGACCTGCTAAAAGCTGTTCAAAAGGGTAGGGAAGCGATAGTAAAATGTTTTAAGAATTGATTTCTAAAGGAGTCGTAAAATGGAAGATTATATGGATGAAGAGTTGCACGATGCTGGAGAAGAGCTTTTTTATGAGAGGGAGTATGAAAAAGCGATTGAAGTATTAAATAAAGCATTGAAATTCGAAAGAAAAGCTCAAGGCTACTATGTTAGAGGTTTTTGCTATTTCAGGCTTGGAGAGTATCGTAAGACGATAAAGGATATGGATTCTGCCATAGAGATAGGCGGGGAAAAAGAGATGTACTTTTCTTTTAAAGGCGTTTCATTTGAGAAATTAAAAGATTATGGAAATTCTCTTTCAGCATATATAAAAGCTGTAGAACTTTGTCCATCTGAACATAATTTTAGAAACAGAGCTTTGATGTATAAAACAGTTGGGGAGTATGAGAAATCTTTAGCAGATTTTTCTGCTGCTATAGAAATTTCTGATGATAAAAGCCCGCTCTACGTTTTAAGGTCTGGGGTTTACAAGTATATGGAAAACTTTGATAATGTTTGGATAGATCTTTACAGGGCTGTTCAGGAAGATCCTGATCATATACCGACTTATCTGGATACAATGGAACTATATATTACAGAGGAGAAATATAAAGAAGGATTCCAATATATAGAAGAATTTGAAGAGAAAATTCTTGAGATAGGCGATGAGCGGGACACACTCCTTTTTCTTTATCTGAAAGCTACGATCTGCATCTGTCTTAACATCAGTATTGAAAGTTTTGAAGAGGAAATAAAAGATCTTGCTGAAGAAAAAATGGATTTGATGTGGTATTTTGGTCATACAAGGGATTGGCTTGAAAACTCAGACTTAAGGAGTGATTTTAAGGAGAAAATTGAATATCTAACTGACCTTATGGAGTCCTGATAATCTTAGAAAATTTTGCAGTCACATGGTCCTGTTTCATGAAATCTCTAAAATGGTTTTGAAATGTTTTCTCGGTAAGAGAGGGCTTTTTATCCTGAAACTGGACAAGTGAGATTCTGTTTAGAATATCTTTTTTATCTGTTCCTATGGCTACTATATCACCCTTCTGGATATCTTCATGTACAAGGTGAGATGCCATAACACCCATGCCCATATGGCTTTTTACACCCGAAACAAGGCCAAGTGCACTATCAACATTTAAAACTATGTTAAATTTAGATATCATTTTCCCAAAATGGTACCTGTACCAGTTCTTAAGTATCATCCCTTTTGCATGAAATGTTATATATTCCTTATCAACAATATTTTCAAATGAAGTATCTCTCTTAAGAACTTCTTCATAGTATTTTGAAGAAGCTATTAGTACAATCTCTTCATCAATTACAGGTTCAATGCTGTAAATGCCAGAAAAATCTTTCTGTGTAAGGAATGTATCGATAAGGGCAAACTCAATCTGTCCCTCATTTAGCATATTAATTAAATATTCAGGGTTACCAAGAGTCAGTGTAAAGGTAACATCCGGATATTTCTGTCTGAATGAAGCAAATATCTCAGGCAGTTGTATCTTCCCAAACTCTGCCGGAGCTCCGATTCTTAAGAGTCCTGAAGGCTTAACCTTTGTATCTTTAATAGATTGCAAACCACTTTCAAGCTCAACCATAAATGGTTTTATTATTTCAAATAATCGTTCCCCTTCATATGTAGGGACAAGTCTTTTATGTAACCTTGTGAAAAGTAGTGTTTTAAGCTCTTCTTCAAGTTTTTTTAGATGTTGACTAACAGCAGACTGTGTCACATTAAGCATCTGGGCTGCAGAAATGACGCTTTTCCCTGAATATACATAGTAAAACACTTTTAATCTGTTAAAATCTGGTAGCATTAGTCTCACTTAATCTATGGATTAAATAGTTTAATTTTACTAATCGCATGTTTTAAAGTAAAAATCAAGACAGATAGAAAATGAACGATTTTTTAGGAGGATAAAGATATGAGAAAATTATTAAACGCAATTTACTATATTTTAAAACCAGCAGATACAACAATTTCAAATTTAGAAAGCAATCAAGGAATCTCATTTGAACCTAATACCTCCGGCCTTGATATTATTAAGAGTCTTTTCTGGATAACAGCCGCTATTTTAGTGTCTATACTTATATCCAGTCTTTAAACGTTAGGGGGGCGGGTTGTCTGCCCCCTTAAGTATCAAATAAAAAATTCTGAATTTTATTTTAGCTATCTTTTTTATGTTCCCCTTTAGTCCTGTTAGATTTCCATAACATCTTGAATAAAACAAAAAAAAACGTTTGTCCTTTTTGTTATTATGCTTCCAAAAAAAACATCGCAAAAATTCTCCATTTGCTACGTTATATCACGTTCTACGTACGGCATTGTTGTAAAATCAGCAAGCAGGTCGGTGTTGAGGAAACGAAACCCGACATTTACCGGTATAAAAATTGAATCGAATCGTTGGATTTCGCTTGAGCTCAATTCAACCATCCCCGAAGCAAAAGGGGAACTGTTTTCATTTTGTATGTCGGGAATCCATATCGGGTATATTTAATAAATGGGAATCTCTAATAACCTCTTTTGGCGAAATATATTGTTATTTCCAAAAAAAACTGTAATAAAATCGGCTCGTTATTTTTTAAAATGCAGAGATTTTATAAAACTGAAAGCTTTTATAAACTTTATATTTCATCCAAAATTTTAATTATTATTAGGGTTCCCAGATGTCATTAGAGGTTCCACCAACTCATAAAGATAGTTCACTTAACTTTCATAGATTGTTGCAACTACAGCAATAAGTATTAAAAAAGTGCCTAAATAACCCATTGGTGTAAAATATTCACCAAGAAATATATATGCAGTAATAGCTGCAATAATGGGTTCCAGAGTAGCTACAATTGAAGCTCTGCCTGCTTCCAGATGTTTCAGTCCCTGATAATAGCAATAGTTGGCAATAAATGTTGATAACACTGCAACAGAAACTAAAGAGCACCATGCCAAGGGAGTTTTGTGGGTAAAATCAACAAAAGGCAGAATACCAAGAACTCCAATGGGCAGGACATATAAAAACAGATTGGTAGATGAGTATTTTTTAGAAAAATACTTTCCCATGGTGTAATACAGGGAATAACAAAAACCGGATGTTAATCCTGAAAGAATGGCAATCCATCCAATTGAAACAGAGTTGTTTCCTCCTGTTCTGGAGATTAAGAAAACTCCAAGAAATATCAGAACAACTGCCGTAAGCTTTATAATGGTTAATTTTTCTTTATAAAAAAACAGTGAAATAAATATAACCCAGGCTGGTGCAGAATATAGAAGCACTGAAGCAAAGGCAGCACCACCGGTTTTTACAGCAATAAGATATGAGATATAAAATATAGAAACACCGAAAATACCGAAAATTACAAAGAGTGGGATATCTTTCCTCTCGATATGAGTGTCTTTTTTTACAAAAGCATGTATTGCAAAACAAACCCAGGCTATAGATGCTCTCCAAAATCCAACTTCAAGGGGTTCCATCCCTTCTGAAAAAGCGATGCTTGAAAAAATGCCTATCAGCCCCCAAAAACAGGCGGCAGAGATTATATAAAGATAACCAGTGTACATTTTATTAGTCTACCACAGTTTTCAGAGGTAAGATCTCACCAATTGAAAGTATTTTATATTTGGACCTATCAAGTTTATTCTTTTTTATATATTTTTTTAGTTCTAAAGCAGGTAATCCAACTGGTTCGTCTCCAAGCTGGAAAGTTCCCCACTGCGTTGGTATAAAATACTTAGCAGAAAGCTCTTTAAATGCTTTGACATTTTCAGGAATGTTCATGTGCTGGTAATGCATTAACCATCTTGGGTGATATGCCGTTGTAGGCATAAAAGCATAATCAATTCCGGGATATTTTCTGCCTATCTCCTTGAACCCTTTAAAATAACCAGAATCTCCGGCAAAATAGATGTTATAATTTTCTGTCTTTAATAGATACGAAGCCCAAAGTGTAGAATTTCTGGGGGAGTCATACCTTAAAGACCAGTGTTGTGCAGGAAGGCATATTAATCTTAGTTTTTTTCCAATATTAATATCTTCCCACCAGTTCATCTCATAAACATTAGTTTTATTCATTAACCGAACTATTTTACCCAAACCTTTTGGAACAAATACTTTTGATTCTATAGGAAGTTTTTTTATCGATTCTTCATCCAGATGATCATAGTGGTTGTGCGTTATTACTATATTAATATCTTTAGTTATTTCGTTTAAATCCTCAATAGAAATAGCTGGCTTTGTAACTCTGGTAGGAATAAGTGCTCTTTTTGAAAACATTGGATCTGTGATCCAGTATATATTATCGATCCTCAAAAGAAATGTGTTGTGTCCAATCCAGAGGACAAAATCCCCTTTTGTTTTTCTAATTCTGTCTTTAATTTTGCCAGGAAATTCAGGTTTAAAGACTTTCTCCTCTTTTGTATAATTCTTCGAAGGGGACAGCTTCCATCCCAAAGCATCAATAAACCCTTTAGCTTTCATTTTCATCCATGGATTAAAGAAGTCACCATTTTCAAAATTTTGTGCATACAGATCTTCAGTTTTCGTTTTTTCAACACTATTTATCCATATATCTTCAGAGAAATCTTTATCCAAAGACAGGCAGGAATAGATCAGTGTCAAAAGAGTAAGAGTTATAAAACCTGCACTAAAAATCAGAACTTTCCTCATAAATATTTCCTTGTCACTAAAATGAAACTTTGTTTCTTTATATACCTTTAATAACCAAATAAACAATCGAGATGTCTATTTGAAAAATGGCTGTAATATACATATAAAGATGACATTGCACAAATTGGTATGAAAAAAATATTCCTTTTAAAAACAGTAGATTACATTATTGACTTTATTTATTTCATAAAAAATATTAAATTATAAGAAGCACTCACCGATATGAAACCAAACGATAATTCAACCGGATGTATATGTATGATTGTAGAGAATAAATCTTTAAATAAATTTCAATATTTTGTTCAACGTCATATAAAAAAAACGATACCATCGGCCTTCCCCCAAAAAGGCAGCTGGATAACACTGGAACTTATTGATACGAGCAGTGGTGCCAAGGTTATTATTCCAGCTTTGCTTGCAGTTGTTAAGAATAGACTGCTGCAGGTTAAAACAAGACTGCCTTTTCCAAATAAATGTAGTAAAAACGGCAAATTGTATTGTACATTTGAAAGTTCAGTCAGTGAAAAAGGTGTATTTCAAGGATCAAAATCAAAGCGTTATTTTACAAATTTTGAAATTTTCAAAATGATATCAAATAAAACAGCAAATATTAAACTTGTTGATTCTATATTTAAACGAGCTAATCAAAGAGAGTTTGAAAGACTCCCATATAAAAGGAATTATAACATTGGACTTCATGCAGTTCAAATTCCTGAAAAGAATGAAAAAATTTCAGTTTATAATAAAATTGTTAATGAGTTTATAGAAAATCTTGAAATAAAAGATATAGCTCCCGGAGGATTAGGTGGCGTTTGCAAGAAAAAACATGCAGCTGTAATAAAGGTGGGTCATAAAATCCATGTTAACATAATTTTTGGTCAGCGTATGGAATATAGGTTTTACAAAAAACTTATCACAAGTAAAACCGTAAAAAGGATTTTAAAAACTCACATGACGGTTGTAAAAATTCTGGAAACAGAAGGAGACAACTATATTTTGGGATTCAGATTTCAGGATGTTGAAAAACACAGATACTTTATACTGGATGAATCAAACAGAATAAGGCTTTCTGAAGCAGCTCTCACAGCATCAGGTGTTGATGAATTTTAAATTGAGCATCTTGATAAAATTGCATTAATCCTGAAAAAGAATTGTTCAAAAAACAGATCAGGACCATACACTTTTTTTCTGTACCTCTTTAGGTTTTCCTTTTTCAATCTTTTTAACTTTTTTCCCTTTTCCCTTTGTTTTATTCTCGATTTTTGATTTAGATGAGGAGATTTTCTTTGAAGGTTTTTTCTTAATCCTCTCCATATCAAACCCCTCTATTTTTTTGACAGAGATCTTCTGTTTGATAAACTCCTGAATTTTTGTCAGGTTATCAGCATCATCTCTGCAAACAAATGAGATGGCAATACCATTTAAACCTGCTCTACCCGTACGACCAATACGGTGTACATAGTATTCCGGTACATCCGGAAGATCAAAATTAACAACATAGGGAAGGTCATTTATATCAAGTCCCCTTGCCGCGACATCTGTTGCAATGAGAGCTCTGATTTTACCTTTCTTAAAATCTTCAAGAATTTTTGTACGTATTGATTGTGTTTTTTCACTATGAAGAGCTGCCGTATTAATCCCATCGGATTTAAGCTGTTTCGCTAATTTATCCGCCTTTTTTCTTGTTCGTGTGAAGACAAGAACCTGATTCCATCTCTCATCGATAATCAGATTATAGAGAAGAGCTCTTTTTCTGTCACGTTCAACAGGGTGTATGAATTGACGTATATCAGATGCTGTTGTATTTAGCTTTGAAACTTCAATATGAAGAGGATTTTCAATCACTGAATCAGCAAGCTCTTTAATAGCTTTCGGATAAGTTGCCGAAAACATGAGATTTTGGCGTTCAGGTGGCAGATAATCTAACATTTCAGCAATATTTTCAATAAATCCCATGTCCAGCATACGGTCAGCTTCATCAAAAACCAGGAATTCGACCCTTGAAAGGTCCACAGTATAGTTATAAGCATGATCCAAAAGTCTTCCAGGTGTTGCAACTATAATATCAACACCACGTTTTAACTTGTCTATCTGGGGATCTACTTTCACCCCTCCATATATAACTGTTGATCTTAAAGATAGTAATCTTCCAAATGCCTGAATATTTTTACCCACCTGATCAGCAAGTTCCCGGGTTGGAACTAATATCAATAAACGAGGTCTGCGTCTTTTTTTCAAAGATGGGTTTTTACTAAGTATCTGAAGGAGAGGAAGAGCAAATGCAGCTGTTTTCCCTGTTCCGGTTTGCGCAGAGGCCAATATATTCCTACCTTCAAAAATTGCAGGAATAGCTATATTCTGAATGGGTGTAGGTTCTTCATAGCCTTGAGCTTTAACAGCTTTTAACAGTTCTGGTATTAGTCCGAAATTTTCAAATGACATCTTCTAATTCCTAATTTTTTATTTAAAAAGATTTTGGTTAAATCTATACTAATTTTTAAAAAATGTCATGTATCATAAAAAGCAATATTGTAAAATACATTAGAAATATATAAATTTTCGTGGTTGGAAATCTCAGATCATTGAATATCGCAATATTTGTAAGCTGCATTAAGCCTCAGCAAAATCCAACGATTCGTTCAAATCTGACTATCAATTTCCTCTGGTTTTGTTGACTCTGTTTTAACATGTCTTAGTTTTATAGCTAAAAACCATTTGATTTAAGGATAAACGATAGATGCCAAGAGTGAAAAATGATCTGAAGGATATATACGAATTCAGTTGTATTATCGAAGTCAGGATGGGTGATATCAATATTGGCGGTCACGTCGGTAACTCTCAGATGATTGCAATTACACATGATGCCCGGATTAAACTTTTTAAAGAGCTGGGACTTACTGAGTTAAATCTCGGGGATGGCAAAACAGGAATGGTGGTTGCTGATATTTCAGCTAATTTTAAAGCTGAGGTTTTTCTTGATGACAATGTGGTTGTAAGGAGTCAAATCGGTGAAATTTTGAAATCAGGTTTCAGGTTGTTTCAATGCGTAGAGTGTAACGGAAAAACAGCCGCTTTGATTGAGACAGGAATCGTGGCGTTTGATTTTGAAGAAAGAAAAGGGACAGCATTACCGGAGGTTTTTAAAAAGAGACTTCAGGATTATTTAAACCGTTAAGATAATAAACCTCAGGATGAATCAGGATTATTCGAAGAAAAGAATACTGTCTATTTAGAGGTTCCCCTTTATAAACGAGTTAGTTTTTTTTCACCTTGTTTGTGTAAACGCATCCACATCTGGAATGAAATAAGATTATAAATTTCACTCTAAGGCGTGTTAGTTAACTTTGTTAACGATTATTTTCATTTTTAATAAGAATTGATCCTATTACCAAAAAAACAATTAAAAATTGATTTTATAATATAATTCATATATAAACTAATTATTATATTTATTTTTATATTGTGAAGCAATTAGTAGCCTGATGAATTAAATATAAACTGATTTTAGACTATATTTTCAATAATCATTGCATGGTCTCAATTTACAATACAATTATACTGAATTAAAAACCCACTATTTATTCCTTCAGGAAGAAATTCGTGGGTTTTATTTTTGATTACCATTTAGTTTTAAATTTTAAAAAATGGTATAAAAATATGAAAATATACAAACAAATATTAAATATAATTTTAACAGCATGTTTTTTTTTATTTTTTTCGGCATGTTACGACAGCGCTATTATAACAACTAAAAACACCTTTTTTTTGATATTTTCAGTGTGGTATGATTCTCATACTAATTACATTATTAATTCAAAACCTGTAGCAGATGCAGGCGCTGACCAGATTATTGATAATTCTGGCATCCAGGTTTCACTCGACGGAAATAATAGCTATGATGCAGATGGGGACAGATATACATACTCATGGAACATTATATCTAAACCGTCAGATAGTATTGCTGCTCTGGATAATTCAGAAGCTGATTGTCCCACTTTTTATGGTGATGCAGTAGGGTTATATGAGATTCAATTAATTGTAAATGACGGTAAAATTAATAGCATTCCAGATACTACAATAGTAAAAGTGGGGAAATTTGTAGTAGATACTGGGCAAACTCAGTTTTACGCTGTTAATTTTGGTGAAGATTCCGACTATACAATAAATCCACCTTCTTTTAAAAAGCTTAATAGTTCAGGTGCAGAATTAGATGATTCTGTAAGTGTCTGGTCAATGGTAAAGGATAATGTTACTTGTTTAATCTGGGAAAATAAAACTAATGACGGATCAATAAATGATTATGATGATGAATATACCTGGCAGGATGCACAGGATGTTTTTATCACAGATTTAAATTCAGGTTCAGGTTTTTGCGGCTATACTGATTGGAGGCTGCCCACCGTAAAGGAACTTTCCACTATAATAAACAGCGGAAGATTTCCTTCCACTGTTAATGGTGATTATTTCATAAATACAAAATCCTTATATTACTGGACGGTTACTACCTACGCCGGCAATACGGTTAGCGCATGGCTTGTCGATTTTTTTGATGGGGAAGTTCTTTACCATGGGAAGACTAATTCGAATTATGTACGTGCTGTTCGTTCAGGGCAGTGATGTTTATTTTTTGCAACATGGTTTTAAAAGTAATTAAAAATCAGGGTTGAAAATGAAAAAAAAATTAGTATATATTTTTATTATTTTATTTTTTATTAATACAATCGGATTGTCTGATTTTCAAGATAATGGTGATGGAACTGTTGCAGATAGAGAAACAGGTCTTGTGTGGGAACAGGGCACAGGGGGGGCAATGACATGGGAGAACGCTTTGATTTATTGTGAATCTCTCTCCCTTGGAGGAAAAGATGACTGGAGACTTCCATCTAGAAATGAGCTCCAGTCAATTATTGATTACACAACAAATAATCCATCAGTGGACATTATATTTTTTCCTGATACTGAGCTGTTATTTTACTGGTCATCTACAACTGATGTTAGCCAATCAGCCAGAGCATGGTATATCGATTTTGAGAATGGCGACGTCAGTTTCACCGATAAGACAAATTCTTATTATGTACGTGCTGTTCGCTCCGGACAGTGATTGGTAAATTAATATAGATAATAAAGTTCCGATTTCACAGTTTAAAAACATCCATTCTTTTATGCACAAAAAAAATTATTTTGTTTTTTTTGAGAAGCCTTCCAATTATTTTTTCTAATATTTATGCATAAATTTTTTATCAAAAATAAAATATTTATACACATAGAAAACTGTATTTAAAATACTTTGCCCTGCTTAATGCACATTAAAATATCTGGTAATTATTTATAGTAAATAAATAATATTTTATAATTTTTTAATAAATTAATTGACAGGGTGAATAAATATCTTTAAATTTAGATTTAAGAGAGTTAATATATTACCTCATAGAATATTTATGTCTTATCTTATTTAAGTTTTCTGAATTATCAAATATTTTTAATAACTTTCAAAACACATTGCAGCATGACTGAAATAATAAATTTATTATTTATGGTTTATTGTTTAAAAGACTAATAAAATTAACTATACATGTGAAAATAGCAAACTGTATTGCATTTTGGATAATTGTTTCCACTGTGCACAATAGTACTCTTTCGCAAATTTTCAAAAGGACAAAATTATGAAAAAAATTATACTAATATCGACTATTATAACACTATTAATGTCTGTAAACGCCTTTGCTACTGACGAACTTTTTAATTCAACAATTCAAATCAGGCAAGCTATCACAATTACTGAAGACCGGGGAATAGATTTTGGTATTGTTGATTCAACAAATGCTGCTCAAACTGTTATTGTAAGTCCTGGAGATTCAGGGTCGGCTCAGTTTGATATAATTTGTGATTCGCTTTCTATAAGCTGGGGTGTTGCAGAGGCTTCTATCAATATGGATGACGGAGTAGGTAATACAATTCTTGTTGATTCTTTTACCGGTAGCGGAACAGCTGTTGGTTCGCAGACAGATCTTCAAATTGGAGCATCAGCTTACATCGGAATAAATCAACCAAGTGGAACCTACACTGGAACAGCAACATTTTTTGCAATATATAATTAATAAAATCTGAATTTCTAATATAATAATAGCTGCAGAACATAGCAGCTATTATTATTATCTTCTTGTTAACAAGCCTAAATCATGTCAATTTTAAAAGATTAAAAAAACCCTCCTGTTTAAAAATTAAGGGAACCACTAATATTAGAATTTTAGTAAAATAAAAAATGGAGATAAAATAAAACTAAAGCCTTTTATTTTCGTAATGTTTTTATTTTCGTATTGAAATGCAGATTATAAAAACTTTAAGTTTTATAAAATCTTAGGTAGAGAAAAAAATGCAGTTATTAGATATTCCTTAACTATAAATAGAAATCTATTTATAAATTATTCTAATAATTCAAATATTGTTGTAATATAAAAAATACAGAATCTGTGCGTTAGAAAAAAAGCACGATAAGGCTGTTACGTATTGTTCTGAGTTGAGGAAATGTAAGACCTTTCCTCTGACCTACCGATCAGAAAAGGGAGGTTGTTTTAATTATGAAAAAAAATATGTTTTTTATAATACTTCTTTTGTTATTCTTTTTTTCAACAAATAGTTATTCTGAAGAAACTATACATTTATCAACTTGTGAATGGCCCCCTTTCTTATCTAAAGGGTTGAAACATAATGGTCTTTACTCTCATATTGTCACGTCCGCTTTTGAAGAAATGGGGGTCGAGGTAGAATATGAATTTTATCCTGCTAAAAGAGCACAATTATATGCCGAAATAGGGAAAACCGATGGTTCAATAGCTTATTTTCATAATAAAAATAGAGAAAAAAAATTTTATTTCAGCGACTCAATTGGAAAAGATAATATTATGTTCTTTCATCTGAAAAGCTATAAATTTGATTTTAAAACTAAAGATGACCTAAAGGAAATCAATATAGGCGGGACATTAGGATATAACACTTTAAAAAAACTTGAAGATCTTAATGCATCTGGAAATAAGTTTAAAATTTATGTAAAAAATACGGATTTAGACAATTTACGATTATTGGTTAAGGGTATAGTTCATGTTTTTCCTTGTAGCAGGGAAGTTGGTTTACATCTAATACGATCAAATTTTTCATCAAAAATTGTAAAAAAAATTATATATCATCCAAAAAAATTTTATACTAAATCACTTTATGCACTTTTTCCCAAAAGATCAAAAAGAAGTAAAAATTTAATTAGCATTCTTAACGAAGGCTTAAAGCGCATTCATAAAAACGGAAAGTACAATCAATTAATGGATGATTTTTCAAAAGGAAAATATAAAATTAATTAAAAAAATAAGTTCTCCATATTAACCTGGTTCATTAACGACTAATCAACATAGCCTTAACTTTATTTTCTCTTCCCAATAAACACTGCATGGCGATAACCACCTTTGCCAGGGCGCTCGCAAGTTACAGAGAATCCGGCACGGGACAATCTTTTTGAAAAACCTTCATCATGGTTCTCACCCCAGACTGCAAAAGTTCCTCCGGGATTAAGAGCAGCGTGCGACCGCTGGATTGCACGGCTTCCATAGAATGGATCATTTTTTACATCTGTCTTTGCATGGGGCCCGCGATAGAGATCCAGTATGATAACATCAAACTTTGCGCCACTCTTTTTTGAGCTTTTAAGAATCAAATCAGCAACATCACCTAACTCAACCGTAACCCGTGGATCAGACACAGAATTATTTGTGAGATTTGAAAGATGCCCCCTGCACCACTCAACTATTTTTTCGTTAAGTTCTGCTACAACGACCTCAGCTGTTTCAGGTAATGTATCCAGTACAGCTCGTAGTGTGCACCCCATACCAAGACCTCCAACCATGACCCGGGGAGATGGATGTTTTTGAATCGATCGGCATCCTATTTTACCGAGAGCTATTTCTGAACGTTGGGCCATGCTGTTCATAAGGATCTGGGACCCCAGAGTTATTAAATAATCTCTCTCTCCACGTTGACGCAGCTCAAGTGTTTCATCGTCTGTTTTAAAACGATCTAAAGTCTTCCAGGGTATTGCCATAAGTCATATTCCTGTCTTATTTTTTTATTTAAAATCAATGAGGATAGTAAGGACTGTTTATAAAAAAGATAGGGGCATAAAAGATTTTTTAATAATTATAGAGAACCTCTAATAATTAGAATTTTTGATGAAAAACAAGGCATAACAAAAACAACGGTTGATTTTACTACAGTTTTATTTTTGTTATATTGTGTTTCGCAAAAAGATCAGTTATTAGAGATCCCCACTATTAAAAAAAAGCTGGAGATGGTAGAACAAAGTATTAGAAACATGAATTAAAGCTATTGCGTGGCATTCCATTACATCGTATAGCTTTTCACGAAAAGGGGTCAGGATGAGTTTGAATTATGAAGAGTTGGATTATCGCCAGACTCCATTGGGAGATTTGATGTTACGACGTCGTCGTTTGCTCCAGCTTGGGGGGCTTGAAATCTATGAGGTTAAGCTTGGCGAGTCTTTTTTGATGTCGAGTTTATTTCACGAAGCGGAGTCTCAGTTATCAAAGTTAGGTCTTGGGGTTTTGGAAAAAGAGGATCTTGACGTTGTCGTTGGCGGGCTTGGGCTCGGCTATACTGCTGCAGCAGCATTGGAAGACAAACGCGTTTCGTCATTGGTTGTAGTAGAGTTTTTAGAGGGTGTAATTGATTGGCATAAGCGTGGCCTTGTTCCTCTGGGAAAGACTTTGACTGAAGATCCTCGTTGTCGACTTGTGCAAGCTGATTTTTTTGCAATGTCACGGGATGTTTCCAAAAGCTTTGACCCCAATAATACTGCAAAGAAACATGATGTCATCCTTCTGGATATAGACCACACTCCTACAAATGTATTACATCAAACTAATACACGTTTTTACAGTGAGGAAGGTCTGAGCGAATTAACTCAACATTTAAAACCAGGTGGTGTGTTTGCGCTATGGGCTGATGGTTTTCCTGTTGAATCTTTCACCAATAAATTAGGTAGAGTGTTTGAAAATGCTGAGTCACACACAATAGAATTTGATAATCCAGTAACTGGTGGCTCATCTGAAGGAGCAGTATATGTTGCTAAAAAGTCTGAAATTATATGATTATTCCCACAGAGGTAAGCAACAAGAAAGGGTTGATTTTACTACAGTTGTTTTTTTTCGAAAACGCAGCAGTTCTATTAAAAGGCGGTTATTAGAGATTCCCTTTATGAAAATTAATCCTTTTTTATAAACGAATCAGCTCGTTATTTTTTGTTATGCAGAGATTTTATAAAACTAAAAGCTTTTTTATAATCTGAATTTCATCAAAAATTACTAATTAGCGAATCCCAGGACCTAATATCTAAATAACTCTATAAAAACAAAAAGAGTTACTTAGAAGAGGTTCCTTTAAATGGGAGGAATTAAACCTCCCATTTTTAATATGAAATCAATCTTAATTATTATGATTTTTCAGGTATTGGCTAACATTATCCACCCATTTCCAATCAAGACCTTCCCCTTCTTTATTTACAGTTTTAAAATCAATTTTAGCTTTATGATCAGGATCAATTACAATTGTATTTACAGATGGTCTGAAAAAAGGAAAAAGGTGAGGTATGTCAGAAGCTGAAATACTCACTCTGATTCTATGACCTTTCTTAAAAACATTATCTGTTGGCCAGATCTCTATTACATAAGGATATAGCGTTCCTTCTTCAATTGGTGAAGGATTAACATTTGGGTTTTCATAAAACGGATCAAATGGAGTGTATGCCGGATCCACTTCCTTAGGATTACTCGGGTTATATGGCCTGTGCCAGGCGCTCATCCATCCTGATGTAATATTTCTGGCCCTTCCGTTTGGAAAAACATCATTAACTTCAATTACCCATTGAACATCTTTCTTATCCGCCATTTCAATTAATGAATTTTCATTATCTTCTATCTTAAAATGTTTAGATATTCCTTCAAGAGTCTTTTTTACAACAGCCTGGGAAAGAGCTCTGTTAAACTTTGTCTTTGCCCAAAATGTAAGTTTTAAAGGACCTGAAATTTCAATGTCATTTTTTAATGGCTCTGTGGTAAAGGTCAAAGCACCTAATTCATCAGCCCGTTCATCTTCCCATGGCATTAAGTGATCAATATCTTTATTGAAAGTGTATTTTGAAAACTGAGATACCATTGAAAGTGGTGAGAAACCAAACCATCTCTGAGCTGATCTGGATGCTAACCCATGAAAAAATGGAGGATCATGTCTTAAAACCGGATTTTTTTTAGATCTCTTGAACCATAGAAATTTATTGTAATAATCAGAATCACTAACATTTTCTACTAATTTATAGTTATTTAAATAATTCAGTGCTGAAAACCAGTCCCCACTAATTGATGATGGTTTTGCCTTGGATAGATAGTATGTTTTTGACTCGGTCCTTGAGGGTTTTAAAGGCCACGATTTTTCCATTCGCCACTTTTCTTCACCCATTATATATAATGCAACCGGAAATTCCTCCATAAAAGGATCATTTTT
Organism: Desulfobacterales bacterium; assembly: GCA_024226555.1. Classification (GTDB taxonomy): domain Bacteria; phylum Desulfobacterota; class Desulfobacteria; order Desulfobacterales; family JAAELO01; genus JAAELO01. The sequence continues at coordinate 10,868 of JAAELO010000594.1, read as the reverse complement.
ACCTTTAATTTTCCAGTCAAACCATCTCAAAAGAATATCGTAATTGATTAATCCTTCTCCAATACCTATTCCATCAAGGCCAGGGCATGCAAATGAAGCATCTATGTGATACCATGGGCCAACAACAAGTGCTTTGTCTGAATCGCTATGGTTTACAAGACCATATTGATAGTTATTTAGAGTTCCCCTTGTAAAGATATCAAACCAGCCAGTTGTATTAAAAACAGGTAAATTTTCAGGTATAACTGCCCTACCCGTTGAATCAGGATAATCATTTCCAAAACCCCATCCACCATCGGGTTTTTGTGGCCAGTAAATATAAGGCGATTTTTCTTTATACCAGTGATTTTGATACATATTATTTGTATCCATAATCCAATCAACTGGAACAGTAAGATTGCCGACATGCTCTTTCCAGATATCAGCTGCTTCCTTAATATCATCTAAACCTAATCCATTTGCGCTATCTCCAAGGTATAGATCGGGTGGTAATATTGAAAGAAAGTCAGTTGCAGCTATCCAGACTCCCATAAATTCCATTTCAAGATTTCCACCATGCATTGCTATATCGTCGTAAACATCACTTAAAGTAGATAGTGGTGCGATTGCCTTAAGATGCTTAGGTTCTGTTTTTCCTGTTACAGCATTGAACTCTTTTTCCACAAGGCCAGAAACGAGATATTGAACAATTGCCATGTAAGAACCACCAACCATACCAATTTTACCATTGGACCATTCTCTTGTTGGTATCCACCTATCAATAACATAAACAATATCATATTGTTCTATTGGGTTCATTGCCCCCCAGGGTCCCCCGGTTGAACCTGTACCACGCATATCAACAGACATTATGTTGTATCCGTTTTTGAGGAATGTGAGTAGATATGCCGGTAGCATAAATTCTCTTCTGTAAGCTGTTGCGACAAGAATAGTTGGGCGTTTAATTGTATTCGTGTCAGGGTTTATACTGGTATGATGAATAGTGGTTGCCCATAGATCTACTTCATCGCCACCTGCAGGATTTGCAGGTCGCTTATCGTCAAGAACATCAGGGTTCTGTATAGGAATACGGACATTGAAATCAATTTTTAGATCTGAAATTCCAAGTTTTTCAATTTGCTCTGTTAGCTTATTTTTAGATGAATCTGTTAAAGGTCCTGCATATAAAGAAGAGTAGAAAAGTAAAATTAAAAGTAATGTTATGTTAAGAGTTATTTTTAACGATTTCATCAAACCCCCTTTTATAAAGAGTTATATTTATGTCTAAATATATTTCATATGCTGAATATATTTAGACGCAACAATTCTGTAAAGGTTGTTAATACTAACCTTTTAGTTGAACATACAAATTAGTAAACCATGGGTCGGTATGTTACCAATGAGTATTATTGTAAACGCTGTTTATTTAGGAAAACATAAAAATATCTTGTTTGCAATCTATTTTTCGATATATGGGTAATTAAATAAATGAATTAGAGAATGAATATGATTTAATATGAGGTGCTGTCACCATGTAAATATTGATTTAACAAGAATATGCAGAAATCTTGCAGTATGTTTCAAGTGACACTCAGTATATAATGGGATATAATTAATAAGTTATTTATTTATCGGTTAGAGCAAGTTTAACACCAAGTGCAGCAAAAGTAGCTGCGAATGATCTCTGCAAATAAAGAATAATTTTAGGAGAATTTACCACATACCTTCTAACCCCATTTGCTAACACCCCATAGATAATAAAAACAACTAAGGTCATTACCATAAATACGAGGCTTAAAAGAAACATGTCAATAATTGGTGACTTTGTTTGCGGAGATACAAAAAGTGGTAGAAATGCAAGAAAGAATATAGAGAGTTTCGGGTTAAGAATATTAATGAGGAAACCTTTTGCTGCTATTTGTAATAACCCGTTTTTTGAAGATTGGGAATCAAATTTTAAAGAGCCGGTATCGCGCCACATCATCCATGCAAGATATAGCAAATATAAAGCCCCTGCATATTTAATGATCTGAAATGCCACAGCACTCATGTGGAGAATTGCTGATAAACCAAGAATACTTGCTAAAAGATGTGGAACTATACCTATTGTGCATCCTGTTGCAGCAGCAATACTTCCTCTGCAACCTAAAAAAAGACCTGTTGAAATGGTATATATAACACCAGTTCCTGGTATCAATACAACAACCAGAGACGTTAACAAAAATTCTGTACTAAGCATATCAAACTCCTTTTAAAAATTGTTTTAACAATTATCAAAAAAATTTTATAAAAGATAGTTTTTAAACTATTTTTGATTACAAAGTTTGATCTAAGAAATATTTGTTCGGATTTGTAATAAACTCCATTAAAATTAATAAAAAAAGGCTTAACCTGATCTGATTAATCCTTTTTTCTATAGGGCACAAATTTTCTGCAGAGAGGCGTATTTCCAATACGCCCTGTTACTGCAATAAAATTATAACTATAAATGAAGGAATTTTACAACGCCACGATATTAAAATGAGACCCTGGAAGATCCAGGGTCTCAATTAGGGGAAAATCATACCACTGGCCTTGGTAAAACCCCTGCTCTTTCTGAAATTTCCGGCATTCGGTGTTCCCACTCAATAGCCATCATATGGACTCCAGCTATTCCTTCCATCTCTTTAAACTCTTCAACCTGTTCAAGTGCGAATTTTATACCCTCTTCTGCCTGATCCTTTTTCTCAACCCCTTTTAATCTTTTAATAAGATCTTCAGGAACTTCTATTCCAGGCACTCTTTTTGCCATATAGTTTGCCATGGGAGCACTTTTCATAGGAGTTACTCCAGCAAGGATGTAGCATTTTTCAGTAAGTCCCATATCCACAGCCTTTTTCATAAAATCCCTGAATTTATCCATGTTGTATATACACTGCGTCTGGATGAAATCTGCACCGGAATTTACTTTATTTGCTAACCTGTGAACCCTGAACTCATATGGGTCTGCAAAAGGATTACATGCAGCACCAATGAACATTTTTGGATTTTCATCAATATCCTCATCGTTCATAAATTTTCCCTCATCCCGCATCTTCTTAACAAGAGCAATGAGTTGCATGGAATCAATATCATAAACATTTTTTGCCTGGGGGTGGTTCCCAAATTTCTGATGGTCTCCTGAAAGACAAAGCATATTTCTGACTCCAAGGGCATATGCCCCAAGGATATTACTTGTCATTCCAAGTCTGTTTGAATCTCTACACACCATCTGAAAGTTAGGCTCTAATCCCTCCTGAATCATAATTGCTGAGGCTGCTATACTTGCCATTCTTGCAACAGCTGTTTGATTATCAGTAACATTTACAGCATCCACATTACCTTTCAGGAACTGCATCTTCTCTTTCAGGTGTTCAACATTACAACCCATGGGTGGTCCACATTCACCAGTAAAAGCGAAATGCCCTGCTTTCAGTACTTTTTCAAGATTACTTCCAGATTTTAAATCACTCATTTAGAAGTTCCTCCCTGATAGCCCTGCGGGGGCCGCCGTCCCTTGCACTTCTCCAATCCTTGGCATTATTTGTAATAAGAAGATCTTCAAGTTTTCCCTGTTCCATCTTCTTTTTCACTATCTGATCCCAGATGCAAATAACCTCAGAAGATATCTCGCACATACCCTGTGCAGATCCACCACATGGTCCGTGCATAATACTCTTTGAGCATCTTGCGATTGGACAGAGTCCGTCATACTTGTGAATAACACATGTTCCGCAACCTGCGCATCTTTCTTCCCAAACACCATGCTGTACGGCACCTCCAAAGAATTCAGTATCGAGGCCCGGATAGAATTTTTGTTCAGGATAAGCTTCTGACAGAAACTGAGGTCCGACTCCACATGCCATGGAGATAACAGCATCGTAATTTCCAACTGTTTCTTTTACAAGTTCAATATATTCGGGATCACACTGTCTTTCTATTGTAACTTCATCAATATTTAGTGCTTTACCCTCTTTTTTGCGTGCAATTTTAAGGGTTGCTGCAAGTATTTCGACTTCCTTTTTTCCACCTACATTGCATACCGTTACGCAACCTTTACAACCAACAAGTAGAACATTGCCGCAATCCTTAATCATGTCCTGTATCTCTTCAAGGGGTTTTCTGTTTGCGACTATCATTTATCACCTCAAGCTGCATTGTTAACATTTAAAGGACTTGGTCCAAGTTCCTTGATTTTTTCATACATCTCATTTGCAATTTCAGCGAACCGTCCTCCCTGTGCTGAAGAGAGATTAAACATCTCTACTCTTTCAGATTCCACACCAATATCTTCTAATGTCTTCTTAACATATTTTACTTTTCTTTTTGTTTTAATGTTTCCGGTTATAAAGTGACACTCACCTTCCATACAACCGGCAACGTATACTCCATCTGCACCTTTTTCAATGGCATTCAAAAGATGTAGAATATCCACTCTTCCTGTACAAGGTACCTGGATAACCTTGATACTGGGTGGATAGGAAAGTCTCATGGAACCCGCCAGGTCCCCAGCTGCATAAGCTCAGTACTTGCAACAATATGCGATTATTTGCGGTTCAAAATTTGCAGACATAGCTCCCTCCAATAAGACAGTTTTTTAAGATCATAAAAACTGCCGGGCAACCTATAATAATTGTCCTTTGACCGAACTACTGCGTTATTCAAAAAAATTAGGTAAGTCATTTATTTTTTTACTCACGCCTTGTATTTCAATAAAAATCCTAATTATTTTAGGCTCCCTTGGTTATCAACCGGTCTTTGTAAAAAGAGCATCGGTTTTTCTAATTAACTGCCGATCCGTAAAGTGATTAAGAGTAATCGCCTTACCAGGACATTCTGAAACACAAGCGCCACACCCGTGACACTCGGCAGGTTCTATAATTGCATATCCTTCATTTCCTATTACAGGAGCATTGTAAGGACATGTTCTAACGCATGTTAAGCAAACTGCACAAAGATCAGATTCAACGGTTGCAACAGCACCTCCAACTGAAATACTACCCTGAGCGATAAGAGTCATTGCTCTTGCCACAGATGCTTTTGCCTGAGCAATTGTCTCTTCAAGGGGTTTAGGGTAGTGTGCTATTCCTGCCATATAGATTCCATCTGAAGCAAAGTCAACTGGTCTTAGTTTTGCATGTGCTTCAACGAGGAATCCTTCAGCATTGGTTGGAACTTTAAAAAGTTCATAAAGATCTTTATTCTCGTTTGGAACAATTGATGCTGCAAGAACAAGAAGATCCGGCCTGATCTCAATTGGTCTTCCTAAAATATGGTCTTCAATTACTACACTGATTTGACCATTTTTTTCAGTTACTTCAGGAAGCTTCTCAAGGTCATAACGAACAAAGATAACTCCTTTTTCCCTTGCTTCTTTGTAGAGATCTTCCTTAAAACCATCTGACCTGATATCTCTGTTAAGAATAAAAACCATATTATCAGGATTCTGATCCTTGAGTTTTATTGCTCCCTTAATACTATGGGTACAACAAACTTTACTACAATATGGTCTGTCGTCATTTCTTGAACCAACACACTGAATAAAGACAGTTGTTTTTGCATTTCTTATCAAATCACTATCTGCAGCAACCGCCTGATCAAAATCCAGATGTGTCAGAACTCTTTCATTCTTTCCATAGAGATATTCTGTTGGTTTATATTCATTACCTCCAGTTGCAATAATGGTAGCTCCATGATCTATGATAATATCAGATCCTGAATTAAGTTCTGACCTGAAGTTACCTATTATACCGGAGGTTCTCTTAATACTGTTATTTAAATATATTTCGATATCTTTACTATTTTCAACATTTTCCTTAAGATTTGCAAGATATGGTTTTACAGCTTCACCAGTCCAGGTCGCATTAAGTTTATTTGCAACACCACCAAGTTCTTCGCTTCTTTCAACAAGATGAACGGCATTACCTTGTTTTGCAGCTGATAGAGCCGATTCCATACCAGCCACCCCACCACCAATAACAAGAATTGAAGGTTTTATCTCAAGAGGAACCTGATAAAGTGCTTCAACTTCATAAACTTTTGCCACTGCCATTCTAACAAGATCTTTAGCTTTTTCAGTAGCTCTGTCTGGCTCATTCATATGAACCCAGGTGTTCTGATCCCTGATGTTAGCCATCTCAAAGAGATATTTATTTAGACCAGCATCCCGGATTGTTTCCTGAAACAGAGGCTCGTGTGTTCTTGGGGAGCATGATGCAACCACCACTCTGTTGAGATTATGTTCAGTAATGATATCTTTCATTGCATTTTGAGTATCCTGTGAGCAGGAGAAAAGATTCTCATCTGCAAAAACCACATTGGGAAGTGATTTAGCATACTCAGTTACAGCAGGAACATCTGCGATGCCTCCAATATTAATACCACAATTACATACAAAGACTCCGATCCTTGGTTCCTCACCAGCAACATCCCGTTCTGGTGGAATGACAGGTTCCCGGGTTAGAGTATTTCTTGATTCTGCAAGGGACATTGTGGCTGCAGTTGCAGCAGCAGAAGCTTCCATTACAGAAAGTGGAATATCTTTTGGTCCCTGGAAAGAACCGCATACATATATACCGTCTTTGGTTGTTGTTACAGGATTCAGAGCATCGGTTTGAGCGAATTGATGATCATTTAGTTCAATACCCATTGTGTCTGCAAGCTCTTTTACCTCTTCATTTGGAGAAAGACCTACCGCAAGAACAACAATATCAAAATACTCCTCCTCTATTTTTCCACTTTCACTGGCATAACGTATTGCAAGTGTGTTTTCATCTTTAGGCAGAACGGAGTGAACTCTGGATCTAACAAAGCGAACATCATTTTCATTTTTTGCTCTTTCATGATATTTATCAAATTCCTTACCGGGAGTTCTCATATCCATGAAAAAAACAACAGCTTCAAGATCTTTGTCACTGTGCTCTTTTGCTATAACAGTTTGCTTGTTTGTGTACATGCAGCAAACTGCAGAGCAATAACTATGGTCTGCTTTATTTGTGTCCCTTGAACCAACACATTGAATCCACGCAATCTTTTCAGGTTCCTTATCGTCAGATGGACGAACCATGTGACCTGAATAGGGCCCTGATGCAGATAAAACTCTTTCGAACTCAAGACTTGTCAGTACATTGGGGTGTTTTGTATATGAATATGTGTCATAAACAGAAGGATCAAAAGGCTTGAAGCCCGGAGCGAGTATGACGGCCCCGACGTTTAAAGTTTCTTCTGTAGGAACCATTTCATGCACAACTGCGTTGGCCAGACACACATCAACACATCTGTTGCATTCTGAGCAAATTCCACACTCAAGACACCTCGATGATTCCTCCCTTGCTATATCTTCACTAAATCCAAGTTGTACTTCATCATAATTTTTGCCCCTTGATTCCGGGGATGCATGTGGCATTTGAACTCTTGAAAGATTTTCCAATCCTGTAAGAGGAACATCTGTTGCAATCTCTTTTTCTACTTCACGCCCCTCTTTGAGATCAACGCCTCTTATTAAACGATCAATAGAAATTGCAGCTTCCTGCCCTGCTGCGATTGCATCAATAACCATTGCAGGTCCGGTTACAGCATCACCACCACAAAAGATATCAGGTTCATCTGTTTGAAGAGTAACAGGGTCAACTTCCATTGTTCCCCATTTACTTAGCTTCAGCTTTTCATTACCATCAATACAGTCCCAATCTGTTTCCTGACCAATTGCAGGTACAAAAGAATCTATCTCAATCGTAAACTCTGAACCATCAATAGGAACTGGTCTTCTTCTGCCGCTTTCATCTGGCTCTCCAAGCTCCATTTTCAAACATTCAATTGCAGTAACTTTCCCACCCTCAGAAATGACCCTCACAGGGTTTGTAAGTGTGTGGATCTCAATACCTTCTTCCCTGCATTCGTCTATCTCTTCCTGGGCAGCGGGCATTTCTGCCTCAGTTCTACGATAGATTATAAATGGGTTTTTTGACCCATTTCGAAGAGCTGTTCGAACAGCATCTATGGCAACATTACCACCACCAACAACTGCAACATTGTTCCCCAGCTCAACTTTTTTACCAAGATTAACACGCCTTAGGAATTCTACTCCTGAAAACACTCCCGGAGAATCTTCCCCGGCAATACCAAGGGTCTTATTTTCATGGGCTCCAATACCTATAAAAATCGATTTAAAGCCATCTTTTCTCAGCCCATCAATTGTTATATCTTTTCCAAGGGCAACCCCTGTCTTTATCTCAACTCCAAGCTCTTTTATTACTGCTACTTCATCTTCAATAATATCTCTTGGGAGTCTGTATGCAGGAATACCCACAGATAGCATACCACCAACAACAGGAAGTTTTTCGAAGATTGTTACATTATAGCCTTCAATTGCGAGAAAGTATGCACAGGTTAGACCCGCAGGACCTGCTCCGATAATTGCGACTCTTTCATCTTTACTTCCCTTGATTTCAGGAATATGCCTTTCACCACTTTTCTTCTCCCAGTCTGCGATAAATCTGTGCAGTGATCTTATTGCAAGTGGATCATCAACCTGAGTTCTTGTACATGCCTCTTCACATGGATTGTTGCAAACTCTGCCGCAAACACCAGGAAACGGATGTGCTTCCTTGAAGAGCTTAACAGCATTTGCATATTCACCTTTATTGATCAGTGCTATAAAGCCCTGTGCGCTTACACCTGCCGGGCAGGTATGTTTACAGGGAGCCTTACCTCTTTTTTCAATCGCAAATCCACTTGGCATAGCTTGTGGATATAATTTAAATGCAGCTTTACGATCTCTTAAGCCTTCATCAAATGTGTCATTGGTGTCAATTGGACAAACCTTGTCACATTCTCCGCAAGCCGTACATCTATCGAGATCGACATATCTTGGGTTCAATTGAATCTTAACATTAAAGTCACCCGGTTCTCCACTAATCTCCTTAACATTTGCCATGGTTTTAAGGTCGATATTTAAATGACGACCACACTCGACAAGTTTTGGCGAGATTATACACATGGAGCAATCGTTAGTTGGAAATGTTTTATCAAGTTGTGACATTGTTCCGCCAATAGCGGATTTACTTTCAACAAGATAAACAAGATATCCCGAGTCTGCCAGATCAAGAGAAGCCTGGATTCCTGCTATGCCTGCACCTACGACGAGAACTGAGCCGGTAGCTTTAGATGACATAGTGAAATTTCCTCCTTAATAGTATATTAATCGACTTCTTCACTTACTCAAGCCCGTAGTTTTCAAGATCAGGTCCAAGATAAGTTCTTTCATTCTCTCCAAGTATTCCCATGGATAGACAAATTAGAGTCCAGAGATGAAGTGTATGATAACTTCCACCATATACTTTACACATATCTTCGATCTGTGCATGGCAGTTATGGCATGGTGTGATCACATATGTTGCTCCTGTCTCTATTATCTGGTCAAATTTTATCTTTCCGTACTTCTTTCTCTCATCGGGAAATCCAGCCTGAAGAGCTCCCCCTCCACCACCGCAACAGTAGTTATTTGATTTATTAGGAATCGTATCGATAAAGTTATCTTCACCAACCACCGATTTTACAATAAATCTAAACTCATCAGCCATGGGGTCTCCATCTGTTTTTCTAATCAGATTACAGGGATCCTGGACTGTAAATTTTATCTTTTTATCTTTATTCCAGTCTGAATTGACTTTAAGTTTACCTTCTCTAATCCACCTGCCGTAAAGAGCTATTATGCTGATAAATTCGAACTTATGCGGGATGTTAAATTTCCTCAATCCTTCCAGGATTGAAAAGTATGAGTGACCTCACTCGGTGTTTACCACCTCTTTACATCCTAGCTTATCAACATGCGCAGCGAAGGTTTCCATTATATAACGCCAGCCATCATCATCTGCAAGGAACATACAGTAGTTTTCACCACCCCACATGACAGATGGATATGTCCAGTCAGCTCCAACTTTATGAAGTATTTTTAAAAGTGGAAGCATTTCATCCGGTTCAGTTACAGGCTCCCTTGAGTTTTGATTCAAAAGATAATAAGCACCTTCACGATTGATGGTGGCTTTCATATCTTTAAACTCAGGTTGCATCTCCTGACATTCTTCAATCACATCTTCAACTGTGAACATGAAATCTTCATCCGGAACTCCCATTGCATTTCCTGATTTAATATGATTATCACAGGAACCTAATATTCCCTTTGGGCGTTCATTTCTTGGAACATTAGCTCTCATTTTGTATATCATTTTTGGAATGTTTATCTGCATTGGACAAACGTATGAACATCTCGCACACATGGTACAGGCCCATATCCATGGGTTTTTGTAAACTTCTTCATCCAGGCCAAGTACCACCATCCTTAAAAATTTTCTTGGATCGAGATCGTAAGTCTCAGAAGCAGGGCAACCACCAGTACAGGCTCCACATGTAAGGCACAAGTCAAGATTTACATCCGGTAAGCTTGCATGAACCTCTTTTTTGAGTTTACAATCTTCGACTACAATAGGTGTTGTCATGAGACAATTACCTCCGGTTTAAGATTGGTAAAAACAGCAAACAAAGACAAATATCATTATATAGGCAATCTCTAATAATTTTCTTTTGATAGAATTACTCCCCTTGTACTTCAATCAAAATCTTAATTATTAGAGTCTACCTGTATTTCCACATAACGGTGGATAAATCCTTAGTAATACCTTTTGGCATTTGCTACAAAAAACTTAAAATATAAATCGTTTGTTAAAAAAATCTTAAAACAGGTAAATCATTAATTCGAAAAGCAGATTAGCTTATGGGAACCTCTAATAATTAGAATTTTGGATAAAATACAAGGCATTTCAAAAAATAACGAGCCGATTTTATTACAGTTTTTTTTGGAAATAACAAAGTAT
>JAAELO010000593.1 GCA_024226555.1 Desulfobacterales bacterium | reverse complement strand
ATAGTCGCCTGTGTGGGTGTGAGAGTGCGAATCGCGCGTGAGGGAGAGGGTTTCGCGAGGGGCAGCAAGAGAGTTGGTGTATGGCGGTGCGTGGAAGAAAAGAACAATGGATGCCGTCTAAGTAGGACATTTCCGTGTACACAATTTATTCCCATCCACCAAAGATTATATCGGTTTCCACCGGCATAACCCGATATATATATCGGATTATTTGGAATAAAATGTTTGAGTCTCATTAATTTAATCGGCTCAAAGGTGGGAGGTCTCATATCGTCAGCAAGTTTTGTTTGTTTCATTTGCCCTCGCCTTCTAAGGCATCCGTTGGCTGTTCGAAGACTGTTCAGACATTGGCCACTGTTGTTGGACAGTTCAGTGTCCGAATAAATAGCGGCCAGATTTATTTGGGCGCAAACCCGAAAGCCCTCTCTCTGCGTCTCCAAGGCATCGCAAAAGAGAGAAACATCTCTCCTTCTCCAAGTTATGATGTTAGAAGGAGCACAGGAAGTTTGTGTATTCCTCCTCCCAAACACACACCCGACACAACAAACAAAAAACAGTCACCTCCCCACAAGTCCATCCCCATACCTATCTCCATCCCCATCCCTATCTCCATCCCCATCCCATCCCCATCACAATCCCCATCAGTCGCCAAACAACAAAAAGGGGACGAGAGAACATTCTGTCGGTCCCCCTCCCCTCACCGTCCCCGCACCCACCAGTCCCACCATTGCAATAGTTGTATGAGATGTAGGGAAGGCTGCATTTGCCGGTTTTGGGGTTGTCCAATCGTCATATTGTGGACTTCCCCCTTTTTTCATCGTTGT
>JAAELO010000592.1 GCA_024226555.1 Desulfobacterales bacterium | reverse complement strand
GTACATCTCACAAAAAGTACATTTATTATGTGAACAACCAACGGTTACCTGAAGTAAAATACTGTTTGCCTCACTGGGAGGTCTGAAAATATTTCCTGAATAATCCATAATTATTAACGCTTTACATCTTTAATTAAAAGTTTGAAACCCTATTTGGGAAAATTAAAACCTCGTTACTTTATCATAACAATTTGATAAATCAAATAAAAACATGATTTTTAGAATTACCTTCTGATTTCCCCTAAAAAATTCATATATTTGAATAAAAATAAGGTCCGGGAGTTGACAAAAGGGAAAATACGATAATTTTATAAACACAAAATACAAATAAAATTTAAATTATTAACTAAAAATAACAGTTAGAAACAGGAGCAGAAAATGGGAAAAAAACAGGAAACACGTGAATTTAAAACCGAAGTTCAGCAGATGCTTCATTTGATTATAAATTCTCTTTATTCAAACAGTGAAATATTTTTTAGAGAGCTGATCTCAAATGCATCAGATGCTCTTGATAAATTACATTTTGAAGCACAAACGAATCCAGAGCTTATTAAAGATGAAGAACTTCATATCAGACTTGCTGCAGATAAAGATAAAAAGACAATAACAATTTCTGACAACGGAATTGGTATGACTTTTGATGAAGTTACTGAAAATATCGGTACTATCGCAAAAAGTGGAACAGCAGCTTTTATGAAAGCTATGGAAGAGTCCAAAAAGCAGGAAACTCTGTCACCTGAACTTATTGGTCAGTTTGGAGTTGGATTTTATAGTGCCTTTATAGTTGCTAGTAAAGTAACTCTTCTAACAAAAACTGCAAATTCAGACACAGCAGTTAAATGGACTTCTGATGGAACAGGATCTTACACAGTTGAAGAAGCAGAAAAGGATGAAAGAGGAACAACTATTATTCTTGAGCTTAAAGATCTTGATGAAGATCAGGATTTTACTGAAGAGTTTACAATCAGAAGCATTGTTAAAAAACACTCTGACTTTGTAAGTTACCCAATCATAATGAATGTTGAAAAAACTGAACCTATTCCTGAAAATGAGCAGGTTTTGGATGGTGAAGGTAAACCTGTTGGAGAAACAACAAAAAAAGTTCTAAAAGATGAAACCCTGAACTCAATGAAAGCTATCTGGACCAGAAGCAAGAGCGATGTTACAGATGATGAGTATGAAGAGTTTTATAAGCATCTGAGCCATGACTGGAACCCACCACTTGATAAAATACACATGAAGTTTGAGGGAACAACAGAGTACCACACACTTCTTTATTGTCCATCAAAAGCACCTTTTGACATGTTCCAGCAGGATAGAAAAAATGGTATGCATCTATACTGCAAACGTGTTTTCATCATGGATGACTGCAAAGAACTTATTCCTGATTATCTTGGATTTATATCTGGTGTTGTTGATGCTCCGGACCTTAACCTTAATGTCAGCCGTGAAATTCTTCAGCAAAACAGACTTGTTACAAATATAAGAAAAAATATTGTTAAGAAGATCCTTGCCATGTTTAAGGATATGGACAAAGAGAAATATCAGACATTTTATGAAGAGTTTGGTCAGGCTCTTAAATCTGGTATCCCAACAGATTTTGAAAATAAGGATAAACTTGCTGATCTTATCAGATACACATCAACAAAATCAGATGGTAAACTCGTTTCTCTAAAAGAATATGTTGAAAATATGAAAGAGGGACAGGAAACCATCTACTATATAACAGGTGATAACCTGGCGTCTCTTATGAACAGTCCACATCTTGAAGTTTTAAAGGATAAGGATTACGAAGTTCTTCTAATGACAGACCCTGTTGATGAGTGGGTAGTTCAGTCTCTTCCGGAATATGATGGAAAGAAGCTGAAAAGTGCTGAAAAAGGAGATCTTGAACTTGATGAAGTTGATGATAAGAAAAAAGATGAATTTACACCTCTTTTTGATTTCATCAAAACAAAGCTTGATGAAAATGTTAAGGAAGTTAAACCTTCAACAAGGCTTAAAGAATCTGTTTCCTGCCTTTCAGGAGATGATTTTGAGATGAGTGCTTACATGGAAAAAATCATGAAGGCATCTGGTCAGGCAGCTCCAAAGCAGAAAAGAATTTTAGAGCTTAATATTGATCATCCGGTTATTAACAAAATTAAATCTGTTTTTGAAACTGACACTACAAACCCAGTTCTTAAAGATTATAGTGAACTTTTACTTGATCTTGCTGTTATCGGTGAGGGTGGTAAGGTTGAAAATCCGGCTAAATTCAACAAAACTATCGGAAACCTAATGGCTGATGCCATGTAAATAATTGTAAAAGCTGCTGCAGATTTTGCAGCAGCTTTTTTAATTGGACCATAAGAAAAAACGCTTCCCAATCTTCATAAAAATAAAATAGAATTTTACAACTTTAACAATATATTTTATTTATAGTTTTCCAGGAATTTTTAATGGTATTTAAAATGGAAACAAACAACAATTCGATCCACAAAAGTGAAAAAGAACAGTTTATAAAACTCTTCAAGCAGGAAGGTATTGATGGCATTGACAACAGAATAATTGTTCTGGATGCCTTTTTACAAACTGAAGAACATATCACATTACATAAACTTGATGATATTTTAAATGAAAAGGGATATGAGTTTGAAATCCACTTCATAAAAGATACTCTGGAACATATGTGTAAATATGGCTTTGCACACATGAATAAGTTTGAAAACAGACCAGCTCTTTATGAACACAGACATCTTGGACAACATCATGATCATATGGTTTGTACCAAGTGCGGAAAAATTATTGAATTTCATAACGATGAGCTTGAATCCCTCCAAAATCAAATAGCCTCGATGAAGGGGTTTCATCTGCTACAACATAAGCTGGAAATGTACGGTATCTGCTCAGATTGTGTTGACCTTAGAGTCCAGACAATGCCACTCATGATGGCTAAACCCGGAGATAAGCTAATAATAAGAGATTTTGCTTCTGGTAGGAATTGCGTGAAACATTTAAAAGATATGGGCCTTCGCATTGGAGACAAAATTGAGATATTAACAAGTCAGGGAAAAGGTCAGTTTGTTATTGCAGCCGATAGCAAAAGATTTGTTCTTGGCTATGGAATGGCTCAAAAAATCAGTGTTGAGATATTAGAGAAATAATAGGAGATATTAAAAATGGATTTTGGTGGAAAAAAACTTATTACTGGAATTGGCGCATCACTTATTGATGTTTTGTTATTTGAAGATGATGAATTTGTTAATAAAATAAGTGATATTAAAGGTGGAATGACACTTGTTGATAATGATTTTATTAATAAATCCCTTGAAATGACTGAAAAAGATCCTGAAATTGTTCCTGGAGGCGCAACTTGCAACACTTTGTTAGGAGTTGGAAGATTAGGTGGGGAAGCAAGATTTGCTGGTAAAAGAGGCGATGATGAAAATGGAGCTTTCTTTGAAGAGGATATCAAAAAAAACAATGTTATGCCTCAAATGATAAAATCCAGTGATGATCCTACAGGTAGAGTTCTTTCCGTAATAACACCAGATGCTCAAAGATCTATGTTTACATATCTTGGCGCAGCAGCATCACTTGGACCAGATGATGTTGTTAAAAACCTTTTTGATGGAAGCGCAATAGCACTGGTTGAAGCATACCTTCTTTTTAACGACCCAAGTCCAACAATAGAAGCTCTTAAAGCCGCAAAAAACAGTGGTGCAAAAATAGCCATGGACCTTTCAAGCTTTACAGTGGTTGAGGTTTTTAAAGATCTGTTTGAAAGTGAAGTCCTCAACTACGTGGATATTTTAATATCCAATGAAGATGAGGCAAAAGCTTTTACAGGACATACTGATGAAGCTAAAGCAATAGAGGCTCTATCAAAATATGCTGAAATAGCAGTTTTAAAAGTTGGTAAAAAAGGAAGTTACATATCCTGTGATGGTAAAGTAACCAAAATTGAACCAAAAGGCTCTGGTGATGCGGTAGATACAACAGGAGCTGGAGACCTTTGGGCTGCTGGCTTTTTATACGGACTTGTGAACGGTTTTTCAATTGAGAAAAGTGGTGAATTGGCCTCTGCATGTGGATTTGAAGTATGCCAGGTTGTTGGTGCAAGCATTCCTGATGAGGGTTGGGAACGTATAAAAAATATCCTGTAAATCTTAATAGGGAATCTAATAGTCTTTTTTTGTAAAAACTGTTAAGAATGTTTTGGTCTTTTTTTAAAAAGACAATTTTTTATTAATTAATAATTTTACCCGGAGGCATAATGGCTGACATAACCCTTGCCCGTAAAAAAGAGTTGGAAGAACAGGATCCTTTTTTAGAATTTATAAATAAAGGACTTGAACTCTTTAAAAAATATAAGGTTCAAATAATTGCAGGATTAATTTCTGTTTTAGTTGTCTGGTTTTCAGTAGTTTACTATATTAATTTTACAAAAACCCAGGAAGCTAATGGTTTTGAAGCTCTTCAACAGGTGACTGCATCCCTTTCAAAAATCGAGAAAAAAGATGCAAAGAAAACTTTTGAGACAGCTCAAACGGGTTATAATAAAGTTATAAATGACTTTGGTGGAACTGTGGCTGGAAAAATGGCTATGGTTCAGCTTGGAGACCTTTGCTTTAAAGAAAAAAAATACGACAATGCTATTGAACTGTACAAAAAAGCACTGGATGGTTTCAGTGGAACAAGCCTTGAAAATCTTGTTTTAAGCAGCCTTGCTATTACCTATGAGCAGAAAAAAGACTTCAAAAATGCTGAACTAACTTTTCAAACTATTATAGCTGGAGAAAGTTCATACAAAAAAGATGAAGCCTATTTTCATCTTGGTCTTTTGTATGAAAATCAGGAAAAAGCTAAAGAGAGCAAAGAGATGTTTAGTAAGATTGAGAAAACCTCTGTCTACTATAAATTTATTCAGGAAAAGCTTTAAAGAAAACATCGCCCTGGATTCCTTCCAGGGCTTTAATCTTATTATCAACATATCTGAAGATCTTAATTATTACAAATTCAACTACAAAAAAATATTTTAGAGGATATTTGCCATGTCAGAAATCGAAATTAGAGATGCAAAAGTAAGTGATGCAGAATTAATTCTTAAATTTGTTACTGAATTAGCTAAATATGAAAAAGCTGAACATGAAGTTAAAGCATCTGTTTCAGACATTGAGAGAACTCTTTTCAGTGATGAAAATACCACAAAAGCTATTATTTCATATATTGATGGTGTAGCTGTAGGTTTTGCTGTTTATTTTCTGAACTATTCAACCTGGCTTGGAAAAAACGGAATCTACCTTGAAGACCTTTACGTCACTCCAGAACACAGGGGTTCAGGAGCCGGTGTAAAACTTATCAAACATATTGCAAAAATAGCCGTTGAAAATGACTGTGGTCGTTTTGAGTGGAGCGTTCTTGACTGGAATGAACCAGCCATAGATTTCTACAACTCTATAGGGGCAACCCCACAAGACGAATGGATTATATATAGATTAGATGGTCAGGCCCTCAAAGACTTCGCTGAGTGTTAGGTTGCTTTGTAAAAATTCCTCCATTTGCATTGTTGCAGCAACCGATCAAAAGCTCGAATCGCTTGTTTCTAGTTTTTTAGAAACAAGCAATAAAACTGTACATCTTCACTTCTGACCGAACGCTGATACCTTGCAAATGAAGCTTTATACTTAGCAAAAAAATAGAATCATCAAAACAAAATCAATTGCAAAGTAAACACCTCACACCTTAAGCTGAATCTATTTTTTTTCTACGTTGTAATTTTCTAAAACATTCAGAAATCATTTCAAAATAGTTAAAAAACTCTGGTCTTATTTTTATAATTAAAATTTGAACATTTATAAAAGGTAACTGAATTGGGAATCCATGTATTAGAAATGTATTTTTGAGATGGCTTCTAAAAAAACCTGCATTAATCTGTTTTTGATACATAGTTCTTAGTTCTACAACATATTTCATGGATTTTCACCAATTCTAACCTAATTTTCATATTATTGTGATTGTCATTAATTGCAATAAAAATGGCATGATCTGCTATATTCAAAATTCATCTAATGATTTATATTACGAAAAAATAAAATTGAGTTTCAGCAATACTCAATTTAAATAAAAAAAGGAACGAAGTACGGTTATGAACCAAGCAATGAAATTTGTAGTGGATATCTCCTGGAATCTGATTTTGAGTGACCTTGGTGTTAATATGGCAGAAGTATTAAAACGTGGTGAGTTTCCCAGTGGTATATTATCAGGAAAAAACATTGCCCTGTCAACAGATGATTACTTCAGGCTTTGGGACAGTCTTGAAAAAACTGTAAATGATCCTTTATTTCCACTTAGGCTGGGAACTGTAATTACTGCTGAGTCATTCAGCCCTGCGATTTTTGCAGTATTTTGCAGCAGTAATATGAATGAAGCTGTATCGCGTTTAAGTCAATACAAAAAACTAATTGGTCCCATGACATTAGGTGTTGAAGTAGATGAAGATAAAACAATCATTACTTTGGACTGCCTGTATACTGATAAACCGCTTCCTGAGTCGTTGATTGCCTTTGAACTTGTTTTTCTTGTGCATTTGGTAAGGCTTGCTACCCGGGAGAAGATAAATCCACTCAGTGTATCCAATTTATCCCGAATTCTGAATGATAAGGCCTATACGGATTTTTTTGGAGTAACACCGAAATCAGGTAAATTAAATCAGGTTATTTTTTCATCTGAGGATGCTAAATTGCCGTTTCTTTCTGAGAATCAAGGAATGTGGGGGTTTTTTGAACCTGAACTTCGTAAACGGTTGTCAGACTTTGATGAAAAAGCATCGTTTGCTAATCGTGTTCGCAGCTCTCTTCTTGAGCTTTTGCCTGCAGGACAAGGATCTACTGAAGAAGTTGCAAGAAAACTTGCTATAAGTAAACGAACCATGCAACGCCATTTAAGTATTGAAAAAACCAGTTTTCAGGCTGAACTCAAAAAGACCAGGGAGCAACTCTCCCGCCACTATTTGGCAAACTCAACCTTAACAGGATCAGAAATCTCTTTTTTACTGGGATTTGATGACCCTAATTCATTCGCACGAGCGTTTCGTAAATGGACAGGGGTCACACCAAAAAGAATGCGTTCTGAAATGTTTAAAAATCAATAAATTTCAAATTTAATATCCTGAACAATTTCAGTTTAACAGTTAAAAATATATGGAGTCGATAATGGAAGATAATAAAACACCAGAGGTTTATCGAAAGAGCTCGACACATGAAAAAAGAGCTTTAACCAGAAGAGAATTCATAATGAAACTGGCTATTGGTGGCGGATCATTAGTACTGCTTGCAGGTTGTGGGGCAAAAGTTACTTCTGTTTTCGATACTGGCTCAGGAAAGCAAATTTATTCATTTATAGCCGTTGATTATTCAAAATGTACTGGCTGTCGCACATGTGAGGCAGTTTGTACTGCATACAACAACCCGTTGTTCAGGGATGGTCGCTATAAATCAGATTTGGGAAATCCTGTTCATGCAAATATCCGTGTTCATTCTTTTAATCCCGATGTGGATGTTCCGGTTACATGTGCGCGATGTGATGATATCCCTTGTGTAAATTCCTGTCCTGTAAAGCCGGATCCGGTTACAAACAGAAGAGCTCTTTATCAAAGTGGAAAATACGATCTTATTACAAATGATACTGATCGTTGTATTGGGTGTGGTAATTGCGTTTCTGCCTGTGCTGATTCAAGTGTAGGCATTCTGTCTCAGAACCCTGCGACGAATAAACCAATGCGTATGTGTACACTGTGTGGTGGTGACCCAAAGTGTTTAGAGCATTGTCCATATGAGGCACTTTCTGTTCTTCGTGTAGATACTGCATATCCATACTACAGGATGTCTCCTGAAGATATTGCAGAAAAATTGAATAAGCGTTGGTACAACCTGAACGTATAAGGAGTTGTTATGAAAGATAATTTTTTTGGATACCATAAAGTTCTACTGGATATAAACCTTACTACAAAAGAGATAAAAACTGTTCCAATCCCAAGGGAGGATATCGAAAATTTTTTAGGTGGAAGGGGTCTGGGTATGAAATTAATATGGGATAGATTAAAAAAACCTGGTATTGGGGCTCTTTCTCCAGAGAATCCGTTGATGTTTATGCCCGGTCCCTTTTCAGGATTTCCTATTCCTTCAGCTTCCAGAGTGGTTGTTGTAACCAAATCGCCCTGTACATCACCTGAAAACAAATCTCTAACGTCTTCTTCCACTGTCAGCTACTCCAATATGGGTGGTTTTTTTGGACCTGAAATCAGGTTTGCAGGGTATGATGGTATTTTGATATCAGGAAAAGCAAAACACCCCTCATATATCGTTATTGAAGACAACAGGGTTGAAATCAGGGATGCCAGAGCATATTGGGGGATGAAAACAGACGAATTTGATAAAGCTATTGTCAAACAACTAAACAACGAACGTTTTCAAACCTGTTACATAGGACCTGCCGGTGAAAATCTTGTTTCCTATGCCTGTATCCTGCACACAACTGCCCGGGCAGCAGGAAGGGGTGTTGGGGCAGTGATGGGATCAAAAAACCTGAAAGCCATCGCTGTAAAAGGTACTGGTATGCCACATATTGCTGATCATAAAAAATTCAGCATAGCTTTAAAAAAAGTACGTGATACATCGACTGGACCTGTGGATGGGATAAAGACAGACTTATTCAGGAAGTGGGGTACGGCAGCTTTCCTTCAAACACTTAGTGATGATGGATTAATGGCTGTAAAAAATTATCGTGAAGGAACCTATTCAGAAATTGAAAAAATTAATGCTAAAACCGCCAGGGAAAAAGCATGGGTGAGGGATTTTGCATGCTACTGCTGCCCTCTGGCATGTAAAAAAAGCGGTGCTGTTAAAGATGGTCCACATAAAACTATTGTGCATGATGGTCCGGAATATGAAACAGGTACCATGTTCGGTGCAAATTTAATGATCTCTGATTTTAACGGAATGATGAAGGCAATTTATGATGGAGATGATTTAGGAATGGATATAATCTCTGCAGGCAATGTGATTGGTTTTTTCATGGAAGCATATGAAAAAGGTTTGGTTACCAAAACAGATCTGGATGGTCTTGACCTCATCTGGGGGAATGTGGATTCAGTGATAAAATTTATTTCCAAAATTGCTTATCGTGATGGTATCGGAGATCTGGCTGCCAATGGTGTAAAAGCTGTTTCTCAAAAAATCGGACAAGGAAGTGATGCTTTTGCCATTCATGTTAAAGGTCTGGAACTGGCCGCACACAATATCCATGCAAATCCACCAAGGGCCCTTAGTTATTCTGTTTCAAATCGTGGTGCCTGCCATTTGTGTGGCGATACTATTTCAGACCAGAATTTTATGGCTGCAGTGGATTCATTGGGTATTTGTTTTTTTGCTACAGATTTTAACAAAGTGTTGATGCCAGGAGTAGACAAAAACCTCCTTGGTGAATTATTAACAGCCATTACCGGGATTGACTGGGATGAAGACAGATTCATCAAAGTAGGAGAACGTGTCTTCAACCTGGAAAAGATGTTCAATTTTCGGGAAGGGTTCAGGCGGGAAGATGATAACCTGCCAGACCGGTTTTTTGCAGAACCCTATACAAAAGGCGAGGAAAAGGGAGCTCTTCTGAACAAAGAAGATTTCAATGCTATGATGGATGAGTTCTATGTAAAGCGCAAATGGGACCCTGTAACAACAAAACCAACTAATAAAAAACTGTCTGAACTGGGACTGGGTTTTACTATTTAAAATTATATTAGTGAGCCTCTAATAATCAGAACTTTGATAAAAAAAACAGTTATTAGGTTCCTTGGATTTTGATCAGATTTAATAAATTATTTGATAACGGTGGAATTTATGGAAAGCAGAAGATCTTTTCTAAAGAAAAGTGTGTTAATTGGAACAGCGGCAGCATTACCAACATTGCCTTCATGTTATAGTTCTATACAGGCAACAGTACCAATGAAAACAAAGAGTATAAACAAAGCTGCTGTATTATGGTACAGCCAGACCGGAAACACAATGCGGTGTGGAAAAGTACTTGCAGAAACCCTCGAAAAAAATAAAATTGATGTTTCTTCAGGTGAGATTCGTGATTTTAATGAGAACTCAATAAAAAATATTGATCTACTTGTTATTGGAGCACCAGTTTTTTATTATGATGTTCCCGAATATGTTAAAAAGTTTATTCAATCCCTTCAAGATCTTGAGGGTGTTCCTGTTGCAGCATATGTTACATTTGGCGGACCTGAAGGAAATCAGTATAATGCAGCTTGTTCAATACTGGAAGAGCTTGCCTTAAAAAAAGGTGTGCCAGTGGGACTCTCCTTTTTTCAATCAATAAGCTCTTTTACAATGATCTATGACGATGAAAAAAATTTTAAAACAAAAGAGAACACTATTTTACCTGATAGAAAGACCTATAAAAAAGTAAGGGAGTATGCCGGAACTATAATATCGGAAGTAAAAAATGGGAGTTCTTCTACTTTTAAAAAATCTTTGACTCTAAGAGAGTTTTCTACCTTTTTCGGACCAGCCTGGTGGACAAAAAAATTTACTGATAATCACTATATTATAAAAGAAAAATGCGTAGGATGCGGAAAATGCAGAGAGAAATGTCCCACGAAATCGATTGATCCGGATTCTTTTACTGTAAACACAGATACATGTATTTTTTGCCTTGGTTGTGTAAACAATTGTGATTATCAGGCTATAAATATTATGTATCGGGATAAAAGAGTAGTAGGTTTTAATGATTATTTGAAGAAGAATAATCTCAGTTTTGAGTATTGATATAAAGGAATCTCTAAATTTGTTGTTTCCAGATTATCTGAAATCCAAATACTGAAAATTTAACAGTCAACATCTGATAATTGTTTTTGATCGAATTACCTGAGTTGTTCTAAAAAAGCAGAACACCAGAATGTTCTAAAAAAAATAGGTTTTTGTATTTTGAAGGGCCCCTAATAATAAATACCTTAGATGGTCTGGAACAACAGCAAAACTAATGTTTTTAATATTAACGTTTTAAATTTTTTATGGTGAGAAGATGACACGCAATTTGATAATTCTAATAGTAATTGGTTTGTTTGCAATAGTAACGGTAGAGAACTCATTTGCTCAATCAGATTTAAAAAAGGCAAAAGAGAGGGTTGAAGAAAAAAAAGGAAGAGATAAAAATTCCATTTCTATAGGAGTGATGGAACTCTATATCCCTGAATATGAGGGGGCGGATGATTATAACGAAGTAATATACCCAATAATTGAAATCAAATATGACAGGTACTTTTTTAGTGCTAACAAAGGTCTTGGAATGTTCTTGTGGAAAAGTAAGTATATCCAATTAAGTACAGCTGTTGGCTATGAATTTGGTAGAGATGAAGATGACTCTGATGACCTGAACGGTCTTGGTGATGTTGAAAGTGGTGCAAAAGGTAATGTGGCCCTTAAAATAAAACTTGGAATGCTAAGATTAGATGCAGGTTACGAGAAGCAGTTTACTGGGGAAAATACAGGTTTTAAGCTTAACTATGGATTAGGTTTGATTTTGCCTTTAAATAAAGCTTTTATTGTAATGACCGGTGTGAAAGCAACTTATGCAAATGATAAATACATGGAAAAATATTTTAGTGTGAATTCAACCCAATCCTCGCGATCCGGACTTGCTGTTTATAATGCAGAAGCCGGTTTTAAGTCCGTTGAGGCTAACATAGTTGGGATGTTGCATCTGGATGAAAACTGGACGCTTCAGGTTATTGGAAATTATAAAAGACTCGTATCAGATGCAGTAGATAGTCCAATTGTAAAAGATAGAGATCAGTTCATTAGTTCTCTTGGGTTATCCTATAAATTCTGATATTATTTGAGTACAATGAAGCAATTGTATTAAAAAGAATTCAGCTTTAATCTAATTTCTTTCAAGAGGCAGTTCTCAAAGGTTCCTAAATCATTAGTTAGATATTTTCTCTTGTTTTTATGGATTGCATTAGGCTCTTTCAGAATTTTTAAGATATTTAGGAATAAAAAAAGATTTAATCTTTATGTACTCATAAAAACTCAATGAAAGTATTTTTTTAAACTTATGGAAATTGCAGTTTTGAAAAGCTTAGTTTGCTGCAAATACAAGGCGTTGAGCCCTGAAGTCGTATCAAAAAAACATCATACTACGAAGGGCTCACAACAATGCATTTGTGGTAAAATCAGCCTTGTTTCCAACGAAGGGGGTCTATTGTGATAAGATCATATGACCTGGTTCCTATCCCTAACTCCTCTGCATACTTAAGCTGAAGTGGCCAGTCAACTGCCGGATAAAGTCCCTTAAACTTATCCTCACCTTCACCAAGATTTGTTGTTAGAGCTGAACTCTCAATTCCCTTCTTACTGTTTACAAGATCTGCTGATGCTGTATCGATAGCAACAGGATCTGTTGATGCAACAATTCCAATATCATGGACTATTGGGCTATCGCTGTAATCCGCGCAATCACATGCCGGGGAAATACTGTTTATAAAATTTATGTATAGGGTTTTATCTTTTTTATTATCGAGAGCAGCTTTCGTATACTCTATCATACCTTCCAAAAATACTGGAATTGATTGATTCCACTGAATCTGTATAGCTTCACTGGGGCATATTAAGATACATTCTCCACAACCAACACAGGTATCATTATTTATAGATGCTTTTTCATCCTTCATTGAGATTGCTGAAACAGCGCAGTGTGAGAGACAATCCTCACAAGCAACACAAAGTTTTCTCTTTACCTTTGGAGAGACTGTGGAGTGTTGAGCTAATTTCCCCTTCCTTGAGGCGCATCCCATTCCAATGTTTTTCAGCGCTCCACCAAAACCAGCCAGTTCATGACCCTTAAAATGAGCTATAGAGATCATTGCATCTGCATTGTATATTTCAGAACCTATATAAAATTTTTTGAAATGCTTACCTTTCGAATTGATTACTGTTTCAGAAGCACCTCTTAGTCCATCAGCAATAACCACAGGAACTTCAACTGTTGAATACGTGAATCCATTTTTTATTGCTGTTTTCAAATGACTTGGAGCATCACTTCTGGTTCCTGCATATAGTGTATTTGTATCTGTTAAGAATGGTGATCCACCTGCTTTTTTTACAGCCTCAGCAATTTGAGCAACATATACAGGTCTTATAAAAGCGGTATTACCTCTTTCACCAAAATGGATCTTAAGAGCAGTTAGATCTCTATCTGAAATAATTTTTGAGAGGCCTGCTTCCTCAAGAAGCCTTCCAATTTTCCCAAAAATATTTTCTCTTGGGGTTACTCTAAAATCTATAAAGTATACTTTGCTTTTCATTTTTATAAGGCCCTTTTTGATTAATTTCTTCGTCAGATAAAAATTTTTGAAAAGAATATGTTAATGGTTAAACAGTGTCAAATTAAACAAAGATATATTTTGATACACCGGGAAAACTCACCTAAACATGACGGTTCTTTAATTTATCTGGATTTTGGTCAATTCATCAGGTATCTTTTCTCCACACCATTTATAATATACCTCTTCAAAACTACCATTATTAAATATATTTCGATAGGAGGCTTTGATTTTTTTTACTGTGTTCCTGTCAAGTTTCCTGGATAATCCTATGAAAGCGCCACCTTCTGACCCTTCAACCCGAAAAGAATGGATAACAAACTTATCAACGAGCTTTTCAGAACCTTTTTTTTGTGGTTTGTTTATCAAGCACTTCACTTCAAAATCATCATATAAAAAACCTATGATTCTGCCTGCATTCAGTTTTTTATAGTTTTGTTCAACGTATGCGACAAACTCAAAACTTTCTTTGAAGGAATGATCACTAATTAAACGATTATCATAATAATCGGAATAACTTCCGCCTATCAGACTTCCAATTTTTCGTCCTGTTTCTTTTGAAACCCTGATCAAATCGTCACTGTTTTGAATTTTTAAGTCCCTGTTTTTCTTCAATACTATCAACCCAATTGAAGTATACCTCACTGGTCCTATCCAATGCATATATTCTGATCTTTTTTCATTTTTAACTAAGTTTGTCATTACATGAATCTCACCAGTCTTCATACTATATAAAGATCTTTTAAAGGGCCAGCTAACTGTCTTAAACTCCAAACCAGCTCTTGATAAAATTAATTTTATTACCTCAACATCCATACCTTTAAATCCTTTGGATGTTTTAAAAGAAACCGGGTAACTTTCAGGAAATCTGACTTTGATTGGCTCTGCATTGGCGAAATAACTAATACATGAAATAAATACAACTATTTGTATAATACTATTCTTCATATCTTTACCTATTTATAATTAATGTAAATGATGCAATAGATAGAACTCCACATATTGCCTTATCTAATTGGAAAATTAAGCTTATTGAGATTTTAAATAATAATTAGAAAATGATATTATCGATTAGTATATAACATTTAGATTTAGAATTCAAAAAGCTAAACAGATTATTAAATTTAGAAAGGTTTTCGAATGGGAGTTTCTTTTGACTATTAAGTCATTTTCATATGGTGCATTAACCAGAGATGCACCATGA
Source organism: Desulfobacterales bacterium (assembly GCA_024226555.1). Classification (GTDB taxonomy): domain Bacteria; phylum Desulfobacterota; class Desulfobacteria; order Desulfobacterales; family JAAELO01; genus JAAELO01. The sequence goes on along the minus strand of JAAELO010000592.1, from coordinate 36,198 downwards.
TAGCTACAAGTTTTCTTTACAGTCCTGCTTTTTATTGCAGAACTTTTTTTAGAGCCCGCGCATCCATTCAGGTTTTAGCTCAACATTACCCGCCAATGCATTATCAAGAGTTTTTAAAACCCGTTCCTTATCCTGAGGAAACTTAGCATCAATTGACAGGTAGTTACTTGCATGGACAGAGCGAAAAGCTCCCCTTGAAAGATCGGTATGCTTAACAAGTTCCCGAAGTTCAGCAATCATACCAATATCATCCGGTACTTTAAATTCTCCCTTTTCAAATGCCTGCCCCAGAGGTGTATTAGGCAAAGGAATCAGTGAAAGAACACTTACTGCCTCAGGATCTATTGCCGTTAAAGCAATTCCTGTTTCTCTTGCATGATCAAGGCTTAACTCAATCTGTCCAAGCCCCATAAGAACAATCGTCACTAATTTGATACCTGACTTTCTAAGTCGCTTAGTATGGAAGATCAGCTCTTCGGGTGTTCCACCTTTTTGTATTGCCTCTCTCACACCTGCGTGACCGGATTCCAGACCAAGAAAAACAGCCTTCAACCCCATTTCATGCAATTTTGCCAGCTCTTCATCTGACTTCATCTTAATTGATTTTAAATTTGCATAACAGGTGGTTCGTTTGACCCAGGGAAGTTTTTCCTTTATCTCGGAAAGAATCCATGTCCATTTATCCATGGGCATTATAAATGCATCGCCATCCATCACAAAAACCCGATCCTGATGAGTACAGTACCTACTTGCAAAAGCGAAATCATCTTCCAGAAATTTTCTATCTTTTATGGCAAAGGTTTTATCCTTATATGCTCCACAAAATGTGCATTTAGAATGGGAACAACCCAGAGTTGCCTGTAAAAGTATAGCATTGTATTCACTTGGTGGGCGGATACAACTTCCGACATGATGCAATCCATTGGGAATAGTATTCATAGTAAAAACTCCTGCTTGTTATCGTAATTATTGGTTGTAAATTATTTCATATAGCCGGAACTACCTGGCTAATAATTATTTTAGTTTCCGAACAATAGCAACAGCAGTTGCATGTAAAGTATCACCGGTTTGATTATGCCGTTTAAGCTGAATTTTATGTATTGCTTCACCACCAGCAAGAAATGCTTGTTTTTTAAGTTCGGGAAAAAGGTCCTTTAAACCTACATCACCACCATATGCAATAGATTCAATAATTCCGATTTCAATATATTCAAAATTTGGTTTTTTTTGATAGAAAACTTCAATTTTGGAAGCACTTTCTTCATTAAAGGTAATCTCTGGTTTTGTATTTGGAATGAGTCTGATAAAACTCCCCTTGGTCATGGTTTTAATGCTAAAACAAGATGACAAAAACACAAAGAAAAGAACACATATTAATAACTTCAATTTCATTTTATTAATTCTCCAGAATCTAAGATATCGGCTGATGCAACTTGATATAAAACATTCCTTTCTTCTGTTCTATATTGGGTTGTGCATTCCTGAGTCGTTTGGTTTTGATAAGAGTAAGATGTTGTACATCTTCCATTATAACAAGACGTGTTTGGTACAGAAACCATTCTGTATACAGATCTGCATTCCTGATATGGAACCTGAACTTCTTCAAGCTTTGTATAAGAAGATATAGAAATATTACCAATTAAAACTTCTGAATTTTTTGAATAACCAAGAGCTTTTTTATACAACAATGGTAGTGTATTTAGAATATTTGCATTATCACCTCTTGTTTCAATTTGTACAACTTCAACTTTTCTGTATCTGGAGTCAGGTTCGGCAATATATTTTACTTTCGAATAAGGCTCCTCAAGCAAAATATCAGGATTTTTATTAATTGGAGTACAACCAACAAAAATCAAAAAAGTTATAATGGATATTACTAAACGAATCATTTTTCCTCAACAAAGTTTAAAATCATATGGTTGAACTGCTTTCATTAAGCATTGGTATATTTGACATAACATTCAAAATACATTTGTAAGGTAAACTTACTATCTCAAAAGCTGCTGATTATAAACGAACCTTTTAGAAAAGTCTTCTGTTTATTACAAAAAATATTCCGGCTTTTTTGGTTCTTTATAAAGGTTAATAAGCCTTTTTTGTGCTTCTCTCAACGGACCGGGTTTAATTGTTCTGGCGTTTTCAGGACAACTCTTGATACATGCACAACAAGTTATGCATTTTTCTTTATTGATCATAGCACTATTTTCAGAATCCACAGCACCAACAGGGCACACCTCTGCACAAAGACCACATTGTGTGCATTGATCGCTCACTTCAATAAAATCCACATCCCATAACTTTGTAATTCCTTCATAAGGATAACTTCCGGGCACAGATAGTTCAGAAATGTTAGAGATGGATGAAACAGATTCTATCTTTTCACGTATTTTCTGCCCAAATATTTTTGTATTGTTTAAATCATCTTCATCGGGACGTCCTAATGCTACTGGTGTCTCGGAATCTGAGAATGAGTGTTCCCCTATATATGCCGCACCGGCAATGGGAATACACCCGCAGCATACTACGATATCTTTTAATTCAAGTAGTGCATTCTCATATGCACGATTACCATAGACAACAACACAGACCGTTGGAGTATTATGAGCTTTAATTGAATTCAGCCATTCATTTAATAAAGCCGGCACTCTCCCCATATAAACGGGAACTGCAACGATAAGTAATTCATTATCCGAGGTCTCCAGAGGCTTTCTTCTTGCTTCCGGACTGGTTATATCTATTAATTCCGTGGTGTCTGGATTAATACCATTTACAATGCCCTGAACAACCGCTTTTGTTGTTCCGGTAGGTGAAAAATAAACTAATTTCACAGATTCAATTTTCATTTTATTTACCTCCTGGGAACCTCTAATAATTAGAATTTTTGATGAAAAACAAGGCATAACAAAAAACAACGGTTGATTCGTTTATAAAAAAGGTTTTATTTTATAAAGTTTTCTGTGTTTCGCAAAAAGATCAGTTATTAGAGATTCCCTCCTATTAATTTATCTTCAAACACAGCCTGAAGATGTGATATATTTTCAAGTATTGAGTTTAACTGCTTGTCATCAAATGCTTCTGTCCACTCCTTGTGCCATTTTCTGAACTCCCCTCTGCACTTTTTCAATATTTTTTTTCCTTCCGGGGTTGGTGCTAACCAGGCTGAACGTTTATCTTCATCTGATGTCGTAATAGTAATCAGCTCCATCTTGTGCAATTTTTTTACAACTTTAGACACATGAGCTTTTTCCAGTAAAAGACGATTAACCATATCTTTCTGTTTTACTTTTCCTGCATTTGCAATCTCAAAAAAGATTGTAAACTGTTGCTGATTAAGGCCAAAAGGCTGGGTAATGTTATTGCTGTGGCGCTGGAGCATACCGCTAATATTTAATAACTTCCCGATTATTATTGGTGCCATTTGTAAATTATCCATTGGAGCTCCTATTTTTTTACAAATTATAGTTTCCATGGATACTAATATAGCTTAATATAGTTTCCTTGGCAACTAAAAAAGAATATCTTTATGTCTGCTTTGGGTAAAAAACGTGAACTGTATCTGAGTTTATTCCCTTAGAATGGGTAATACAGAATAAAAGATGAAAAAATGATTTATTTTAAAGATGCTTAAAAATGTACGTTAATAGAAATATTTAACGCACTGTTTATTTGCCTAATTAGCTGATTACAAAACTCTTATAAAATTCTGAAATATCTTCTACTGCACCTTCAAATAACTCTTTTCCAATTTCAACAGATGCAAGGGATGAATCTGCTCCCATTCTTCCATCGGGAAAATTGTTTCTGAAATCAAAACAATCTCTAAAATTATCTTTCTTTGATACATCCTGAGATAGATCAGCTTTTTTCACTTTATCCGGGTGAGCATAAAAACTAAGTGAAAGCTCAGAAGGTGTAGCATGAGAACCTTCAGTATCTTTAAAATACTTCTCAGTAATTGCTTTTACACGATCACCAGTATACCAGTTCCATAAATGAAAATGAGTAGATGATGGATTCTTTGAGAAGCTGTGTTCTGCATATATCTCTGAAAAAGCTGCTTTTGTTGAATCCACATTTCCACCATGACCGTTAATGAAAAATAAGTGTGTAAAACCATGATTTGTTAAAGAGAGAATCACATCTTTTAATAGTGCAATCATAGTCGTTGGTCTTAATGTGATCGAACCCGGAAACGACATGTGATGCTGTGACATTCCAAATTTTATTGCCGGAGCAACCAGCGTATTGTCTCTTTCCGATATCCCTTTTGCTATAACCTCAGGGCAGATAGAATCAGTGCCAATAAGCCCCATTGGTCCATGTTGCTCAATCGAACCAATTGGAATTATGATATCTTTTCTCGTTTTTAAATAGTCCTCAACCTCACACCATGTTGATAATTCAAGCTGCATTTTTATTCCTTAATATTTTTATTCTAATTAATTTCTAAACTCTGTAGAAAGTTTTCAATTCAAATCTTTTTGAAAATATTATTTTAATGAGAAAGTGTCAAACCTTAAACTCATAAAGACAAACCAACAAAATTTAAAAAACCCACGGCTCAATCAAAAATAAAAAATGCTGTGCTTTTTATGTGCCTGTTGAAAAGTTTGAAACACTAAATTAAGTAATCCATAAGAATTAGGATTTTAAGATGAAATTTAAGGCATTGCTGAAGTTGATATCTGGAGGAATGTGTTTTTAACATTTTGAGGAATATCAATTTTAGCATAACGCAGAATTTCGCTTAAAAGACAATTCGTGTCACATGGAAATTCTGGGGTTGTATTACTACCATAGTTTTATTTGTACTCTTAGCCACCTCTTCTTCCAGAGAGCCAAAGAATATTCGCTGAAAACCAAGGTTATCTGATGCCGACATCAGGATAAGGTCATATTCGGCTGATTCCTCGACAATTGCTTCAAGGTAAGATTCCGAAGACTTTATATTATAGCTTATATTAGAATTAAGCTTTCTTGATTTTATCCAGGTGAGGATTTCATTTTCGGTTTCTTCAATTATCTCATCTGTTTGATTGGGTGGCATTAGGTATTGGATCGTTAGACGGTGATTAGCAATAACTGCAAAAGACTGAATCATGGTTTGAACATAACTTAATTCTTCAATTTTTGTAATGGGGATAATGGTATTTTGAGTATCAAGTTTCCCTGAACACCTTACTGTAATAACAGGACAATAAGTTGATTCTACAATTGTCTCCATTACGTTTTTGTATTCCATTAACCTTTTAGCTGAAGGATATCCAATTACTATGCACTTTGAACCGTTGTTGACTGCACTTTCAATCAATCCTTTGGATACTTTTTCAGCATGCACTGTTTCAACTTTAAAATCACTCCCAAGTATATCCACCTCTTCCCGAATCAAACTAAACAGCCTGTGAATCATTAAATACTCATTCAAAATGTTTTCTTCGGAATCATCTGAAATTACATATGTTGCAAGTGGTACTGCGCAGTAGTGGTTTGCAACCAAAGATGCTATTCTTCCAAGGAATGCGGCTGTTTCCGGTTCTGATATACCAAAAACTATTGTTTCTGCTTCTTCAGAATAACTACACTCTTCATTGGTTATTTTCTCATCTTTCCAGGTCGCAATACTGATATTATTTCCATTTTCTATCTCTTCTATCTCTCTGCTGTCCGGCTCTTCTATTTTTGCTTCATTTGCTTTTATGAATGCAAATTTTGCACAAAGGGGGCCAATTAATTCTGAAATCACAACTCCAGCTAAAACCACAGGAGTTATTATACTTGAATAACTCGAAAGTGCTTTATCGTTTCTAATTAAGAATATTAGACCAATAGCAACTCCGGCCTGTGGTACCAGTGCTATACCGAGAAATCTCTGGACAACCTTCGGGGCTCCGGCAATTAATGAACCAATGTATGCTCCTGATATTTTTCCAATTCCCCTTGCAAAAAAATATGAAATACCAAGGAAACCTGCAGCATATAGAGCTGATAAATGAAGCTGGGTTCCTGCAAGTGTGAAAAAAAGGACATAAATCGGCGGTTCAAACATGTTTAATGCTTTGAAAATCCTAACATCTCGTCTGTCTCTGTTAATGATTGTAAATCCGGCTGCCATACCGGCAAGAAGTGGTGAGTAATGAAGTAAACGAGCTGTTTCACCGCATAAAAGAAGAAGCGCCAGACCCACGGTTAATCTTTCTGGCTGACTTTTCATTTTTTTAACGGCAAAATCCAGTACCAGACCTGTCACAACTCCTAATCCCAGCGAAAGTACTATTTCTAACAAACCACCTGAAATTGAAGCTAAAAAGGAACTTCCATGTGTACCCAGAATATGATGGGCCATCGAAACAGAAATACCGAAAAACATTATTGCCAGCCCGTCATCAACTGCTACTACCGCCATCAGAGTTGTTGTAAGAGGACCACTTGCTTTTAATTCCCTCATTACGTGTAGTGTTGCGGCTGGAGCAGTGGCTACTGAAACAGCAGCAAGCAGTAATGCAAGAATTATAAAGTTTGTTGTTGTCCAGTATGCTTCACCTATGCCTGTATATTTTGATATTAAAAAGGAGCTGACAAAAACCAGTAAAAAAGCACCGGATGTTTCGCCAATACCTATGATGCCGATATTTTTCAATATTTTTTTTAATCGCTTTAATTCAAGATGTTCTCCGATTCCAAAAGCAATAAGCATAAGGGCTATGGATGTAAAATGATCCAGCTTGTCACCAATTGCTTCTTCGCTGACAAAATTAAAACCTGTGGGACCTAAAATTAAACCCGCAAAAATATAACCTGTAACTGAAGGTAATTTTATTAACTGACCTAATTTTGCCGTTACAAATCCGGCAATTAATAGAACTGAAAGTGCAAAGGTTACTTCTTCCATGTTTTACCCCGGGGTGATGTATTGATGTTGATATTTTTTTCTGTTGGTTTAATAGTAACTTTATCTATCTGGTAATCTTTAGAATATCTTAATTTTATTAAGGTAGACAAGAGAAAATTACCAGATCTGTCTTTTGGAAATTATTAGAATCCATCTCAAAAATAAATAAGTAATAAATAAAACTCCTGCCGGAGGCCAAACTTTTGATTACATAAAATGCCAGAAAACAACATTTTTAATGTAGAGTTTTCCAAACTGGTTTTGAAGGAAAGTTTATTTCTAATTTGATATGAAAATTGCTTTTAGTTTTTTTAATTTCTCTTAAGCATGACTTTTTTTTGGTCCTTGGTACGACCTCAAATTAAACTACCAATAATTTTCTGTAAAATAAAAGTCGGAACTTCCTGACAAAAAATGAAAATTAACCTATGATTTTAGGAACCTATTGATGCTTTGATGTTTTTTAAAAACTCTATGATGCATTTCATTGTTTAAAATGTATAGTTCATATACATAAAAGCTCTTTTTAATATTAATTTTACGGAGGATTATTGTGAGAGTTTTTAAGTTTTGTTTATTATTTGTTTTATTTTTACCATTTGTTGCATCGGCTGAAGACACATTTTATGTGGGGGCAAAATCAGGCTATATGGTTATAGATGACATAGCCATCGCAAGTACAACAAATGCAACAAATGGTGGTTTATTAATTGGTTACCAATTTGAATCAGGTGGTTATGGAAATATTGCTCTTGAAGGAGAATTTACACAAGTAATCTCTAAAGGCGATATAACAATTAACGGTAACACAGGTTATTGGGAAGTTGAAACAGCCGCTATATATCTGGCATATAGAACTCCAGATACGCTTTACTTTAAAGCTAAGGCAGGTATGCTTAGAGAAGATGTTTATATCAGTGTAGCTGGTGCCACAGCAGATGGTACTGATACTGGTTCATCCTATGGTTTTGGTGTAGGATTAAGAGCTGCGAATGTTATGTTAGAACTCGAATATACACTCGTTGAAGTAGATATTAACTATATAAGTTTAGGATTAGTTTTTCACTTCTAAAAAAATCTTAGTTTTTCAGTAATGTCCATCAATGATAAGCCAGTGTAGTGTACGTTAATAAATAATTAGCGCAAACTACACAGGCTTAGCCTTAAAATTTTTCCTCCTTTGTATTATCATTTATCTTATAAAGGTAAATTTGATCTGGATCAGACATATCCAGTTCAGGATTGTTCTGGCAGCCTATTTGAGTCAGGTAGTTTTTCAGGAAATTCAGTTGATGTAGTGGAGTTCTTTCACTGAGAATCCATCCTATTTCCTGAATATCTACATTGTGAATGCTTAGAAAGCTATGTTTAGGATCATTTGTTAATCCAACATACCACTCTCTATTATTTCCGCCGAATATTCTCATACAACTTATAAATGAGCTTACATTGCTGATCAGACCTGGTTTCGTATATACGTACATTTTAGATTGTCTCCTGATAATTGTCTGTATAATGTGCAAACAGGAAGTTTCCTATAAAACAGGTTTATTTATAACGGGAGCAGGCGAGCAACTCCCCTACAAAGAAACGCTATTTCAATTAAATTGTAGATCTAATAATTCGTTTAAAAAAGATTATTAGAAAAAAAGGTATGGGAGGGGACAGCTTCTTCCCACACCTATTAACGCCTCTTTCATATGTAGTTTAAGTGTACTCTCTTTCACGCGCAAAACTGGTGTCAAACTGAAGGGATTCTTCAGTTACTGTTTTTTTCTTAAAAAATCTTAGAAAAAAGTTTTTATGACATAAAAAACGGAAGTATTTTTATGTTGCACTAACATAAAAAACTAAAGTGTTTTTATGCAGACCCAGTTCAATTCACTCAACAATCAAGTATGAACGTTGTAAAAAACAGGTCCAATTTGCAAACAGGTTCCACATTTGCAACACCTTTAAGTAAACGTTTTGTCTTGGTTTTATTGTGTTTGAGTGAAAAAACTGCCCCGACGTGTGAAAGAGGCGTTGACGGAATGGATAGGTTTCTGTAAAAAAGATTACAGGCATAGATTTTCTCCTTGTGTGAGAAGATTTGTGTTCAGAGTCGGTTTGGAGTTCGTACCTCCTTTCCGGCTCGCAAGTACATTTGATAATACAAAACGATCTAATCTAAAACAATCAATTATCACTTTAAACATAGTTTTTTATTTACACAAGGGTAAATTTATTTTTTTTTAGCAATGGAATAAAACTCTTCTTTTTTTTATTTTTTTGGTAGGATTTCAGGCCAGAAAAATGTATTCAAAACTTCGATATATTCATTTTTTCTTTAAATAATATGGATTCCCTACTTTCTTTGAAAGTCTGAGTGCGACCTACGAAACCACCCAACATCTTGTACACATCATGATCATTCAGTGAATAACTTACAATCCAATATATCTTATAAAAATATATAAATCCCATGTTTAAAGGCTTTTATCAGAATGGCACGGTAGATGCTATAACAATGGAAAAATTATTAAATTCAAAATAAAGGACAATCAAAATGTTTAGATTTTTTAAAATTTCAATCTTATTAGTACTCTTTTTTCTACCCTCAATTGCTTTTGCTGAATCAAACCCAAGTGAAAATCTGGGAGCTTTTATTGAAGGTGGTATGAATGAAGATGATGCTAATAATTTAAGATTTGGATTATGTGTTGGAGATAATCCATACTTTACAGGTTTGATTGGTTTAGAGTTTTTGGATAGACCTGATAATTATAGTGGTATAACAATTGGTTTTAGAACTAAAACACCTTATGTAATTTGTCCATTTATTGGTATTCATGGTTTTGTAGGAGCGGGTCGTGATAAAACATTTGATGGGACTAAAGATGGGGTTGATAATGATAATGATGGAACCAAAGATGAATCCGATGAGGAGTCTTTTGATGAGTATAAAGATACTTTTTTATCAGCATTATGTCCAGAGGCAGGATTAGCAGTTAAATTAGGTGATGAATACCAATTAATTTTATCTGCAAAGTACTATTTTACAGACAAAGGGGATGAATATAATTACTGGATTTATAATATTGGGTTTCAAGCATCATTTTAAAAGTCAGTTCTTTTTTAATGTCCCAAGAAATTCAAAGATATTAAAATTAAGTCTATTAGCTTGATTTATATTGATATAAATAAATATTTTACTTTTTAAAAGGAAACCATAATGAAAAATATTCTATTAATTACCTTGTTATCAACGTTGTTTTTATGTACATCATCCTTTGCTGAGCGTGTAAAATATAGAGGCCCCGGACAACCGAATAACGGGCCTTTCTATCTAACTACCTCTACAAATGGAACAACAGCATCTTCAAATTACACATTTGGAGATTCAAAAAATAAAAAACAAGTATCACTAAACAGGTTCGTAGCTGACAACCTTAACAATCTTTCTATAGATATTGCAAAAGGCTCAGGTGAATACGTAGAAGCTCTTGCAGAGATAAAACAAGTATCAAGAGATAAAAAGAAACTATTTTTTTCAAGTCTCAAAACTAACTTTGACATTATTTTTCCTTCAGCGGAAGTAGAGTCTTTACAAGTGGTGGCTGAAATTATTAAAATAGAACGTAAGATTTAAAGGTTTTTCGAAGATAGCATGTTCAGAATAAAGGGATAATCAAAGTGTTTATTTAGAAACATGAGATTCCCAATCAAGTTGGGAATGACGAGCCTTAAGAATTTGAGTTTTAGATGAAGTCCTGTTTTAAACGAAGTTGATACCCGGAGGAGTATGGTTTTAATACTTCGAGGACTATCAACTGAAATTTAAAGCGGGAATTCGCTAAAAATCGAACTTCTTATCACACCATTAGAATTAGGTTGTTATAATACTTCTCTAATCGTTTTTTGGAGATTTTCCTCGCTGTCTTAACCTCCTGTGCATATAAAGAAACCTTATATTCCTCTATCATCCAAAAGAACTCTTCAACTGCATCTCTCTTTTCCTGGGAAACATCTTCTGAAAGACCTTTAAGCTCTTCTATCAATTTTACACTAAAGATATTTACCTCTGTTTCTTTTTGTCTGTCTTTTTCAAGATCATCAAAACCTCTTTTTGCCCTTATTCCATGTGCTTTAATAAATCTTACGAGATGATTGAGATCATCTGGTTTATATATCTCCATAAAGTTTTCAGGGATTAGTTTTGCAAGCTCTTCTCTTATTTTTTCGAAATAGCTTAAAAGTACCTGATTACCCCTTGATGAGATCTCAAAATTATAAATAATAGTTCGGGTCTCGTGGTATTCGTTTAAAATAGATTCAACCCTTTTTAAGAATTTAGCGCTCTCTTTCAGAAGGTTTTTGGAGATATCCTCCCCGTGCTTTATAAAAGCATCACTGGTTCTGATATTTTTTTCATAGATTTTTCTGATATAACTATCGAGCAACCTTTTTTCAAAAGTGGTTCTTCCACCGAAGTAGTTTGTGAGCTTATCAAAACCAGATCCTATTTTGAGTGATTTTTTCAGATGCTTCAGATCGCTTTTATACTTTAAAGAATAAAGTTTCAAAACTCCTTTTTTATGGGCCATGAGAGCTTTATCTCTCTCCATGAAAAGAGTTAGAGCAACTGAATTATCCTCATCTTGAAGAGCCGGGTAACAAGCCCAGACCTCACCACTGTTTTCAAGAACTATAGTTTCTTTCAGATCTCCAAAGTCCCATGTTGTTATACCTTTCTTCTCCCACTTTTTCTTCTCTTTTTCAAAAAGATCGAGGGATGGGGCTGCTCCGTAGTCCTGTTTAAGAAGACTTTTATCACGCCCTGACTCAATCTCTTCACCCTTCTGATTTGTGACTGTGATTCTCATCTTAAGATAATCAGGAAGTTCCGAATCATCCCAGGCTGTTGCAGGAATCGAAATATTTAATCTTTTAAAGATGAAAAGACTTAGAGAAGTTGCAAGTGGGCCGTCTACTTTCTCCATCTCTTTTATGATTATATCCACAGTTGTTGATACTGGTACGAGTTTAACCCTGTGCTCTTTTGGAAGGCCTTTAATAAGCGTAGTAATCTTCTCCTTAAAAAGACCGGGTACAAGCCAGTCAAGTGAATCCACAGGAATCTGATGGGCTTTTTCAGATGGAACCTTTAGGGTTACACCATCTTGATCTTTTCCCGGGTTAAAGTTGTAATCAACGGAAAGAACGTTATTTCCAAGTTTTACGGTATCTGGATAAAGATTAAGTTCTTCCTCTTCCGGTGTGTACTTTAGAAGAGACTCTTTATCCATATATAGAAATTCTGATCCTCGCCTTTTCTTGATAAGCTTTTTCAAAGCTGCAACACTATAAATATTATGGAGCTTCTCATGGTAAAATGTACAAAGCTCATCTTCAGAAACAAGAATATCTTTCTTCCTTACCTTATCCTCAAGGGCCTCCACATCGTTTACAAGGGATAGATTATGCTCCATAAATGAGAACTCTTTGCCAAGATGATTGTAATCTATATCTCCGTCCACGAGTGCTGAACGTATAAAAATCTGAGTTGCATCGGTTGGATTTATCTTTCCATAGGAGACTTTTCTTTTGGGAATGATCACAAGCCCAAAGAGTGTAACCTGTTCAGAAACTACGGTTTCACCTCTTTTCTTCTCCCAGTGTGGTTCAAAATATGAATATTTACAAAGATCTCCACCTGCTTTTTCAAGCCATGAAACATCTATATTTGCATTTATTCTTGCAAAAAGCCTTGAGGTTTCGACCATCTCTGCAGATACAATCCACTTTCCAGCATTATTAAAAAGACCTGAGCCTGGGAAAACCATAACTTCTCTTCCCTTTGCTGCATTGTACATATTGCTCTCTTTAATGTGAGCAATATTGGAAAGAAAGCCACTTAGTATTGACCTGTGAATTGCAGAGTAGGTTTGATCGAACTGGCCCTGCTTCTCTTTTTCTTTCTTAATCTGTTTGTTTTTACAATCAAAGCCGTTCTCTTTAAGGGTTGAAATGAGCTGATTATGAATATCAACCCATTCACGCATCCTTCGAAAGGATACAAATTTATCAAGGCAATATCGTTTTAACTGCCCCCATGTTTTAAATTTTCTCCTCTTCTCCTGATAATCTTTCCAGAGCTTGAGAAGTGACAAAAAGTCAGATGATTCATCTTTATATAAGGCCTGTTTAGCATCTGCTTCCTTCTCTTTTCCAGATGGCCTTTCCCTTGGGTCCTGAATTGTCAGTGCTGAAACAATAACAGCTACTTCCTCGATCTTTCCCTCATCAAAACCGCAAAGAAGCATGCTGGAAAGACCCGGGTCAACCGGAAGCCTTGCCATAACCGCACCTTTTTCAGTAAGTACAGTTTGCTTCTCACTCTTTTTTCCACGCTTTTTTGTAACAACCTTTATGGCTGAAAGTTCAAGAAGAAGATTAAATCCATCTTGAATGCTTCCTTTTGAGGGCTTGTCGATAAACGGGAATGCTTCAACATCTCCAAGTTTTAAAGCAACCATCCTTAAAATAACTTCAGCAAGGTTTGCTCTCAATATTTCCGGCGCTGTGAAGAGTTGCCTTGTTTCAAAATCCTCCTCCTCAAAAAGCCTTATGCAAATACCGTTTTCAACACGACCACATCTACCCTTTCTTTGATCTGCACTACTTTTGGAGATTGGCACAACGGGAAGGGAGGTTGTCCTTGACCTTGGGGAGTAACTTGCAATTCTTGCAAGGCCAGTATCTATAACAAATTTTATTCCGGGAATTGTAAGGGACGTTTCAGCAACATTAGTTGAAACGATAATTTTTCGAAGACCTGTTCCTGAAAATATTTTTGACTGATCCGATGATGCAAGCCTTGCATATAGGGGAAGAAGAGATAGACCTGAATATTTTCTACCTTCAAGGAGTTCAATCGTTACCCGAATGTCCTGCTCTGTGGGCATAAAAACAAGAATATCCCCAACAGGGTTTTCAACAATAACTTTCTCAATGACCTCCACAGCTTTTTCAACATGGGTTTTCTCTTCAACTATAATTGGATCATATCTTAATTCAACGGGGAATGTTCTTCCTGATACTTCAATGATCGGTGCATTACCAAAGGCTTTGGAAAATTTTTCTGTGTCTATTGTTGCTGAAGTTACAATAAGCTTTAGATCTTTACGCCTTTTAATAAGATTATTCAGTATTCCAAGGACAAAATCGATATTGAGACTTCTTTCATGGGCCTCATCAACGATTATGGTGTCATACTCATTTAGAAACCGGTCTCCCTGGGCTTCAGCAAGGAGTATTCCATCTGTCATAAGCTTTATGTATGTATTAGCAGAACTTTTATCCTGAAATCTAATTTTATATCCTACAGATTTTCCAACCTCAGCATTAAGCTCTTCCGCTATTCTTTTCCCCACATTAACGGCAGCTATTCTTCTTGGCTGAGTACAACCAATTTTTCCATCTATTCCTCTGCCTGCATCAATACAGAATTTTGGTATCTGAGTAGTTTTACCAGATCCTGTTTCACCAGAAATAATTACGACCTGATTATTTTTTATGGTCTCAATGATCTCTTCTCTTCTTGTATTAATTGGAAGGGATTCATCGTAACTGGTTCCGGGTTTTCTTTCGATCCTCTTTCGTTTTTTTTCAATGGATACAGAAACAGACTCTTTTATTTTATCTATACTTTTTTGAACTTTTTCTTTTCCATTATTGTCTGTTCTATTATCAGTTGAAAAATCATCTCTATTTATATTATTTTTTAACGATTTGATCTTTTTTGATATTATAAATCTGTCTTTTTTTAAAACCTGCCCAAGAGAGCTTTCCAGTTTACCAATTTGTTCTTTTATTTCTTTCAATTTTTAACCTATTCTACCAAATCTTTTTAATTGCCCATTTATATGTTTTGACACTTAAATATCACTTTTACATGATTTGGCAAAATTATTTTTATATCTATTTAAACAGCGAAATAGAAAACGCACTGTTTAAATTACTTCAAATTATTATAAGTTCACTTGAATTATCTTGATAAATACACTAAATTAGGATTTTTTGCACAAAAGCATTGTAAATAAAAGAGGAAGCCCCCATGAAAAGTATAAACGCTACAAGAAATAATATTATTATCCTGATTTTAACGGCAATACTGTCATATTTTAGTATCTGGATTGTTATTGCTTATCTTCTTTATTGTTTTTATCAGTATTTTATGACAGGTGTCGAACACAGAGCCTTCCCTGTAACACCTCATTCAGAACTTATGAAACCGCTTATCTGTCCATCATGTTATAAACAAAAAAGTTACGAAGTCTCAGAAGAGATTAAAACTGAAAAAATATTAAAACGAACCTGTGTAAGTTGTGGACATTCAGCTACATATTCATATTCAAAGTTCGTGAAATAGAAAGTATTTAAAACCATATGGAGAAAAATAATGGGTGAAACTTCAAAGTCCAGGGAAAGAAGAGAAAAAGAAGGATTTTACAAAGAATATATTAACGGTAAAGGTCTTGATATAGGATGTGGTGATGACCCTATTCTACCTGATGTAGATACGTGGGATATGCCTCAGGGTCATGCGCAGTATCTTTATGGTATTGAAGATGAAACATATGATTATGTATACTCATCTCATTGCCTGGAACATATGCCAAACTCCTATTTCGCACTATGGCACTGGTTTAGGGTTGTTAAAAAAGGTGGGTATCTTTTAATTTCAATTCCTGATCGGGAACTTTATGAAAAACGAACCTTACTTCCATCAAAATGGAATCGGGATCATAAAATATTTTTTCTACTTGAAAAACATGATCCACCCCATACGATTGGTGTTAAGCAGATGATTAAAGGGGCTCTTGTTGATGAAGAATACGAGCTTATATATATCCGAAGATATGGAGCCGATGTGGCGGTTGATGATCCAAACGAGCACGGTGAAGGTGAGTTTCAGATTGAGTTTGTGATAAAAAAGCTTTAAATATTACTAAAATAAAACCCCTTTAAATTTTAAGGGGTTTTAATTCCATCTTTCCTGTTTGTAATTTTTCCCTATTTCTATCCAAGAATACAGACTTTATTTATAAGTGTTGACACTTAAATTTCATTTTTCTAAGATTTGGAAAAATATTTTTTGATTAACCACTTCTTAAGGAAATATATAAAATGTCAGATGAACTAAACAAATTTACCAAAAGCTGGGAAGAAAACCCAAGTGAGATGTTCAAAGCATTTGTAACTCTTAAAGAGCATCTTGAATCCATCGAAAATCTTGAACTAACATTTGTTGGAAGACCGGGAGTTACATATTCTCTTCGCGCAAAACATCAAAATCAAAAGGATCGTAATCTTTTCGGTATGCTTGATGTTATTGATGATGATCCAGATGACAGATGGCTTTCTATCTGTTTTTATGAAGATTATTTAACAGACCCTAATGAGATGGGTGACATGGTTCCAGGCGGACTTGCTGGTGACGATGCATACTGCTTTGATTTAGACGAGTTCAACGAAGGTGATGTGAAATATTTAGCTGAGAGATTAACTGAAGCTAGTAAGAATGCGGCGTTGTAAAATTTCTCCGATCTGCTCAAAGCAAAGACAAAATATATTCAGCCGATTTGTAGGGGAGCCGCTTGCCTGCTCCCTTTCTAAAAAGAGTATCAAATTAACCAAAGTCGGACAAACTATTGAAAATCAATGGAAGGATATTCCAAACCAAAATGAAAACATTGATATTGATGAATTTATAATAATGCCTAACCATATTCATGGAATTTTGATTATTAAAAACCAGGCCGAGGCAAGCACGGCCCCTACAATCTCTCAAATTATACGATCATTTAAATCCAAATCTATTTTTAGAGTATCTAAAATATATAAAGAACAGGCAGCTCCCCTACCTACATAAAAATATTTTAGAATTCCAATACAATTTATTCACCAAATTTTTTTAGGCTTATCACTTGTGGCAGGAAAAAATTCATTTGCAAGGCGCCAGTGTTCGATCAGGAAGATGTACGTTTTTATTGCTTGTTTCTACTCTAACTCCCTATATAATGTGGAGATATT
Organism: Desulfobacterales bacterium; assembly: GCA_024226555.1. GTDB lineage: Bacteria > Desulfobacterota > Desulfobacteria > Desulfobacterales > JAAELO01 > JAAELO01. The sequence continues at coordinate 19,232 of JAAELO010000592.1, read as the reverse complement.
TTGCTCGTAATCAGGTATTAAGATTTTCCTGAAAGGAGCAAATAAATTTGAATTCAAAAAAGTTAAAAACATATAGTAAGAATTTTAAAGGATCTTTAAAAAAAAACCAACTCTGGCTGAAAGAATAGAGATAGCAACTATCTTCATTGAACAAGGCCATAGTGTTCAAAAAGTTATTTACTATGCAGGAATTGCCAGCTTCCTAATAAAACAACAGTATTTTTATAAACGAATCAGCTCTTTATTTTTTCCATGTAGAGATTTTTATAAAATCTAAAAGTTTTATAGTCTGAATTTTAAGCAAAACTCTAATTAATCAAAGGCCCCCTTAAGTTAAAGTCAACTTAAAATATACTTGTAAAAATAGACATTTATTTTATAAAAAAATTATCAATTGTCAAAAAAATGTAAAAACTAACATCTTTAGTTATGATTATTTCATAGTCAGATATTGCCTATATTCTCTAATAACAGCGTTTTCCCCAAAATCATCAATAAGATAGAGATTGTCTAATGTGAAAAGCATCATACTTTATTCTTTTTTTTTTAATATATGTTTGATACCAAAACTAACGTAAAAGATTAAAACAGTGAAAATCTATTAGGAGGAAATCTATGAAACACTTAAGAAAAATAATATTGATTGCTTTAATACTAATAATGCCTGCTGCTGCATCAGCAATTCAAATAACAGTAGGAACTGATGCTGTTAGATCAGTTGATCAAGCTCAGTATGAGGGCATGATGAATGTCTATTTTCAAATGGATATTACAAAATCGTCTGCTTTTATCATTGCTTATTCAAGTTCATCTGATGCAAATATTATAGATGGATCTTACAGACATTATATTGGCAAATATCATGATGGGATGTATATTGAAGGTGGAGCTACTTTTGTTATGCTTGACGAAGGTGAAGATGATGAAGAGATAGGTGGATTTGCCCAGTTTGGTTATGAAACAAGTCCTGCAGAACATTTTGTTGTTGGTGTTGGAGCAAGAATGATTTTCGGATATGACCACCCTCATACCAATGAAAAAGATCCTATTTTCTTACCTGTTATTAATTTTGGATTTGCCTTCTAATCAATTATATATAAACGACAGTTGTTACCCCTATAAAACTGTCGTTTATAAATCCTTTCAATTTGTTGAACAAATGTTCCAAATTAAATTCAATTTTCAGTAAGTATATTCAAATATGTAACGGAACTTGTTATGGTTTCACGCTCATTTTTTGAATATTTAATTATACGAACTAAAAATAAGAGCGGGACTATGATCGTGAGAGTAAAAATTAAACATAGCTTGATAGATGAATTTGTAAAGTGAACTTTGTTGTTAAAAAACTACTATGGATTATTGATATCCAATAACCCATAGCAAAACTCTAAAGTTTCAATAAATCAGCGATATCTTTAGATACTACTTTAACAAAAGTATTAAACTCTTCGTCAGTTAAATTTTCTCCCTTTTTAGGAGATTTAACATTGGGATTTATATATATTGGCTTGTTCACAAGCTTTTCATCGGGTGTAACAGAAAACTCATCATCAAAACCTTCACCAAAATAAAGATCCTGAAAACCGGAAAATTTTATTGCATGGGCTGTGGAATCCACAACTGCTGTTTCATCTTCAGAAACGATACCTGATTTCCTTGCATTTATTAGCCCTGCAAAAGATTCACCACCCTGGGTGCATGCTATATGCCCGTTCCTGTTGGCAATAAGTTCACAATCCATGATCTCCTGCTCTGTAACTTCAACAAAGAAAACATTTTCCTTTTGGGATATCTCATTATATTTCTCTGTCAGATATATAACCCGCGGCATGGAAACAGGGTTCCCAATCATTGCAGCCTGTGCAACGCTTGCTTTGACCTTAACTGGCTTAAACACTCTGTTTTTTGGATCGCTTTCGCTATAATACTTTGTAACAGGATTTGCATGTTTTGACTGTACACCAACTATTTTTGGAAGATCCTCAATAATACCTGCTTCATAGAACTTTAAAAAACCATTCATAACGGCAGTAACATTGCCTGCATTTCCCACAGGAACAACAACCACAATATTTTTAAGATCGTAATCAAAATCCTGGGCTATCTCATATGAGAATGACTCCTGACCCAATATACGCCATGCATTTTTTGAATTTAAAAGTGCAACATCATAATTTTCCGAGAGATTTTCAACAACCTTCATACAATCATCGAAAACACCAGGTATCTCAAAAACCTTTGCTCCACTTCCAAGAGGTTGTGAAAGCTGCTGAGGAGTAACTTTCTTATGTGGAAGAAGTACTGCAGATTTCACAGAATCACTTAAATAGGAACTATAAAGAGCTGCAGCAGCAGATGTATCTCCAGTTGATGCACAAACAGCTAAAATATCTTTAGTAGCACCTTTTTGAACAAGATAGTTGATATAACTTAAAGCACTTGCCATTCCTCTGTCTTTAAAAGATGCGCTTGGATTTTGTCCATCATTTTTAAAATAGAAATCACACCCTGAAAGTCTGGTTAATTTTTCATTGGCTTTTACAACCGATGTGTGACCTTCACCTAAGTATACTACTGAATCAAGGGGAACAACCGGGCCTATGAATTCATGAAATCTGTATATGCCTTTTAAAGCCGGAAGATTAATCATCTTCCGGTAATCAAAAATCTTTCTCCAGGTCGAACCTTCTATCTCTTTAAGACGATCACTTTTTTCATCAAATATAAGGAGCACTTTTCCGCACGAAGGACATGTATAAAGCAGCTTATCTATGCCAAACTCTTCTCTGCAATCAAGACACCTGTATATAAGTGAACCACTCTCACCGGGAATGATATATTCCTTAATATCATCTGGAAAGTTTTCTATTTTCATTATTCAATCCTTTTCAGTCCACCCATATATGGTTGTAGCGCTTCCGGTATTAAAACTGTACCATCTTCCTGCTGAAAATTTTCTAAAATTGCAGCAACTGTTCTACCCACAGCAAGCCCTGAACCATTTAATGTATGAACAAGTTCTGTCCCTTTTTGACCTTTTCTTTTAAATCTAAGCCCTGCTCTTCTTGCCTGGAAATCTTCGAAGTTACTGCATGAAGATATCTCTCTGTAAACATTCTGTGCTGGCATCCACACCTCAATATCATAAGTCTTGGCAGCTGAAAAACCAAGGTCTCCACCACATAGTGTTACTACTCTGTAAGCAATCCCAAGTCTTTTTAAGATTGTTTCAGCATTTGAAAGAAGTTTTTCAAGCTCATCATAAGATTCTTCAGCTTTTGTAAATTTTACAAGTTCAACTTTATGGAACTGGTGCTGCCTGATTAATCCCCTTGTATCTCTTCCGTAAGACCCGGCTTCTGATCTGAAACATGGCGTAAAAGCCGTGTAATTAATAGGAAGCTCATCTTCTGTTAAAATATCACCAGCATGAATATTTGTAACAGGTACTTCAGCTGTTGGAATTAGAAAATAATCCCACCCTTCGATTTTAAAAAGATCCTCTTCAAATTTTGGAAGCTGACCTGTTCCTGTCATAGACTTTCTATTCACTATATAAGGAGGAAGAACTTCAGTGTATCCATGTTCCTCTGTATGAATATCCAGCATAAAACTGATTAATGCACGTTCAAGCCTTGCTCCTAAACCAAGATAAAGTGGGAATCTTGCACCAGTTATCTGTGATGCTTTTTCAAAATTGAATATTTTCAGATCTTCCCCAATGTCCCAGTGAGCTTTTGGCTCAAATGAAAACGTTGGAACATCTCCAACTTCCTTTAAGAGGTCATTGTCATCCTCGGTTTTTCCTGATGGAACGGATGGGTGTGGAATATTTGGAATACCTATAATTATATCATTAATTGTCTCTTCAAGCTTTGACAAAGATCCGTCCATACCCTTAATATCAGAGGAAACTTCTCTCATCTCACCGATAAGTTTTTCAGCATCTTCCCCTGCTTTTTTAAGCTCCTTTATCTCATCGGAAACTACATTTCTTCGATGTCTTAAATCTTCAATCTTAAGTAGAATTGATCTTCTCTCTTCATCACATTTCGAAAAAGTTGCAAGGTCCGCTTCTGTAAAACGTTTCTCAAGAGAGTCTTTTACCTTATCCAGATTTTGCCTAACAAACTTTAATTCAAGCATTTTTTGATACCTACTTTTTAATGATTATTTATGGAATTTCTAATAATTAGAATTTTGATTGAAATTCACCGTTTATAAAAGCTTTAGTTTTATAAAAACTAGCATATGAAAAAAACTAGCTGTATTTTGAACAGCTCTTTTTTTTTTTATAGTACAGCAGTTCGGTCAAAACAAACAAAACTAAAGCCTTTTGTTTTACAGGCATTTATTAGAGATTCCTTTATTAAAAGAGAACTTTGTTATAAACCTAAAAAGTATCATGAGGTATTTAGAGAGTCAATCATTAAAATGAAGAAAACTTGACTTTTTCAGTGAAATATTCTATACTGTATAATTAATAAAAAAATAAGAACTGGAGATAATGAATGGATAATGGCGGTGAAAAAAGGGTTGATTTTATTGATAACATAATCAAAAAAGTCGAAGGACTTTCAAAGGAACAGTTGGCAGAAAAAACAGCTGCTATCGAAGAGAGGCTTTTTGATTTTGCAAATTTCCTTGAAGCCCAGACAGCGCTTCTTTATGTTCCTCGAAATTATGAAGTAGATACAACCGGTATAATAAACAGAAGCTTAAATACAAAGAAATCTATTGTATTACCATCTATAAGCACTGAGCTTCAAATAAACTCAATGTTTAAGATAACTAATCTGGAAGCAAACCTGATCCCATCATATAATGGGTTAAAAGTTCCGGATCCTGCAAAATGCAAATCTGTTAATTTAAATGATATCAACATAGCTATCATTCCCGGAATCTGCTTTGATGAAAAGGGTGGACGGGTTGGAACCGGTGATAAATATTATAACAAATTTATACCAAAGCTCTCCTCAACAATTAGAAAAGTAGCGTTATGCTTTGAAGAACAACTTGTACAGCAGGTTCCTTCTGAGTTTAGAAATAAGAATCTGGATATCATTATTACAGATAAAAGAATTGTTTACAAAATATAGATAATATATAGGGAACCTCTAATAACTTGCATTTTGATGGATACAACGTTTATAAAAGCTTTTAGTTTTATAAAATCTCTGTTGAGAAAAAAAGAACGAGCCGATTCGTTTATAAAACGCCTTAATTTATAAACATTAAAACAGTTCTTTTTTTTGAAGATACTCCGTTGTTTTGTTTTTGTTTCTTTCTAAAACAACTTAAGTAGTTCGGTAAAAAGGCAGTTATTAGAGATTCCCTAACCTCCAATGTTTAGGGGGTTTTGACCCCTATCGTTTAAATGATTTAGGGTTTAAAGCTTTCTCAAGCCTTATAAGATTATCTTTTTCCCCCACAGCAATAACAGTATCACCTGAATGGATAGTTGTATCAAATGATGGGTTAAAAAGCATTCCCCCATCCTCTTTTTTTATAGCGATTATAATAAGTTCGTATTTCTGACGAATACCAGTATCTTTAAGCATCACATTTACCAGACTTGAAGATTCCTGAACTGATATCTCCTCAATCTGAATCTTCTTATCTTTTCCACCCATTGCAATATCTAAAAAACTTGTAACCGTTGGCCTTAAAACACCCATGGCCATAGAAAATGCACCCATATCATATGGATACTCAACCTTATCAGCTCCTGCCGTAATAAGTTTTGATTTTGATTTATAGTTTCCAGCTCTTGCCATAATAAAAATATGTGGATTTAGTTGTCTTGCTGTAAGAACAAGGAAAACATTATTTGAATCTGTTGCCAGGGCTGCAACAAGATACTCTGCTCTGTGAATACCTGCTTTTATCAGATTTTCCTCATCTGTTGCGTCACCAGTAATGTATAGAACTCCTGATTCATCAAGCTCTTTTATCAGCGTTTCGTCCTTTTCAACCACAACAACATCTTCCCTTTTTTCACGGAGACTTTCAGATATGACCCTTCCTATTCTTCCGTATCCGCAAACAATAATATGGTTTTTTAGTTTACTGATTTTGTTATCCAACTTTCTTCTCCCCATTAGATCTTTTATTCTGCCATCTATAAAATACTGCACCACAACACCGGCCACATAGAGTATCTGTCCACAACCAACTACAATAAGAAATATTGTAAATATCCTTCCGGTGGTACTTACAATTTTGACTTCACCGTAACCAACTGTTGTTAAGGTAATAACTGTCATGTAAATCGCATCTATCAAATTCCACCCTTCTATAATCATATAGCCTGATGTTCCGATAATGAAGGTGAGAAATGATAAAAGAACTACTTTAATTAGATGTTTTTCGCTTTCCATTTATCTCCAGCTCGATGATTTTAGGAATATTTAATCCTTATTATATAACGTTTTGCAGATTTTCTGACAAGTCAATACTTCAGAAAAGAGGATTTGATAGCTAATGGGAACCTCTGAAGCAGTTTGAGTTTCTTATATCAAAAAAAAGAGAGCCCTATTAAGGCTCTCTTATTATTAATAATATTAAAAACTATTTATCATACAGAAAACAACGAACTTTATGTCCGTTTGTTTCAATTAGCTGCGGAACTTTCTTCTTACAAATATCCATAACTTCAGGACACCTTGGATGAAAGTGACAACCCTCTGGTGGTGATAAAGGACTTGGAATATCACCAGTGATCCCTGATTTTTTTCTTTTCTTTGATGTATCTGGTACAGGCACTGCTTCAAGCAGAATTTTAGTGTACGGATGCTTAGGATTATTATAAAGTTCTTCATTATCAGCAAGCTCGACAATTCTTCCTAAGTACATAACAGCAACCCTGTCACTGATGTAACGCACAACAGACAGATCATGGGATATAAAAAGATACGTCAGATTAAATCTCTTCTGAAGATCTATCAAAAGGTTAATAACCTGGGCCTGAATAGAAACATCAAGCGCGGATACCGGTTCATCACAAACAATAAACTCAGGATTCATTGCAAGGGCTCTTGCAACACTTATTCTCTGTCTCTGCCCACCTGAAAATTCATGGGGATAGCTCATGTAACTTTCTGGTCTTAAACCTACAAGATCCATTAGGTCACGAACTTTTTTAATTCTATCCTTTTTAGTAGCAAGTCCATGTATCATAAGACCCTCCCCAATAATTCTTCCAACGGTATGTCTTGGATTAAGAGATGAGAATGGGTCCTGAAATATAACCTGAATATGCTTCCTGATATCGATTTGATATTTTAGTTTCTTATATTCTTCATTATCTCCAAACATTTTCTCTACGGTTTTTTTAGAGAAAAACAGAGATAGTGTTCTTATAAACTTTTGAGTAAAAGAGGTTTTATAAAGATCTGTTAGTTCCTTATCATCATACGCAATGGTACCGCCATCAGGGACTTCAAGTTGAAGAATTGCACGACCCAATGTGGATTTACCGCAACCACTCTCTCCAACAAGTCCAAGGGTTTCACCTTTTTTTATTTGAATATCAATTCCATCAACAGCTTTTACAACACCAAGGTCACTCTGGAACCCGGCACTTTTAACACTGTAATGTTTTTTTAGTCCTTTTATATCAAAAAGGATTTCATTTTCCGGCTCCATTATGCCTCCTCATGAAGCCAGCAGCGAACATGCTGACCATTTTCGATGTGTTTTAGCCTTGGTTCCTCTATCATGCAACGGTCCATAACATCTTTACATCTTGTGCAGAACTTACATCCCGCAGGAAGCGAGAAAAGACTTGGAACTGTACCTGGAATAACATCAAGACCAATCTCTCTGGTCTTTCCAATTCCAGGAATAGATTTCATCAAACCCCTTGTATATGGATGCAGAGGGTTATTAAATATCTGATGAACATCTCCATTTTCAACAACACGACCAGCATACATGACAACAACATTTTTTGAACATTCAGCCACAACACCCAGATCATGAGTGATCATCAATATTGATGTACCTGTTGTGTCACTGAGCTCCTCCATAAGGTCAAGAATCTGAGCCTGAATAGTAACATCAAGAGCTGTTGTTGGTTCATCTGCAATTATAAGTTTTGGGTCACATGCAAGAGCCATCGCTATCATAACCCTTTGTCGCATACCACCACTCATCTGGTGGGGATAATCATTAATTCTTTTCTCAGGAGAAGGAATTTTAACCCTGTCCAGAAGATCTATTGTTTTAGCTTTCGCATCATTCTTATTAAGACTCTGATGGAGCTTTAAAACCTCATATATCTGGTTACCAACTGTATATGAAGGGTTTAGAGAAGTCATGGGTTCCTGAAATATCATGGATATCTCACACCCCCTGATCTTTCTCATCTCTCTTTCACTAAGATCTAATAAATTTCGTCCCTGAAAATTTATGGAGCCATCTACAATCTTACCAGGAGGGTTTGGAATCAGACCCATAACAGAAAGCGCTGTTACACTCTTTCCACATCCTGATTCTCCAACAACTGAAAGGGTTTCCCCCTCATATATTTTAAAACTCACATTATCTACTGCTTTTGCTACACCTTTATCGGAGAAGAAATGTGTTTTTAATCCTTGTATTTCTAATAATGGTTGAATCATATTATCCTCTTATTCTCTAAGCCTTGGGTCAAGAGCATCTCTAAGTCCGTCTCCGAACAGGTTAAAGCCCAGTACAGCAAAAAGTATCATTAATCCTGGAAAAGTCATAACCCACCATGCCCTAAGTATCAGACTTCTTCCCTGGGAAAGCATCGCTCCCCACTCAGGTGTTGGTGGTTGAGCCCCAAGGCCAAGAAAGCTAAGTGCCGCAGCCTCAAGGATAGCCTCTGCAAAAGCAAGAGTTCCCTGTACAATAAGAGGTGCCATGCAGTTTGGTAATATATGAATAAATATAAGTCTTGAATCTCCGGCACCTATTGCACGGGCGCCTTGCACATAATCCTTGGCCTTCTCTTCAATCACAGCTCCTCGAACAATTCTTGCAAATCTTGGAATGTATATAATACCAATTGCAATCATCGCATTTTTAAGACTTGGCCCTAAAAATGTAACAATAACAATTGCAAGTAGAAGTGACGGAATAGTGAGAAGAATATCCATGGATCTCATTATCAGTTCGTCTGTTTTTTTACCGTAATATCCTGCAAGAGCTCCTGCGAGCGTTCCAAAGAATATGGCAATACTTACTGCAGTAAAACCCACTGCCATGGACACACGAGCGCCATAAATCAAACGACTTAAAATATCCCTTCCAATGTCATCTGTTCCCAGAATAAATTCAATTGTACCACTTTCGGCCCATGAAGGCTCTACAAGAGCTCTGTATTTATTTGGATTGTCAGGCATTGTATGTGGAAATGTAGGGTCATATGGTGCTAAAAAATTTGCAAAAATTGCAACAAAAACAAAAAACAGAACTATAACAAGTCCTACTATTGCTATTTTATTTTTCCGAAGACGCATCATTCCTTCATAAAGAGGCGAATGATGATCACTTCCTTTTAATTTTTCAATTTCTATATCTTTATTTACAGCTTCCATATTAATTCACCCTGAGCTTTGGATTAATCCATATATACAAGAGGTCAACAATCAAGTTTATAAAAACAAATACTGCTGCTATAACGATTGTTCCTCCCTGGACAGCATTAAAATCACGCTGATTTACCGCGTGAATTATCCACTCTCCAACTCCATGCCAGGAAAATATTGTCTCAGTAAGGATAGCTCCAGCCATGGCAATACCAAGCTGCAAACCAATTACTGTTATAATCGGAATCATTGCATTTCTTAATGCATGCTTATAATTTACAAAAAACTGTGATAAACCCTTTGCTTTTGCAGTTCTCACATAATCCTGCCTTAAAACCTCAAGCATACTGGATCGTGTGATTCTGGCTATAATAGCCATTGGGATAGTACTCAAAGTAATAGCTGGTAGAATCAGATGCCAGAGAACGTCTCTTAAACCTTCCCAATCGCGCATCCATATTGTATCAATAACGTAGAATCCTGTGATTCTCTCTATTTCCATAGTTGGACTTGTTCTTCCGGATAGTGGTAAAAAGTCCCAGGGCAGTAGTGGAAGACTAACTGAAAATATCATCATTAAAATCAGACCTAACCAGAATATAGGCATTGAGATACCTGTTAATGATGCAATCATACTGGTGTAGTCAAAAATTGAATACTGTTTTGTGGCTGATATAATACCTGCAAAAACACCTACTATTGAAGCAAATGTGAGTGCAAATATTGCCAGCTCTAGAGTAGCAGGAAATCTATGACCAATCTCAGATAAAATGGTTTCATTTGTTGTTATAGATCTGCCCAGATCACCCTGGACAAGACGGCCCATGAACTTACCATATTGAATGTAAAGTGGTTCATTAAGACCTAAATGCTCCCTTAGCTGTGTAAGGGACGCTTCATTCGCTCTTTCCCCTAAAATCATCTCTGCAGGATCACCTGGAACAAGGTGAATCATTAAAAATACAAACAGAGTAACAAAAAACAGGGTTGGAATGATAGACAAAATCCGTTTAAGTATGTACTTAGACACGGGTAACCTCGACATAAAAAAGGTGAGGGTCAAAAATGACCCTCACCAGTATTTCTTGTTTAAGCAGAAGACTAAATACAACCTCTACTTACTTTTAACTACTGAAGATAAACGTTATGAAGTCTTACACTTGCTGTTGGATGAAGTTTAAAGTTCATAACTCTTTTTCTCATTGGCCAAACAACCAGAGAGTGAGCAACGGGAATAACAGAAGTTTCATCATAAATCAGTTGTAGAGCATCTTCATAAATCTTTGTTCTTGCTGCTTTTGAAGAAGTTTGCTTACCTTGTAACATGAAGTTATGGTAAGTTTCATTCTTCCATTGTGTTCTGATGTTTGGATCTGCCATACCATCAAAAAGAACTGCAAGGAAGTTATCAGGGTCACCGTTATCACCAGTCCAGCCTAACTGGAAAAGGTCCATGGTTTTATCCTGCTCTCTCTGCTTCTTAAGGTATGTTCCCCACTCAAAAGTAACAAGCTCAGCTTTAATTCCAACTGCCTGAAGATTTGCCTGCATAATCTCACCAACCTTCATCCCTTCAGGGTTGTAAGGACGTGGAACCGGCATACTCCAGATTGTTATTTTATCTTTACCTGACTTCTTAAGTTTTTCTAAAAAGTTAGTCTCTTTTATTAGCTTCTTAGCTAATTCAGGATTATAAGTAGTTTCAGGTATCGCATTATTATATCCCCACATTGTTGGAGGAAGAGGGTTCTTTGCTACCTGGCCAAGACCGTGATAGATATTGGAGATTATTGCTTCTTTGTTGATTGCAGCAGCGATAATCTTTCTAACTTTTTTATCCTGCCATAGTGGTTTTGTGTGGTTAAAACCTAAGTAACCAACATTCATACCAGCCTGCTTAACAAGCTTGAGATTAGTGTCTTTTTCAGCAAGTTCAATATCAGCAGCATTTGGGAACTGACAAATATCAATGTTCCCAGCTTTTAACTCAAGAAATCTAACTGAGTTATCAGGAATTGATCTGAAAATTGCTTTTGCCAGCTTTGGTGCTCCACCCCAATAATTAGGATTAGCTTTGATAACAATCTTGTCTCCCTTAACCCACTCAACAAATGAGAAAGGTCCTGTTCCCACAGGATGACTTTTGAATTCAATCCCATACTTCAGAACAGCTGCAGGACTTACTATTCCAGCAAAATCCATTCCAAGATTAGCAATAAAAGGTGCTTCTTTTCTCTTTAGCTTGAAAACAACTGTATTTGCATCTGTTGCTTCAATGCTATCGATCATATCATCCATCTCCATGCTCAGCCAATACTCAGCAGGAGGATTTCCTTTTGGAAATTCCCAGGTTTTCTTGAAAAACTTTACCTTTTTGTTTTTCATCATTCTACCAAGAGAAAAGACAACAGCATCAGCATCGAAATCTGTTCCATCATGAAACTTAACACCTTCTCTTAGTTTGAAAGTGTACATTAGTCCATCATTTGCAACTTCCCATGATGTTGCAAGACCAGGTACAATATCAGTTGATTCATCAGCATATAAAACGAGCTGGTCATAGATATTGTCACAGATCATGTATGAGTTACCATCTGTTTCATATGCAGGATCAAGACCCGCACTATCTCCACCACGACCAAACACTAAAACGCCGCCCTTTGATGTTTTTTTGCTGTCACCACAACCAACAGCCAGCATCGTGAGAGCCAGACAAATCATTAAATATACTAGTCCTTTAGTAGCCTTCAAATTTCCCCTCCTTAGTTTAATTAAAAAATTTTATAAGTTTAAAAACTTTATAAAAATCAAAAACTTTTAATTCTTTTGAATTGCAAGGTAATCAAATTTCCAAAACTAAAATATTTTTCAGCATAATTTTACGCCATTCTAAAAGTTCTGGAGAAAAATTACTTTATACGGAAAAATATAGCTTAAGAAATTATTGAATAATAGAAGAAATAACTATTCTGTGTCAAGGCAAAAAGGTGGTTTGAGAACCTCTAAATCAGTTAAATCCCGTGTGTTTGACTAAAATTAATACATTTAAAATAAAAAAATATTTAGGATTTGTTAAACTTTTTTCATATATTAGGCTATTTCATAAAATTCTGAATAAAAACATCAAATATTTCATATAACTTAACAATACTTGGAATTTCCACATGTTCATCTTTAGAGTGTTGTGTCTTATTCCCTTCTGCTCCCCAAACAACACCCTTTATGCCAAATTCAGAGATATGCCTTGCATCGCTTGCACCATGTTCTGTCCCTGTTTTAGAAGAGCTGATCTCTAAAAGCTTATCCAGATAAGGAGATTGACCGCCTGAAAAGACCGGACCTATGGCTTCAACTGTAACTTCGCTATCAGTTATTTTTGTGATCTCATCTATCAACTCTTCAACATCATCCTCTTCTGTGAATCTGAGATCAAAAATCCCTGTTGCAGATTCCGGAACCTGATTGTGGGCACTTCCCGCATTTATGATCCCCAAATTAATGGTTTTATTCCAGTTTCCTTCCTTTTTTTCGATAAAAAGAGTCTTCAATTTATCATAATCCAATATCAATTTATCAATTGCATTTTCACCGAGCCAGGGACGCGAACCATGGGCAGATTTCCCCTGGGATACTAATTTAACCTTTAAAAAACCTTTCTCTTCAATAACGATTTTTTCAGGATTCCCACCATCTAAAACAACACAAAAACTTGTTTTCAGTTCTTTAACAATTTTCCTTGCACAATTCTCCCCACCTATCTCCTCATCTGAAGTGATTAGAATACCAAATGGTAAATCTTCTGTTCCAGAGTTTTTTCTATAATATTTCTTACAAAGCATCAGAGATAAGGCTATGGCGTATTTATCATCCACACTACCTCTTCCATATAGCCTGTCACCATCTATGTACGGATTGAACATCTCCTTTGATCCGTCTACCACATCCATATGACTCATAAAAATCACATCAGCTTCTTTTGCTTTTGGGGTAACAAGTATTGAAGGGTAACCATTATGAACAATCTTCTCAAATGAGATAGAGTTAATTTCAAGAAAATTCTCTATATATAAGGAACATTTTTCAATTTCACCAATTTTACTGTGAACAGATTCAAATCGGATCAGATCCTTTAAAATTTCTACCATCTCGTTTTCAAATGCCATTTATAAATTCTCCAGCTTATTATTTTTAGGATTGAGTATATAGCATATATTAAGAAAAAAAATACATTTGATTTATGATCCTTATAAACAAAGAGAGGTCGTAATTTTTTATTTGAGACATTATGAAGTCTAACAAGATTGAAGAGATACATAAAAATCAAATAAATTTAATGCTAAATATATAATCGAAGATTCAATGATTGGGGTTAAATTAATTTCATGTATGATTTTTATTCGAGAAATGGAGCGGGAGACGAGATTCGAACTCGCGACATTCAGCTTGGAAGGCTGAAGCTCTACCAACTGAGCTACTCCCGCTCATTTTGTGGTGGTGGGGGGAGGATTTGAACCTCCGAAGGCTTAGCCGTCAGATTTACAGTCTGATCCCTTTGACCACTCGGGAACCCCACCTAATAGCATTTGAATGGAGCCGATACCCCGAATCGAACGGAGGACATTCTCATTACAAGTGAGATGCTCTACCAACTGAGCTATATCGGCTTACTCAAAACTACGGAGTGTCAATTAACAGTGCCTGAAAATAATTGCAAGACCTTTTTGTTGATTTATTGTAAAATAAGATTTTAATATTTTTAATAAACTGATATTATTATCTAAATTGAAGGGCAACAAATCAGCATTTTAGCAACCAAATCTAAAAACAAAATGAATTCGGGAGAACTGATCAGCTCCAACTCTTCTATTTATGAAAGCAGGACATGAAAAGGGTATTAATATTTATTCGTATTATAATTGTAGTTATCTGTATTGAAAACACATTCGCTTTTGCTGGGAATTTAAACAGCGTTTATGTTGTTTGTGAAAACTGGCCTGGTTATACAAACAAGGATGGAACCGGAGTCTATTGGGAAATTGTAAAAGCAGTTTATGAACCTGTCGGCATAAAAGTAAAAACTTCAATAATGCCATGGAAAAGGGCTAACCATCAAGTATTACACAAATCAGCAGATGCTATACTTGGTGATTATTATCATAAAAACCAATCCGGTAAAGATTTCAGATATCCTAACTGGCATATAAGTGTTGAAGACCCTATCATTGCCTTTTTTAAAAAAGGAACAATAACTGCCTGGAAAAAAAAAGGAGTAAAAGCGATAGATCGCAAAATAGTTGGATGGATCAGGGGTTATGATTTCGATAAAAAAAACTGGTTTAAAGCAAATGTAATAAAGGTTGAACTAACAACCCTTACCCAGGGGATTAAAATGATAGCTGCAAACCGATTAGATGTATTTATAGATTACGAATCAGCGATCAAATTTGAAAGCAGAAAATTAGGAATTGATTTAAAAAAATATGATCTGAAAACAGTTAGATTAGGCGAAAAATTATTTTTGAAATTTTCCAATACAGAAAATTCAAAAGAGCTAATAAAATTTTTTGATAAAAGGATGACCATACTTTCAAAATCAGGAAAAATTGAAAATATTTATAAAAAATGGGGACACACTGCAAATAAATTTTCAAAAGATCGTTATGGAATTGAGTGAATATAAAATAATTATATTGCATTTATATATGTTCTATTAACACCTAAAAGATCGGAGATTATTATGAAAAGATTAGCCCTATTCATTTTTATTATGTTCATCGCATTTTCAGCAACCGCTAAAGAAGTTACTCTTGTAGCGGGCCTGTCCTTACCACCCTATATCATTCAGGAGAGTAACTCAGGGATGGAGTATGATATTATTAAAGAAGCGCTTGCAAAAAAAGGTCATGTGCTGAAAATAAAATATGTCCCTTTTGTCAGAGTAGCTGTTGATTATAAAAAAGTTGATGGTGCAGTAACTATAAATGAATCATCTGGTATTAAGGGTAATTACTCAAATGATGTCATGACCTATAAAAATTATGCTATATCTCTAAAGAAGAATAGTGTGAAGGTCAATTCTATAAATGATTTGAAAGATAAAAAAATAGTAGCTTTTCAGAATGCAACAAAATACCTTGGCCCTTTATATGCTAAAACTGTTAAATCAAATCCAAAATATTCAGAAATTGCAAAACAGGTATTACAGGTAAAACTACTTTACTCAGGCAGAACAGACCTGATAGTTTCTGATATAAATATTTTTAAGTTTTATAAGAAAAAGGTTAAGGGTATGAAGACTACTGCTAAAATAAAGCTCCATGAACTCTTTAAAGGAGTTAAATACAAAGTACTTTTTAATGATGCATCAATTAGAAATGATTTTAATGCAGGCCTCAAAATGCTTAGAAAATCCGGTAGATATAATGCAATTATTAAAAAATATGTGAAATAACTCAAGATCTGATTTGGTTATTGTATGAACCAAATCAGATCAATATCTTTTTCTTTAAGGGAACATGGGAACCTCTAATAATTAGAATTTTTGATGAAATACAAGGCATGACCAAAAATAACGAACCGATTTTACAACAGTTTTTTTTGGTAATAACGAAGTATTTCGCAAAAAGAGCAGTTATTAGAGATTCACATATGCTTTTTTATTAGAGACCTTTGATTCAGAAAATTCTATTTAAATAATTTCAGAATAAAATTCTTTGCTTTTTGGAAGATATTCTTTTTCCTGCCAGAAGTCTTTTCTTCGATAATGTCATAAATGCCACTATCTCTGAAACCCTTATCCATTATTTCGTATCTTGATTCAAAACTCTCTTTGAGCTCATCACTATCAAATAGTTTTTTGGCTCCAAGACTTTCAAGAAACTCAATAATGCTTTTATCGAGAGAGTTCATATATGCAAACTCAAGTAGTGAAAACTCTTTTAATTCCCCATCCTGTTTAATCTTAACAGTTTGGTTTATATCTGCATTGTGCTTTTTTATTAAGTGGGAAAACAGATTGATCTCTACAAATGCAGATTTCATCATATTTGAGAGAACTGTGAATCCCTTTTTATTGATGTAATTGACATCGGCACCAGCTTCTATTAAACAATCGGCAAGCTCTATTAAGGGTATGGAGTTGTGGTTCAATTTTGATAGAATCATTAAAGGAGTAGCTCCTTTTTTTGTTTCCACATTTCCATTCGCTCCTTTTTCAAGAGCATCTTTTATTCCCTCAATGTCGTTACTATTAAGTGCATTAAAAAGTAGTTTATCAAGATATTTCTGATCCATTCTTCTCTTCCTTTTTAGTTTTATACATTGATACAGTTTTGACAGGAATCAGGCAAATGAAGAGAATCACTTTGAAAAGTGAATAAAAAGTTAGAATAGTTTAAGAACCTCTAATAATAAAAGTTTTGATTCAAATACAAGATATGAGAAAAAAATGACTATGAAGGTAAACCTAACGATCTCACCTTATCGTTTATAATTTTGAATTTTGTAGTAGTACTCATATCCTGGAATATAGCCAAGTTTTTTATATAAATTAATCGCTGGTCTGTTCTCAGCAACCACCTGAACATATGCTGTATGAGCTCCGTTGTAAACTGCCCACGACAACATTCCATTGATTAATTCAGTCCCACATCCTTTATTTCTATACTCATTATGAGTAACAATATCGAATATGCCAAAAATACCATTATGAATTACTCCTAACCCACATGATACTTCTTTTGAAGCTCTTCTAAGAACAACAAGTAAAATTCCATCCTTGATTCTATTGATCATTTTAATGTGGGTGTTATGATCTTCTATATTTTTTTTACTTAGTTCGCAATAACAGGTCATCCATTCATCAACTTCCAAACGTTCCAGTGAAGTAGAAACAAACTCTTTGCTTTGAAGTTCCTGAACGAGTACAAGAGAATGATCGTCCCGATTATAACCACGGGAATCGAGAATAGTCTCTATTTGTGAATTATCATTGAATGATAGTAATCTAAATATGCATGGAAGTTTTCTGTGGTTGTATTCCTCTTCATAATTAATAATCTGTTTTTCGACAGAATTCCCAGCATTAGTCAGAGGGTTAACCGAATTCGCCCTTTTTGTATAACCTTCAGCAAAACGAATAATCCAACCATCTCTGTCATGCTGTTCAAAAGCTGGCCAAGCCTCAAAACCTGCCTTTTCTATTGAAATGAAGTCCATAATTTTTACACCTTTATATTATTAAAGATTACCCTATTACTAATTATAGTGGTTTTATTGAAATTTCAAGTGGGGGAACCTGACAAAAAATTTCAATTGGGAACCTAATAACCGTCTATAAAACAAAAGGCTTTAGTTTTGTTTGTTTAACCGAACTACTTAAGTTGTTTTAAAAAAGCAAAACAACAGAATTATTTCTAAAAAAGAACTGTTATAATGTTTATAAATAAAAGCGTTTTATAAACGAATCAGCTCGTTATTTTTTTCTCATCCTTGTATTTCAATCAAAATTCTAATTATTAGAGATTCCCAATATATAATTTTCGTTTTAATTTTCAATCTGTTATAATTCCTAAAGTTTTAATTTTTTCATTAATCTATCTAAATATCATAACCCTTTTAAAGAAATAGTTTTAAAAATTCAAATCTCTCGTGGAGGACCTATGAAAAGATTTCAGATGTTCATTTTACTATTAATTGTTAACTTTTTTGTAATTCAGTCAACAGCATTCTCGAATAATATTACTGTGGTTTGTGAAGAATGGTCAGGGTTTACTAATAAAAATGGAACTGGTGTATACTGGGAGATTATAAAGGCGATCTATGAACCAATGGGAGTAAAAGTTAATACAAAAGTTATGCCCTGGAAACGTGCTGATAACATTGTTTTATTAAAGAAAGCAGATGCAATAGTTGGAGATTACTTCTACAAGAAACAATCGGGAAAAAATTATTTATATCCTAAATGGCATATAAGCGTTGAAGACCCTATCGTTATATTTTTCAAAAAGGATCAGGTTAATTGGAAGAAAAAAGGTATTAAATCGTTATCTGGAAAAAAAGTAGGCTGGATCAGAGGATATGACTACCATAAAAAAAAATGGCTTAATGTCAAAGTAAAAAAATATGAGCTAACCAATCTGAGTCAAGGTGTTAAAATGTTATCTGCCAACAGGATATTTGGATTAATAGATTATGAGAATGGTGTTAAACAAGCTGGTAAGAAACTGGGATTAAATATCAAAAATTTTGAAATGAAAACAATGAAATTGGGTAATAAGTTATTTTTAAAATTTTCTAATACAGACAGGTCTAAAAAACTTATTAAAATCTTTGATAAACAAATGACCAAACTGGTGAAATCCGGAAAAATTCAAAAAATCTATTCAAAGTGGGGACATAAGGCTAAAAAATTAGGGAAAGAGCGTTTTGGAACAAAATAGAATTATATTTTGATTTTTGAAAATAGGATTAAGGTGCGTTGTTGGGGTTAATAACGTACCTTATGTTCCAATAAAGACATAATTATTAGAGATTCCCTTTAGGGAACCTCTTCTAAGTAACACTTTTTATATATTATGTGTTATTAGGCAGTTAGGTTCCAGAATATCTATTCTGGAGGAGTCGCTAATAACTGATCTTTTTGCGAAATACTGCTTTTTCAAAAAAACAACT
>JAAELO010000591.1 GCA_024226555.1 Desulfobacterales bacterium | reverse complement strand
TAATAATTAGAATTTTTGATGAAAAACAAGGCATAACAAAAAACAACGGGTTGATTCGTTTATAAAAAAGGTTTTATTTTATAAAGTTTACAGTTTTATTTTTGTTATATCTGTGTTTCGCAAAAAGATCAGTTATTAGAGATTCCTTAAAAAAGTACCTCTTTATTTTTTAATCTTTAGAGATTACCTATACACCTTTTTTAATTCAGAACAGCTTCTTTAAGAGCTTCGATGCCACCCATTCTGTCTACCATCTTACCAATTCTTTCCTTCTTTGAGTTCTCTTTATAATAAGTTGTAACTTTTTGTATCATCTCTTCAGCTTCTTCTGTTGAAAGTCCTTCAATTAAGACATCTGCAAGTCTTGGTGCAGTACCACCCATACCACCAACAAGAACAGTCCATCCATCTTTGGTTCCATACATTGAAAGATCTTTTATACAGTTTTCACCACATTGAATTTTACATCCACTAACAGCCATTTTCATTTTACTTGGTACATTCATTCCATGATAGATTCCATCCAGTTTCATGCCCATGGAAAGACTATCCTGTTTTCCTAATTTGCAAAAAGTAGTTCCAGGACAGGTTTTAATGCTTCTAACACAAAGTCCCACTGCATGTCCGGCAGGCATATCAAGTTCATTCCAGACATTATCAATATCTTCTTCCTTTAATCCAACTATAGCAATTCTTGCTGCACTTGTTATTTTTAAAGCTGCTGCATCATATTTTTCTGCAACATCTGCAAGTTTTCTAAGATCATCTGGTGTTACCACACCGCATTTTACGTGGGGAGCTATAGCATATGTCTCTTTCCCCTTCTGAATAATCGCTCCCTTTTCACCATCTTTAAGCACAAAAACCTCCTGTTTAAATTTAATTTTTCATAGTTCAATTTTAAAATCTCAAACTATTTAACATCTTAGTATTATGATTTCAAATGTAATCATTTAAACAATGCAAATTTTCCATAACCCTTTTTTTCAAGTTTATCGGCATTAAAGAGATGTCCTAAATGTGATTCACCACTTTTGTTTCTAACTTTAATCCTTTTCATAAAAAATGATTTGTTTTTTCTCTATGATATTTCTGTGAACTATTGTTTTTTTATAACTTGGCCACCCTGATTTAAATTTATCTGTTGAACTAAAAAGAGGTTTCCACTATCAATATCCACATAAATCCCCTCTTTCTTATTATTCCAGTACTCATTTACAAATAGAGACTCAGTTCATTTTTTTTGGTAACTTTATATTGGAGAGCAGTTAGAATATTTTTAATCACCTACTTGACTTATGAGACGACCGGTCTAATATTTTAAACATGAAAAGATTAAAAAACAATAAAATAAACAGAGAGCTCCTTTTGGAGCAGGGAATTGAACTTATATCAGAATTTGGTTATCACGGAACAGGTCTTAAAAAAATCCTTGATAAGGTCAAAATTCCAAAGGGTTCATTCTATAACTATTTTGATAGTAAAGAACATTATGTTTCTGAAATCATTATTCACTATAGTAAAGACCTGATCAACAGGATTGATACCTATATTGATTCAACCAATGATGATCCTGTTACAACTATGAAAAATGTTTATTATACAGCCATTAAAGAGATAGAGATTAAAGGTCAGAAAGGATGCCTTCTTGGTAATCTTGCTGCTGAAATTGGCTTATCAAGTGAGCAATGTGCTATCTCAATGAATGAAGCGTTTAACAAATGGAAAATAAGATTTGTTAAATTAATAGAGAAGGCACAAAAAGAAGATTTAATAAGAGATGATCTCACTGCTGAAACTTTAACAGATATTTTCTGGGATACATGGGAAGGCAGTCTTCTTAGAACAAAAATTGATAATAATACTTCAGATCTTAAAAAAACTGTGGATGTTATTCTTGATACACTTTTTGTAGTTAAATGAACTTTATATTAAAAAGGGATAAAACAATGGAAAATAAAAATCTAAATGACAAGATAACTCTAAAAAATGGTTCTGAACTCAAAAACAGATTATTTAAATCAGCAATGAGCGAACAACTTGGAGATAAAGACCACAACCCAACATCGAAACTTGTCAAACTCTATAAAGCCTGGGGAGACGGAGGAATTGGGGTTTCCATATCCGGAAATGTTATGATAGATAGAACAGCGCTAGGAGAACCAAGAAATGTTGTTTTAGATGATAAAAGCGATGCCGATAAATTCAGATCATGGACAAAAGCAGGTACATCAAATAAGACACACTTTTGGGCACAGCTGAATCACCCCGGAAAACAATCTCCAAAATTTCTTTCAAAAAGTCCTGTCGCACCATCTGCAGTTTCTCTTAGGGGAGGGTTAAAAAATGCTTTTAACACACCTCGGGAACTAACTGAAAAAGAGATCTTAGAGATAATTAAAAAATTTGCAACAAGCGCAAAATTTGCAAAAGAATACGGATTTACAGGAGTTCAAATTCATAGTGCTCATGGATATCTCGTGAACCAGTTCTTATCTCCACATCACAACAGAAGAGAAGACGGTTGGGGAGGATCTTTTGAAAAAAGAACCCGCTTCGTTGTTGAAATTTACAAAGCCATGAGAAAAAAAGTTGGTAATGACTTTCCTGTCAGTATTAAACTAAACTCATCCGATTTCAGAGATGGTGGTTTCACAATTGAAGAAGCAATCAAGATTGCTGAAATTCTGGATAAAGAAGGAATAGACCTAATCGAAATCTCAGGTGGATCTTATGAAAACCCAAATATGATGGGAAAACCAGGAGACGAAAAAGAAGGTTACTTCATTGAATATGCTGCTAAAATTAAAGAAAAAATTACAGCTCCCTTAGTTCTAACAGGAGGTTTCAGATCAGCTAAAGGTATGATCAGCGCGCTAAACAGTGGTGCTACTGATATGATAGGTATTGCAAGACCACTTGCAGTTGAAACAGATTTTCCAAGTAAAGTACTTAATGATATTGATTACAAAATATATCTTCCACATCTAAGCACCGGAATTAAAGCTCTTGATTCAATGGTCATGATCGGACTCACATGGTATGAGTACCAAATGTACAGAATAGGAAAAGGAAAAAAAGTAAATCCAAAACAAAATGCATGGTCCTCAGCACTGCAAACTCTATGGAGAGTTGGCGTTCATGCTTTTAAACAAAGAAGAGCATAACTTTTTTTATTCAAGGTTTGACTAACAGATTTTGAATAATGGGAACCTCTAATAATTAGAATTTTGGATAAAATACAAGGCATTT
>JAAELO010000590.1 GCA_024226555.1 Desulfobacterales bacterium | reverse complement strand
GATATATCTCATATAATACCACCAAAACAAAGAACTAATTCACGTTTTATGAATTTAGATATTCTTTCTGATTGGGGACTAAAAGCTTTAAATTGTTTAGAGGCAAATCAGAAGAACAGTAAAATCTATACAAAGTTAGAACGGATTTTAAGTAAATAAGAGCCTATATTTCATTGATTTAGTATCCTTATTTTTTTGATTTAGTTGCTACATTGCTATTTTTGTTAATTCATTTTCTTTAATATTTAAGGATTTAAAAATTGTTTTCTGTCGCTGAGAAAGTTTTGTTATTTGGATATTTTTTATCCCTTTTCCGATTTTTAATTCAACAACTTTTATTTCTTTGAGTTCTTCTTCAATATCTTTATACGACAATTGCTCTTTTTCTTGTTTATTAATTTCTTTTAACATGGGAAAAATATTTTTTTCTATAAAGTGAATAATTGCAAATGAAAACATTGTAATCAAAACATGTCCTCTGGTTTGAGCTTCATTTACATGAAAAATAGGTCTGGTATTTAATCGTATTGTTTTCATATCTCTAAAAGCATGCTCTACATGTTGTAATTTTTTATAATGCTCTCTCACTTGTTTTGTATCTAATCTCTGACGTTTCACACTAGTTGCAACTACATATAAACCATCCAGATTTTTATCTTTATTATATTGTTCTAAATTAAATTCAATTTTAAAACTCCATGCATTTATTGTTACACTATAATACGAAGTCATTTTATCTTTTTTCAGAAGCTCAAATGCTCTTTTTTTGAAACTGTCTATTTGTTTGGAACTGAATTTTGTTACTAGTTTGTTATTTTTATGTCCGGCTTTTATTTTTTCTTTGTTTAATTTATTTTGCTTTTTTCTTTTTTGCCATTTTTGTTGAAGCTCATTTATTTCATCTTCAAATTTAGTTCTAAGCAGTGTTCGTAATTTGTTTTTATTGTCTGAAAGTTCAGGATTTATAGACAATACATAACGAGTGTCGCCATCAGAAACTTCTATTATTTCTTTTGAAAACATGTCTAATTGTAAAACTTCTTTTTTTAAAAGTCCTTTGATTTCATCTTTTGTAAGACCTGTTATATAATCAATTCCAGAACATTCTATTTCTGACATTTTTTCTAAGTTGTAACGAATTTTCATTCCTCTGTCTCCCACAAAAATAACACGTTCTGCTGAAAAATTTTCTTTCAAATCATTTAATTGTTTGATTACTGTTTTATGATCGTTTTCATTTCCTTTAAAAACTTCTATTTTTAAAGGAAAACCATCACTGTCAGTAATTAAACCGATTGTTATTTGCATTTTGTTTTTTTTACCATCTCTACAATATCCGAAAGCTGCAAGTTGATTCTTAACACCTTCAAAGTAAGAGCTTGTGATGTCATACAAAAAAACATCTTTTGTTTTTGACTTGTTATATAAATTCCATTTCTTTTCAATTTTTGGCTGATAAACAGGTAATAAGCCAACAGTGTGATAAAGATTCTCTAATTTTAAAGTTTTTAAATTAACTCCAAGCTCTTGAGCATAGAAAGGATTTCTTTTTATCCAATTAAAAATCGAAAGTTTACTGCCTCTTGTTATTATCTTGCCTATAATCAGCAATTTAACAATAGGGCTTTCTTTAGGCATTATTTTATCAAGTGTTTCGGAAATTCGAAGTCGATTTAATAAATTTATCAAAATAAAAAAGAATCCATATTCAATAACTTTTTCTACACTTATGTCTTTTGATAAAACTGTTGTTCCTTTACCGGGATTTTTTATAGAATTTTCCAAAGACAAAATAGCTTCATCAGGAAGCATTGAAAGATTAGCAAGAACTTTGGTTTTTATTTTACCGTTCTCTCTATATTTATGACATAAAAGCACTGATTTATATACCTTTCCGCTTTTACGTTTGCTTATATTTTTCTGTATATACATGCTGCAAAAATAATATAAATTTACTACAAAACATACTTTATTCTATTTTTATTCAATAAAATATAGTTTATTTGTAGTTGCTACATTATCCGAAAAAATACACTCTTTTTGCTGTATGTTAATGCAATACAGGATTAAGTTCCGTTTTACGCTGGAAAAACTTAAAAGAACAAGTAAGGAATTATAAATTATTTATGATTCGTTCCTAAATTGTATTTAAACAGGGTAAAATTTTTTGATTTTCAAAATATCAGCAATCTTCATTGAACATAATCGCTTAATTTTGGTTTATCTTATTTACTAAAAATGAAAGGTATAATTTTCGATATAAAAAAATACACTATCCACGATGGATCCGGAATAAGACAGACAATTTTTTTTAAAGGATGTCCATTAAAG
>JAAELO010000589.1 GCA_024226555.1 Desulfobacterales bacterium | reverse complement strand
TTCATCATCATCATCAACTTCACTTATTATTTCATCATCAGCTTCCAGTTCATCTTCGCCAATTTCAATCTCTTCATATTCATCATCATCTATCTCTTCATCTTCAAACTCATCTTCTTCATCTATAAAATCCAGTTCTTCATCCAACAAGTCTTCGAATTCATCTTCATCATCAATTTCAAACTCGTCCTCATCTTCCTCTGAATCCATAAATTCAAGATCATCTTCTTCAGGTTCGTCTTCTACTCCTTCAAAATCGAATTCATTTTCATCAGATTCATCTTCAAGATATTCAAATTCATCGTCAATTAGTTCATCAGGTCTGATGATCAATCTTTCATCCTCTGCCAGAATAGGCTGACCATCTTTTGTATCAACAACTTTTGTTGAAATATTATTTAATATTGATTGGATTTTGTTGATTACTTCATCGGTATCCTGCTCCTGAATAGAAGTTGTTGCAGACTCAAGAAATGCGTTGATCATATTTAGAACCTGGGAAACTTTATGAAAATCAAGTTTACCATCTGCTCGAATAGAGTTTACAAAAGATTCCAAAAGCTGGTCTTTTGCCTCAGCTGACATCTCAAATGTATTTGAAGGACTTATTGTTAATCCTTCAAAATTTAAACCTTTATCGTATATTTTTTTAAAATCTGTATTTACAGCAGCTTTGATACTATTAAAGTTTATTCTTTTTGATCTTATCTCTTTGGGGTCTTCAGTTTCCCAAATCAACCCTATTAGCTCATCCACTTCAATCTGACTAATTGAATCAAATTGAGCTTCTTCCGAATAAAAACCCCTTACCGCTTTAACAAACTTATATTTGAGAGCTTTTTTGTTTCTATAGTTTAGATTTGAGATGGCATTGTCTACGCCAGAAAATGTAATTGAAGGGCTCAAAGAGTTCTCCGTTCCTTAACTTAAAAACTAATAAGAAATAATCCTAAATACTAAAATTTTCAAATTTCATCCAAAATTTCAAGCAAATATTTGAATTTTAAATTTAGAAGATATAAATAATTTAATTTTATTGCACTAAGATTATCATTTTATGGATAATATTTAACCACATTTTGTCATTTTTTGTTATGAAAAACAACTGGAAACGACTATAATAAGTGACTTAAGCTTTTAAAAAAAATGTAACTATGTTAAATAAATTATATGTCTAAAACAATTTCGATATTAAGTGAAACGGATAACGTTGGAAAAACAACAACAGCTGCAAACCTTGCAGTTACACTTGGATTGTTTGAAAAGAAAACCCTTTTTATAGATAGTACAGTCAATATAAAAAACTTTCTTATTAATAATAGTATTGAGGTTGAGAACTCTGATGGTGAGATTATAAGAACAAAAATGAGATTCTTAAACCTTCTTAGTATTCCATATGATCAACCGAAAAATTTCAATTTTAGCACATTTGAAAAAATTGACGAATCTTTCGACTACATAATAATAAACAGTCCTAAATTGGAAAACAAGCTCTTTGATTTTATTCTTACAGCTACTGATTGGATTGTAATACCATTTGAACTAAAGGAAAACCTGGTACAAGACCTACATATCCTTGTTCAGAATTTACGAGAACAAAGTAAAGATCCTAACTATTGTTTCAAAATTGCAGGAATTTTACTCAACAAATACAATGGTCTAAATGATTTTAGTATTGAAAAATTTGATAAAGACGGTATCTTTTTTGATACTAAAATACCTTTTTTTGAAAATAAAAATATTATAGAAAAAGCTGTTTTTTTCTCAAATATTAAATCAAATGATCGAAAACATATTTTGATTTTGCTATTGAAATTATCAACAAAACATCTATAGAATAAACAAACTTC
>JAAELO010000588.1 GCA_024226555.1 Desulfobacterales bacterium | reverse complement strand
AGGTCTATTGTTTCGTTATTATTCATTTTTTTTGGTATCCTTCACAAAGCCCAAAAGTATATAGTTGATACTTTTTTATACCGAAGCGCTGGCAAAAGTGAAAAAGTGGAAAGGAACTTCAGGAATCCTTCTCTTTTCCACTTTTCCACCTTTTCACTTTTCCACCTTTCGGATTAAAAACACATTTCAAAACAACCTCAGAAATGGAAAAGTGTAAACCGTAAAATGAAGGATAAGATACTCCCCATTGTCAAGACAAAAAAAGAGCAAAAATAAGGTGTATTGTAATTGAGTTGATATTATTTGTTACAGATTAAAAACTATGAGATAGTTTTCAAATGCCTTTCAGGAGGATAGGGCAATGCTGGAGAGCAACCCGAGCGCCTGACAGGTGGGATATGGGCGGGCGGATTTATAATATCATATCTGTCCGCCTTTCCGCCTTATATTATATATATCCCTAACAAAGCGATAAACTCAAAAGGCATTGATTATTTTAGAGATTCAGAAAATTGTCTGGGTGTTCCGAAAGAAGAAAGCATTTTTAGCCACCCAAAAATTTTAAGGATTAAATTATTTTTATAACATCCTTCATTTTCCACTTTTTTAGCGTTTCTATGACAGATGTCTGGACATAGAGACATAGGTAACCCAAAAGTGTTAATGGTAATTTTGTTTCAAGAGATAGGTTACTTTACTACATTATTACATTACTACGTTGCTACATTACTACATAGTGATTTATAGTAATTATAGTAATTGATAAATACAGATCATTCATTCAAAACTTTTTTGTTTTACTTTGCTATTGTTTTTTAAAAAAACGGGAACGCAGATGTTTTTACCGTTCCCGAAGTAACAGATAATATTCTAATGAGAGTAAATAAGGGCTATATATAGCAGCTGCTATGCAGTATCGGACGCAAACTATAAATACCGTATTTTTATTGAAATAATTTGCTGATAGTAGTTAAAGTTTACTTCTAAAGCACCTGTCTTTTGCTTGAAATGGTAATAGTACTAATAGTAAACAAGTACTATTATCGGAGTGCTATTACTACCATGTTATGATATTTGAGACTTGCTAAAAAAGAAGGTATAAACTACTTTGGACTTTATGAAGGACGCCACATTTTTCAATTATGTTTTTTGAAATAAAGTTCTGCGGGATACTTGTCTCCCAAAGCCTGATGCAGTCTTTGATTATTGTAATAATCGAAATAATCGGCAATTCCAATTACAACATCTTTTACAGTTATATATTCGTTGAGATACACCTTTTCATATTTTACACTCCTCCACAGCCTTTCAATGAAAATATTGTCATAGAATCTGCCTCGTCCATCCATGCTTATGGCAATTTTGTTGTTTTTCAAACAACTTGTGAAGTCATTGCTTGTAAACTGTGACCCCTGATCGCTGTTGAAAATTTCGGGCTTTGAAATCTCAAGCGCCTTGTTCAAAGCGTTAATACAAAACCTGTTATCCATTGTATTAGAAATCTCATGCGATAAAACATAGCGGCTGAACCAGTCCATGACAGCCACAAGATAGACAAATCCATGCACTGTGCGAATATAAGTTATGTCAGTACACCAGACCTGATTGGGTCTTGTGATATTAACCCCTTTAAGAAGGTAAGGATATATTTCATGCTCTTTTGAGGGCTTACTTAATTTCGGTTTTGGATAAACCGCCGCTATGTCCATAAGTCTCATAAGCCGTCTTATTCGTTTGAGATTTACCATATGTCCGTTGCGTTGCAGCCACGCAGTCAAGCGGAGAACACCGTAAAACGGATACTTGGTATGTTCCTCGTCTATAAGACGCATTAAAAGTTTATTATAATCACTAATACCCCGGGATTCATAATAATATGCCGATCTGGAAAAGTCTAACAGCTCACATTGTCTAACTACCGGTATTTGTGGATGCTCCGGTTGTATGCACTTCTTTTTCCAGTCAATGCAACTGTTCAGATTTTTTTTTTAGCCAGTCCAGTTCAACTTTGAGTTGGCCGATTTGCTTATAAAGCTCTTCTATAACTTTTTGATTTTTCTTGTCTTTGTTTGTTCGCCCATTCGCGAATATGCCCGGCAGTTCCTTTAATAAATGGCTTTTCCATTTTGTTATCATATTTGAGTGAACCCCAAAGTCACTGGACAGTTGAGAGATTGTTTTTTCCTGCTTTGCCGCTTCCAATGCAACTTTCGCCTTGAATGCTGCTGGATGTGTCTTGCGTATCGTTCCCATTTTTCCTCCTTTCTTGTTGAAGGAATTTTTTGTTCCGATACACCTTATCACACTGTCCGAATTTTGGGGAGTATTATAGTATTAGCTTTAATTCTTCTTTGTTTAAGCAACTCACTTAAATATAAAACATGATTTCCTGAAAAATTGCCAATATCAACAATATTAATGGTATTTTCTTTTTTTGAAACCGGCAGTAAATCAACAGCTTTTAAAGCAAGAGAAATCTGAAAAGAATGATGATTTCTGACTTTGT
>JAAELO010000587.1 GCA_024226555.1 Desulfobacterales bacterium | reverse complement strand
TTTAAAAAACATCATTTTCTAAATTAAGAACAATTTAAAAAACAAAAGTTTTTTAAATCAACACAAATTTAAAAAAATTAAATTTTTCAAAAAATTAAAAAATGTTTTGATGAGCACTGTTTTGAATGCACTGAGGCTATCTTGTTCTTGCGATTGGTTTTCTTTAATTTTTTAAGTTATTGAAAATTTAAAAAAATAATCAAAGCCAACAAAGTAGTGACATAGCCTAAAAGTGTAAGAGCGAGAAAGGGCAGTGCACAATTTCAACTCCTGATTTGTTGTTTTTTTTAAACCCTCTCCGCACACACACCACCCCGTGAAAGTGCCGTACGTTGTGAAAAAGTTTTTTAAGTTTCATAAAATTTCAAAAATAAAATATTTTTAAATTTGATAAAATTTGAAAAATTAAATATTTTTAAATTTTATTTTTTTTAAAAAATTTAATATCTTTTGTATTTTGATTATTTTTTTAAATTCTGCGAAATTTAAAAAACGATTTTTGGTTTTTTAAATGTTTTTTATAGATTTAAAAAAAAATATTTAAAAAAGTTAA
>JAAELO010000586.1 GCA_024226555.1 Desulfobacterales bacterium | reverse complement strand
TCCTGCTACAAACACATATTGAGGGTCTCTTATACAGCTTAGCTGACGGTTTACTTTTAAAAAGCCGAAAAGTAAACGCCCTAGAAATAATTTGGTGACCTTATACCGCCCTATTCAAAAAAGTTGGTTTGATCTTTTTTTATGAGACCTCCCAGTTAGACTCGGGGTCGGGGAAGGCGCAGGTTTTTTAAATGTTAATTATGTTAATCATATCGCTGTGCCAATCAACGCCACGGGCTGCGGGAACTTTTTCTTAAGAATGATTTCTTAAAGGTGGTCATGCCACAGTGATAAAAATCATTTTCCATAAGATAATACCGAAACGCTCCAGTTAGGCTTTCAGGCTACAGCGATATGATATCTACACATTCAATACAAATAAATCAGCATTAAAAGTGCTTTTTCTTTTAAGCATAAAATATACTGTTCTTCCTATTTTTGCAGCAAGGATTGAAATTGCTTTGCCTTTACCGTGTTTCCTGGAAAGTTTATTTACATATACTTTTGCTGCAGGATTGTACCGCATAAATAGAATAGCTGCTTCGGAAAAAGCCCATTTTAAATATGCGTTACCGATTTTAGCACCTGAAGTTCCGAAAGTTTTACCGGCAGATTCTGCACGACATTTTATCAATCTTGCATATGATGAAAATCTCTGCACGGATTTAAAACGACCAATATCATCGATTTCATAAAGAATTACAAGACTGAGAATATCACCTATCCCCGGAAATGATTTCAATATCATATAACTCAAGTAGTCGTGGGATTTAGCATTTTTTTTAAGGAAATATTCTACTTTTGACAGCTCTTTATCATATGCATCAACGATTTCGATATCAAGTTCCACGCTACGTTGGGCACTTGGATCGGGAAAGTGGTTTTCAAGTAAATGTCTGTTGCATTTATAAGTTATTTTTTTTCCGAATTCCGGCAAATTATATTGATAATTAGTGTTCTGAATATGAGACAACAATTCAGATCGTTTTCTCATTAAATGCATTCGACGTCTTAAAAGATCTCTGGTAGCCCTCATTTCACTGGGATAATTGTAAGCCATAGGAAAAGTCCCGCCACGCAGTATTGAGACAATTTTATATGAATCAATTTTGTCATTTTTGGCTTTTCCACCATGAATTGCTTTCATATACAAAGCGTGGCCTAAGACAAAACGGATATTGTTTTTTGCACAATAATCTGATACCCAATACCAGGTAAACATACACTCAACGCCTATTACCAAATTTTCTCTAAAGGGTTCTATTGCTTTGGTCAAGGCCTCAGGATTAGCGTTCATGTTTTTGTGAAAAACAACGTCTCCTTGAGAATTGAGAATACAAAGGTACATAACTTTTGTGTGAAGATCGATTCCGCAGTAATAGTCGTGCTGTTTGGTGTAAAATTGCATTGAGTCTTCTCCTTTTTGTTTGTGTTTAATGCCTATTCACACTATACGACAAGGTAGTCGTTGGGGGAAGGCTCAATTACTATCAATCTGCTGCACGCCAACAGAAAAAGCCGGCGAGCCTTTCTTCTCAATGAAGTGTGTTGTCATTATAGCCTTCAGGAAGTGTGTCGGGGCTTTTTCTGTTGGGTGAGCAGTACGTTATACATTTTAAAAATAAATTTGGTGAAATAAGTTGGTTATTTTCAATCTCACGATTCCATTTATAATTATTTTAGGAAT
>JAAELO010000585.1 GCA_024226555.1 Desulfobacterales bacterium | reverse complement strand
TCGGGTCGTTATTTTTGGCCATGCTTGGTATCGCATCACTTATACTAATTAAGAGAGGCTCGGTTCACTTCTTTTAAAAGAAATAAAAAACAAAACAATGGACAGTCTTAATAAACAAAGAACTGTAAACTTTATAAAAGAAAAGCATTTTATAAACGAATCCGCTCGTTATTTTTTTCTCAAGCAGAGATTTTATAAAACTGAAAACTTTTATAAACGTTGAATTTCAATCATAATTCTAATTATTAGAGGTTCCTTTCAATAATTCATTAAAAATACTTTAGCTTTTCTAAAATATTAAAACATCACCCATTTGGGTGATGTTTCTTAAAAACCTTAATTATTGGTCATGTCATGATTTAAGCTAACTAATTGAGAGAAATAAGCTTTAATGCAGTGTTTATCAATTTCCTGAGTTGATTTTTTATAAGAATTATTAAATTATTGACACTGTTTTTGAACTCTCCACTTGAATTGATAAGGGAATCTCTAATAAACTATGATTTTAAGAATTCTTCTGTAATCTTTTTGATTCTATTATAATCTGATGGTTCTGCCCAGTTTACATCTTTCTCTTTTCGAAGCCATGTAAATTGTCTTTTGGCATACCTTCTTGTGTCCCTTTTTAAAAGCCTGACAGTTTCTTCCCAGTCATTAACACCTTCAATAAACTCTGTCATATGTTTATAACCAATAGATCTCATGGATTTAAGATCTTTAGTGTAGCCTTTTGCAATAAGTCCTTTAACCTCTTCCAGAAGGCCACTGTCTATCATAATATCAACTCTTCTGTTTATTCTGTCATACAGTTTTTCTCTGTCCATTGTTAAGCAGATTTTAAGAGAATCAAACTTTTCATCCTGGAAATCATGATCTTTTTGGAATGAAGAGATCGGTTTACCTGTTGATTGGAAAACTTCAAGAGCTCTTATAATTCTGAAGCTGTCATTTTTATGAATTTTACCTGCTGAAACAGGATCAACAGATTTCAGTTTGTTGTGCATCTCATTGGGCCCTTTCTCGTTATATTCAAGGCCAATTTTTTCAAGAGTTTCCTGATTTGCCGGATTTTCTCTGAATAAACCATATAAAAGTGCTTTGATATAAAAAGCTGTCCCACCAACGATAATTGGCAGAATATTTCTTTTGGAAAGTGCTTCAATTTTTTTTCCTGCAGCTTCTGCAAAAAGAGCTGCATCAAAACTTTCATCGGGTGAAACTATATCAACTAAATGATGTGGAATGGCTGCCAGTTCGGCTTCATCGGGTTTTGCTGTACCTATTGTCATCTCTTTGTATATTTGCATCGAGTCAGCATTAATGATCTCCCCGCTTAAATCCCGGGCAAGATTTATACCTGTGCTTGTTTTTCCAATGCCAGTTGGACCATATATTACAACTATTTTGATTCTTTTTTTAGTTTTCATAATTATATTTTAATGCTAACATATCTCTTTTATTTTTAAGTAAATGAAAAAGGATTCATTTTTTATAATGATTATTTCAAAAACAGATGCAGTTATTGGTTTTGAACAAAAAAATGAATCTAAAATTCTTTAAAAATTTTTGGTAAAATAAATCAATTCTTTTTTTTAATTGATTTGATTTACAAAAAAATCTGGTAACTTAGAAAATTACATCTGTAATTTTTTATTTAAAAAATTACATAGATTTTTTGAATTATCAACAGATTTAACAGAATATGCTCTATGCGAGCTGAAAATTTAGTATTTTTGATAAGTTGTTTTGCAGGGTTATTTGCAAAGAAATTAATTACAGGAGATTAGCCATGTCAAAGGATGTAATTGGATCTGTTATGGTTGTAGGTGGTGGTATTGCAGGTATGCAATCCGCTCTTGATCTTGCAGATTCAGGATACTATGTGTATCTTGTAGAAAAAAATGCTTCAATCGGTGGGGTGATGGCAAAGCTTGATAAAACTTTTCCTACCAACGATTGTGCAATGTGAATTATCTCACCTAAACTGGTCGAGGTCGGCCGGCATCTGAATATTGAGTTAAAAACTCTAAGTGAGGTAGTTGATATTAAAGGCGAGGCTGGAAATTTCGAAGTCGAACTTCTTGAAAGCCCAAGATTTGTTGATGAATCGAAATGTATTGCCTGTGGTTTGTGTACGGAAAAGTGTCCTAAGAAAGTTGTTGATACTTATAATGAAGGACTTAGAAAAAGGAAAGCGATCTACGTAGAGTATGAACAGGCTGTTCCTTTAAAGTACGCTATCGATCCTACACAATGTATTAAAATGATCAAGGACAAGTGTGGAAACTGTGAAAAAGTTTGTCCAACTGGCGCTATTGTTTATGATCAAAAGGAAAAAACAACAAAACTGAATGTTGGTTCAGTTGTTCTTTCACCTGGATTCAAACCTTTTGATCCATCTATCTTTGATACATATCAGTATTCAAAGTTCAAAAATGTTATAACTTCAACTGAAATGGAAAGAATCCTTTCAGCATCAGGACCTACAGGTGGACACCTTGTACGCCCTTCTGACAATGAAGAGCCAAAGAAAATTGCATGGTTCCAGTGTATAGGATCAAGAGAAATAAATCGTTGTGATAATAGCCACTGCTCTTCTGTATGTTGTATGTATGCAACAAAAGAAGCTGTAATGGCAAAAGAGCACAATGGTCCGGAACTTGATACAGCTATTTTCTATATGGACATGAGAACGCCAGGTAAGGATTTTGAAGCTTACTATGAAGATGCCAAAGAAAATAAGGGTGTTAGATATGTGAAGAGTCGTGTTCACACTATTGACCCAATTACTGGTACTGACGATCTTGAAGTAAGATATGCAAATGAAAATGGTGAGATTGTAAAAGAACAGTTTGATATGATAGTTCTTTCTGTTGGCCTTGAAATTCCTCCGGAAACGGTTGAGTTTGCAGGTAAATTAGGTGTTGAGCTAACAGATAATAATTTTGCAAAAACTTCTGTATTCAATCCTGTAAAAACTTCAAGAGATGGTATCTTTGTTTGCGGTTCTTTCCAGGGACCTAAAGATATTCCTGAATCAGTTATTGATGCTAGTGCTGCTGCAACTGCTGCCGGTGAGATCCTTACTGAAAGCAGAAATACAAATGTAAAAATTGCAGAAGTTATTACTGAAATAAATGTGGATAATGAAAGACCAAGAATTGGTGTTTTCGTTTGTAGCTGTGGAACAAACATAGCAGGTGTTGTTGATGTTAAGGCTGTTGCTGAATACTGTGAAACTCTTCCTTATGTTGAGTTTGTTACTAACAACATGTTCTCATGTAGTCAGGATACACAGGAAAAGATAGCTGAGACAATCAGAGAAAAGAATCTTAACAGAGTTGTTGTTGCTGCATGTACTCCAAAGACACATGAGGGACTTTTCAAAGAAACTCTTCTTGCAGCAGGTCTTAACAAGTATCTTTTTGAAATGGCAAATATCAGAAACCATAACTCATGGGTTCATAAAGAAACTCCTGAATTAGCCACAGAAAAAGCTAAAGATACAATCAGAATGAGTATTGCAAAAGTTGCTCTGTTCCAGCCTCTGAAAGAAGCTGAACTTCAGGTTAACCAGACTGCACTTGTTTTAGGTGGTGGTCTTTCCGGTATGACTACAGCAAAAAGTCTTGCAACTCAGGGTTATGAAACTCATATTATAGAAAAATCAGACAAGTTAGGTGGACAAGCCCATAATCTTCTAAAAACCGTTCAGGGAGAAGATGTTAGGGAAAAAGTTGCTGAACTTTCAAGCGCAATAGATTCTGATGATAAAATTACTGTTCATCTAAATAGTGAAATTACTGATGTTGAAGGTTTTGTTGGAAACTTTGAAACAACAATTTCCGGCGATAACAAAATCGAACACGGTATTGCAGTTATGGCAACTGGAGCTTCTCCATATAAGCCTGAAGAATACTGCTATGGACAGGATGATAGAATCATAACAGCCCTTGATCTTGATAGAAAGTTTATGGATAATGACGCTGCTCTTAAGGATATGACATCTGCAGCATTCATCCAGTGTGTTGGGTCAAGAGAAAAAGATCGTCCATATTGCTCCAGAGTTTGTTGTACTCACTCTGTTGACAATGCTATCGAGCTTAAGAAACTTAAGCCTGAAATGAACGTATATATCATTTACCGTGATATCAGAACATACGGTGAACGTGAACTTTTATATAAAGAAGCAAGAGAGCTGGGTGTTATTTTTATCCGTTACGACAGAGATAATAAACCTTCAGTTGAAGTTAAAGACGGTGAAGTTATTGTAAATGTAACAGATCATGTACTTGGTCGTCCTCTTGAGATAAGAGTTGATCTTCTGACTCTTGCAACAGCAATCATTCCAAACAGGGATGAAAAAATTGCACAATTCTTTAAGTTGCCAGTTAATGATAGTGGTTTCTATGTTGAAAGACACGCAAAATTGGGGCCTTCTGAATTTGCTACAGATGGTGTTTTCCTTTGTGGTCTGGCACATTATCCAAAACCTATTGATGAATCTATCACCCATGCACAGGCTGCAACTTCAAGAGCGGTTACTCTGCTTGCAAGGGAAAGTATTCACACAAATGGTGAAATAGCTGTAACAAGTCCACAAAATTGCAGTTCCTGTGGAATATGTGTTTCAGTTTGTCCATATTCAGCACCTTCGTTTACAACTGCTAAAGGTCCAAATCTTGGTAGAGCAGAAATCAATCCTGTTTTATGTAAAGGTTGTGGTCTTTGTGTAGCTTCCTGTAGATCCGGTGCTATTAATCATAATGGTTTTGATACTGGTCAGATTTATGCTCAGCTGGTCAATGTTAAAGAAGCTGTTTAAAAGAATTGCATTAAAATTTTCCCTTAAAGGGATTGGTTAATATAAAGGAGATTTACAAAATGGCTGATTTTGAACCAAAAATAGTCAGTTTTTTATGCAACTGGTGCAGTTACGGAGCGGCCGATTTGGCAGGAGTAGGACGTGCTCAGTATCCGGCTAATGTACGTGTTGTTAGAATTCCATGCACAGGAAGAATGAGTCCAAAGTTCTTTCTTGCAGCACTTCGGGAAGGAGCAGATGCAGTTTGGGTATCCGGCTGACATCCTGGCGACTGCCATTACCTGGAAGGTAATTACTTTGCGAGAAGAAAGTTTGCTCTTATGAAAGAATTAATGGAGCATATGGGAATAGAACCTGGTCGACTGCAATTTTCATGGATCTCATCTGCAGAATCAACAAAATTTGTTGATGTTGTAAAAGATGTAACTGAAAAAGTTAAAGCTTTAGGACCAAATAAAAACTTTGTTAAAGAGGCATCTTAAATGGAAGCATATACTGAGAAAATTAGAGAAATTTCAGAGCGTCTCCTTAAAGATGGCACAGTTGAAGCTGTTATCGGTTACAGAAAAGGCTCTGTTGAAAACTCAAATGAGCCCTGTATCGTTAGAAGTTCTGAAAAAATAAATGATTTGGTATGGGATTCAAATTGCAGAATCAACCTTGCAAACTATCTTACAAACAGAAAAGATAAAGTTGCTATTATTGCAAAAGGTTGTGATTCAAGAAACATAAATACCCAGATCATTGAAAATAAAATAAAGAGAGATCAGCTCTTCATAATTGGAGTTCCTTGTTCTGGAATGACAAAAAAGGAAGATTCATCCGATCTTCAGGAAAACTGTAAGGTTTGTCACCATAAAAACCCTGTTGTTTATGATGAACTTGTTGCAGCTGAAGTTGAAGAGACTAAAGTTGATCGTTATGAGGACGTTAAAAAAATCGAAGCTATGGGTGTTGAGGAGAAATGGGAGTTTTTTAAAGATCTTCTTGAACCTTGCACAAGATGCTACGCTTGTAAAAATGCTTGTCCTCTTTGTTACTGTCCAACCTGTTTTGTGGATGAGTCAAAACCACAGTGGGTTGGTAAGGGTATGGACCCAATTGATGTTAGAACATACCACTTTTTAAGAGCTTATCATTGTGCTGGTAGATGTACAGATTGCGGAGCTTGTGAATCTGCATGTCCTCAAGGTATAAATATGAGACATTTTACTAAAAAGCTTGAAAAAGAGTGTTTTGATCAATTTGCTTGGGAAGCTGGACTTAATTCAGAAGAACGTCCACCACTTGATACATTCAAGTTGGATGATCCACAAACCTTTATTAAATAAAGTTAGGAACATAATATTATGAAGGTCATAAAGATAGACAAAGCAAAATGGGCTTCCGGTGTTTCAAGTCTTCAAGGCACCTATAAGATTATTGGTCCTGCTGTGGACGGGGATGCTCATAATTTCAAAGAACTTGCTAAAGGTGAAGAGCCTGATTTTAATTTTTTAAATACCAAGCTTTCGCCTAAATCCATTGTATTTCCTCAATCTGAAAAGATGCTGGAATACTCTGTTGATGAGAATAAAGAAGATCATCACATCATGAAAGAGGTTAAAAAAGACTACTCCCCAAGAGCTGTAGTTGGAATAAGACCTTGTGATGCAAAAGCAATTAACCTTGTGAAGATGAACTTTGATACAGATGACTACAAAGATCCTTATTGGTTAAAGCTTTATGAAGCTACAACTTTTGTAGGTCTTGCATGTGATAAGCCATGTGATTCTTGTTTTTGTACATCAACCGGATGTGGACCTTACAACGAAGAGGGTTTAGACATTCTTCTTAAAGAAGATGGCGCATCTTATGTTGCAAAAGCATTAACTGAGAAAGGTGAAACACTTCTTGGAGCAGCAGGTTTTAGTGATGCAGGTGATGAAGCTGCATTTGAAGCTGGAAAGAAGGATGCCGAAGCTAAAATCACTTCAAGTGTTCAAACGGATAAACTAAAAGATTTCTCAACTCTTGATCTATACAATGCTGATTTCTGGGAAGATCTTTCTTTTGCATGCTTGAATTGTGGAACCTGTACTTTTGCATGCCCTACATGCTGGTGTTTTGACATTCAGGATGAGGTTAAAGGTAAAGATGGTGTAAGAGTTCGTAACTGGGATAGTTGCATGTTCCCATTATTTACAATGCACACTACAGGTCATAACCCAAGAGGAACAAAAGAACACCGGGTGAGACAGCGCTTTATGCATAAACTTAAATACTTTGTAGACAAGTATGAAAAAGGGATCATGTGTGTAGGATGTGGTAGATGCGTTAATCAGTGTCCTGTAAACATAGATATCCGTAAAGTTTGTGATGTCATGAATAACCATGTACCAGAGCCTGTTAAGTAGGTGAATAAAAGGAGGAAAATTGTGGAAAATCCATATTTGCCATATCCGGTACGTATTGATGATATAGAGGTTGCAACAGAAGATAAAAGTCTAAAAACTTTTAAATTTGTCTTCCTTAATGAAGGGGATGAAGAGAAATTTGCATACCAGGCTGGACAATTTGCAGAGTTATCAATCCCAGGTGTGGGTGAAATTCCAATTGGAATAGCATCATCTCCTGTTGAAAAGGGATTTGTTAAGTTTACTGTATTTAAATCCGGTGTTGTTACAACTCATCTTCATCAGATGAAGGTTGGAGATGTAATGGGTCTAAGAGGACCTTTAGGAAACTGGTATCCATGGGATACTCTTGAAGGTAAAAATATACTAATTATTGGTGGTGGTTTTGCTTTTACAACACTTCGATCATCAATTGTATATATGCTTGATCCCGCAAACAGAAGTAAGTTTGGTAATATTGATGTGGTTTATGGTGCAAGAACCCCAGGTATGCTCTTATATAAGGATGAGCTTGTTGAGTGGGAAAAACGTGATGATATCAATATGCACCTTACAATTGATACTGAAGCTCCAAACTGGGATTACAACGTTGGTTTTACTCCAACTATTACTGAGCAAAAAGCACCACAAGCCGATGCTGATACATATGCAATAGTTTGTGGTCCTCCGATAATGATCAGATTTACATTGCCTGTTTTAGAGAATCTTGGTTATAAAAATGACCGTATTATTCTTTCTCTTGAAAATAGAATGAAATGTGGTATTGGAATGTGCGGTAGGTGTAATATTGGTAAGGAACTGGTTTGCAAAGACGGACCTGTTTTTACCCTTGAAGATATTAATCTTACACCAAAAGAATATTAGGTAAATAAAGAAATATTAATATTAAGCGGGATAGTTGAATTATGATTATCCTGCTTAGTTTATTATTGTTTCTAATTTTTTTTTGTTACATA
This sequence comes from Desulfobacterales bacterium, assembly GCA_024226555.1. GTDB lineage: Bacteria > Desulfobacterota > Desulfobacteria > Desulfobacterales > JAAELO01 > JAAELO01. The sequence goes on along the minus strand of JAAELO010000585.1, from coordinate 13,326 downwards.
TTGACAAAATTAAATCATTCATGTAGTTTTTTTGAGTATTTTTAATTTGGATATTAAGGGAAAGCCTTTTTTGAAAATATTATTATTATTTTAAGTATCTTTTAACAGGAGGTTCATAGGCATGGCTGAAGTTATTGAACAAGACGGCGAAAAGTTTGAAATTGATGAAGATGGTTTCTTACTTGATTTTAACGCTTTCACACCAAAATGGGTTGATTACGTTAAAACTCAGGAAGGTATTGACGAATTGAATGATGAACATACAATGGTTATTGATGTTCTTCAGGACTACTACAAAAAGAATGGTATCGCTCCAATGGTACGTGTTCTTTCAAAACTAACAAAGTTTAAACTAAAGCATATTTACGAGCTTTTCCCATCAGGTCCGGGAAAAGGAGCTTGTAAAATGGCTGGTTTACCAAAACCAACCGGATGTGTATAGTTAAGCACATTTAGTTTTAAGTTTTGCCCCACTATAAAATCAAAAAAAAGGTTCTGCTAAAATAGCGGGACCTTTTTTTTTCATTCTTTTACTTTATTTATAATTATTCTTATAGGAGATGAAATGACTAAATTCGATGATATTGATAAAATGATTATAAACAGGATTCAGTCAGATTTTCCTATCGCAGAAAGACCATATAAAGTTATTGCTGAGGAACTTGGTCTCAGTGAAGAAGTTGTTCTTGATAAGGTAAGAAATTTAAAGGAAGCAGGATTTATTAGAAGGATTGGTGGTAATTTTGGTCCTGAAAAACTTGGCTTTACAAGTACACTTTGTGCAGCGAAAGTACCTTCTGAAAAGATCAATGAATTTGCTGAAGTTGTAAACAAATACCCCGGTGTTACTCACAACTATTTAAGGGAAAACGATTTTAATGTATGGTTTACCTTTATATCCCCCTCCATGGATGAAATAAAAAGTAATCTTGAGCAAATAAAAAAAGATACAGGTGTTGAGGAAATACTAAATCTTCCGGCAACAGATGTCTTTAAAATAAGAGCTCAATTTAAACTTTAGAAAAAAAGTATTACTAAATCTTTTATAAATAAGAGTAATAAATATGTGCTCTTTACAGTTTATTTCTTATCAAATTAACAGTAAAAAATATTATCATCAGATCTAATCATAAAAAAAATAATTTTTTAATCCAAAACGATTTTATTGTACTCCTCGATAACATAGGATTAAGGACTGATTATCATTGATAATTTAACAAAATAAATTTTGAAAACTTGTGCGTAATACAGTTTTGAGATATGTTACCTTTATATTTAGAAAACATAATGCTTTATTTATTTTCAATGATCCCACTGAATACAACATTATATAAAATAATATCTATGGATAAATTTTCTGAAAAAGAAGTTTTTGTAGAGACTGAAAAAGTTAAAATTCTTGTAGACAACCTTTCCATCAGTATGCCTTCAACCATTTTGAATGCTGTGATTTTAATAATAGTTTTGTGGAATCTGGTACCCCATGAAACACTTCTAATATGGGCCTTTATAAATATCGCTTTTGTTATTTTAAGATATGGTATGGTTAACCTCTTCAGAAGAGGGGTCAAACAAACTAAATATAGACAATGGCAATTTGCAATTTTCTCCTCTTTTGTAATTGCCGGATTATTATTTAGTTCATGTTCATTATATTTTTTCCAATACATTGATTTCCAATATATTATTTTCATCTATTTTATATTGGGAGGTATGGTTGCTGGTAGTGTTGGGTCTTATCATAATAATCTTATGATGTATTTTGGATATTCAGCCACAGTTTTTCTACTACCGACTATAGTAATTTTTGGATTTAGTACCCCAGTAACAACACCTATGACGATAATGGGTTTAATATTTTATACTATCTCTTCAATAAGTGCTAAAAGGCTTAATCGTGACCTGAGCGATTATCTCTTATTAAAATATGAAAATATGCAACTGGTTGAACAAACCGAGAAACTGAATATAGAATTGATTAATAAAAATGAGACATTGAAAGAATTATCCCTTGTTGATCCCCTGACAAAACTTAAAAACAGAAGATATCTTTTTGAAAATTATATTCATGAAATTGAAGCTGATGTAAAAAATATGGTAATTGAAAAATCAGGCAATAATAAACGCTCAAATAAGAAAAATGTGGGATATTCTGTCCTTCTTATTGATATAGATTATTTTAAAAATGTGAATGATAAATACGGCCATGAATGTGGGGATATGATACTTGAGCAATTCAGTTTAAAACTCACAGAGATGGTTAGAAAAGATGATGTTGTGAGCAGGATAGGTGGTGAGGAGTTCGTAATTATATTAAAGCAGATTACAAATGATAATGCATATGATCATGCTAAAAAAATAAGAAAAAATATCGAATCATCTGCTTTTAATATATCCCTGGATAGAGAGATAAAAATAACCTGTACTATCGGACTTATAAATTATCCTTTTTTTAACTCTTCAAAAGAGTATTTAAAATTTGATCAGGCTTTATTCCTGGCAGATAAAGCCCTGTACTATGGCAAAGAAAATGGACGAAACAGGTCTGTTAATGTAATTAGCTCATATACAGAGAAAAACGATGAAAAAATTATATATGAAATTTTAGCTGATTTAAGTAGTGGAATAAATAAAAAGCAGATTGAATTTGCTATTTTGTAGAACGTACATAATTATACTTAAAAAGCCGGTATTTACCGGCTTTTTAATATGTTTTAGAATTAACTGTTAATCAATCCATATCCTTGCTCTCCATGAAGAGAGTAATCAAGACCAATCATCTCTTTTTCTTCATCTATTCTAAATCCTATAGTTTTCTCAACTAAATAATAAATTATAGTCGTTCCTACTCCGGCAAGAGCAATAGTTGCACCCATACCCTTTAATTGTACAAATAGTTGATCCCATACCGTCCATGTTTCTGCGGACAAAGCAGCGTTTTGCATCCAGCTATCCCGAATAAAAAAGCATAAAATGATTACACCTAATCCACTACCAACTCCATGGATTCCAAAACAGTCGAGAGAGTCATCATATCCCATTTTATTTTTAAAAACTAAGGCGTAATAGCATAAAACTGAAGACATTGCTCCAAGAGCAAGCGCTCCAATTGGTTGTACAACGCCAGCTGCCGGAGTTATTACAACAAGACCTGCTAAAATTCCAGATACAAAACCAAGTGCTGTTGCTTTTCTGAACATCAATGCTTCAATAATCATCCATGTCATTGCACCACTTGCAGCTGATACTTGAGTCATTGTAAGTGCTCTTGCAGTATCAAGTCCGCTTTGAACTGTTGAGCCTGCATTAAATCCAAACCAACCAACCCATAAAAGTCCTGCACCCATCATTGTCATTACAAGGTTATTAGGACTCATAATATTTTTAGGATATCCTTTTCGCTTACCAAGAAGAATCGCTAAAACTAAAGCGCTAATTCCTGCAGATACATGTATTACAAGGCCACCTGCAAGATCAATTACACCTGAAGCTCCCATGTTATATAGCCATCCGTCTTCTGCCCATATCCAGTGGCAAAGGGGTGAATATATAAAGAGAAACCAGAGAACAATAAACATTATATAGCCTCTGAAAGAAACTCTTTCGGCAATAGCCCCACTTATTAAAGCTGGAGTTATTATTGCGAATTTTCCCTGGAACATTGCAATAACATATTCAGGAACCCCGTTTATAATGCTGTTATCAATTCCATTTAGAAAGAAGTAATCATTGTTCCATCCAATAAATCCTCCTAAAATACTTTTCCCAAAAGTAAGAGAGTAACCACAAACTGTCCAAAGCACACCAATAATAGCTATTGCAATAAAGCTGTGCATCATAGTTGCAAGAACATTTTTAGTTCTCACAAGTCCTCCATAAAACATTGCAAGGCCTGGAACCATTAAAAGTACGAGAGCAGTTGATGTAAGCATCCAACTTGTTGTACCTGTATCTATTGTGTTATCTCCTCCAAAAACTATTGAAGGTATCTGAAGAACTAACACTATTGTAAATAAATTTATTACATTTTTATTAAACATTTAAAATCCTACTTTCATATGATTAAATCGCTTTTTTTCCTGTTTCTCCGGTTCGTATTCTCACAGCTTCCTCAATATTAGAAATAAATATTTTGCCATCTCCAATAGACCCTGTTTTAGCTGAGCCAACTATTGCATCGATAACAGTTCTAACCATGTCAGATTCAATAACGATTTCAATTTTGATCTTTTGAACAAAATCTATAACATACTCAGCACCCCTGTATATTTCCTTATGACCTTTCTGACGACCATAACCTTTTACTTCACTTACAGTCATTCCCTTAATCCCAACAGTAGTCAGGGCTTCCTTAACTTCATCAAGTTTAAAGGGTTTAAAGATTGCTTCAATTTTCTTCATATAGTTTCCTTTTTTGTAATTCAAAGTTCTAAATTCAATTAAGTAGAACCATATTGAGCAATATATATGCCATATAGATATTGATCTGTTTTAATTGAATATTTGACATTAAAAACAAATATGTAATTATTATAATGAAATAACAATTACATAAATGTAATTATAAGTTTAAAATAAATACATATTTGTAGTATGTCTGAGATAAAATATAAAAGTCCACAGATTTAGATAATCTATGGACCTTATAGGGGTGTGAAAAAACTTAAATTTTACTTTAATCAAACATTATAAGGAATCTTTAAAAACGGCTCCTTGGGCAAAAAAAACTCCTATTATTAGAGATTCCCTATAGCCTTAATTGATTAAGGATATAACTTTAGTTCTGTTTAAAATCATAGATTTAAACTCCCGATTCCTCACAGCAATTTCAACAAAACTGTTATAATTATCAATTATCGAATTATAACTTCTTAACAAGATTAAATTCTTTTTATCTTTTTTAAACTTTTTAGAGTTCAGGTCTCTAACAAATGACTTAACGGATCTGTTAAAATATTCATATTTTGTGTATGGGCTGCTATATCTCCTTGAGCCTCTTGGTACTCCATCTAAAAACTCGAACTGCTTTTCAGTTAATAAGTCATGTTCCTTTTTTATCTCTTGAGAAAGTTTATTTAAAGATGCTTCTTTCTTAAAAATGTTTGCTCCTAAGTCCAGTATTTCTGAAAATTTAGAAGCTGTTCTGATTAAAGGATTTTTATAATCAACCTTATAATTCTCATAGATTGAAAAAATATTATCTGATAAAAATTTCCTCTGAGTATCGAGCTTAACAATCATTTTCCTGATATCTGGAATCATCAGGTTTATCTCTTTCTGTTTACTGAAATTCTGATCTTTTTGAGATTTAAGACTAAGCTGTGCTGCTTTGTAATAGATCTCATCAGCAATATTTTTCATGATGGTAAATTGATCAATAACATCTTTATCTATATTCTCTTTTTTTAGGGAATGGATGAGTTCCTCAAAATCGGTTTGCGACACAGAGGAATACCTGTGATAGTTAAAATTCACGACCCTGTTTCTTACCCGACTTCTAATCCTGCTTTTAACTCTCTGCTGGTAAGATCCTATCTCTCTATTTAACCCGTTAACTTTCTGGAAAAACTCTTTATTCAGATAACCAATAAGACGACTTAGAACTTTAAATAAAGGTGGTTTTATACTATTCTCCTTAATTGCAACCTGAACCTTTCCTTTATTAATATTTTTTACTTTATCAAATTTCTTAAAAGGATAGTCACCACTATTCTCATTTTTTGTAACATTCCATATATAATAATGCTTTTTAAGGATGATTTTCTTTGATGCATAACTCCTATCCAGAAGATAGTTGTAGTTGTTTATCAGGTATTGAGGGTCAAGAGATCTGTATGCTTCATTTGCATATTTATCGCTTTCCCACCTACTTAGCTCTCGTCTGTTTATAATTATACTTTTTTTATTGAGCCTTGATTTGATGTTTTTTAATAGATTTTTGTAATAATACCTTGTATTTCTATCTGTATTCTCTTGATAGTAGGATTTTTCATCAATAAACCTGTATTTTCTGTAATTAGCATAAATTTGATCGTAGGGAATTGAATTTGTCCATGTATTACGAGATACATTTAAACTCCAACCATCCATCATTTTTATATCGTCTAAAATAACTTCTGTAATTTTCGGATATGGGTTTGTATCTATTGCTGTCTTTGATACTAACTCATTAAAACTTTCTTCTATAGATTTAGAAAATTCATTTTTTGTTTTTTTTACATTTTCAATAATTCCAATAAAATCGTTGATTATTATTTCTGCCTCTTTAAAATTATCTTTTTCATAGGTTTTCATTCTTTGATAAATTAACAATGAATTATACTTTTTAATTAATTCTTTGATGCTTTTGTTGTATTGTTTAATACTTTCATCAATATTACTTGTGTTAAGTTCTGTTCCTTTAAGAATAGTAAGGTGTTTTTCCATTAAAGCTTCATTATTATTAAAAGCACAGTCATAGCTACGCCTGAATCTTGATTTTTTATTTATTGAGTACTGTGCAGCATACCAGAAATTTTCTATACAACTAATTGACTTATTTATCTCAACAATGTTTTTATTGGATACCTGAATCAGGTTGTTAAGTTTTTTTGTTTGATCTGCTAACTTTTTATAAGTATTTTTATCAACTTTTTTTTCAGTGGGTTTTGGTATTCGTTTTTGAGCTTTTTTGTTTTTTTGGGGTTTTGTATTTACTATAATCCTTTTTTTTACAGTTTTGACCTTTTTTTCCTGCTTATATTCCTGGGACTTAAATTCTTTAGGTTTGAATATAAGAAAAGCAAATATACCTAACATTCCTATAGTTATGAAAGCAGATATGGTTGAGCGAATTATAAATTTTTGTTTTCTCTCGACCTCCTGCCTGACTTCTTTTGCTATTCGCTCTATCGCTCTATCGCTTAAGGAGGTGTTTTCCTTCAAGACTTCAAATGTAGCTTCTCTTAAACTTTCATTTTCCTTTTGCTCAGCAAGTTTTTCATCTTCAGCAAAAACTCTCTTCTGAATCTCTTCCAGAATTTTATTTTCTTTGTTATTACCCATTTTTATTATTTATCCAGTTATTTTTTGAAAAGTTGGAGAAGGTTTAAAATTTAAATATACAACATTTAAAAAGTTGTTTCTATATTATCCCAGAAAAAAAAATAGTTATTTTTGGAAAAAAATTTATATAAAATATTTGAAAGTATGTTTAGTGTAATTAAAATGATTTTGATGACCTCAGATATGTTTTATTTAGAATTTGTGATTTTTCTTATTTTAAAATGAAATCAAATAAAGCCATAAAACTTTGATATTAGATATCTTCAGAAGCTATATAATTCGGTTGTAAACACTGTTTAGTGAATATGTTTCATTTTTATGAATTAATTCTTGACAACTTTTTTTTTACCGACCTATAATTTAATTATATGGAACATGTTTAAATAATAATAAACGAGCTTCTGAAGGAGATTGTATGGAAGAGATAAGATTTCACGGGCGTGGAGGACAAGGAACTGTCCTTGCTTCGATATCCCTGGCAAAGGCTTTTTTCGATTCAGGTTATCATGTGCAGACTTTTCCGGTTTTTGGTGTGGAAAGAAGAGGTGCACCTGTGGAAGCCTATTTAAGAATCGATAGTTCAGAAAAAATCCTTACAAAAAGTAACGTTTATACCCCTGATCATATTGTTGTTATGGACAGCAAGCTTCTGGGAAGTATTGATGTCACTAAAGGTCTTAAAAAGGGTGGATGGATTTTAATAAACGCAAAAGATATGCCTAAAGATCTAAGTAAATTTAAAGGATATAAAATAGCACTTATTGATGCTTCCAATATCGCCTTAAGTAATGGTCTTGGTACAAAAACAAGTCCAATTATTAATACTGCAATGCTCGGTGCATTTGCAAAAATGATGAACATTCCAAATATTGAATTTATTGAGAAGGCTATTTTGGATGAAGTTCCTGTAAAAAGAAAAGAGAATGTACAGGCAGCAAGAGATGCTTTTGCTAAAGTTATGTTCCATTAGAAGAGAATTTTTAATAAATATAGATCCATAGTCATTAATATTTTTAGTGAATGGAATTAATGTGTTATAATATATGATATCTAATACTGATTCTGGATTCATTATTGTATGCTCAAACTCCACAGATAATATCAAGTAAATTAATAATTGTAAGGTTAAGCCAAATAAATCTCTGTTTCTTACATGTTTGATTAAAGTAAAAACGATATTGATATTAACAAAAATCGCAATTCAGGAGAAAAAATGGTTTCTGAAAAAAAAGGAATGAAGTTGGAAAACACTGTTTCTCTTTTTATTTCAAGATCTGCACACAGATCGTCAGAAATGAATAAAACAGGTTCCTGGAGATTTTCCCTTCCTGTCTACAAAGATAAAACAGCGCCTTGTAGTGCTGCATGCCCAACAGGCACTGAAATACCAAGAGTTGAAATGCATATGTCAAGAGGAGAGGTGAGGAAAGCCTGGGAGAAAATTATCTGGGAAAATCCTTTTCCGGCAGTTTGCGGAAGAGTTTGTTTCCATGAATGTGAAGGAGCTTGCAACAGAAAGAATCTTGATTCTGCTGTGGGTATAAATTCCCTGGAAAAATTCATAGGAGATATTGCCCTTTCAGAATCCTATACATTTGATGAAGTCGAAGGTACAACTAATAAAAGAGTAGCAATTATAGGAGCAGGCCCTTCTGGATTGTCTGCAGCATATTTTCTGTCAAAATTAGGTTTCTTATGCGAGGTATTTGAGAAGGAGAGTGAAGCGGGAGGTGTTATGAGGTGGGGTATACCATCATACAGACTTCCAAAGAATATTCTTCTTGATGAGATCAAAAGAATTGAAGAGCTTGGTATAAAAATTCACTGTAACAGAGAACTTTCAATTGATGAGTTCAATAATATAAAAAATGAGTTTGATGCCGTTTATCTTGGATGTGGGCTTGGAGCATCAATTTCACCAGGATTTGAAGGTGAAAGTTTACTTGAAGAGGGATCCATTTTTCTAAAAAGAGTAGAAAGTGAAAAAATGTCTCTGGATGGACAGGATATTGCAGTAATTGGTGGAGGAAATACTGCCATTGATGTTGCAAGGTCTCTCATAAGAACAGGGGCTAAAGCTACAATACTGTATAGAAGACGAAAAGAGGATATGCCGGCTTTTATTCATGAAATAAGTGCAGCTGAAGATGAAGGTGTAAAGATAGTTGAGCTTGTATCACCAACCTGTGTAAAACATAAGGGTGAAATGCTTGAAATTGATCTACAGGAGATGACAACAGGAGATATTGATAGTCACGGCAGAATGAGTGTAAGACCCTTGGGAGGTAAAAGGTCTCTGATATACAACAAAATAATTTCAGGAATTGGAAATCAGATTAAAGATACATGGCACTCCCCTGATCAGAATAATTCAAAGATGGAGCTTAAAAATTCAATTATTGATATAACAGGTGATACACCACTTGTTTACGGTGGTGACTTAACAAACAAGAATCAAAGTGTTTCAGATGCTATAGCTTCCGGTAAAGAGATTGCGATCGTTCTTGATCTACATTTCAAAGGTGATTCAGATATAATCGATTCTTTGGAAAAATGCCGGGTGGGTGTAAATGCGATCTCATTCGAAATATACAGGGGTGGCAGAAAACAATATAAAGAGTTTGTAGAGTTTAAGAATGTAAATATTGACTATTTCGATAAAGAAGACAGGAATGAACTGCCACAAATATCAAAGGAAGAAAGTATAAATTCCTTTAATGAAGTTGAAAAAAATTATACTTTCCAAATGGCTGCGAATGAAGCACTAAGATGCTTTAACTGCGGGGTTTGCAATGATTGTGATAACTGTAGAGTTTTTTGTCCTGATGCATCTATTATTATTGAAGATGGAAAGAGAGTTATAAAGACCGATTTTTGTAAGGGTTGCGGGGTTTGTGTCACTGAATGTCCCAGGTCTGCTATGGGTATGGAGGAGGAAAAAGTATGAATGAAAAAGTAATGGAAGGAAGTCATGCGATATCTGAAGCAGTAAGACTATGTAATGTTGGTGTTGTTTCCGGGTTTCCTATCACTCCCCAGACACACATAATAGAAGCTATTGCGGAACATTGCAGTGATGGGACAATGAAAGCCAAATATATTAATGTTGAGAGCGAACATTCGGCTATGGCCGCTATTGTTGGTGCTTCGAGTGCCGGAACAAGAGCCTTTACAGCAACTTCATCCCACGGTTTGGCATTAATGCATGAACTTCTACATTGGGCCGCAGGTGCAAGGCTTCCCATCGTTATGGGAGAAGTTAACAGAGCTCTTGGGCCAGGTTGGAATATCTGGACAGATCAGACAGACAGCCTTTCACAGAGGGATACTGGATGGATTCAATTATATTGTGAAGATGGCCAGGAAGCTTTAGATACTGTAATATTTGGTTTCCGTCTTGCTGAACTTGTTAATTTACCTGTTATGGTAATTATAGATGCTTTCCTTGTTTCACATACATATGAGGCTGTTTCTGTGCCAACTCAGGATGAAGTTAATGAATTTCTCCCTGCCTTTAATCCAAGGATTAAACTGGATCTTGAAAACCCTCAGGCTCTTAATCAGATGGCCTCACCTCAGTATTACATGGAGATGAGGAAAAGTATGCAACTGGCCATGGAAACAGTTGAAGATATATATGACGAAGTTGAAGATGAGTTCCATGACACATGGGGTAGAAGATATGGATCTGTTGAAGGTATAAATCTTGATGCTGATGTGGTTTTTGTTACATCTGGAACAGCTACTACCACTTGCAGACTTGCCATAAAAGATCTTACCGATAAAGGTGAATCTGTTGGAATGCTCAAAATTAAAATGTTCAGACCATTTCCTGCAAAGGGTATTCAAAATGCTCTAAAAAATGCTGGAAAAGTTGCTGTGGTAGACAGAAACTTCTCTTTTGGCGCAGGTGGAATTTTTGCCCAGGAGGTAAAATCCTCACTATGTAACCTTAAGGATGCCCCTGTTGTATTCAATTTTATAGCAGGCCTTGGAGGTCGCGATATTACTACAGATACTTTTTTCGAGATGTATGAGAAGGTCAATGCAAATGATATCCCACAAACTGAAAGTGAGTGGATTGGAATAAATGAGCAGGAGTTAAAATAATGCGAAATTATAACTTAACTGAAGACGTATTTGTAAATCCTGGAAATATGGGGTGTCCCGGTTGTGGTGCAACAATAGCCATGAATTTAGCTCTAAAAGCTTTGGGTGAAAAAACTATTGTTACAATACCTGCTTGCTGCTGGGCTGTTATTGCCGGACCATATCCAATGACCACACTTAAAGTGCCTATTTTACATACAGTTTTTGCATCTGCTGCTGTAACAGCAAGTGGAATAAGAGCCGCTCTTGAATATCAGGGAGATAATGAGACCACAGTTATGGCCTGGGCAGGTGATGGTGGAACTTTTGATATTGGAATTCAGTCTTTATCAGGTGCAGCAGAAAGAAACGATGACATTATTTTTGTGTGCTATGATAATGAAGCCTATATGAACACAGGAGTTCAGAAAAGTTCATCCACACCATATGGAACCAACACAACCACATCCCCTGGAACCGGCTGGAAAAAGACAAGAAAAAAGAAGATAATGGAGATAATGGCTGCCCACCGAATCCCATATGCCGCTACGGCAAATATTGCATATCCACAGGATCTTATTAATAAATTTGAAAAAGCAAAAAGCATTAAAGGAACTAAATTTATACATATCTATGCATCATGTCCAACAGGTTGGAAGATACCCTCAGAAATCTCTGTGAAAATAGCAAGAATGGCTACCAAGTGTAATTTCTTTCCACTCTATGAGGTTGAAGATGGAATCCACTATCAGCTAAATCATGTTGGAGATCAAAGTGTGAGAGAATATTATAAAATGCAGGGAAGATTTAAACACCTGTCTGATGATGACATTGATAAAATCCAGAATTATATAGATTCAGATTTTGAGGTACTTTTAGGAAGACTATAAAAAGGAGTTGAATGGTGGAATTCTTTAATCAGATGAGCAAATATGGGCATGAACAAGTTGTTTTCTGTCATGATAAAACATCAGGTTTAAAAGCAGTTATTGCAATACATAATACTATTTTAGGTCCTTCGTTGGGGGGGCTTAGGATGTGGCCTTACAAAAATGAGAGTGAAGCTGTTGAAGATGCTTTAAGACTTTCAAAAGGTATGACATACAAAAATGCAGCTGCTGGCCTCAATATTGGCGGTGGTAAAGCGGTTATTATTGGTGATTCTAAAAAGGACAAAAGTGAGGCTTTGTTCAGAGCTTTTGGGCAATTTGTTGATAGCCTGGGCGGAAGATATATCACAGCTGAAGATGTGGGAACATGTGTTGAAGATATGGAGATGATAAAACTTGAAACAGACTATGTTTCAGGTTTGCCTGAAAAAGAGGGTGGCGGTGGTGATCCTTCACCATATACTGCTCAGGGAACCTTTGAAGGTATAAAAATAGCTGTTAAGCACAGATTAAAAAGAGATGATCTAAAAGGTGTAAAAGTTGCTGTTCAGGGACTTGGTCATGTGGGTTACTATCTTTGTAAATATCTCAGCAAAAAGGGTGCTGAACTTATCGTATGTGACATAGATGAAGACAGAGTCAAAAAAATAGTTAAAAAATATAATGCAACAGCAGTTGGAATTAATGATATATATGGTGTAAATTGCGATGTTTTTGCTCCCTGTGCTTTAGGTGCTGTTATTAACGATGAAACAATAGATACACTCACTTGTTCAATCGTTGCTGGTGCATCAAACAATCAGCTATTAGATGAGATTAAACATGGTGAAATCTTAAAGAAAAAAAATATACTCTATGCGCCTGATTATATAATAAATTCAGGTGGAGTAATAAACGTTTATTATGAGGCTATCAATCAATATAACAAAGATAAGGTCTCTAAAAAGGTTGATAAGATTTATAATACTCTTGATGAAATTTTCAAATCATCAAAAGAGGCTAACATCACAACAAACGAAGCTGCAGCAAAACTCTCTGAAGATAGGATTAACAATATCTCAGGGATCCACAACTTTTACAGAAAAAATAAATAGTTTAAGGGAATCTCTTCTAAGTAACACTTTTTATATATTATGTGTTATTAGGCAGTTAGGTTCCAGATTATCTATTCTGGAGGAGTCGCTAATAACTGTTCTTTTGGCAAAATACTTTGTTATTTCCAAAAAAAACTGTAATAAAATCGGCTCGTTATTTTTTAAAATGCCTTGTATTTTATCCAAAATTCTAATTATTAGAGGTTCCC
>JAAELO010000584.1 GCA_024226555.1 Desulfobacterales bacterium | reverse complement strand
TTTGACCCTGAAAATTTTTGACCCTGAAAATTTTTGACCCTGAAAATTTTTGAATAGTTATGTAGAGTTTTCGTCAGTACTTCAATAAATTTTGCCATTAAAAAAAAGTAGTTTAAGCGATGTTTTTAGAGAAAAACGCAAATCAATGTGTTGTGAGGTTGCTTATTAATCTGAACACAGAATTACTTTTTTGTTTTTAATCATAAGAATTAGAGGTGATCATGAAAAAACCTATTTTTTTACTACTTTTACTATTTACCCTTGCTTTTTTTATTTCTTCGATAAAAGATTCAGCTTTGGCATCAGCCGATCATAGAGAAAAGGCTGCTTTTTGGAATGAACAGAGGAAGGGAACGAACTTTTTTAATAACATTGAAACCTTAGAACGCTTTCAAGCAGCAAAAAAAGCTGGGATAGAGGTTGTCCGTTTGGCGCCGAATAAGTGGCTTAATGGTCGAACTAAAAGTGGGTTAGGAGATTTCTTAATTGGTGATGCCCCAACCAATAGCACTCCTATTCAAAAAGATGTTGATTATTTAATTACGGTTTTGGACAAAGCTCAACAAGCAGATATTAAAGTAGTCCTCACTATGTTGAGTCTTCCTGGGAATCGATGGACTCAGCACAACAACGGTAAACAACAAAGAGATATCTGGCGGAGTTTTGATGTTCAAAATCATGCTATTCAATTTTGGACATTACTCGCAGAAAAGCTCAAAGATCACCCTGCTTTAGTGGGGTATAACATTAAAAATGAACCGACACCAGAGAAGGTAGCTCCAAGATTTCGCGATTGGTATATAGGCGATTACGCAGAGTGGTATCGAACAGTGGAAGGAACACCGGCTGACCTTAATCTGTTCTACAGCAAAATTGTAAAATCGATCCGTCAAGTTGATAAGAAAACTCCAATTATTTTGGATTCAGGGTTCTATGCCACCCCATGGGCATTTAAGATTTTGAAGCCGTTACCTCAAAAGCATATTATTTATTCGTTTCATATGTACGAACCTTATCCCTTTACTAGTGCCAGGAACCGCGGGAAGTATGAATACCCTGGGAAAATTCCGACAGGAGAAGCAGGGTCCGCATCTCTAGATTGGAACAAGAAGCAAATATCTGAATTTCTAAAACCAATTCGTCAATGGCAAAATAAATATGGTATACCAAACACCCAGATATTTGCTGCCGAATTTGGAGTATTTCGATATAATAAAGGCGCTTCACAGTATTTAAAGGATATTATACAGGTTTTTGAATCAAACGGCTGGCATTGGGCTTTTTACTCTTTTAGAGAGGACGATTGGCATGGTATGGACTATGAGTTGGGAACTAAAAAACCGGGTTGGGCATATTGGAAGGAAATCGGAAGAGGAGTAATGCCGGATTACTCCAGATACAAGTCAATGCCGATTTTTGATGCCATTCAAAAAGCAGAATAAGTCTATGAAAATGTGATACGAATTTATAAAAAATTAGACTCTTTGCTGAAGGTATAGCTTTTGGGCTTGTTTTTCTCCTCGCTTTTTAGGCTTTATACCTTGGAGAGTTTTTAATACTTTATGAATTGCTAATTGCTTTGGGGTCGGACCAAGACAACTATTTGAAATAGTAGTAAATACCTTTTAAAAAGGCCTCTTTTTTGGCCTTAGAACTATCTTTTCGGTATCAAAAAGGTACTTTTAAGGAATGTTTCAAATAAGATATTTTTCTTAA
>JAAELO010000583.1 GCA_024226555.1 Desulfobacterales bacterium | reverse complement strand
TCTATATTTGCAAAATAAAATTACAATAAATATGGAAGTAATAACAGAAACAATAAATGACCTACCTCTTCTTGATGCTATACTTAAAGGTTTAAATGTAGATAAACAGATAGATGCCGTTTATTCTACGCCAAAAAACTGGAAAGGCTTGAGTATTGGAAAAATTACTCACACTTGGTTAATCCATATCCTGAGTTGTTGCAATCATCGTTTAAGTCATGTTGAAGACTGGGCGCTCGACCACTTGGGCATATTAAGCACCTTAATTGATAGCGAAATTCGCCGTGAAGACTTTTGCGATGACAAATTGGGATTAATATTAGAATATTTCGCGGAGGAAGACTGGAATACCTTTTTTAGCAATTACTCAAAAAATATGATTGAAGTTTATGATTTAGAAACAGGTATTTTTCGAGTTGATGCCACTATCGGCAAGAGTTTCAGGAATGTGATAGAAAATAGCTTATTCCAGATGGGAAACAGCAAACAATTTCGTTCGGATTTGCCTCAGTTTAAAATGATGCTTGCCTCCTTTGATCCTCTTGGCATCCCTGTTGTATCACTGATTGTTAGTGGAGAGAAAGCAGATGACCCTTTGTATATTCCTGTTATCGCGCAGGCTATAGAATGTACAGAAGTAAAACATAAATTATTTGTAGGCGATTGTAAAATGTCCAGTATTGAAACGCGCACCTTCATTGTTAATTCAGAGAATTATTACTTAAGTCCTTTATCTGCTGTTCAAGTATCTTCGGAGCAATTAGCAGAATATTTAAACCTTTTAGAAACAGGCGAGAAGAAGGTACAATATGTTTACAAAGATGACGAAAATGATAAAATTGCCAAAGGTTTTGAATTGGTTGTCAAAATGTCCGGGGAGATTGAAGGCCAGTCTCTTGAATGGGAAGAACGCAGGTTGGTAGTTTGCTCGTTTCGATATGCGAATAGTCAGATAGCATCATTAATAGCACGAACAGAAAAAGCCGAAGCTGCCTTATTGGAACTTAATATTCACAAACAAGGAAAGAAAATCTATACCTCAGAACAAGAGTTAGATGCAGACTGCACTAAAATAATAAATAAGTACAAAATACCAACAATTGTTAACTACAAAATAGAAAGCCAAACTACGACCAAAACCATAAGGCGTTATAAAGAGAATCCTGAAAGAGAGGAAACAAAAACAACCTTTAGTGTAAATGTTGCTGTTAATCAAACAGCATTAGAAGAGCAAAAATCAATTTTAGGCTGGCGTGTATATGCTACCAATAGCCCATCGTCTGAATTTACCTTGGAGGCAGCTGTTTTGACGTATCGTAAGGAATACATAATTGAACATAATTTCGATTATTTAAAGAACAAACCATTACACTTACTCCCAATATATCTGCATCTTGATCAGCGGATAAAAGGTTTAATTAATTTATTGACATTGGCTTTGAGTATACTTCGTCTAACCGAATATAAAATACGCGAAAGTCTGTCTGAAAAAAAAGCATCAATAAAAGGTCTTTATGCCGGAAATCCTCAGCATGCAACAGCAAGGCCTACTGCAAGTTTAATATTGAGGGCTTTTGATAATAAGCATTGTACCATAGTAACAGAAACGAGTGAACAAGAAGCTGAACAGAATGATGAAGATATAGATAACCAAACGCAGGATGAGACTATTATCAATTCAAATCATGTTGCTGATTGCATAGATAATAAAGACGATACGGCTAATAAACCAACCGCAAAATCAACATTAAAGATATTTGCAACGCCATTATCTGTACTTCAAATAACAATACTTGAGCTATTAGGATTGTCAACTACGGTTTATACCGATTTAGAGATGTGTTTTATCTGTCCTTCTAAAATTATCAAAGGAAGGAGTTTTTATAGTTCAAATAGAGAAGATAGAAAAGATTTGAATATAAAACCACAAATGGAGGGGCTGTTTAAATATTTTGATGACGGATAGCGTAAAGATATGACTTTGAGCCTTTTAATAATGTATTTAATAAATGCAGAGTATGATACTGATGCATAAGGGGAGTGTTATATCCTCTCTTCTCAAAAATAGAAATTTTAACGAAAATTTGGCAAAGTTTTCAAAAAAAAAATATGTCAAAAATCAATTCTAAAAGTCCTTAATTATTCAGCGAAATGTAAATTGTTCCATTCCGCGTTGATAAATTTGCAACTGGATTTATTTCGGAGATTCAGAATGGTAATATTGATTCTTGTTTAAGTATTGTACAACCTGAGATGAATAACTGAAGTTT
>JAAELO010000582.1 GCA_024226555.1 Desulfobacterales bacterium | reverse complement strand
ATTAGAAATACAACAACAACTTAAACTTTCACAGCAACTTGTAATGACACCACAGTTGCAGCAGGCAATTAAACTACTACAGCTAAACAGGTTAGAGCTTGTAGATATGGTTTCTCAGGAGATGGAAGAGAATCCTGCACTCGAAGAAGTTTTTGATAATGATGAGAATAAATTGCCAGATGATAAAAATGAGAAGAAGAAAGATGAAAATTCTCTTCAAAAAGATGAAATTAATGAAACTGTGCAGGGTGATATCGATTGGGATAATTATATAAATGAATATAACTCAGTGGGTAAAGTCCAGTATGAAACTGAAAGTCGTGAATCCCCAAAATATGAATCATTTATATCCAGAAAAGAATCATTAGATGATCACCTTTTGTGGCAATTAATGATGATGAAACCTACAGAGGAAGAAGAAGAGATAGGAAGTATAATTATTGGGAATATCAATCAGGATGGATATCTGGATATTACAACTGAAGAGATATCATCTCTATGTAATTCAACTGAGCATTTAATAGAATCAGTTATTTGCAGGATGCAGAAATTAGATCCTGTTGGTGTTTGTGCCAGATCCTTAAGTGAGTGCCTTTTAATTCAGGCAAAACACCTCAATATTGATGATGAAAATGTGATCAATATTATCAAAAAACATATAAAAAACCTAGAAAATACGAATATAAAAGCTATCTCTAAAGATCTGAAAATATCTTTAAAAGAAGTTATTAAAGCAATTAATATAATTAAGGAGTTTGAGCCAAAACCAGGAAGACTATTTAACGATGATAATCCTCAATATATTATACCTGATATCTATGTACATAGAATTGAGGGGGAATATGTAATTTCATTAAATGACGATGGAATGCCTAAGTTAAGAGTCAACCCATACTATAAGAAAGCTGTAAGTACTGGTGAAAAGATATCTCCTGATACAAAGGATTATTTACAGGATAAGATGCGATCAGCCGCATGGTTGATAAAGAGTATACATCAAAGACAGAAAACCATATATAACGTAATGCAAAGTATTCTTGCTTTTCAAAAAGACTTTTTTAATAAAGGTATATCATATTTAAAACCTATGGTTTTAAGAGATGTTGCTGAAGATATTGGAATGCATGAATCAACTATAAGTAGGGTGACGACAAATAAATATGCATTCACACCACAAGGAATATTTGAATTAAAATATTTTTTTAACAGTCCAATTAGAAGAGTACATGGATCTGATATAGCATCTGCAAGTGTGATGGATAAAATAAAAAAGATTATTGAAAATGAAAATGTGAAAAAACCTTACAGTGATATTAAAATATCCGAACTCTTAAAAAATGAGAACGTCAATATAGCAAGGCGTACAGTTGCTAAGTATCGTGAAATTTTGAAGATATTACCTTCAAGTAAACGGAAACAATATTAAACTGGTGAAAAATGAAAATTACTGATTTTATACAAAAAGAAACAATAATTCCAGCTCTTGAGTCCCAGGATAAGAAGAGCGTTTTGTTGGAGCTTTCAGAACCTGTTGCTAAGGTTTCAAATGTTAATCACAATGAGATTGTTAAAGTCTTACTTGATAGAGAACAATTGGGTAGTACTGGCATCGGCGGTGGTATTGGGATTCCACATGGAAAATTAAAAGATTTGGAAACGTTGACAATTGGATTCGGCTTAAGTAAAAATGGAGTTGATTTTGAATCAATAGATGGTTTTCCTACACATATTTTTTTTATGATTATGACACCTGAGAATTCAACAGGACTTCATCTTAAGTTGCTTGCACAAATATCAAAAATGTTAAGAAATGATATTTTTAAAGTTAAATTACAGCAGGCTATGAGTGTGGATGAAATTTATGAGATTATTGCCCAGGAAGATGAAAATTTCTAAATGAAATATAATAAAATAATTATAATTACAGGTCTTTCAGGATCCGGAAAAAGTTCTGCTATGGCAGCATTTGAAGATGCTGGTTTTTTTTGTGTTGATAATATGCCTGTTGCTATGCTTCCAAAATTTTTGGAAATATCTGCTGAGGATATGCATGGAAAAGCCGGGTTGGTTTTTGTTATGGATTTAAGAGAAGCTGGTTTTTTATATAGATATCAATCAACATTCGAAGAACTTGGTAAAAAAGGATATAATTTTGAAATAATATTTTTGGAAGCTGATGAGAAAACCCTTCTTAAAAGATTTAATCAGAGTAGAAGGCAGCATCCTTTATCATATAATTCAAATCTTGCAGATGCTATAAAAAATGAAAAAGAGCAACTTACACTACTTAGAAAAGACTCTGATATAATAATTGATACATCCCATTACAATATTCATAAACTAAAGTCTGTAATTAGAGATATAGCGAATAAAAGAGTTCCTTCGCAAACAATGAGGATAAACATAATGTCTTTTGGATTTAAATATGATCCACCACAAAATGTTGACCTTTTAATAGACGTTAGATTTTTAAAAAACCCTTACTTTGTTCCTGAGCTAAAAAACAAATCCGGAGAGAATTCAGAAGTATTTGATTATATCTTCAATGATGATATTACCAGAGAATTTATTAAGAAATATAAGGATTTGATTGATTTTCTGATACCCCATTATGAGAATGAGGGTAAGTCATATCTGACTATAGCAATAGGTTGTACAGGTGGAAGACACAGAAGTGTTGCTGTTTCAAGAGATCTGTTTGAGCATATAAAAAAACCTAATGTTTCATTAAACCACAGAGATATTAATCAATAATAGGAACCTCTAATAACAATTTTTAAAATGTTTATTGAAAAATGTAAAAATATGATTATTTTTACGAAAATAAATAATTTTCTATAAAAAATTATTTTTTGGATTAGATTATTATTAAAATTTTTTCATGAAAACAAAATTAGGTTGAAATATGATTGGAATTGTAGTTGCGACACATAATAGATTAGCTGATGCTTTAATTGAAACTGTGGAATTTATTATTGGGGAAAAGTTGGAATCTGTTGAATCAGTATCAATTAATTTAAATGAAAATGCTGATGATCTTAGAAAAAAAATATCACAAAAAATTAAAGAAGTTAAAAATAATGAAGGCGTGTTGATTTTAACTGATATGTTTGGTGGAACACCTTCAAATTTGAGCTATTCTTTTTTAAAAGATGGTCAAGTTGAGGTTATTTCAGGTGTAAATTTACCAATTTTACTAAAAGCTGTTAACATCCGGAAAAAAATGGAACTTTCTGAATGTGCATCTACTTTACTGACTTTTGGTAAAAGGAGTATTTCATTAGCAAGTGGAATTCTAAAAGGTGAGTCGAGAGGATAAATTGTCTCATTTGTTTTCTCTATCTGAATTAAAATATGAAAATATTGGAGATGTTTTAAGAATTGAAGAAGCATCTTTTGAAAATCCATGGTCAAAAAAATCTTTTCTAAATGAAATAACACAATCAATATCGAATAATTATATTGCAAAACTTAACTCAATTCCTATAAATAACATCATTGCTTACATCTCATTCAGAATTGTTTGTTCTGAAATGGAAATATTAAAAATTGCGGTTTCGAAAGAGTATAGAAGAATCGGAGTTGCAACATATATGATGGACAAATGTTATGAAATAGCTTTAAAAAAAAATGCTGAAACAGCATTTCTTGAGGTAAATAAAACAAATTTTAAAGCTATTAATTTTTACATAAAAAATGGATATGAAAGATACGGTGAAAGAGCTAAGTATTATAAGAATGAAGACGCTCTTTTATTAAAGAAGGAATTATAAATGGGTATTAGAATAGCAATAAATGGTTTTGGAAGAATTGGTAAACTTGTTTTTAGATATGCACTGGAAAATCCTGAAATAGAAATTATTGCTATAAATGATCTTTATGATAGTGAGACTATGGCTCATTTGCTACAATTTGACTCTCTCCATGGAACATTTGATGGAAATATATCAGTTGATGGTAAAAACATAATAGTTAATGATAATAAAATAAAAGTTTTAAATGAAAAAGAGATATCAAAACTACCATGGAACAAGCTTGATATAGATATTGTTGTTGAATCTACAGGTTTTTTTAAAGATAAAGAGAAATTAAAAAAACACCTTGAAAGTGGTGCTAAAAAAGTCATCGTTTCCTGCCCGGCTAATGATCCTGATATAACTATGGTTCTTGGCGTAAATACAGATCTTTATAGTTGTAAAGAACATGATATTATTTCCAATGCATCTTGTACAACAAATTGTCTTGCTACTGTTATTAAGGTTATAAAAGAAAATTTTGGATTTGAAAATGGTATGATGACTACTATTCACTCATATAATCAGGACCAGAGACTTTTAGATTATCCTAATAAGGATTTGAGAAGAGCAAGAGCAGGAGCTCTTTCAATGATCCCAACAACTACTGGAGCTGCAAAAGCTGTAACGAGAGTATTTCCTGACATTGAAGGGAAAATTACAGGCATGTCTGTGAGGGTTCCTGTACCAAATGTTTCATTAATAGATCTTGTATTAAAAACAAAATCAAAAGATTTAACAATAAATGAGATAAATTCTGTCTTCAAAAAAGCCTCGGAAGGAATGCTAAAGGGAATTTTGGATATATCTTATAAACCGCTTGTATCAATAGATTATTTAGGTAACAGTTTTTCTTCAACTGTTGATGCTCTGAGTACCGATATTTGTGGAGATTTAGTTAAAATAATTGCCTGGTATGATAATGAATCCGGGTATTCAAAAAGGCTTGTTGAGTTGATAACACTTGTGGGAAATCTTTTATAAAAATCTGAACTGTGATATTGATAATGTGATTTAAACTTAATTATATAAAATTATGGAGTTAAGATGGATCGAAAACCATTAATTGCCGGAAACTGGAAACTAAATAAAAATTGTTCTGAATCTGTTGAATATATAAAAAAGTTTGGAGAGCTTGTCAAAGGGGTTAATGATGTTGAAATATTGTTAGCACCTCCTTTTACTTCGCTTTATGTCGCAAATGAAAATTGCCCCGATAATATAAATTTAAGTTCACAGGATTTATATATAAATGAAAACGGTGCTTATACAGGTCAAATATCCCCAGGAATGGTTCTTGAAACCGGATGCAAATATGCAATTATAGGGCATTCTGAAATGAGACAGTTCTTTGGTGATACCGATAGTTTGGTAAATGAGAAGATAAAAGCTTCAATATCTGTTGGATTAAAACCTATATTATGTATTGGTGAAACAGAAAAAGATCGGGATTTGAATAATACGTTTTCTGTGCTTGACAAACAGGTACGAAAAGGGTTAGAAAGTTTTTCCGAAAGTGATTTAAAAGATCTTGTTATTGCATATGAACCCGTATGGGCAATAGGAACTGGAAAAACAGCTACAATTGAGATTGTTCAGGAAGTTCATAGTTATTTAAGAGATCTTATTGCAAAAATGTTCCACAATGAATTTTCAGAGCAGTTACGTATTCTTTATGGTGGTAGCGTAAAACCTTCAAATGTATCAGAATTGATGAATTTGGAAGATGTTGACGGAGCATTGGTTGGAGGAGCTAGCTTAGATCCTCTTGAATTTAGTAAGATTGTTAAATTTAAAGGTTAAAAAATGAATGATTTTATTCTTGTTTTACATGTACTTGGATCTCTTGCACTTATATTAATAGTTCTTCTTCAATCAGGAAAAGGTGATATGGGAGCTGCTTTTGGTGGTGGTGGAGGTGGACAATCATTTTTAGGTAATACTGGTGCTGTTTCTTTTCTTGGAAAAATTACAACTTTTATAGCTGTAATGTTTATGGTAACTTCCCTTTATCTTGCGTATGCAAGTAATAATAAAAGTGATTCATTAATGCCTGACAAGAAAGTTGAAACAACTGTACCAGCAAAACAAGCTAATAATTAAATATATATATGTGCCGAAGTGGCGGAATTGGTAGACGCGCACGGTTGAGGGCCGTGTGGGGCAACCTGTGTGAGTTCAAATCTCACCTTCGGTACCATCTCCTTTCATAGTTATAACAAATATCAAAATATACTAATCCCACGGTTGATTTGCCTTTAATCAAATACTATATTATCAATTAAGTTAGAAAAAAGATTAAGTATTTAAAGGATTCACTTATGGGTTTAAAAGAAAAAATTGAGCAGATCTCAGATAAACCAGGTGTTTATTTGATGAAAAGCGCAAGTGGTTTATATATTTATATAGGTAAGGCGAAAAATCTTAGAAAGAGAGTATCATCTTACTTTAATAAGAAACATGAAGATATAAAAACAAATGTTCTTGTTAATAAGATAAAAGATATTGAAACCATTATTACAGAAACAGAGCAAGAAGCCTTATTACTCGAATCTACTCTAATAAAGAAACATAAACCTAAATATAACATCGTTCTGAAAGATGATAAAAGATATAAGATCCTCAAATTAGACCTAAAAGAAGATTATCCTTATATACAGGTTGTTAGAAAAATTGAAAATGATAAAGCTTTGTATTTTGGTCCTTATACTTCAGGTGGAGATCTAACAAGAACAATAAAGATAATTAACAAAACGTTCAAACTTAGAAAATGCAGATCAAAAAATTTTAGATCAAGGACAAGGCCTTGTTTAAACTATCAAATTGGAACATGTCTTGGGCCATGTTGTTTAAAAGTTGATAAAAAAACATATATGGAGATTGTTGATGAAGTAAAGATGTTTTTAAAGGGAAAAACTTATGATCTTGTAAAGAAGATTGAGATACAGATGAAAGAGGAAGCTTTAAATCAAAAATTTGAAGAAGCTGCAACTCTAAGAGATAAACTATTCTCCTTAAAAAAAATTGTTGAAAGGCAGGTTACAGTTTCAAATGATTTTAAAGATAAAGATGTTATATCAGGAGCTTTCTCTTTAGAAAAAATAGTTATAACTGTTTTAAGTATACGATCTGGTTTTCTTAACAAAACCCAACACTTTAAATTTAAACAAACAATATCGGACAAAAGGGAAGTTTTTAGAACTTTTATAAATCAATTTTATGATAAAACAAAATCTATTCCAAATGAGATTCTAATTCCTATTAAAATAGATTCAGCAATAATCGAAGGCCTGCTTACTGAAACTAAGGGAAAAAAAGTTAAAATATTATGTCCTACCAGAGGTGAAAAAAAGCTTCTTATTGAGATGGCAGATAATAATGCAGAAAAAGAATTGAAAAATTTACTTGAAGCTGAACAACAAAGAGAAGGTCTTTTAAAAAGACTATCTAAGAAACTTGGAATGGATATAATTCCAAATAGAATAGAATGTTTTGATAACTCAAATATTTCTGGTACTAATCCGGTTTCAGCAATGGTTGTATTTAAAAATGGAAAACCCGATAAATCTTCATACAGAAAATATATTATTAAAAATGTTAAAGAGCAGGATGATTATGCATATATGAAAGAGGTTCTAACAAGAAGATTTCGAAAAAAAGACAATGAATATCCTGATATATTAATGGTTGATGGAGGAAAAGGGCAATTAGGGATTGCAACAACTGTTTTAGAAAGTTTAGGGATTTTTGGTGATTTTACTGTAATAGGTATAGCAAAAAAGGATGTTGAAAAGGGAGAGGATTTGGATAAGATTATTCTTCCAGGAAGATCAAATCCTTTAAATTTAAGCAAAGACAAAGATATATTAATGCTATTAGAGCGAATAAGAGATGAATCTCATAGATTTGCTATTACATTTCACAGGAAAAGACGTGGAAAAAAAGCTATTGTTTCCGAACTGGATAGTATTGAAGGTGTGGGCTTAAAAAGAAAAAAAGCACTGATAAAATATTTCGGATCAATTTCAAAAATTAAAAAAGCAACGGTTGATGAGATAAATGCCATTCCTGAGATGAATTTGAAAATTTCTGAAAAAGTATTTGAAAAAATGAATAGAGGAAACTCTAAAAATTAGACTTTTGGAAAATTACAAGAACTGAGAAAAATGTAAATAACTGATTTTACAGCAGTTATTCTGTTCTTATAACACAGTAATTTAGACAAAAGGCAGTTTTTAGAGATTCACTAAAAAATCCCCAAATGATTAACAATTGGGGATTTTTTATATAATTAATTCTCTTCTGCTTTTGCTGCAGCATCAATAATCTTTTGGGTTAACTCCTGAGGAACTTCGTCATAGTGTGATTCTTCCATAATAAAAGTTCCACGCCCACCAGTCATTGATCTTAAATCGGGTGAGTATGAAAGTACTTCAGAAAGAGGAACATTGGCTTTAATTGTTTTTATTCTTCCTTCACCTTCCATTCCTAAAACCCTTCCCCTTCTTGAATTTAGGTCACCCATAATGTCACCCATAAAATCATCAGGAGCAAAAATCTCAACATTCATGATAGGTTCCAGAAGAATCGGCATAGCTTCTTGAGTTCCTTTTTTAAAAGCTAAAGAACCAGCAATTTTAAAAGCCATCTCAGATGAATCAACTGCATGGAAAGAACCAAAATCAAGTGTTGCTTTAAAATCGACCATGGGATAACCAGCAAGAACACCTCTTTCAGCCCCTTCACTAATACCTTTTTCTACAGCTGGTATATAAGTTTTTGGAATTGCACCACCAACAATTTTATCTATAAATTCAAAGCCAGCACCCCTTGTATTAGGTTCAAACTCAACCCAGCAGTCACCAAATTGTCCATGTCCACCCGATTGTTTTTTGTGTTTACCCTGAACCCTTACTTTCTTTTTAATTGTTTCCTTATAGGGAACCTTAGGTTTTTCTATTGAAACTTCAACATTAAACTTACGTTTAAGTTTTTCAACGGTAGCTTCAATGTGTACTAGCCCGTTACCTGAAAGAAGTATCTGCTTAGTTTCAATGTTTCTTGTAAGCTTAAGAGCAATGTCCTCTTCCAGAAGCTTGGCAAGAGATGTAAATACTTTATCTTCATCACCTTTTTTAGATGCTGAAACTGCAAATGAAATTACAGATGGCATTGGCTCTTCAGGTGTGAAACTAATTTTTCTGCTTTCATCACAAAGAGTATCACCTGTTATTGTATCTTTTAGTTTTGCAACTGCTACAATAGATCCTGGACCCGCACCCTCTATTGTCTTTTGCTCTTTACCTGCCATTGTTAGTAGTTGAGTAAATCTCTCTTTTGATCTTTTCTTTATATTATATAAAGTCCCATCACCTCCCAGAGTCCCGGAAATAACCCTAAAAAGTGATAATCTTCCTGCGTAAGGGTCAATTATAGTACTAAAGACATACCCTGCAAATGGAGCATTTGGGTCTGGTTCACATTCAACTTCATTACCAGATTCATCTTCAGCTATGAATGATCCTCTATCAAGTGGGGATGGCATACAATTATCAATAAATTGTTGAAGTTTATCAACGCCAATATTTTCAGTTACTGATCCAAGTAATACAGGAATTAAAGACCCTGCAAGAGTACCTTTTTTTATAGCACCTAAAAGATCTTCATTAGTGATTGATTCTCCTTCAAGATACCTCTCCATAAGGTCATCATCCATTTCAACAATATTCTCTATGAATGATTCTCTTTCTGTATCAATAAGATCTACCATATCAGCAGGTATTTCTGATGCTTTTGTTTTTCCATCTTCATATATATAGGCTTTTTGTGAAACAAGATCCACAAATCCTTTGAATTCTTCTTTACTGCCAATAGGCATTTGTAGCAAAACGGGTTTAGGTTCTAAATATTCAGCGCAACTATCTAATGCTTTTTGAAAATCTGATCTTGAATGATCAAGTTTATTTAAAAATATTACTGTAGATAGATTTGATTTTTTTGCAAATTCTAAAGCTTGTTCAGTTCTGAATTCTACACCACTCACTGAATCAATAACTAAAACAACACCATCAGCATAGGGCATAGCTGTTTTTGTTGAAGAGAAGAAATTCTGATCTCCCGGTGTATCCATAATAGTAACAGAACAGTTGGTTGTATTATATTGATGAAATCCGCATGATAGTGAAGCTGTTCTTTTTATTTCTTCTGGCTCAAAATCCATGGATGTGTTGCCTTCTTCAACACGACCGAGCCTTTTAATAGTACCTGTTCTAAATAACATGACCTCAGCTAGTGAGGTCTTGCCCGCACCCCCATGGCCAGCTATCGCAATATTTCTTATTTTACTAATGGATTCATTCATAGAAACTCCTTATAATATTTTTAAATACTGATTACTATTTAAATACTATTACCATAAGTCAAAAATGATGATTAACAGGCTTTTTTGTAAAAAAAAGGACCTTAAAACACATAATCAATATTATATCTTTCGTCAAAGGAAAATATTCAAATTATTTGATTAAAAAAACTTTGTTTGAAATTAAGGAAGGAATAGGTAGTTAATTATGACTGATCATTATTTGAACAAATGATCAGTCTTTTTTTAATATTGGATTTAATGGTTTGTTAATATATATTTTTTATTCCTCTGCCCAGAAATGTTCTAAATTGATTTTGAACATAAGGAAATAGAAATCACGATCTCTTGTAATATCTGAATACTCTCTTCCAGAGGAACTCAATTTGGAAAATATTAAATTTCCAGATCGTAGATCAAAAAACTCTATTAAAAGTTCGGATTTTGCTTGTGATGATGTACTCCAATTATTATAAAACATCGGAGGAACAGGCCACCACCACCAGTAATTTTTTCGTACAAGATTTACCCCACCGATTTTTTCAGATATTCTTAAGAGAATTTTTGCGTTATCAATTTTTGAAGCTGTTTTAATTCCGTTTGTTTGTAACATTGGTGACAAATGAGCGTAAATTCTGCCTGGATTTTTTGATAGGATTTCGACATAAACTTTTCTTGATGCAAGTTGCTCAAACGGCATATTTGCTTTCTCAAGTGACTTCTTTGTTGCTGTACTAAAAACAGCTTCATTGTGAATACCAGGGTTTGTTCCTGGATGTTTCAAATAAACCTTACTACATGAACACAAAAATAGAGTTGATAGCGACAAAAAAATAAGAATTCTTCTGGTCATAATAAACCTCCAAATGTTTTAAATTTATGTTGAAAAACTATTTTATGAACTTGAAAATAAATATGAGGTAAGATTTGATTAGATATTTATTTTTATAAATATTGTATTGTATTTTAATAATAAAAACAACAGGATAAAAGAAATGAATATTAGGTGGCAAAGAAAGAAAAGAGTGGGAAACCCCACTCTTTTCTCAGGTAATTAACAAAGATAAAGAAAATAAACTTTTTTTTGAATAATTAATATATTATCTAATAAATAACATCTCTTTGTATGAAGGTAGAGTCCATAGATCATCAGAAATTAATTCTTCAAGCTGATCTGCATATTTTCTGACTTCATTCATTGCTGGAATAATTTCGTTACAACTAAATTCCATTTGAGACTGCATTGTTTCTTTTTGTATTGCCATCAAATCTTTGAGATTACTTGTTGATTCATTTAAACTATCTGTTAAATTGATAATTATAGCAAGTCTTGATGTATCGAAACTCAAACCAGCTTCTCTAACTTTAAGAGCACAATTTGCAAGTTCTTCCTGATAACTTAAAGAGGAAGGGTATATTATAGTTTCAGCCATGTTAACAGCTGTTTTTGCCTCAACTTCAATTTTCATTATATATTGTTCAGTAAATATTTCATATCTACTATGAGATTCTACAGGTGTTAGAATATTGTATTTATCAAAAATTGATATGGCTTTGTCAGAGATTAAAGCTGGCAGAGCTTCTGGTGTTGTTTTTAAGTTAGGAAGCCCTCTTTCTTCCGCTTCTTTCTGCCATTCATCTGAATATCCATCCCCATTGAAAACAACATCTTTATGTTCAAGGTAAATCTTCTTTAAAATTTCCTGTACCGCTGAGTCAAAATTTTCTTGATTATCATTAACTTTTTCCTCAAGAAA
Organism: Desulfobacterales bacterium; assembly: GCA_024226555.1. GTDB lineage: Bacteria > Desulfobacterota > Desulfobacteria > Desulfobacterales > JAAELO01 > JAAELO01. The sequence goes on along the minus strand of JAAELO010000582.1, from coordinate 32,211 downwards.
TGATGCGATATAATCAAGAGATTCTGTAATAATCGTATTTATTACGGTCATAGGGTCTGCAACAGATTGATCAGATCCAACCGCGCGAAATTCAAATCTGTTTCCTGTAAAAGCAAATGGACTTGTTCTGTTTCTATCACCTGAATCTTTTGGAAGAGGCGGTATTGTATCAACATCAACATTTAAAAATTCATGTTCAGATGAATCAGCAACACCTCCATTAGAAATTTTTTCAAACACATTTGTTAATTCACTTCCAAGGAAAATTGAAAGAATTGCGGGAGGAGCTTCATTTGCACCTAATCTATGATCATTTCCAGCTGAAGCAACTACAGCTCTAAGGAGCTCTGAATTTTTATGTACAGCTCTTATAATCGCAGCACAAAAAATTAGAAATTGAGTATTATCGTGTGGATTATCACCAGGATCCAATAGGTTTCCATGGGTTGAGTTTCCTATAGAGAAATTAACATGTTTTCCTGATCCGTTAACTCCAGCGAAAGGTTTTTCATGTAAAAGGCATGTCATACCATATTTTTTTGCTACTTTTTTAAGAGTAACCATAGTAAGTTGCTGGTGGTCGGTAGCAAGATTTGCAGATTCATATATAGGTGCTAATTCAAATTGACCAGGAGCAACTTCATTATGCCTTGTTTTAGCTGGTATTCCTAATTTTAAGAGTTCTCTCTCAACATCAAACATAAATGATAAAACTCTATCCTGTATCGCACCAAAATAGTGGTCATCAAATTGCTGACCTTTTGGAGATTCTGCACCAAAGAGTGTTCTACCACATGCAAGTATGTCTGGTCTTGAACTAATAAAATTATTATCAATTAAAAAATATTCCTGTTCAGCACCACATGTTACGTTTAAAAGATTATCATCTGTTTTCCCAAAAAGTTTTAAAATTCTTTGTGCATGTATGTTAACAGATTGCATAGATCTTAATACCGGTGTTTTTTTATCTAAAGCTTCACCCGACCATGATATAAATATAGTTGGAATACATAGTGTGTTACCATTTGCATTTTCCATTATATAGGCAGGACTTGTTACATCCCATGCAGTATAACCTCTTGCTTCAAAAGTTTGTCTTATTCCTCCATTCGGGAAACTAGATGCATCAGGCTCTCCCTGAACTAAAAGAATTCCTGAAAATTCGGCAATGGCATGCCCATCAGAACTTGGAGTGTAAAAACTATCATGCTTTTCAGCTGTTAAACCTGTTAGTGGATAAAATACATGTGCAAAATGAGTAGCTTTTTTTTCAAGAGCCCAATCTTTCATCGCAGCTGCAACAACATCAGCAACTTTAACATCTAAAGTGGATCCGGTTTCTATTGTTTTTTTAAGTGATTTGAAAATTGCACCAGGAAGTCTTTTTTTCATTTCGCTAAGACTGAATACGTTTTTTCCAAATATTTCTCCAGATGGTTTCTCAAAAAACTTTTTTGTTTTCTTTATAGGTTTATAGTTGAAAATAGTTTTTAATGCTTCTTTACGTGCAATACTCATTTTTAGTCTCCGATATTAAAATTGAATTAATTTACATATTGATTTTACTTGCAACAGATATGCCAAATAGGAACAGTTACTGTTTAAGGCTTTAAGAGTGATTTTAATATAAAATTTTGTATATTGGAAAACACAATTATGTAACATATACTTACATAATTGTATTATAATATTTCTTAAGTGAATATTTGAAATTCTGATATAAAGAACCTGAAATATTTTTCTATTTAATATCAAATAGTTGAATAATTTGCAAAATAGTTGACACACATTTTTAATTTAGGTAATTATTCTAATTTAGTTAATACATAAAAATTTAATAATTGTAACATGGTAGGGTTTATATCGTGCATTTTTTTAAAAAAATAGCCTTTTTATCTTTAGTATTTATTATTGCCTTCTTCATTGCAGAGTTAATTAACATAGATGATTTTATTTACAATAATAAGCAGGTTGAAAAAGTTTCGGAAATATCTACAACTAAAAAAAAACCTGAATTAAAGTGTTTTAAAGGAGTAATTGGATCTGGAAAAACAATTTATGAAATTTTTGCTGAAAAAAAAGTAGCACATACTGAGATCATGAAATTGATAGGTTCCTTTAAAAATGTCTGTGATCTAACCAAAGTCAGAGAAAACCAAACCTATAGTTTTTTTCTTACTCCATTAAAAGAGATTAAAAAATTTAGTTATAAAAAAGATATTTTAAGTAGCTATATTGCCGAAAGGGATGGAAATGAATTCACTGTCTTAAAAAAAGATATTGAGTTCACAAAAAAAATAGTTGCAAAGAGCTTCAAAATTAAAAATTCACTTTATAATTCAATCGTATCACAGAAAGAAACAGGAACACTTGTTAATAAAATAGCTAATATTTTCTCCTGGGATATTGACTTCTATCTGGATACTAAAGAAGGAGATAAGATAAAGATACTGTTTGAGAAATTTTACAAGGGTGAAAAACTTGTAAAATATGGAAATATACTCTCTGTTCAGTATATTGCAAAAAATAAAGTATTCTCAGCATTTTATTTTAAAAATGGGAAGTCAAGGGGTTACTATGATGAAAAAGGAAGACCTCTTAAAAAATTGTTTCTAAGATTACCTTTAAAATTTGGAAGGGTTACTTCAAAATTTTCAATCAGACGGTTTCACCCGGTTGATAAAAGATATAAAGCTCATAAAGGTATCGATTATGGTGCCCCTATAGGAACGCCAATTTTTGCAACAGCAGATGGAGTTGTAAGTTTTTCAGGTCGGAACAGTGGATATGGAAAACTAATTATTCTTAGAAATACAAATGGATATAAAACATATTATGCTCACTGTAACAGGCTTTTAGTAAGAAAAGGTGCTAAAGTTAAGCAGGGTCAAATGATCGCCAAAGTTGGAAAAACAGGAAAAGTAACTGGTCCTCATGTTCATTATGAAATAAGATATAAAAATAAACCAGTAAATCCAAGTACAATGATCACATCTAAAAGCAAACCTATTAGAAAGCACCTAAAGAAAAACTTCATTGAAATCAAAAAAAGCAGGCTTGCATTAGTTGAGTCTTTGCTTTTGAAAAAACAATTTTATTTAACTAATATGAAAAAAGAGATTAAAGGCAATAAAGGTTAGACAATTTAAATTTTCTTATCAGGAGAACTTACTAAATGAAAAAAATCATAAACTCTTTATTATTTATTCTGCTATTTGCTTCTGTTTCGTATGGACTTGATCTAAAAGTTGGAGAAAAAGCTGATGATTGGAAATTTAAGGATTCAGAAAATAAGGTTTTTTCAATGGAAAACTGGAAGGGCAAAGTTCTTTTTATTAATTATGTTGATCCTGATGAAAAAGATGTAAATGAACATGTAAATGATGCTATGAAGAAAGCAAATACGGATGGATTTCTAACTAAAGAAGGATATAAAGGTATTGGTATTGTAGATTGTGACGCCACCTGGAAACCAAACTCAATAATTAAATCCGTTGCAGGAAAGAAAGCAAAGAAATTTAAAACCATTATATTATTTGATTATGATGCATCACTTAGGAAACAATGGAATTTAAAAGAAGATGCTTCAAACATAATATTACTCGACAGAAACAGAGTATGTCGTGCTATCTTTAAGAAAAAAATGTCAGATGAAGAAACAGATGAGATAGTTCAATTAGCTATAAAATTACAAAATGAATAGGAAGCTATTTTAGCTTCCTGTTTTGCTTACCTATAAAATTCTTTAAAATAAAAAAAAATAGTATAATTTTGTGAAACTTATATTGAAAGTATAAAAATGTTTTATCATAAATTAAACAAGTAGGACATTATGATTAATATAAATGGATATAATGTTATCGATAGTATTTACAATAGCGATATAGTATCCATTTACAGAGCTAAAAGAGAATCTGATCAAAAGAAAGTAATTCTAAAAACACTCACCCACGATTATCCAAATATTGAGAATGTTAACAGACTAAAGCATGAATATAATGTAACAAAAGCTTTTAATAACAAAAATGTTATAAAATCTGTTTCAATAGAAAAAAACAGAAATAGCTATGTTGCAATTTTCAATGATATAGGTGGAATTTCTTTAAATAGTTATATTGAAAAAAACATTATAGGTATTGAAACATTTTTAAAAGTTGCAATTTTAGTAACAGAAGGTCTTGGCTATATACATAGTAAAGATATTATTCACAAAGATATCAACCCATCCAACATAATTTTCTCAAGTATTGATGAAACTATTAATATTATTGATTTTAGTATGTCATCATCTTTTTCAAAAGAAAATCAAAAGATAAATTACAGCAATAGATTTGAAGGAACAATAGATTATATATCACCTGAGCAAACAGGCCGAATGAACAGAGGAATTGATTATAGAACAGATTATTACTCACTCGGTGTTACTTTTTATAAACTCCTAACTGCAGAACTTCCTTTTACTGCTGCTGATACTGTTGGAAAAATACATGCTCACATAGCAAAAGAAGCTATAAATCCGACAGAATTAAATAATACAATACCCCAGGCTATATCTGACATTGTTTTAAAATTAATGAGAAAGAATGCAGAAGACAGATATCAAAGTTCATATGGTTTGATCGCAGATCTTAAAAACTGTTTAAAACAGTGGAAAAAAAATAGCTCAATAGTACCATTTTATGTGGGATCAGAAGATGTAAAGGACCAATTCAGAATACCTCAGAAGTTATATGGGAGAGAAAAAGAGATTTCTATAATATCCAATGGCTTTGAAAGGATAAGTTGTGGTAAAACAGAAATAACCCTTATATCCGGGTATTCAGGTGTTGGTAAGACTTCGCTTGTCAATGAAATTCATAAAAGTATTGTTAAAAAGAGAGGATATTTTGTTTCAGGCAAATCAGACAAGCTGAAAAGAGATATTCCTTTGGGATCATTAATACAAGCATTCAGAAAATTGATTAGACAAATACTAACTGAAGAACATGATCTCATAGATAATTTAAAATACGAGTTGATACTATCATTAAAAAAAAATGTAAGGTTAATGATAGAAGTAATACCAGAACTTGAAATTATAGTAGGAAAATATCCGGAAGTTGAAGAACTTCCTGTTGCTGATTCAAAAAACCGGTTTATGAGGGTTTTTAGAAATTTTATAAAAGTTTTTGCAACTAACGAACGACCTCTTGTTGTATTTATTGATGATTTACAATGGGTTGATTCAGCAACAATCAATTTTATTGGTATGCACCTTTTAGATAAAAAAAGTAAATATATTTATCTTTTAGGGGCTTATAGAGACAATGAAATGGATTCAGCACATCCATTAATGATGATGCTTAATGATTTTGAAAGATCAAAGCTACAGATCAATTATATTAGATTAGAACCTTTAAACCAGAAACAGGTAAAACTTATAATAGATGAAACTCTAAATTCATCTGATAAAGAATCTTTTGATCTTGCAGAGCTTGTATTTAATAAAACGGATGGTAATCCATTTTTTGTTAATGAATTTCTTAAGAACCTTTTTTACAACAAACTAATTAGTTATAACTATACAAATGGAGAGTGGACATGGGATCTTGAAACTATAAAAAAAGAAGCTATCACAGATAATGTTGTTGATTTAATGATTAAAAAAATCAGGAGATTACCTGATAAAATTCAGGAAATAATTAAAACAGCTTCATGCATAGGTTCAAGATTCAATTTATTTCTTCTTTCAAAAACTTCAGGAAAGTCAAAGATCGAAACATCGGAACTTCTTATTTCTGGAATTAAAGAGGGACTTCTATATCCTGAAAATAATGATGAATATCTTGAGTATCTTAAAGACGGCTTCATTGAGGAAGAGGATGATTTTGATATAACATATCGTTTTTTCCATGATAGAATTCACCAGGCGGCAAATCTTCTACTTGATAGTAATAAAAAAAAGAGAATACATCTAAAAATAGGCGAACAACTATATTCAAACAGTGAATTTGAAGAAGATGAAGTTTTCACTATTGTAAATCATTTAAATATAAGTAGATTTATTATTAATGATTTTGAAAGAAAGCTTGATATATCAAGGTTTAACCTTTTGGCATGTCGAAAAGCCAAAAAGGCAGCAGCCTATGAGCAGGCTCTGAATTATGCCAGGATTGGAATTTCGTTACTTGAAGAAAGTGACTGGGGTTTTGAGTACGATCTGGTTTTCTCAATATATAAGGAGCTTTTTGAATGTGAATATCTAAATAGTAACTTCAATGAAGCTGATAGACTTTTTGAGATTTTAATAAATAAGGCAAGGACAAGAAATGAAAGAGCAGATATTTATATGTACAAAATGAATATTTGTGGAAGTCTTGCAGAGAATAAAGAAGTAATCAGGCTTGGTATATTAGGCCTTAATGAGATGGGAGTAAATTTAGAAAAAAAAATAAAACCCTTTAAATTAGTAATTCAATCATTAGTTGTACGTTTATTATTTATTAAGAATAATAAAGAGAAAATATTAAATAAAAAGGAAATTAATGATCCTATACTTGAGAAAAAAATGCTTTTTTTCCAAAAAATGGTCATTTCATCTTATTTTGTAAATAAAAAACTGATGGTACATCTTATTCTGAAGATTATAAAAAGTTCATTAATTTCTGGAAATTCACAATTTTCACCCTATGCATATGCAACTTATGGAAGTTTAATTCAGGTTTTCTCAGGAAGGTATAAAGATGGATATGAGCTTGCGACAATAGCTCTTGAACTTGATAAAAGGTATAATGATATTTCGATTAGATGCCGAATGTATGGTACTTTTGGAGCTTTTATTTCACATTGGAACAGACATATTGATGAAAATAACAATTATCTTCAAAAAGCTTTTAATTTAGCTCTCGAATGTGGAGATTTTGTTTTTGCTGGTTTTATAACAAGTTGGATTATGTTTGGAAGGGTATTAAAAGGTGACATGCTTGAAAACATTAGAAGTCAATGTGAAAATTACAATGATTTTTTAAAAAGAATTAAGGATTCAAATGATATAAACATGCATCTCAATATTCAGTTTGTTGAAAATTTAGTTAATCCTGACTTAAACAATATAATATTTAAAGATGATACTTATGACCATGAAGGCTATTTGGCAACAAAAAACAAAATTGTAATATCTTATTACTATCTATTGAAAATAAAAGTATGTTTTATACTGGGACATATAGACGAAGGTTATAAAGTAATAAAAAAAGCTGAAAAAATTAGAAATGAAACATTTGGATTATTGCAGATAGTTGAGCACAATTTTTACAATTCACTCTATTTAATTGCTCTTTACGATAAAGTTACTAAAAAAGAGAAGCGAAACTTTATTAGCAGGGTAAGAAAAAATCAGAAAAAACTTAAACTCTGGACGAAAAATTGTGAAGAAAACAATCTTCACAAATACTTGTTGATAGAAGCTGAGCTATTTCGAATTACAGGTAATATAAAAAAAGCTGAAAAATGTTATGAAAAATCTATTGAAAGTGCGATAAAAAATAATTTCTTACAAAATGAGGCAATTTCTAATGAACTGGCAGCAAAGTTTTATATAAGTCAAAAAAGGATGAATCTCGGTAAGTTACACATAAATGATGCTTTTTTTGCCTATTCAAAATGGGGTGCTTCGAGAAAAACAAGAATTTTACAGTCAGAATATCCAGGTTTAATAGGAACTGAAAGTGTAGATTATAGTATTAGTTCAGCAATAAAGAATCAGACTATATCTGATTATTCAATTACAATAGACATGGTAGCTGTGATGAAGGCAACTCAAACACTATCAGAAGAGATAGTTTTTGATAAACTGATAGATAAGCTAATGTCGATAGTTATTGAAAATGCAGGGGCCCATAGAGGATTTTTAATTTTAAAGGATAAGGGCAAATTTGTTATAACAGCTCACATTGATGATGATAACGATATAATAAATGGAATGAGATTTGAAAATTGTGACAAAATATCTGCCGCTGTTATTAATTATGTTATAAGAACAAGAGAAAATCTTGTTTTGGATGATGCTTCTGTGGATGGAACATTCATTTATGATAACTATATTAGTGAAAAAAAACCAAAATCTTTAATTTGTATACCAATTCTATACAATTCACGTTTTTCAGGTGTATTGTATCTTGAGAATAATAGAGTAAAAGGAGCATTTTCTGAAGATAGAGTTGAAATGCTTAAAATATTGTCCTCACAGGCTGCAATATCAATTGAAAATGCATATATTTATAGTAAATTGAAAGATTTAAATAGTACTCTTGAGAAAAAAGTAGCTGAACGTACTAAAGAGTTATCGATCAAAAATATTGAATTGCAGGAAAGTTTGAAAGATGTAAAATCAGCTAAAAATACTGTAGATAAGGCAAATACTTATAAAAGTGAATTTCTTGCAAGTATTAGTCATCAAATAAGTACTCCAATGAAGTCAATATTAGGTATGACCGAGCTTGCACTGGATAACGATTATTCCGAAAAAACAATTAATTATTTAAAAAATATCCGGGTTTCTGCAAAATATTTACTGGAACTATTGTACGAAATTTCAGAATTTTCAACTATTGAATCAGGCAATACTATATTAGCTGCAAAACCGTTAAATATACATAGTGTAATTGAAACAATGTTAACTAAATATAAGATAAAAGCAGAAAAGAAAAATCTTATTATTTCAGCAATTGTAGATAAAAATATACCTGAAATAGTATATGGAGATTCTTTTAGATTAGAACAAATACTCGGTAATTTAATGTCTAATGCAGTTAAATTTACAGAAAAAGGTGATATAAAGATATCAGTTAGTTTAAATGAAAAAAAAGAGGATTATTTAGTATTAAAATTTGATGTATCAGATACAGGAATTGGTATAAAGGAATCTTCTATTGATAAAATATTTAATCCATTTATTCAGGAAGAAAGATCTGTTACAAAAAAATATGGAGGAACAGGACTTGGTTTAGCAATAAGTAAAGAAATAGTTGAACTTATGGGTGGTGATATATCAGTCGAAAATAGAAAATCAGGTTCCGTGTTCAGTTTTACAGCTGAATTTAGAGTTAATATGAATAAAATAGATTTTGAAAAATCAATTAATGTAAATGAAAAAAAATATTATGATATTTTGATAAATTTTAAGAAGCAGTATAAAAATGAAATGAATTATCTAAATGTTTTATTACAGGAAAATGATCTTAAAACTATTAACAATGTTATAAATACTATTAAGAAAATTTCTGGAAATAAATCAGAGAGTGAACTAAATTTAAAGATAGAGGAACTATCAAATATCATTGACATTGATAGTGGTGAATTAACAGAAAGCAGCTTAAAAAATTGTGAAGACTATTTTGAATCATTAATAAAATCCATAGAAGAATTTGAGAAATACTATAATGGAAAATTAATAAATATCAATGAACTATAGATTTCAAAAACCTTAGAACGACATTCTTAAAAGTAAAAATCCAAAAAAAACAATTTAAATTGTTCATTAGTCATGAATGTTATATACGAACTTTATGGAAAAAAAATGGATATTTAATGAAACAGATCAGGATCTTGTTGATAATATTGTTAGAATTTTAAGGTGCAGCAGTACTGTAGCAAAAATAGTTGTAAACAGAGGATATAAAAATACAGAAGATGTATTTGGATTTCTCAATCCATCCTTTTCATGCTTAAAAGATCCAAATAGTATTAAAGATATTAGAAAAGCTTCTAAACGTATACACGAAGCTATAATAAATAACGATAAAATTATAATATTTGGTGATTATGATGCAGATGGAATCACTTCAACTGTAATACTTTATGAATTTTTAAAAGAGTCAAAATCAACAGTTTCCTATTTTATTCCCCACAGAAAAAAAGATGGATATGGTTTAAAAAGTGATTTTATAGAAACATGCGACGCTGATTTGATCATTACAGTTGATAATGGAGTAACGAGTAATGAAGCTGTAGATTGTGCAAAAATTAAAGGTATGGATGTTATAATTTGCGACCATCACGATGTTCCTGAAGTTATGCCAAATGCTTATGCTGTGGTAAATCCAAAAAGAAAGGATTGCAAATCTGGTCTTACTTATTTAGCGGGAGTAGGTGTAACATATTATTTATTGATAGTTCTACGTCAGTATTTGAGAGAAAAAGGTTTTTATAAAAATATAAAAGAGCCAAATCTTAAAAAAGCATGCGACATGGTTGCAATAGGTACTGTAGCAGATATTGTTCCTATGATTAATGAAAACAGAATTTTAGTAAAAACTGGTTTTGAGATTATTTCTCAAAAGAGACGAAATGGTATCAAATCGCTTCTTAAGAGCTGTAAAATAAAGCATAATATAATGAATTCGGATGATATTGGATTCAAAATTGCACCAAAAATAAATGCAGCAGGAAGGATGGATCATGGAAAAATTTGTGTTGAGCTGTTCTTAACTAATGATTCAAAGAGATCTGATGAAATTTCTAATAACTTGATTGATTTAAATTCAAAAAGGCAGAGTATTGAGAAAGAAACCGAGAAAGAGATTCTTGAAATAATTAAAACCAACAATATCTCTAACAATAGTTCAATTATTCTATCTTCACCAAAATGGCATTCAGGCATCCTTGGAATCGTAGCATCAAAAATAGTTTCTAAATTTTTCAAACCTGTAGTTCTCTTAGAAGAAAATGGTGATATAAGCAAGGGGTCTGGTAGAAGTATAAAGGGTATTAATATGTATGAAGGGTTTAGAGAAAATAAAAAAATGATTGAACTCTTTGGCGGTCATGAGATGGCGGCTGGTTTATCTATTAAAACTGAAAACATTGGAATTTTTAGTAAAAAGTTTGATGAATATGCGGAAAAAATAATTAAAAGTAGTAACTTACAACCAACTATTGAAATTGATTGTAATCTTGAATTTTCTGAGATTGATGGAAGGTTAATGGAAGAACTTAATCTTGTTGAACCTTGTGGGACTATAAACAAAGCACCTGTTTTTAGGTCAGATAATATAGAGGTAATTAGTTGCGTTACAGTAGGTAAAAATCATAAAAAAATGAATTTGAGACAAACTTCCGGAACAAAACGTGATTTTCAAGCAATTCTCTTCAATGATGATATTTTAAATAATAATATCAATTATATAAGCAGTATAGTTTATAATGTTGGATGGAATTACTGGAATGGTTCAAGATCTATTCAAATAATAATTGAAGACTATAAATTGTAAGACTATAAATGGAATTTAACGATACTTTTAGAATAAAATATTGCATAATAAAGCAATTAAGTATATATTCACAAATTCGTGTATTTACAATAAAACAGAAAATTTTAAGGAATTTAAAATTCAGATGTCAAAAGTATTCAGACCAAACAATAAAGAGTCATTGATTCTTTCAAAAATTGAATCTTCTATTGAAAGAGAAAGAAGATTATCTATAAAAACTGTTAAAACAAAGTCAGATGAGATTGCAAATAAAATTGCTATGAAACTTGTTGAAAATGATTTGGTTGAGACAACAAGTAAAAACTCTTTGCAGGAACAAATTAAGATAAAATGTGAAGAATTATCAAAATTAGATGATTTCGATATTGATTATCAATGTGCACCATTTAGAAAACTTGTAAATAATCCAAATATAGTGGGATTGTTTATTACTGCATTTGTAATAGAAACTCTAATTAATCACCCGGATACTATTGACATATATGGTTCAGATGAAGAGATCTACAGATGTATTACCGGTGAGATTTTAAAATATATTCCATAGAACAAACAGATATCCTTTTATAAAAATAAGGAGAGAATTATTCCTCTCCTTATTATATCAATATGAATACTTAATCATTTAAAGAGATATCTTTTCCCTCTTTTAGCCTTGCCATATTTCTAACAGCACACATTTTTCCACACATTGAGCATGTATCTTCATTTTCAGTCAATGTACTTTCTCTATACTCTCTTGCTTTAACAGGGTCAATTGATAGTTCATACATTTTTTCCCAATCAAGATCTGCTCTTGCCTTACTCATTTTATCATCCCAGTCCCTTGCTCCCTTAATACCTTTAGCAATATCAGCAGCATGAGCTGCAATCCTTGAGGCCATAATACCCTCTTTCATATCATCAAGAGTAGGTAATCTCAGATGTTCAGCAGGAGTAACATAACAAAGAAAATCAGCACCACTTGAAGCTGCGATAGCTCCTCCAATAGCACTTGTAATATGATCGTAACCAGGAGCAACATCGGTTACAAGAGGTCCAAGTACATAAAAAGGTGCACCATGACACAATCTTTTTTCAAGCATCATATTACCTTTGATCTCATTCATTGCCATGTGACCAGGGCCTTCAATCATTACCTGAATATTTTTTTCCCATGCTTTTTTTGTTAATTCACCAAGAACAATAAGTTCTTCAACCTGACATGCATCTGTTGAATCATGCAAACTACCAGGCCTGCAACTATCACCTAAACTAAGTGTAACATCATATTCAGCACATATATCAAGAAGCCTGTCATAATGCTCATAAAATGGATTCTCAGCGTTATTTAGTTTCATCCAGGCATAAAGAAGTGAACCTCCTCTGGACACTACACTTGTTAACCGTTCGTGCTTATCAATTTTTTCTGCAGTAGCTTTATTAAGCCCGCAGTGAATTGTAAGAAAGTCAACACCATCTTTAACATGAGTTTCAACAACTTCGAAGAAATCATCAACAGTTATATCATTAATGTTTTTATCATAAAACCCAACAGCATCATAAATTGGTACTGTTCCAATCATCACCTTAGACATTTCAACAAGTTTTTGTCTGAACTCTCTAGTTTTGCCATAACAACTCAAATCCATAATTGCTTCGGCTTTAAAATCGATAGCAGCTTTAACCTTTTCAAGCTCTTTTTCAATATTATGACAATCTTTTGAAATACCTAAATTCACATTGATTTTTGTGCGTAACCCTTCTCCAATACCTTCAGGGTCGAGGTTTTTATGGTTCTTATTTGCAGGAATTACTACTTTTCCCTCAGCTATTAAATCTTTTAACTGGTGAACATTCATTTTTTCTTTTAATGCAACAATTTCCATCTCTTTTGTTATTATATCTTTACGTGCTGCATCCATTTGAGTTGTATAGTTCATAATTATATTTCCTGTTTATGTTATAATTTTTCTAATATCTTTTATTTTTTGTGAAATATTTTCAGCCCCAACAATTTCGCTGACTAATGCAAATGTTGAAGCACCATTTTCATATACTTCCTTAATGTTACTTTCCTTTATTCCTCCTATAGCTACAAAAGGAATATCAATATTTTCATTTACATAATTTATGTATTTAAGTCCCACAGGATCACAAACATCCTTTTTGGTATTTGTATGAAAGACAGGACCAGCACCTATATAATCGACGTTATTTTCAACAGCACTGTCTGCCTGATCAGGTGAATGTGTTGATAGTCCAATAATATAATTATCACCAACTATTTTTCGTACCTCTTCAACGGGAAGGTCTTTTTGTCCAATATGTATGCCATCTGAAGATACTGATAAAGCGAGCGCTACATCATCATTTACGATAAAAGTAACATCATTATCACTTGTTAAGCGTCTTATTTCTGAACATTCATTGTACTTATCAATTGAATACTTCTCTTTTTCTCTGTACTGAATAACCTTAATTCCGGCATCAATCATCTCTTTAACAACCTGAATATTATTCCTTCCTTTAGATAGATTTTCATCGGTCAGGCAATAGATGTCACTTTGGATGTTAGTTAGAGATTTAGATTTATTAAAAAAAAGAACAAATTTTTTCTCAAGTTCATAAGATTCAAAACGATACTTTTCATAAAGTTTTGATAATTTGTAGTCTCCTTTAGTATTAAATATTTCCTCTACAACTCTAAGCCCTTCCTGGGCTCTTTTAAAATTTGCATTTATAAGATCAGAATGAGTAAATTTTTTGTCTAATTCTGAACTCTGGGAATTTATAAATCCATCATCAGTAAGAGTATTTCTTGAGGATATAAATTTTGTTGAATCAGGTAGATTTTTACGAATATTGTGTCTTAATTGCTTTAATGATTTAATAATATCATTAGAGTTTGTTGAAAACCTTGCAATATCCTCAAGAACTCTCAAACCTTCTGAAATTCTATTTATATTTGCATCTATTATTCTATAGTTATCTAACATAGATTCCTTATTCATAGTTTACCAAGAGCATGGCTTAAAACGATATCTGCCTGAATAGAAGCTGCTATATTTACACCAGGAGCAACAGGTGGACTATCTACAGACACTTCAGAGATACCATCGCCCACAAGGTAAAAATTATCCCTTATTTTCTTTGCTTTGATCTTATCAAACATATTAAAACCTGAAATACCTGAAGCTGCTACAATAAATTTATCAGAATTAATATATATTTCTGTAATAGTTTTTTTCATAAAAGGATCATCAAAAGCTTCAACTATTATATTACAATTTTTAAATGTGCTCTTAATGTTTTTGGAATTTAATTTCTCACTAAATTGCTTAATCTCAATGTTTCTATTAATTTTAATTAGATTTTTACAAAGCATTTCTGTTTTATTCATTCCCAGTTGATCCGAAAAGAAAAACTGTCTATTCAGATTTGAGTGATCAACAATATCAAAATCTGCTATTACAAAATTTTTAAATCCGGATCTTACAAGTAAATTAGCACAATTTGAGCCTAATCCCCCAGCACCTGCAATACCAACAGTAAAAGATCTTATTCTTTTAAGTTGATCTTCATTTAAATACCTTGATATGGCAGACTCAAAATTCATAGGTTAAGTTGCTCCCAATCTTTAAAAACAGGTTGATAACCAAAAGATTTTATAGCACTCATCATATCAGAAACACTTCTTTTATCAGATATCTCAAACTGTTTTGATTCATCCTCACTATCTGAATGACCTCCAACAGTTGTTGTTGAGCCTGCTGACATCTTTGTTACACCAAGTGGTAGTAAGTTATCCCTTAATTTCTCATTTTCTCTGGTTGAAATAGTGATCCCACACCTTGGCATAAAAATTCGAAATGCTGTTATAAATTGTAACAAATTTCTATCAGAAACATTATGTAGGGGTTTAAACCCGCCATCTACAGGTCTGATTCTTGGCATTGATATACCAATCTCAACTGCCGGGTATTTTTGTTGTAGATAGTCTGCATGAATACCTGTAAAAAAGGCGTCTCTTCTAAAATCATCAAGTCCAAGGAGAGCTGCTATATTAATTGAGTGCATTCCTGCAACAGCACCTCTTTCAGGAGCATTTATTCTGTATTCATAGTCCCTTTTAGGACCCTTAAGGTGAAGATCCTTGTACAAAGATTCATTATAAGTTTCCTGATATATAGTTAGTGAATCCGCACCGGCATCATTTAGCTCTTTATACTCATCTGTTTCAAGAGCATAGATTTCAATAGCAATAGAATCAAAAAACTCTTTTAGTATTTCAATGCATTTTTTAATGTATTGTACAGAGGACTTTTCCCTACTATCACCAGTTAGAATAAGAATATGCTTTAATCCTGTTGAAGAAATAATAGACGCTTCTTTATATACATCATCAAAAGATAGTTGCTTTCTTAATTGTTTACTTTCAGTATTAAAACCACAATAAACACACCTGTTTTTACAATAATTTGAGAGGTATAGTGGTGTATATAATGATATTGTTTTACCAAAATTATTTTGGGTAAGAATTTTTGATTTTTGTGCCATATCTTCAAGGTAATCTTCAGCCACTGGTGAAAGAAGAGCTAAAAAATCATTTTCATCTATCCTATTTTTTTCAAGTATCTTAAATATTTGCGATTTAGTAACATTTTTAAAAAATGTATTGAAATCAAAATTCTGTAGATTTAAAATTTTGCTATAAAAATTCATTATTCATCCAAAAATCCAGTAAGGGGTGATGATGCAGATGCATTTGTATTTTGAGCACCAATACCAGCCAAAAAACCATCCCTACCACTTTTAACAGCATTTCCAAATGCCCTGCCCATTAAAACCGGGTTATCAGCTACAGCAATTGCTGTATTTACGAGACAGGCAGCAGCTCCCATTTCCATAGCTTTTGTTGCATCAGATGGTTTACCAATTCCAGCATCAACTATTATTGGAAGATCTATCTCTTCAATCATTATTCTAACAATCTCTTCAGTTCTAAAACCTCTGTTTGAACCGATTGGTGAACCCAATGGCATTACTGCTGCTGCACCTGCTGAATGAAGTTGTTTTCCTATAATCAGATCAGGATTTATATATGGAAGAACAATAAAACCTTCATTTGCTAAAACTTCAGTTGCTTTAACAGTTTCATAACCATCAGGCATGAGGTATCTGTTATCTGGTATTACTTCAATTTTTATCCAGTCACCACATCCGGCTGAGCGTGCTAATCGGGCAATTCTTATTGCTTCTTCAGAATTTCTTGCTCCCGATGTATTGGGGAGAAGAACAGTATCTTTAGGTATGTGGGTCATTACATTTTCATTGGCATTAAAATCAACCCTTCGAAGTGCTACCGTAATAACCTGTGAACCGGAGCTTTCAAGAACATCTGGAATAATACTGTCATCAGAATATTTGCCAGAACCTGTGAAAAGTCTGCTTTTCAGCTTAATATTTCCTATTTCTAAAAAATCATTCATTTTATATACTCTATTATTTTTACTATCCACCACCAACAAAATTTAAAACTTCAATTTTATCATTATCATTTAAAATTGTAGTTTTATATTTGTCCATAGGAATTATATTATAGTTATGTTCAATTACAATTTTCTCAGGTGTTAAACCTTTGTTGGTAATGTAATCATAAATTGAACAGGATTTATTCAGGTTCTCTGAAGAACCATTAACAATAATTTCCATATTTTATCCATTCTAAATATTTATGAGGTAAAAAGGCTGGTATATTGAAGCTTCCCTACGTCAGTATTAACTGAATCAGGTTCAAAGGGTCGGAAACAGCCTTCTCAGCCCTAATGGGCCCCCCTAGCTTAATTATTTTAAAACCTATATTATTTAATAATAATTGTAAAGATTCAAATTATTTGAATATGAAATCAAATCTGACATTTTTTTAGAAAAATAATTAAAAACCAAGAATATAAAGGGTGTAAATGATCCTTAAAATCTCGTTTTTAAAGGGGAAATTGATTTTTTTAGTATTGATAGATCTAAATTTCTTGACAAATTTTAGACTAAATCGTATTTTTTGCATGAAAAATTAATAATCACATAGAAAATATTAGGATATAAAATTTTATGGCTCTTACAAAGATACAAATTGTTGAAGCAATACAAGAATCATTGAATTACAGTAAAAATGAATCTACAAGAGTTGTTGAAAAGCTCCTCGACATTATAAAAGAAAATATCTCATCAGGTGAGGATGTTCTTATCAGTGGATTTGGAAAATTCTGTGTTAATGAAAAACAAGAAAGAAAAGGACGAAATCCTGCAACTGATGAAGAGATGATTCTTGATAAAAGAAAGGTTGTAACTTTCAAATGCTCATCAAAGTTGAGAGACAAAGTAAATAATTAAAAAAAAAAGAAAATTAAGAAGGGCTTAATAATTAATTTTATTAAGCCTTTTTTTTGTTAAAAAAAATGAATTTGATTATATTTACTAAAAATGATTATTGTAAAAGAAATGAAATTAAAATTTCTGATCGAAGATATGAGTATATAAAGGAAATCCATAAACCAAATATCGGAGATAATCTTAAAGTTGGTCTTCTAAATGGTGATATAGGTAATGGAAAAGTAACAATCATTGAGAAAAGTTCAATACAAATGAGTGTTAAATTAACAAAAAAACCTCCAATATCTGTACCTGTTAATGTTGTACTTGCTCTTCCAAGGCCAAAAGTATTTAAAAGAATTATTCAGAGTCTTACTTCAATAGGTGTCAAAAATATTTTTTTAATTAATGCATTTCGAGTTGAAAAAAGTTACTGGCAAAGTCCTGCAATTAGTTTTGAGAATATAAATAAACAAGTTTTATTAGGATTGGAACAAGCTGTTGATACGGTAATGCCAGAAATAATTATTAAAAAATATTTTAAACCGTTTGTGGAAGATGAGCTCGAAATTATTTCAAATGATACAATAAAATTTGTTGCTCATCCAGGTGGTAGTGATAATTTAATCAGAAAAAATGATCAGAAACATACAATTGTAATTGGTCCTGAAGGTGGATTTATTGAATATGAAATAAAAAAACTTAAAGAGATTGGTTTTAAAGTTGCTGGATTTGGAGAAAGAGTTCTTAAAGTAGAAACAGCAATACCATATATATTATCGAAATTTATAGGATAGGGCAGGGCACTAATAATGATAAATAAATTTGCTGAAGAGATACTATCAAAAGGAGCAACAGAGGTATTACCACAAAATCTGAGTGATGAATGGTTAGAAAGATTATATTATGGAGCTGTCTATTTCATAAAAGTGCTCAATATGACTGATGATGATGAAGAAATTGAAAGTGAAAAATTCAGTGATATTAACTCTATGATTTTATTTGCTGCAGATTCAGAAATATATCAATACAAGAACAGTTATGATCCAAAAGTTGATGGGGGAAAAAGAGATGAAAGTGAACTTTACGATAACTTAAGTTGTCTTTCTCTTTCATATATATTTGAGATGATAAGCAGAAATTCCGAAATCATAATAGATGCTCCAACTTTAGAAAATATTTATAATCTGGAAAGAGTTTTTGAAATAGAACAAAAAAACCCGGTTCTAACAGATCTTCTTGGTAAAATTTTTGGGACTGAAAATGATTAAAATCTCTTATGAAATCTTTGCCGTAACTATAATTTATATTGCATCTGTTTTAATCATTTATTTAATAAGGTTTCTTGTTAAGAGTGATAAAGGAGTTGCTGAAAAAAGTTATAATTACAAAAATTATATACTTAATTATAGTTATGTTATTTATGGGTTTGTAGCGATAGGATTAGTTTCATCGATAGCGGTATTTGTTAGTGTAATGTTAAATATTGAAAGCATAAAAAACACACAATTGATTTCTATTGGTTTATTTGGGTTAACCATATTCATATCGTTCTTTCATGTTCTAAAAAGCAGGGATTGATGGTTTTTAAAACAAAAATATTTGAAAGAGTTTTAAATTACGGTAGATCTGAATATATTAATACAATTTTCAAAGGTTCAGGGTGCTGCTTACCTGTATTTGATTCTGTGAAAACAGCTCGTTATGATATTGAGAGAACAGGAATAAGGTTAATCGATAGTTTGGAAGATTGCGATCTATTCATAATTTGTGGCTATATAAATTACAAATTTGCTGAAAAAATCACCGATATGTATGAAAAAGCAAATACTCCGAAAAGAGTTATTGCAGTTGGAAACTGTGCATGTTCAGGTGGAATATATAATACTTCTGAGGACATTGTAAAAGGGTTAAATAAGATAATACCTGTAGATATTTACGTTCCTGGTTGCCCACCGAGACCTGAAGGTATTTTAAACGGAGTTCTTAAATTGAAGGAACTGATTAAGCGCTCATGAAAAGTCAACTTGAGAAATTAATTGATCTCGAATATGTTTCAAAAATTCAGAAAATGAATTTTGCATCAGTAGGTTTTGATTATATGCTTGAAGTTCACTATACTAAAATTAAAGAATTTTCAGAAATAATAAGACAAAAAGATTTTAGTTTAAACTTTATAACTGGAATTCATAATGAAAATTTTAAGATAATATATTTTTTTAGTAGCGTTGTAAAGAAGCATAAAATTAAAGTGGAAGTTTTATTTGAAGATATAATAATACCATCAATTAACGATGTTTTTTCAAATGCTGAATTCTATGAAAATGAAGTAAATGAACAATTTGGATTGATATTTGAAGAAATAAAAGACTTCTTAATACAAGAAGAAGATGAATTTATTATAAGTTCAGATAATTTTGACTTGCTTAGTTCAGATCCTTTCTATTTCAATGTGCTTACATGTGGCCAATATATAAAAGACATAATACCTGATATAGGTTATAACTCACGATTTTTAGAGAATTCCGCAAAATCGACGAACTGGAAATCATTTATAGTAAAATCTTCACGCCTGGACAGTTATTCTGGTTTTTTTTCAAATTACTGTTTTGTTGGTGTTATTGAAAAAGCACTGGATGTTAGAGTACCTGAAAGAGCCGAATACTTAAGAATCATTTTAGCCGAAATTAGTAGAATTTATTTCAATCTGAATTACATTTCTGAGCTTTTAAATGGACTTGGATTATATGCTTTATGTTCTTTTTTTAAAATGATGCGTGAAAAAATCAGCGACCTTATTGAATTTGTTGCTGGAAAAAAATTAACTGAATACTATAGAGTTGGTGGAGTTTCGCATGATATTAAAAGTGGTTTAGATACTATTTTTAAATCTGTAACTGAAAATCTGTTAAAAGATTTAGATGAGTTGAGAGATAATGGTTTTATAAAAACTAAATTACAGAATTTTTGTGTTATATCAAAGAAAAATGCTATAAAATCAGGAATGACTGGTCATTTGTTAAGAAGTACCGGGGTGAATCTGGATATAAGAAAACAGGACAATTATGGATTATATGGACTTTTTGACTATAATCAATCAATAGATCTTAAGGGAGACGAATATAGTAGATTTAATCTCAAAATTGATGAGATATTTGTTAGCTATAGAATTATTGAGAAAGCTTTAAGCAAAATTAAAGCAGGTCAATATTATGAAGAAACAAATACATTTGAAATTCCATATGGAGATTATAATTTTGCTGTTGAATCACCAAGGGGAAGAATGGGTTATTATTTAAAAGGTAATGACAGTGTTATTCCATATGAAATTAAAATTGAGACCCCTTCCATAGCAGGTTTTTGTTATCTTAAAAAATTAAAAGGCATTAAATTAAGCGACCTTCCTCTTTACCTATTCAGTTTAGGCTTTTCAATGGCAGAGGTAGATAAATGATATATGATCCAAAATATTATCTATCTATGTTTTTTTTAACCATAATTTTTATATTTGGTAATTTGTTTGTTCTTAAATATTTTGAACTGAAGGTTTTTGCAAGAATTGAGAGACGTTTTGGTATTATTAATGAATTTATTTTTCTTAGAAACATAGGTTTTAAATTTCTACGTGATTTTGGTAAAGATAAGAAATTTATTCATTTATATTCAACACCCCTTTATTTAATTTTTCCATCAACACTTTTGCTTCTGAATATAATTCAGCTCTATTTGGTTAGAATGGGGCTTTTAAGCATTGATATCAATCTAAATGCTATTTTAATAATATTATTATTTGATAAAATAATTCTAACACTTAATTCCTTGGCTACAAACCGAAAAGATATTGCCTACTCATATTTAATGAAAGTTGTAATTAAGGTTTTATACTATGTACCAGTAATTATCTCTGTTTTAGCTATTTATAAGTTCTCACAGACCTTCAATTTAAAGGTGATTTTAGATAGTCAGTATCACCAATGGTATATTTTAAAGCAACCAATTGGTTTTATAATTTGTTTTATAAGTTTGCTTGTAATAACTGGAAATTTAAGGATTCATATACCAGGTTTAAAGGGCATACATGAAAGTCAGGGGTCTAAAACTTATTTTTCTGACCTTTCGAGAAGCCTTTCGAAATTTGTTATCAGCTCTATAATTGTTTTTATATATTTTGGCGGTGCACATCAGTTCACTATCAAAATGATTACTATTCCGGCAGAAGTTATATTCATTTTTAAAACATATATATTATTGTTTTTAATGATACTATTTAAAAACTCAATTCCAGTTGTAAATTTCAACAATTTATTTGGTTTTTTGTTTAAATTTTTAGTACCACTTTCTATTTTAAATTACACAATTACGTTCTTATTGATATGATAAATTTTATAAAAAATTTATATGAAGTCTCAGGGGCTTTTTTTGAAAATATCAGTTATTCATTATGGAATCTTGGTTTAACAGTAGAAACATATCAATATCCAAAGAGTTTAGTTAAGAACTATGGTGATATGTATGGTTTTTTAAAACTAAAACCTAATGAAGATAGAAATAAACACCAATGCGTTGTTTGCCTTGAATGTCAAAAATTATGTCCAAACAGTGCAATAAAAATTGAAAAATTTCCGACAGTTCATAGCAAGATTATTCTCTTAAGTTTTGAACATAATATATCTTGTTGTACAAATTGCGGCTTATGTATAGATATTTGCAATGAAAATGCTATTGAATTTACTGGTGGATATGAAACTTCAGAACTACTTGAAAATAAACTAACTGTTGATATCCTAAAAATATTCAGGACTAAACCCTTATGAATAATGACCTTATAATAATTATATATATGTTATTTTCAGTAGCTGGATCTATTGTTGTAGTAAATTCTAAAAACCATATCCATATGAGCATTGGATATATAGCCGTAATTTCAGGAATTACAGGCATAATGTTCTATATTAATGCTGGTATTATCGCATTGATTCTACTTCTTATTCATACTATTTCTGTTGTACTTATAATCTCTTTTGGAATATTCGCATGTGGTTTTCAAGTTATAGTCATTAAAACAAAAGAGCGATTTGCAAAAATTTGTGGATTTTTATCGGCAACTATTCTTTTTTTAGTAATGACTATGATTCTGTTAAAAAATGATTTTATAATAATTAACCAAATGAACAGTTATAAGTTATTTGGTGAGTTGTTAACTGAAAAATATTTTTTACTTTTAGAATTAATCGCCCTATCAATATTGATTGCTGTTACAGGATCTGTAATTGTTTTAAGAAAGCGAGGCGAATAATTGTATAACCAGATCCATATATACCTTGTTTTATCCATTTTTATGGTTTCATGTGGTATTTACGGAGTTATCAGACAAAGTTCATTGTTTGGTATGCTGCTATCAGCCAAAATTATATTTCTGGCGGCCGCTCTGAATTTTTCTGTATTTAACCACTTTATATTTAAGGATAAAGGGGATGGAAATCTTTTCTCTTTTGTCATTGTTATCTTTAGTATCTCCTCGATGATTGTAATTGCATCTTTTATATTGGCTTACTATCGGGATAATAGAAATATCGATACGGATTTATAACTTAATGATTATTTCATATAAAATATTATTTCCCGTTCTTATTCCTTTAATTGGAGCTATATGTGTAGCTTTTAAAAAAGATGATAATAAAGCAAAAGATATTTTAACTTTTATTACAGTATTTTTGACCTTTATATCTTTATTTTTAATCGCAAGTGCAGGTTTTAAAAGTGAAGTTTTAACATATAATATAATAACCTTTTATAAAGGAATTGCCCTTAAATTAAAGGTGGATTGGTTCGGTATATTAATATCATTTATTATATCGCTCTCGTTTCTAATCGTAATAACGTATCATCTTACTACTACTAAATTTGAAAAAGTTAGTAGTAAAGGTGGTTTTTTATTCTGCTTTTTATTGATTGAGTTTGGAGTTATTGGGGTAATTCTTTCTGGTAGTCTGTTAACACTCTATTTTTTCTTTGGTATTATATCTATAACCTCATGGCCATTATCCGCATTTTACAATAGTGAAAAAGGTTTAAAAAACTCAAAAAGATATGTTGGTTTTTTAATATTGTTTTTTAAAGGCTTTTTTCTACCAGCAATAATACTGGTTTATATCAATTGTAATAATTTAGATTTCAGAATGAATAACATACAATATGGTATTCTTGATAAAGGCAGTGATTTTCTCTATATTGCAATATATGTACTAAGTTTTATAGGTGTTGCTAATGCTTCCATACTTCCTATGAACAATTGGTTAACCAGAACAATATCAAAAAGTATTACAGTAAATATCATACTTTTTATAATAATACCTGTAACCAGTGTTTTCTCTATAATCAGGATATTCTTCTCTGTTTTAGGTTATGAGATTATCGTAAAATCAGGTATTGATAAAATTACGATAACAATTGTTTTGATTTCACTTCTATTTTCATCTGTTTTATCTTTTTACAAAGACGATCTGATAAAAAAGTTTTCATATCTTTTTCTAAGCCAATTTGCCTGTATTTTGACAGGTATAACTATTTTCAGTGAAAATGCAGTAATTGGAAGTATTCTTCAGTTATTTATTTTTGTTCTATCATCCATATCTATATTTATATTACTTGATTTAAGAGAAAAACTTGGGAGAAATTCAGGCAGTTATTATATGTCAGCATTTATAATAAATGGTTTATGTTTTGCCGGTGTTCCGCTTTTTTCAGGTTTTCTTGCAAAATCATACCTTTTAAAGGCGACATTTGAAAATGATCAAATTGTAGTTACCCTTTTTATTATGCTTGCTATGCTTTTCAGTACAATTTCTATAATTCAGGTGTATGCGAATAACTCTTTAAAAGTAAAGACAGATAATGAACATAAAAGTAAAGGTTTAATATCTGTAGCTTATGTTTCAGTATTGATAACGTTTGCATCTGTTGGCTTCCACAGATTTATAATTGAAATTGTTGAAAAAGTGGTGATTCCATGAGTGACTTAATCAAATACATAAAAAATAATAAAAAATACCTTAGTTATTTGGTTATTATTTTAATAATCATAGTAATTAGTTTAGATTTTTTTGTAGTAAGGCCTGAAAATATAACAGGTTTTAAGATCAAATTTTTTTGGGGATCTATTATATTTACAGCTTCTTTTTTATTAGTACTACTATTTAAGATAGTTTCAGTAATTTTTTTTAAAAAGGAAGCTTGATGGAACATTTTTTTACATTTGATTATCTAAAAAATATCTCAATTTTAAAAAATCAGTATATGTATGCAGTTTTAACATATCTATTAGCATCTTTATTCATTGGAATAATAAAAAATGAGATTTTTAAAAAGATAGTAATAATTATAACGCCTTTAACAGCCAGTTTTTTTCTGTTTTATTTTGATTTCAGTTTAATGGATTATAGTAATAGATATTTCACACTAACCGATCTGTTCCATAAACTCATATTGATAATTAGTTTTTCTCTTTCTGTTTTAAATTTAAAAAGTGACAATAGGCTGCACTCGCTGTTTTTTCTGATGATAGCTGCAGCTATTGCCTCAATATCAACAGTTAACTTGATTCAGTGTTTCTTTTTTTATTTCTTTATCTGTTACATTCCATTTTTTACAATAATTAAAATTAATGGGAATTTTAATAAATATAGTACCTTTTTAATAATATCTTTAATTATTGACATGTTTTTAGTAGCAGGCGTTTCATATTTCACAGGAGAAATAAATTTTATAATAAATGATAATATTAAATATTTTATTATTATTCCTCTTCTTTTAAAAGCATCTGTGATTCCGCTACACTTTCTTTTCCAAAGTTTAATATCTAAGGTCGAATACAATATTTATATTATGTATGTGACCACAGTTTCAATTGTCACTTTATATATAATAATTCAGAAGTTCTCTGGTTCAGATATTCTGATCTATGCAGGTTATTCTACAGCTATTTATACACTACTTTTTGCTATAATTCACAATGATATAAGATATATAGTTAATCTTTTATTTGTATCTCAAATTGCTGCTATTTTATCTGTTACAGGCCTTTTTAATGAAATCTATGTTGTTAATGATTTTATTATAGCTTCACTGATAAGTTCAGTTATGATGATATTTGTCATATCAGATATTATAAAAAAGAGGAAAATTACAAATTTAGACGATTGTAAGGGATTATATCAGATAATGCCATATCATCTTTGTTTTCTGGTTGTCTGTTTAGTTATTATAAGTGGTATGCCCGTATTATCATATTTCAATAGTATTCAAACGGTTGTTACAAGGCTAAATTTTAAATATTTTAGTTTCTGGTATAAAGGGTTCGTATATATATATCTTTCTTTGTTATTTATTGCAGTAATTAGAATTATTTACTACTTTTTAAAAGAAAATGAAATTGTTGGGGAAAAAGAAAAGATTAATTATGGTATATTTCTATTATTAGCATTCTATATTGTTCTTAAATTTACACTTTTTGAGCAGCAGGATATTAAATATGAAATATTTTCTGATTATTTTCAGGTTTTTGTAGTTTCACTGATTGTTTTTAATTTTTTAAAAACAATAATCAAGGCTGAAAAAGGTAGTTTCTATACTATAGAGAAAATTATTGATCTTGTTAAATATGTTAATAATCAAATGGTAAAACCAGCATATACAAAATCTGAAAAAACTTTCGATTCTGCACTGAATACTCAATTAAAATTTGATATGAAAATTTTCAGGTATTTTGATATATTTGAAAAACAGATAACTGAAAAATTTAAGGATATGAATAGTCTTATAAAATCTTATTCAAAAGAATTAAATAATATTAACAGTCTTAAAACCAGATATTATTCCGGCTTAATGATATTGATTATTGCTTTCTTAATTTTTATAGTGGTGATTTTATAATGGAAATATCTGAAATCAGCCACCACATAATTCCATTTTTGATATATAACCCTTTAATATCAATATTTATTATAGGCTGTCTAAAAAGAAAAAACTCAATAAAATTGATATCAATAACTTCTTCAATTATTAATATTTTTGTATGTTTTTATATTCTTATAAAATTTGATATAACAATAATTAAACCACAATTTACAGAATTGAGCCATTGGCTTGTTTTTCTAAATCTTGATTACTCTATGGGATTAACAGGAATCTCAGTTGTGTTTATTGGTTCCATATCAATTATCATTTTTATATTACTCCTTTATGAATTTAGAAGTGACAACATTAAACAGAAATCAATACTGATTTTAACCACAGGAGCCGGTGCTATTGGTTATTTTGCGAGTTTAAACACAGTACTGATGTTTTTTTTCATAAATATAATAATTATATCATTATATCTTTCTGTATCTTTTTTTGAGGATAATCTAAGAAGCAAAATAATTCTAACGGTCCTGTTAATAAGCAGTCTTCTATTTTTATCATCATCTATTCTGATTTATGCAAATACAGGATCTTTTTATCATCCCGATGTAAATATTGTTAAAGATATAGCAAAAGAAGCTAAAATCTGGATTTTTTTACTAATGAATTTGTCTGTTGTACTTCTGTTTTCAATATTTCCAATACATATAATTTCAGTTCATAAAACAGACTCAGACTATGTTTCAACAAACATTATAATATCAGCTATAATTTTTAAAATAGGTATATATAACTTTATAAAATTTTGTATTCCTTTTTGTGTAAATGATTATATTCTGTATATTTTTATATCCTTTGCACTAATATCTTTTTTTTATTGCTCAATACTTGCTTTTACAAGAAAATATATCAATGAACTTTTCTCATACATTATGATAAGTCATGCCGCAATTTCATTTGTGGGAGCCCTTTTTATTAACAATGACGGAGTGACCGGAAGTATAATGCATATTATTAATATGGGATTTATAATTCCTGGTATTTTTATATGCTATGGTTTTATGTTTAGAAGATCAAATAGTGCAAAATTAGATGATAACAGGGTAATCAGCTTTGAAATGCCCAAATTATCTATTTTTATTATTTTTTTCTCACTTGCTTTAATAGGGTTTCCAGCTACCGGAACTTTTATTTCCGAGTTTTTAATTATTTCAGGTGGATTTAAGAAAAATCTGTTTTTAGGTGCTTTAATGATAATTGGGTTAATCATAGCAGCTATATACGTAATAAACTATACTAGAATAATGATATGGGGTGACTCTGATATTAATGTATTAAACCTCATAAGAGAAAAGAAAAGTGATATTAAACCAGACGAGATTATCATACTGTTAATACTTGTTTTCGTTATAATTATTAATGGATTATTTCCCAAAATATTTATAGATATGATGAACCCGGAAATTTCAACAATTTTAAAGATGTTTTAGAGTAAATATATGAATATTCAGCCACTACTTCCCGAAATTGTATTAATTTTAATGTTTTTTCTAATATATATAATAGCTTCAGGTAATAAAGATAACGAGTTGATCTATGGTATTATTCAGGTTGCTGCAGCTATCAATGTTTTCATAGCTCTTTATTCATATGATCAAACGGGTGAATATTTAAACAAAATATACGTTGTCGACAATTTTTCCCAAACATTTAAGGTAATGATTGCAGCAGGTTATTTTTTAATTGTTTACATGTCCACCAGTGTTGGAAAAAAAGAGAAATTACCATTTGAATATTTTCAAAATTTAACAATAGCAAGCTTCGGTCTTTATCTTGTAGCAAGCTCCGGTGATATTTTTACAATGCTTATGTCCCTTGAAGTTACTACGCTTTCATTATATGTAATTCTGTTTTTCAAAGGTAGTAATGGAGATGCAACAAAAGCCGGTATAAAATATATTTTAATAAGTGTTGTAGTATCAGGACTTGCTCTTTATGGAGTTTCCCTATTATGGGGAGCTACCGGTAAAATTATGATAAAAGAGCTTGCTAAAAAAAATGTAATTCCAATGATGATCGGAGATTCAACCCTTATTGTTGTTTCTTTCATTCTTATTTTAAGCACAGTACTATTCAAAATTGTTGTATTTCCTTTTCACTTCAGCGTTGAAGATATTACAGAAAAAAGTAACGGAATAACTTCATCATTTATAATTACAGTACTTGTAATTGGAAGCACCGCTGCTTTAATAAAAATAGTGAACATTACAGGAAATGTTAGCAGTAAGCTAACCTGGTTTTTAATTACGATATCTGTTGTTTCCATAGTTTTAAGTGTTTTTAAAACAATTTCGCAGGATAAAATCAGGAATTTCGTAGCTTTTTCAACAATAAATAATTGTGGGTTTCTACTGCTTTCAGTTGTTTGCAACAATGAGACTGGGCTAATTGCGAGCGTATACTCAGTATCCTGCTTTTCATTAATAGTTATGTCTCTGTTATATATAATTAAATTTCTTGAAAAGGATGAAGCTCTCAAAATTATCGATTTAAAAGGTCTTAATAAACGATCTAATCTAATGGGATTCACCTTTTCTGTCAGCATAGCAGGAATTGTAGGAATGCCTTTCACATCAGGATTTATAGGTAAGTTTCTGATTTTATACGCAGCCATCCAAAAGGAGTTCTATGGAATTATAGCAGTTTATATATTCTCTTCAGTAATATCTTTTATTTATGCCGCAAAACTAATTCGAAATGTATATATGAGGGATAGTAAAGGTTCAACCTTACAAATACAATTTCCAATCAGACTTTTATCTGTATTCTTTATAATAGGGATTATCCTGCCAGGTGTATTTCCTCAAATCTTTGTTGAATATGCAAAAAGATCTATCATAATGCTATTAAGTTTTGGTCCTTTGTAATATTAATTTATCGCTGTAGTTCTATCAAAAGAAAGTTATTAGCGATTTCCTAAAAGAGGTTGTCATTCCAGAACGCTACAAGAAACTTCTTTATAGGCTGTGTCATAAATCAATTTTATTTATTTTAGTGAAAATATTTTGAGATTTAATCTTTGGAAATATTAGTGCCAAGTGGTTGTCATTCCAGAACCTGATTAAACCTTGTTCTTAATCAGGTATCAGGAATCCAGGAGGTTTTTGCTTATTTCTTATTCATGACAAAGCATCGTATAAGGAATAATGAAAAAAAGGTCCTCTGCGAGGCTAAACTTTTGAAAAGTTTAACAAACACATTTTGAAAATAGACTGGTCGTCATTCCTGGGAATATTATAGAACGTTTTTCAAAATATAAGTAAAAAACCTACCCAGTAGACTTTAAAGCTATAATATCTATTTATCATTGAATGAATTCTTCTATTAATATTTTTTCAAATTAAATGCTAAATTACCTACTTTGACAGGTAATCCCCTGTCCCTATGTATTTTAAATATTAACTTTATTATAAATTACAACAAGAAAACCCCTTAATTGTAGTACTTTATAGCTGAAGTGTGATATATTTCATTTTAAAAACAATTAAATAACAATAAACTGTCTTTAAAGGCTAATCTAAAACATTGGAAGTTAAAATTTTGTTTTAAGATTATTATAATTAATTCAAAGCCTTAAGATTAAATACAAACCCTGAAGGAGGGAATGTTATGAGACCACTCAGGATTATAGGAACAATACTTGTTTTATTAACCTTTTTAACAATTTCAGGTTGTGATGAGAATATTTTCAGTGATTATTCTGATGATACATCAGATGAAGCACAGATGGAACAGGCTTTGATGTATCTTGATGATGGTAATTATGCAGCAGCAAAAGCAATCCTTTTAACTTTAAATCAAAACGATGAAGAGGTTAAAAGAGCTTTAGCTTCGAGTTATGCAGGTACGGCTGGTTTGGATATTCCAAGTTTAATAACTGCTATTGATAATTCAAGTAATAATGGCATTGAAACTGTTGGACTTGTTTTAGGTGATAGTAATAATGATCTAACTTCTGCTGAAGTTTCAAGCAAAACATCTGATATTGAAGAAGCAATCTCATTATATGAAGGGTTAACTCTAACAGATTCTGTTAAAGCTCAATTATGCATTTTACATGTTACGAGAACAGTTCTTGTTCTTGCTGAACGTGTAGGTACAACACAAGGGTGGCCTGTGTCTTTAGATTCAGGAATTGCTACTGTAGTTTCTGGAAATTTTGATGCTACATCTGTTACTAAAATTAACAATTCCGTTGATACATTAAATTCTTATATAGATTCTATAGATGATTTAAGTGGTGGTGGCTCATCTCTTAGGGAAGGATTCGATGATTTTTTAACAGATATCGGATATTCAGGTGGTATAACAGATGTTGAAATTGCTGACTTTGTAAATGGAACATAAAAATAAGCCGAAATCTTTTTTGAAAGGAATTACAATGAAATATATTAAAATTATAATTGGCTTAATTGTTCTATCGTCATTATTTTTCACAAATGCCAATGCCACTGAATATTTCAGACTATATAGGGGTGTAAGACCAATGGGTATGGGGGGGGCATTCACTGCAGTTGCTGATGACGAAAATGCACTTTATTATAATCCAGCAGGACTTGCTCAGAATAAATCTTTTCATATGGGACTTGTTAATCCAATCGCAGGTTTATCTAAAAATACATATGATATGATGAATTCTGACTTTGATTCTTTTGATGACCCTGCAAAACTTGAAGAGTTTATGAGGGATTTTGTTGGAAAATACCAGCATGCTCAGGTTGGTTTATTTCCATATATTGGATTTACAACCGATACTGTTGGAATAATGATGAGTGGTTTTCTAAATGCTCAGGTTGGTGCAGCTGTTAGAAACCTTGCTGATCCATATCTTGATGCGAGAGTTTTCCTTGATTACGGTGCCTATGTTGGTGCAGGTTTTGATGTAACGGAAGATGATTCATTTAAAATTGGTGTTGCTGCAAAGTTTATAACAAGAAAGTCTGTTATAAGACAGTTCTATGCATTTGAACTTGCAGATGACAGTTTTGAGGACAAACTTGAAAACGAATATATGCAAGAGGGAGATGGTGTTTCCGGAGATATTGGATTTATATATTCAATGGGAGATACTTTTAAACTTAATCTTGCAGCAGTAGCTCAAAACGTTCCGGAAATGGATATGGGTGAAGCTGAAGATATTAAAACTGTTGTAAATACAGGTATTGCACTTATTACAGATCTAAGTTTTGCAAAATTCACTTTAGCAGCAGATTTTAGAGATGTTGCTTTTAATGCTGGTGAAGATGATGATATTGGTAAAAGACTTCATCTTGGTGCAGAATTCAGATTCAATTACTTTTTAGCTGTTAGAGGTGGTTTTAATCAGGGATACTGGACAGCAGGAGCAACCGTTGATATCTGGATTATAAGAATTGATGCTGCAACATATGGTGAAGAAGTTGGAGCTTATGCCGGGCAGAAAGAGGATAGAAGATATATGGCTCACGTAACAATCGGATGGTAAAAAAATAGAACTATAAAATATAAATTTACTATTAAAAATCCCGCTTTATGCGGGATTTTGTATTAGAAACAATTTTAGAAGTTCCTTTCGTAACAATTTTAATAACTTTCATTAAACTGTTTATCCATTTTTAATGTCCCCTGTAATTTAACTGAAATATTTTGCGATTAAAAAAAAAATATTTTTTTT
>JAAELO010000581.1 GCA_024226555.1 Desulfobacterales bacterium | reverse complement strand
GCATGAAGCAATCAAATTATTTATGTAAGGGATGATTTTGAAGAACAACTCTTCAAGTTTGTATTCCACCATCAGGATTGTTTGAACATTTAAACATGCAATTTCTCATGTGCTGTTTAGGCGTCCACATTTTTTATTTCCCATTCACTGAACTGACACCCAACGAGAACCATCCACTGAAACATGTGGTTCACTGTTTGGTAATAGACCATACAGTGAATTGACGAATTCACTGTAAGGAAGCATTCTATGCACTGAACTGTGGTAAGCAGCAGATTGTTCGATCGAGATAACAATAAATATTTACACTCAAAACCCAATTAACCTATCTCCTTTTTCCACAACTCTTTCCACACTCCAACTGCCTTTCACTCTCATTTTTTTTCTTTTATAAACTTAACCCTTTTCACCTTACTTTTTTCTTTCTTTCTCCTTTTCTACTTCCTACATCTTTTTCCAAATCCATTTTTCACCTCCTTTCTTCTCCCATCAATATTAAACCAATACACATATATTAATTATACTCTTTTCAATTCACACAATCATCTTTCTCCCACCCGTCATTTAAACTGCCTGTGAGAAACAGAGAGAGAGAGAGAGCCGGGAGAGGGTCCCCCTCTTTTCTTTTACCCTACACATATATATATATATATACTATTTACTCTCCTTGTTTGTGAGGCCCTCGCCCCTCTCTTCATTCCATATTCTTTCTTTTCATATCGTTTT
>JAAELO010000580.1 GCA_024226555.1 Desulfobacterales bacterium | reverse complement strand
GCAAAATAGCAGGGGTGGCCCACCCCATGGACACTAGACACCAAAAAAAAGGGGGAATTGTCAGAGGGAGCTCCGATCCCCGCTCCCAAAGCAAATTAAAATGAGAGGGACACGGTCCCAACAGCAAAATTGGAGGAAGGGTGAAGACAAAATGTGTATTTTGATGAATGGTTGATGAGTTGGGTTTTGTTTTTTGTTTGTTTTGTTTTGTTTGCTTTGTGGGGTGAGAAGGAGGAGCAGGTAAGCTCTCTTCTCCACGCACCTTTGGGTGCGAAACAATTGACGCGAGAGTGCGCGACAAAAAAGCCACGCGACTCGCACTCTCCAACCAACGCACCCACACAGGCGAGTATGGATTATTTACTGATTAGTATTGGATGTATTGGGTTATTAGAGATGTGGAGAGATGGAAATGGATAATGGATAATGGAAATTACAGCTATAGATACGGGGGCATGCTTTAATACCAGCCCTTCCCCCGGGGGCGTAGAAAAATATACGCAAAATGAAATGAAATATGGAAAAAGAAGGTTAAAATGATGAGGAAGTGAGAGAAGGAGATGGTTTGGAGGATGAGAGGTGGAAGGGGACCACAGTCCCACAGAAGATGGAGAAGAGTTGAGTTTTGGTTTGGTTTGGGCGTGGGTGCGCCATTGTTTTTTTGTCCCCTCTCACCCCACTCTTTCCCACACAGATGTTCGTATGGGTGCTGCTGGTAAAGGAAATAAATGAAGAGGGCTTGGAAAGGGGGTGTGCCCGCCCCATGGACACTTGACAGAAATGAAAGGGGGAAGCTTGAAGGAGTCTCCCCCGCGCTCCCACAACAAAATTGGAGAAATAAAAAAAGTGGAATATATATTTTATGGATAAGAGATGAGTTGAGTTTTGTTTTTTGTTTTGTTTTTTGTTTTGTTTTTTGTTTTGTTTTTTGTTTTGTTTTTTGTTTGATTTTGTTTGTTTTGTGGGGTGAGTCACCACTCTCCCCCTACCCACACAGACGCATGGTTGGCGCGGCTAATGGAATGCCAAGGGCATGGGGACAGGGGTGGCCCG
>JAAELO010000579.1 GCA_024226555.1 Desulfobacterales bacterium | reverse complement strand
GTCTTGTGTTGCACCGACCTCGTTGGCGCTCTGCTGGGAGACATCCGCCCGCCTCAGAGCATGGCGGGGTTCGATGACGCCCAAGCCCTCTACGAGGAGTCGCTCCGGCCCCGACACCCCCCGCGCCGGGAAGTCCCACCGCCTCCGGCGGTCCCGGCTCTCCTCACCAGCCTCCTTGAACGGGTCCGCAACGCCGGGGTCCGGTCCCTGGAGGTCCAGCGTGCTCTTGCCTCTAAAGTCCACACTGCCAACCTCATCAACCTTGAGTCCCTCCCCGGCCTCTCGGATCGGGACCGCGCCCGCCTGCGCGCCCTCTCCAGACCCAGCGCGGGCACCGGCCTCACTTGTCCCCCCATCCCCGCCCTTGGATTCCGCTATGAGCCCGATGAATTCCTCACTCTTCTCCGATGGTGGCTGGGGGCTCCCATCTTCGCCGATGGACTGGTCTGCCACGAGAATGGCTGTCCTTACCCTCTCGACCGCTTCGGGGACCACGCTGTCAAGTGCCCTTACGGCTCCACACGTAACGTCCGCCACGACCACACCAACCGCACGTGGTGCCATCTCCTCCACTCCCGGGGGTTCGCCTGCAATATGGAGGTCTACACCCACCCCGTCACCAGACACCGCTCGGCCGATACCTATGTCCGAGGTTGGTGCCGCGGTAGGGACGCCGCCATGGACTGGGTGGTCACCCATATCATTCAGTGCCGTGCCCCAGCCAACGCGGACGAGAACTGGGCCGTCCGCAACGCCGAGGCTCACAAGGAGT
>JAAELO010000578.1 GCA_024226555.1 Desulfobacterales bacterium | reverse complement strand
CTTTCTTAGCCTGTTCATACAAAAGAATAGGTTCCTCATTTTTCAGGATAACCTCTTCTCCTATAACACACTCCTTCACATTGTCTATCGAAGGTATTTCATACATAATATCAAGCATAACCTCTTCTATGATAGCGCGAAGCCCCCTTGCACCAGATTTTCTGCTAACAGCCTCTTTCGCAATGGCCATAAGTGCTCCATCTGTAAACCTTAAATTAACATCCTCATATTCAAACAATTTTTTAAACTGCTTAACAAGTGCATTTTTTGGTTCAGTAAGGATTCTAACAAGTGAATCTTCATTAAGTTCATTAAGTGTTGTAACAACAGGCAGTCTTCCTAAAAATTCCGGTATAAGACCAAACCTCGTCAGATCTTCCGTCTTAAGACTCTTTAATAGCTCTCCTGTATTTTTCTCTTCAGGTTTTAAAACTTTTGCTCCAAAGCCCATGGTTTTTTTACCAATTCTTCTCTGGATCACCTTTTCAAGACCTGTAAAAGTACCGCCACAAATAAACAAAATATTTGATGTATCAACCTTTACAAAATCCTGTTGAGGATGTTTCCTACCTCCTTTTGGAGGAACGCTTGCTGTTGTCCCTTCAATAATCTTAAGGAGTGCTTGCTGGACACCTTCACCGGAAACATCCCTTGTAATTGAGGGATTATCAGATTTTTGAGCTATTTTATCAATCTCATCAATATAAACTATACCCTGCTGAGTTTTTTCAACATCATAATCAGCATTTTGGAGAAGAGAAAGAATTATATTTTCAACATCTTCTCCAACATAACCTGCTTCAGTTAAAGTTGTTGCATCAGCAATTGTAAAAGGCACATCAAGAAACCTTGCCAAAGTTTGTGCAAGAAGAGTCTTACCACAACCTGTTGGTCCAATTAACAAAATGTTACTCTTCTGGATCTCAACATCTCCAGACTGAAGAGAAGCATCAAGTCTTTTGTAGTGGTTTCTTACTGCAACAGCCAAAGCTTTTTTCGCTCTATCCTGTTCAATCACATATTCATCTAATTGTTCTTTGATCTCTTTAGGAGTCAGGTTAGTTCCTGCTACACCAACCTCGCTTTCAGTACCTTCATCTTCAATAATTTCCCGGCATAACTGAATGCATTCATCACAGATATAAACAGCAGGTCCGGCAATTAGTTTCTTTACTTCCTTCTGACTCTTTCCACAAAATGAGCAAAAGAGTTTTTCATTTCCGTCCCCTTGTGTTGTCATTCTACTCCTCCGATTCTAAATTCTCAAAATCATCTCTGTTTGTCACTACATGATCGACTAAACCATAATCACTAGCTTCAATTCCAGACATAAAATTATCTCGGTTTGTATCTTTTTCTATTTTTTTAACTGTTTGACCAGTATGTAAAGCCATAAGTTCATTAAGGCTCTTTTTCATTCTAATAATTTCCTGAGCCTGTATTTCTATATCTGAAGCCTGGCCCTGAGCCCCTCCTGATGGCTGATGAATCATAATCCTTGAGTTTGGCAGTGAAAAACGCTTACCTTTTTTACCCGCTGAAAGCAGAAGAGCTCCCATACTGGCTGCCTGACCTATGCAAAGAGTGGAAACATCGGGTTTGATGTACTGCATGGTATCATAAATCGCCATACCTGAAGTTATTACACCCCCCGGAGAGTTTATATAAAAATTAATATCTTTTTCAGGATCTTCCGATTCAAGGAAAAGAAGCTGTGCAACTATCAGATTTGATACATCATCATTTACAGCCGATCCAAGAAAAACGATTCTATCTTTTAGAAGACGTGAATAAATATCATACGAACGTTCACCTCTACTGGTTTGTTCTACAACCATTGGTATTAGTGGCACTATGGTCTCTCCTTCCAAGTGAATAATCAATTAACTATTCAGTTTCTTTCTCTTCTAATTCAGGTTCAACTTCTTCAACATCTGCATTATCTATAATAAGCTTTAATGCCTTTTTTTCAAGCAATGCCTGTTTAAAATATTCCAGTTTATCCTGATTGCTGCTATAAAAAGCTTTAATAGTTTCAACTGGCTGCTGGAAAGAATCTGCCATATCCTGATATGCTTTATTCAGCTCTTCATCTTCAATCTCAAGTTTTTCCTGACTAACAAGTTTATCTAAGATCAAATGCCTTCTAACCTGATTAATAGCAAGATCTTTATATTGTTCTTCAAGGCTTTCCCTTGTAATTCCAAGCTGTTCAAAAGACAGATTGCTTTGAGCATATGTCTGCTCTGCTTCAGCAATTATATTATCAAGCTCATACTTAATCATTATATCAGGAATTTCAAACTCAAGTTTTTCTGCATAATGACCGAAAATTTGTTCGTTAATCTCCTGCTCGCCTCTTTTTTCATAACCCTGAGTAAGATTTTTATTTATCTCATCCATAAGAGCATCAACCGATGCAAAAGGCCCTAATTTCTTTGCGAATTCATCATCAACTTCAGGTAGAATCATTTCACGAATATCGTTAAGATGAACTTTGAACTTAATCTTCTTTCCAGCTAGATCCTGATTTGGCTCTTCATCAGTATAACTTATTTCAAACTCTTTATCATCCTCAATGTTCATTCCAATAATCTGCTGATCAAACTCTTCAGAAAACTTTCTTGCCCCAAGCTTTAAGACATGATTCTCAGTAAAAGCTAATTTATCGTAAGTCTTATCATCAATAAAACCTTCATAGTTGATCAGAACATAATCCTCTTCCTGAACAGGCCTTTTTTCTTTAATAGGCTCCTGAGTTGAAAGATTTCTTCTAAGCATCTCAACCTGAGCGTCTTTCTCCCCATCTGTTACCTTATACATAGTCTTTTTAAGGCTGAGGCTTTTATATTCAACCTCTGTTATTTCAGGTTTAAGTTCAACCTCTGCTTTGTACTTGTAATCTTCATCTTCATTAAGCTCAGGTGGATTTATATTTGGTTCTCCAATAAATTTAACATCAGATTCTTTTATCGCTTCAAAAAAGGAACTCTGAATTAATTTTGAAGTAACATCAGCATTAATATCCTTTTTATAAATTCTCTCAAGAACTTTTCTTGGAATTTTTCCAGCTCTAAAACCTTTAACTTTAGCTGTTTTGTTAAGCTCTGTATATGCATTATCAAGCTCTTTAATGATATCTTCCTTTGGCACTTCAATATGCAAAATCTTTTTTACTGTGTTTACATCTTCAACATTAACTTGCATTTTGTTCCTTTCCATTTCATCCTAAATCAGCCAAATCGGCCGGAATTTAATTTTTGCAGCGGAATTTTCGTTCTCGTATTTTAAAAGAAAAAATTATAAATCCCATTTTTAAATGTTTACTTAACCTGATTGCACTATTAAAATGCAACTTTAAAAAGTAATATCTATTATATAAGGTGTCAAGTAAAATTGAGGATGAAATTTTATGGTTGATTACAGTAAAAAAATCTTTCCTGTTTGTTGTTTAATTATTTTTTTAGCAATAACATCTGTAAAAGCTGATAGTTTCTTTGAAGATCCCTTAAAAGGAAGGAGAACTATTGTACTTGATCCTGGCCATGGTGGATCAGACTACGGAATCAAAGGTGTTAAAGGAGCCTATGAAAAAAACATAACCTTAAGAATTGCAAAATTAGTTTTAAAAGAACTCAGTAAAAAACACGATGTTATCCTTACAAGAAGTGGCGACTATAAACTATCAACTATCAACAGAGCCGCAATAGCAAATAAAAATAAGGCAGATATTTTTATAAGTTTTCATACCGGTGGTAGTTTTAATAAAAAAGCCTCTGGATCAAGAATCTATTATTATTCAAAAAACCTTGAGATTAATAAAAAAAGAAAAAAAACAGCTGAAAATCAATTTAGCAGCTTTGAAGAGCCGGTTCCTTTTGAAAAAGTTCAGCTGAAACACATTTATAATAGTTTTAAACTTGCAACTTACATAAAAAATAACATTCATAAAAACATCGATTCAATTATTATTACAGGTTCTAATATTCATGTTTTAAAAGGTGCTGATATGCCTTCAATATTAATTGAGATTGGTTTTTTAACAAACTTTACAGAATCATCCAAATTCTTGAAAGAACCATTCCTATTAGACTATGCAATTAATATTTCAATTGGTGTGGATCTTTTTTTAAAAAATATTTTAAAAAAAGAAAAAAAAATGACTAATTAGCTTGCACGTTTTCAAAAAGCATGTTAGACAGTCCTCACATTTGTGTACGGGGCATAGCGCAGTCTGGTAGCGCGCCTGCTTTGGGAGCAGGATGTCGGGAGTTCGAATCTCTCTGCCCCGACCAAATTTTTACAAACTCTTCAAAATTTCAAAATGATTATTAAGCCTCATAGTACAAAGAAGATCATAAATATCCTCTTTCACATTAATAACTCTCAAAGTACCACCATTTTTTGCAACAGAGTTGTGAGTTGCTATGATAACACCAATTCCCACAGAATCAACCATTTCTGATTCATTAAGATCAATTGTAAGATTAACAGGCTTATCATCTAAAACTTCACTTAAGTCTGTTCTTAATACATTTGCAACAGAGGCAATGAGATTCCCTTCCGGAATAACAGAAACATTATCACCATCTCTTTTTATTTCGTTCATATAATTCTCCCGGTTAATTAAATATATAAAATTTGGTGGTTACTGAATTTAAGGTAAATTAGTTCATTTAGGCAGAATCTTTTTTAGAAAAGATTAATGTAAAGAATAATTTAACATATTCATTTTAAAATCTCAAGAATATCCACATTAAAGGTACTTTACAGATTAATAAAAAAATATTAATATTCAAATAACAGACAAATAAGAGTATCATTATACTTGCCTTATTAAAGGTTTACTTGCATTTTTAAGACTTATTTATATATATAGTAAAAACTTTTTATAATTTTTGAATCAGGAGAAAAAAATGTCAACAGAGTTAAAAACTTTAATTAAAGGATTTCAAACAAAACTGGATTCTTTGAAAGGTTGTCTTTGACCTTGCTGGAAAAAAGCACAGATTAAACGAAATTGAAGCTATGATTTCAAAGGATAATTTTTGGAATCAACCCGATAAGACTACCTCCATCCTTAAAGAGAGATCATATCTTACAGATACAATTACGCACTGGGAAAAAATAAATACAGAAGTTGACGATGTTGAGATTCTTCTTGAAATGGCTATCGAAGAGTCTGATTCTGAAACTGTATCTGAAGTTCAAAAACAAACATCTATAATAGATGATGAAATTAAAAAACTGTCTATAGATCTTATGTTATCTTCGGATGATGATCGTAACAATGCCATTTTATCCATTAATGCCGGTGCAGGTGGTACAGACTCACAGGATTGGGCTGAGATGCTTTTTAGAATGTACACCAGGTGGATAGGGCAAAAAGGCTTCACACTTAAAATTATCGACTATCAGCCGGGTGAAGAAGCCGGACTTAAAAGTGCAACCTTTATGGCAACGGGTGAAAACGCATATGGATTAACAAAAGTGGAATCCGGAGTTCACAGATTAGTAAGGATTTCACCATTCAACTCCAGTGGCAAAAGACATACTTCCTTCTCCTCTGTTTTTGTATATCCTGAGCTTAATCAGGAGATCAAAGTTGAGATTGAGGATAAAGATCTGAGAATTGATGTATATCGAGCAAGTGGTGCCGGAGGACAGCATGTTAACAAAACCAGTAGTGCTGTCAGGATCACCCACATACCTTCAGGGATCGTAGCCCAATGCCAGCAGGAATCTTCCCAGCACAGGAATAAAGAGATTGCTATGAAGGTCCTAAGTGCAAGACTTTATCAAATAGAAAAGAAGAGGCAGAATAGTAAACTTCAGGAGATGCATGATAATAAAGATGATATCGCCTGGGGTAGTCAGATTAGATCATACATACAGCATCCTTACCAAATGGTAAAAGATCACAGAACAAATCTTGAGGTTGGAAATGTAAAAGATGTTTTAGATGGTAATATAGATCCTTTTATCGAATCTGTACTTATTTCCAATAGTTCTATATGAAAAAAATAGCTCTCTTAGTTCTTTTCCTGATTCCTTATACAGCTTATACAGAAATAGGCATTAGTGTTCAAGTGCCTATCCCTCAAGAGGCTCTCAAGCTTTATATCGAACATACTGTACCTGTTAAACTAATGAGAGGTGACAAGAACTTAAGGGGTGATCTTTTTATAGAGTCTATAAAAGAGCTTGAGATAAAAAAAGGGGTTATAAATTTTGTTATTCATATTAATGGATCAAACCTTTTATATATTAAAGAGCTCAAAAACAGCGTCATCAAGATAAAATTAAAAAATTTAATTGTAAATTTTCATGTCTCTGCAAAACTGACATTTGATACAGAACAAAGAGTACTACTTGTAAAGCCAAGACTTACAAAAAAAGTTGTAATAAGCGATTCCAAAAGAGTCGAAAATCATATATTACAGATACTATCAATAATGAATAATAAAGAGTATCCTGTAAAAGCAAAGGATCTTGAACCTGTAATTTACAGGATTATTAATAATAAGCTCAATCTCTCAATTTCAAACCTTTATGCAAAAAAGAAAGTTATATTTGTTGAGATGAAGTTTTAAAACAAGGGGGTTTTATAAATGAAAGAATCATTCGAAATTAAAGGGGAATTTATAGAATTAATTAAACTACTTAAGGCAACAGGGCTTTGTGAAACAGGTGGTATGGCTAAAATTGTTACTGAGGATGGTCTTGTTCGTGTGGATGGAGAAGTTGAAACAAAAAAAAGAAAAAAACTTTTAAGGGGACAAAAAATTCAGTTTGAAGGTTATGAAATTTTAATTAAATAAAGGGAACTTCTAATAAATTTTTTGATGAAATTCAGTTTATAAAAGCTTTGCATTACAAAAATAACGAACCAGCTTTACAACAGTTTTTTTAGTTAACAAAGTATCTCGGAAAAGTAGCAGTTATTAGCGACTCCTCCAGAATAGATACTCTGGAACCTAACACATAATATATAAAAAAAGTGTTACTTAGAAGAGATTACTGAATATTTAAAGTTTTGATTGTTTCATCTCATAAGCGGTTGCAGCTGTTGGGTCCTTAGTCTGACTTTCATATATTTTAATTCTTCTAATTGTTTCTCTAACTGTAACATTTGCATAAACACCTCTAACGAGAGATCCTGCATATAAAACCCCGGATACTTTTGCAAAAGGAGTTTTCTTATCCTTCTTGGTTTTCTCCACAAGCTCATTCTTTTCAATCTCTATATTTTCAATATCTTCCTCAATTTCATCAATCTTTACATTTTCCTCTTCAATTAATGCTATTAACTTTTCCTGGGAATCGAAATTCATATTTATTTTATCATCAGCCTGCTTTACCTTAAGATTGAGCCTTTCCCTTTCTACCATTTTTTCATCAAAATTTTCTTCTTTTTTCTTTAGGTCCTCAATCTCTTTTTCCAGTTCTCTGATCTCTATTTGGGATCTATCCTGTACATGAGCCTGCTCAGCTATAACAACATGTGTGTTCTGTTCCTTTTCCTGATACTCCTCAACTTTTTTACTAATTGACTCTATCTCAATTCTACGGGCTTTAACCTGTTTGTTTATCTCTGCAATATCTTTTTTAAGTTTATCATCCCCACCAACTTTTATTTTACAGGGACTTGACATCTCTGTTCCAATATCTTTGCAATCAATACCTCTTCTTGAATTTACAGATGATGATATTATTTTGCCCCTTGGAAGAAGACACATTCCGCTGTTTTCTACATCGGAATCGAT
Organism: Desulfobacterales bacterium; assembly: GCA_024226555.1. GTDB lineage: Bacteria > Desulfobacterota > Desulfobacteria > Desulfobacterales > JAAELO01 > JAAELO01. Next base: position 10,900 of record JAAELO010000578.1, on the reverse strand, counting down.
AATCTCTTTTTCAATCATGACATCACCGGATGCGAAAACTTTGGATTTGTTAATATATTTTGCTTTCACATCACCTTTAGTATGTATAGTAGCCCCAGAGATGCCTGCAACAACCTGAATATTACCAGCTGCCTCAATTTCAGCTCCTATAATCTCAAGAGCTGTTATATTTTTTCCTATAACTTTAAAACCTGACTGAACAGTTCCGGTTATATTAATATTTCCATCAAAATCCACATGGCCCGTTTTATATCCAACATCTCCACTTATATTTAGTTCCTGAAGAACTGCTAACCTTCTTCCACCAATTAATTCCGGTTGACCACTGGCACTGGCAAAAGCCTGGGTTCCATCTTTACTTAAAGTAACCCCTGCTTCACACTTTACCCTTAATTCCGGAACCTGAGAAACAAGTATTGGGTTCGAGAAAACATCAACTCCATGGACACCCTGTTTGGAAGGAATAATATCTGCTAAAAGATCGCCCTGTTCCACATGTGGAATTTCACCCCTGTCACGAAAATCTATATGCCCGGATTCATCTAAGGCACCGACCTTTACAGGATCTGTATCAAAATGAAATTTCACTTCCCCTTCCCGGCCATATTGGGGAACAACTCCTTCTGCAACCATAAAGGGTTTATCGATATTGTCTTCATCATTTAAAAACTGATAAATTAATGAATCATCCACATGACCATAGGTGACCTCATTTTGAACAAGTAGTTCTTTTAAAGAATCCACATCAATATGCTTTGGAACCATTTGTTTAAACTTAACACTTACTTCGATGTTATCAGGAGCTATTATAATATCCATGAAGTCGTTTTCAATTATTGTAGGTGGGTTTTCAGTTTCTTTTTCAATAGCATTTGTATCTATGTAACCCGTATCCACATTAATTTTTTCATCACTACTATTTGATTCTGCTTTCTCTTGAGCAGGTTCTTCTTCTTTAGCTTCTTCCTTAGGAGCTGTTTTTTGAGGAGCCTGTTTTGCAACCTTTTTCTCAGCCTCTTTTTTTGGAGCTGCAAACAACCCTTCTTTCTTCATAACTTCGCCAAGGGGTATGGAAAGATTTTTTTTACTGAATATATTTGAAATATTTCTCACAGTTACTTCAAATGGGAGATTAGAGTATTCTTTTATGAATTTATTGACATCTTCTTCAGTTACACCGGAGCTATTATTTGCATTGTTTTCAAGATCTGTCTTTTTTTTCTCAGGTTTTATAGTAAATAATTTTCTATTCTGTTTTGAAAAAATTAATCTCTTTTGTTGATCAGTTATTGAACCATTTCGAACTAAAATATCACCTAAAGTGCTACAATCTCCTGTTTTTTGAAACTGTTCTGTTTGTTTCTTAACGGCATTTTCAATCTTATCCTTATTCGTAAAACCATTTTCAAGCACAATGCTTGCAAATTTTTTATCTAACTGTCTTGTTTCAAGTGCTGATTTTGCACTAACAAGTGTATTCATATTAGCTCTTGATACTATATTTTTTTTAATCAGGAACTTGATAAATTCGTTTTCACCTTTTCCAAAATCTGATTTTTCAAATACAGGCATTATTTTCGCGAGATCCTGATTTGAGAGAAATTTATATTGGACGGCTAATTTTCCAATTACAGGGGTGTTGGTAGTTTCTTCTATTGCATTAATAGCAAATTTATTTTTACACTTCTTACAAGTTACCGTTTTCCCAACTAACTTTTCTGGAACGTTATATTTGGATCCACAAGAAGTGCATGCTGCCTGTATGTTATTTTCAGCCATTAAAAGCTCCAACAATCTGGTTAGAATATAAGAGTTTCGTCTATTAAAATGTTCAACAGAGCTCTGATTTTATTTGAAACTTTTCAAAACGGAAGCTTTAAGGCAAACCGTTACATTTTTTATAATGAAAAATGCTTTTTTAATATATTGTTATGTAACCTTTATACATTTCTACAGCATTTTTTTAAACCTATCAAATATAATATTATAAATTATACTAAAATTCAAAACTTAAAGAGGAAACAAGTTTTAACATTTTTAAAGTTATAAAAAAAACTCAGAAACCAGAATTTATTTATAAATAACTGATCTATCACTATAATAAAACAATTAAACACATAAATTTGATAGGCTTTTCATGGATCAAAAATGTTTAACAGAACATTTATCTTTTTAGATAAAAAACTAAAATAGCATCCAGGCAAGTGAAATAAAACCAGCGAGTATTAAATTTGACTCTATCAATATCTCCAGTCTGTATCCTGGAAAAACAAAACCTCTTTTATAGATATTAATAATTGAGAACATTGAAACAGGATAAAGCAGAAGAACATATCCCAGCTTAGAAATTACACCTGTTATGCTTGAGACAATCAAAACGATAAAAAGAGCTATAAGTATCCGGTTTATGAGGGAAATTGTTTTTTCTTCGCCTATTAAGATTGGAATGGTTTCTTTTCTAACAATTCTATCTCCCTGCATATCAAGTATATCAAAAAATGCAGTTCTGTTAAAAACCATCAAACTTATTAACAAAAAAGTAACTAAAGTTCCTAAATCTACAGACACAGGTTCTGAAATTGCTGGTAAAAGAGATATTACAACTCCCCATGCAAGGGAAATAAGTACCGTTTTGGAGCCTGGTACATCTTTTATCTTTCTGTATTTTCTAGATAGAAATTTAGGGAAAAGTTTAAAATTGTAAGAGAGCCCGGTTAAACTCATGCCAATAATCACATAAAATGGTAGTTTTCCTATCTCGGCAGCAACCATAATCCCTGTTCCACCTGTAATTAAGGCAATTAATGTTAGCAATTTTTTATATTTTACAAAAAAGGCCGCTCTTTCCGGGTCATTGTATTGATCTGCTTTTATTGCAGTCAGATGATTCAAAAGATGCATTGAAAAAACATAGGTGGAAGAGATAATTATAAAACTGTATATATTGTGTGAAAATCCCTGAAGTGTTGCAGAGGTTAAACTTAAACAACCTGCGGCAATTGCCAAATATACATTTGTCCAGAGAAGAGATCTTTGTAAATTTATTAAAAACAAACGACCTCCTTTATAGGATGGTTTTTCTATCTCCCTGCAAACTCTTCTAATTATCCAATTAGGTGTTGAAGCACCTGCTGTAACAGCAACTTTTTTAAATGAGTCCGTCTCAATTGAATCAAGACCATCAACATCCTCAATTTTATAAACATTATCACAATGAAGAGAAGCTGCTTCCGCCAATCTTTGAGTATTACCACTCTCTTTGCCACCAACAACAAAAATTGCATCAACAGATTTTGCAATATTTCTTATCTCATTTTGTCTTTTTTCTGTGGAATCACATATGGTATTGAATATTTTGTAATCTGGATTATTCTTTTTAACAAACTCAGTTATTTCCTGAAAAAATTCAGTGCTTTGAGTTGTCTGAGCAACAACAATAGCATTCTCAAACTTTGGCAGCGCCTTAAATTCATCCATCGTACTTGCAATATATCCATTTTCCCTGGCATATCCGAGTAATCCTATAACTTCAGGGTGGTCGCTGTCTCCGATTATAATAGTTGAGAATTTTTTTTGGGTGTGTTTTCTAATTATTGACTGAACTTTTATAACCCTTGGACAGGTTGCATCTTTTACAACGTACCCAACTTTTTCAAGTCTTTCTTTTGTTTCAGGCGGTACTCCGTGGGCTCTTATAAGAATTGTTCCAGATCCCTTTTCAGGAATCTCTTTAATTACAGGTATCCCTTTCTCATCAAGAAGTGATAGTACCTGTGGATTATGAATAAGGGGGCCATATGTACTGATTATAGGCTCAGAATTTTCATTGGATGTGTCAAGAACCATCTCTACAGCTCTTCTAACTCCCATGCAAAACCCTGCAGTTTTAGCAACAACAATTTTCATCTCGAATTATCTTTAGGTTTCCTGTTTAAGGAAAACCTCTAATAACTGTTTTTTAATTGAACTACTGCGTTTTCAAAAAAAATAACTGTAGTAAATTCAACCCGTTGTTTTTTTCTCAGCCTTGTATCTTATAAAATTGAAAATTTTATAAGAGTTTCAATCAAAATCCTAATTATTATAGGGTTTCCTTTATCTGATTAATTAATCGTTCCAAATCATCATTACTGTAAAAATCTATTTCAAGCTTCCCTTTATCGCCTTTTCTTTTTATTGATACTTTTGTACCAAGTACAAGGGAAAGGGAATCAGCGAGCCCTGAAATATATATATCATCTGAGGCAGGTTTGTTCTCTGTTTCAGGTTCGGCTATCTCTTCATTAATTTTTTTTACAAGAGATTCAGTTGCTCTAACCGATAAGCCCTTAGCAATAATCTCTTCCCACACTATTCTTTGTTTCTCTGGACTTGATAACGAAAGTAGAGCTCTTGCATGTCCTGTGGATATTGTTTCATCCTCAATAGACTCTTTAATATTGTCTGGAAGTTTTAAAAGCCTTAAAAAATTTGCAACAGCAGGCCTGCTTTTTCCAACTTTGTGTGCGACCTGTTCCTGAGTTAAATTAAACTCCGTTATCAATCTGTTGTATGCATTTCCCTCTTCAATAGGATTTATATTTTCTCTTTGAATATTTTCAATAATAGAAATTTCAAGCATCTCCACATCTGTTATATCTTTAATAACAACGGGAACCTTTGATAATCCGGCTTTTTTAGATGCTCTCAGTCTTCGTTCACCGGCGATCAGTTCATACCCTATATCCGCCTTTCTTACAAGAAGTGGCTGTAAAACACCTTTATCTATTATAGAACTCGCCAATTCATTTAATTCATTTTCTGCAAAATGTTTTCTTGGTTGATACTTGTTTGGAAATATATCCTCTGTATCAACTTCAAGCATATTTGCATTATTGATTTCAGGCGTTTCAATATCAGGTATCAGAGCACTTAAGCCTTTTCCAAGAACGCTTTTTTTTCTTTGTGGTTTCACAGTGTTGAATAAAAAAGCTTAACTTTTTTCATTTTCTAAACAAAAAAAGGCTTTTTTATATTCCCCCTTTAATTTCTCAATGTTTAATAATTACTACTATATTGATTCTACTCTATGAACAACCTCTTGAGCAAGATCACTATAGCTTTTAGCCCCTTTTGAGCTTGAATCATAAACAAAAATAGGCTTTCCAAAACTTGGGGCTTCACCAAGTCTTATATTTCTTGGTATTTTTGTTTTAAAAACCTGGTCAGTGAAATATTTTTCAGCTTCTTCTGCAACCTGAAAAGAGAGATTTGTTCTCTTGTCAAACATTGTTAATAGAATTCCAGCTATTTTTAGATCAGGATTGATACTGATTTTTATTCGTTTTACTGTTTCAAGCAATTGAGTTAATCCTTCAAGAGCGTAAAATTCACTTTGAAGAGGTATTAAAACTGAGTCTGCTGCTGTCATAGCATTCAGAGTAAGCAGACTTAATGAGGGTGGGCAATCGATTACAATATAGTCATAATCATCTCTAATACTATCAAGAAAACTTAGTAAAATCCTTTCTCTTTCAGGTTTTGACATCATCTCAACTTCAAAACCGATGAGTTCAACCCTGGATGGAATTATCTTCAGTGCTTCAATTTCAGTATCAACCACAATATCTTCAGCTGAGACTTCTCCAATAAGACCATGATACAATGTTTTCTCAAGTGTTGTTTTATCAAGCCCTATGCCAGTTGTGGCGTTTGCTTGTGGATCACAATCAACAATCAAAGTTTTTTTTGACATAACAGCAAGAGCTGCTGACAAATTAATTGATGTTGTTGTTTTACCTACGCCGCCTTTTTGATTTGCTATGCATATTATTTGTGCCATGGAAAGCAACGTTAACATAAAACCATCTTTTTTAAAAGAAAAAGGGCGTCCTTTAGAAACCCTTTATCCATAGGCGTTTATGAAATTATAACTTTATATAAAAAGCCAGGAAGCTTTAGTTTTATGGTTAAAATTCTTTCTCCTCTTTCAAAATACTTCAAACATTGAACTACTAAATGTTGATAATGTGAAACAGCTAATATTAATAGGTGCAGAAATATTTTATATTGCACTCAAATTGATTTATATGTGAGTATATTTCATAATAAAAGTTAGTTAGCTCATGGAAACCTCTAATAATTTGAATTTTGATTGAAATTCAAAGTTTATAAAAGCTTTTAGTTTTATAACTATCTCTGTCTGAGAAAAAATAACGAGCTGATTCGTTTATAAAAAAAGGTTTTATTTTATAAAGTTTACAGTTCTTTTTTTTGATTAATGCAGAATTTCGGTTAAAAGGTGATTATTAAAGATTCCCTTATAAAATTTAATTGGATTATTATAAATGAATATTCTTAAAAGGTCAGTAATACCATCTCTTTTAATCTCAATCATAATCTGTTTTTTTGGTTCTGATACTTTTGCTATCACGATAAAAGAGGAGGAAAAACTTGCTAAAGATTATCTTAAAGTTATTAATAAATATTTTACAATAATCGAAGACCCACTTGTATCAAATTATATTAATGAATTGGGTAATAAAATTGTTAAAAAGATTCCCAAAGTAAATTTCAGATACAAATTCTATGTTATTAAAGAACCCAGTTACAATGCTTTTGCAATAGCAGGTGGAAATATATTTATACATACAGGACTTATAACCGGACTTACAAGTGAGGAAGAGCTTGCCGGGATATTGGGACATGAGATAGCCCATGTTAACCAAAGGCATATATCAAAAAGTATCGAAAGATCAAAAAGTATGACCATTGCCCAATTAACAGCAATCGCTGCAGCAATCCTTCTGGGTAAAGAAGGGAGTGGGGACGCTACTTCAGCTCTACTTTTTGGTTCAATGGCGGCTATGCAGAGCATATCAACCATTTACAGCAGAGATAATGAAAGAGAAGCTGATAAAAAGGGGATCAAAGCTCTTGTAAAGGCTGGTTACAATCCAAAAGGATTAATGTTTGCTCTTAACCTTATGAGAAGCAAACAATGGTTTAGCGAAATCCCTTCATATTTTAAAACCCATCCAAATATCGAGGAGCGATTAGCCTATATTTCTTCATATATTGAAACCAACAGAGGTACTTTAAACAAATTGAAGAAAGTTGATAATAGGAGGTTTGAAAGGTTTAAAAACAAGATAGCTGGTTCCTATGAAAATAAAGAGATCGTAATACAACGGTATAGAGAGAAGATAAAAAAGGATCCGGATAATATCTTCTTAAACTATGGATATGGCCTTGCTCTTTTTAGAATAGGTGATACCCAAAAGGCTATTTTACATCTTAAGAAGGCATTAAACAGAAACCCTTTCGATCCTCATATCTTAAAAGAGATCGGGATTATTTATTACCATATTGGAGAGTACAAAAAAGCCCTGCCACCTCTTTCAGGTTCAATTTCATTTAATACACGTGATTTAGAGGGAAGATTTTATTTAGGAGAGATCTATAAAAAAACCGGTGAGTTAAGTAAAGCTGTTAATATTTTTGAAGGGATATTAAAACGAAAAAAGTATTACAAAAAGGCTCTGTACAGCTTAGGTGAAACCTATGGAAAACTTGGTAACTATCCCGATGCGCATTTTTATTTAGGTCTCCATGGATATAAAACCGGTAACTACAAAACATCTCTTTTCCATTTAAATAAAGCAAAAAATGCTCATAATGATCCTAAAAAAATTGACGAGATTGATAAACTTATCAAGAGAGTTAATAAATTACATAAGCGGGATAAGGGTAAGAAGAAAAAATAAAATCATTTCACCAGGTTGGTGTACTGATGAAATGATTTAATATCGTAAATTTTACAACTATAGAGGGAATCTCAAAAAACTGCCTTTTGTCTGAATTACTTATGTTGTTTTAAACAATAAAAAAACAAAACAACAGAGTATACAAGAAAAAAATAACTGCTTTAAAATCGGCCCGTTACATTTTTCCCAAGCAGAGATTTTATAAAACTTATAAACGCTGTAATTCAACCAAAATTCTAATTATTAGAGGTTCCCTTGAATCAGTTGTTGTCGAAGTGGGAAAAATGCATGGTAAAAGTACCTCTACCCTGAGTAGCAGAACGAATACTGGTAGAATATCCAAACATCTTCGAAAGAGCAACAGATGCTTTAATAACCTGAAGATCATTATCAGGTTCAATAGAATCAACTTTTCCACCTTTTGAATTTATATCTCCTATAACTTCTCCCATAAAATTATCCGGTGTTATAATTTCAACATTCATAATTGGTTCTAAAAGAAAAGATTCACCTTTAGTTAAGGCTTCTCTAACAGCCATGGATGCGGCAACTTTACAACCTAATTCTGTGCCACCACTCTCTTTAAATGATGCATTTTTGATCACTGCTTCAACATCAGTAACAGGGTAACCCATTGAAACTCCACTTTCAAATGAGTCCCAAACACCTTCTTCAATAGATTTCAAGAGGTTTTCATCAAAGGTCTCTTTATCTAAAAGAGATGTTAGTTTGTTACCCTCTCCCCTATCACAGGGAATAAGTTCAACTTCAATTTCAGCGTAATGTGCTTCTCCAGCGACATCTCTATCAAAAATGGATGTTGTTGATGCTTTGTTTGCAATGGTTTCGCGGTAAACAACCTGGGGTTTTCCAACATTAACGCTTGTTTTAAACTCCCTTAGCATTCTGCTAATAATAATCTCTAAATGAAGTTCACCCATTCCTGATATGATAGTTTGTCCTGTATCCTCATCAACTTTGACTTTTAAAGTGGGATCTTCTGCAATATACTTTTCAAGAACCTCTTCAAGTTTGTCCTGGTCCGAATGTGTTTTAGGCTCTATGGCCATTGAAATTACAGGTTCATAGAACTCCATCTTTTCAAGAAGTACCGGTTTTTTAAGACTACACAATGTCTCACCTGTAGAGGAGTGTTTAAGCCCAACAACACCCACAATACTTCCAGCACCAACTTCAGCAATTCTTTCCTTTTTATTGGCGTGCATTCTTAAAATTCTGGAGAGTTTCTCTTTTTTGCCATTAATAGGGTTGTAAACGTCCTCACCCGCTTTAAGCTTACCACTATAAACTCTGACAAATGAAAGCTTTCTACCTTCAATCATTGAAACTTTGAAAATTAAAGCTGCCAATGGCCTGTTGTCCTGGGGTGGAAATTCAAGAATTTCTTCTGTTTCAGGATCAATACCTTTAATAGGTGGAATATCAACAGGACTTGGAAGATAATCAATTATTGCATCCAGAAGCGCCTGAACACCTTTGTTTTTTAAAGCAGTTCCACACAGAACCGGAACAATATCAAGCGAAATAGTTGATTTTCTGACTGCAGCAATGATCCTGTCCTTAGATATCTCTTCCTCTCCAAGATATGACTCCATGATATCATCATTAAAATCAGCAAGCCCCTCAATAAGCTTGTCTCTATATTCAACTGCCTTTTCTACTGAATCTTCAGGGATATCAATCTCATGATATTCTTTACCTTCATCATCATCTGACCAAACGATCATTTTCATACCGATCAGGTCAATAACACCTTCGAAACAATCCTCTTCTCCAACCGGAATTTGTAAACACAAAGGGTTTGCATTTAATTTTTCCCTGATCATATCTACTGTTCTGTAGAAATCAGCACCAATACGATCCATCTTATTTACAAATGATATTCTTGGGACATTGTATTTATCAGCTTGCCTCCAGACTGTTTCCGATTGGGGTTCAACTCCACCAACAGCACAAAAAACACCTATGGCCCCATCCAATACTCTTAAAGATCTCTCTACTTCAATTGTAAAATCAACGTGTCCGGGGGTATCAATAATTTGAATCTGATTATTTTTCCATTCACAGGTTGTAACAGCAGAAGTGATAGTAATACCTCTCTCCTGTTCATCAACCATCCAGTCCATTACGGCTTCACCATCATGCACCTCTCCGATTTTGTGAGAGATACCGGTATAGTAAAGTATTCTTTCTGTTACAGTTGTTTTACCAGCATCTATATGCGCCATAATGCCGATATTACGAATCTTATCTATTTTTTTTTGTTTACTCATTTTTTTTTACTCATCTAACTAAATACATATTTGCAGTGAAGGTTTGGCTTAAATCCAGATGACCTGAAAATGTTTCAGATTCTTGCCCACCAATTAATATTCTAACTCTTTTAATTTCAGGGATATTCAGAATCAGAGAATTTACAACGGAATATACAGCTAAAATTTCATCATAGCATCCCGTTTTCATAACATCTTTAATGTTACTTGAAAAATCAACAAATGCTGTCCCATCCTGATCCACAAAAAGGGATCTTAATTTGGTCTCTTTCGGTAGGGTTCTGTTTCTATTTTGAATAGAACCATCAGCCAGAGTTTTAATAATTAGCTTACCAAAAGAAACAGGTTCTTTTGAATGTGATAAAAAAGTTTCTTCGGCAACAAGAAAAGCTGACTTTTTATCAGCAAAATAAAGATAAACAGGTTCTTTTTCTGATGTCAGATTTACCTTAAACGTTTTTATCTCTTTCGGCTTATTCTCTTTTTCCCAAAAATAATAAAAACCGGAAACTGTCAAAACTATAATTGCCAGTAACAAAAAAAGTTTATATCTATGCTTCATCGATACCTCTGTTAAACTTTTTACAGTTTTTATAAAGTTTCTCTAATTATCATACAATTAGTAAATATAACATGATTTCAGGATTTTTTTCTTTTCTTTTTTAATTTATATGATACTCAGTTTTTAATTTTGAATCTACATGTGGCTATGATTATTAGTTAATAAGCAGATTTTAATATTTTTTGTACTGTTGTTTACAGTCTCCATGTACGCTGATATTGGCCAGTCATCAATAATTACTCTCGCCTTTCCATGGGGAGCACGTTCAACAGGACTTGGTGAAACATTTACAGGTGTTG
>JAAELO010000577.1 GCA_024226555.1 Desulfobacterales bacterium | reverse complement strand
TGTTTCTTCCGTTGCCACAAACAAGAATGTTCGTGGGTGTACGTTGTCACCCTTTCGTGTCGCCGTCCCCTTTTTTGTGGGTGACGGAGTTTTCGTAGTCTCCCTTGTTATGGGCAACTCACCGTTGCCCATTCCTTCAATAGTTCCACTTTCTCTTGAAATGCTTTCTCCATATCTTCACTTTCGGAAGTGACCGCTTTCGCTTCGGTTGTTTTTGTGGTTTCGTCGTGCGCTTGTGCGATTTCGTTGTCGATGATGCGGTCGCTTGCGATAAGTTTTTGTTGGCTGTTTTCTCGGCTTTCCATGGGTTTGGTAGCTTGCGCTACCTTCGATTTGATGCTTGCTTGTTTCTTGGCAATTGGTTCGGTTGACTTTTGCTTCTTGTGTTTCTCGCTTTTCTCGGTAAGGTTAGTTCGTTTTGAGATCTCTTGTTTCTGTTTCTTGACTGGGTTTAACATCGTTGTTGTGGTTTGTTCGTTTGCGGTAAAACTTGTTTGTTTTTACCCTTTCTTCGAAAGTTCGAGTTTCCCTATAGGAGGCAAAATGCGACAACTCCGAAGGAGAAGAAGCCTTTGCTGACTATTGTGGGAAACGA
>JAAELO010000576.1 GCA_024226555.1 Desulfobacterales bacterium | reverse complement strand
CATGGTAAATTTGATTGTGATTGTAGAATTTCGACTCTGATACATGCCTGTCAAGTTCACGTTGAATATCTTAAATTTGATAACTCTGAAACATCAAACTTTTTTGAGCGGATACCCAAAAAACTCTTAAAATCAACAAAGAACAAAAGATAAATTACTTAACCCGACTTGCATTATTTTAGGACTATAGTCATATTGTATAAAATCACAATATCTTTGTTATCAACAAAATAACAAAAATTAATTATTTTCCACATTTTTCCAACATTCTGTATATCAGAAATATAATAAAATAGGTTGAAAAAGTAGTCCCCTGACAAAATATTATTTATTGGTATTTTTTTGGTTTTTTGGTTTTCACTTTTTATTTTTGCCTCCAAAATATTTCATTATGTTTATAAAAAAAGTAACCAATAAAAAAGGCAATAAAACTTATCTTACCTACCGACTTGTAAAAAGCAAGCGTATAAAAGGAAAGTCGCGTCATATCAACATATTAGAATTAGGTAGTTTGTCAAATATTCCTTTGGAGAAACACAAAGAATTAGGCAATAAGATAGAAGATTTCATTAATGGCGAAAGTTTATTTTTCAAAGAGCCTGATAATGAGACAGAAGAGTGGGCTTCTTATTTTTATAAAAAATTTATAGAGAAGCAATTATCAAAAACTCAATCGGATAAAAAAAGTTCAAATCCAGATTATGAAACAGTTGATTTAAATAGTTTAGAATGTATTGAGTCTAAGGAAATCGGTGGCGAATGGCTTTGTTCGCAAGCCATAGAACAGCTTGAATTAAGCAATTTTATTTCAGAAGAATTAGGCTGGAATCAAAATCAAGTTTCAGTTTCAATGTTGGCATTATTAGGACGTTTACTCTATCCTGCTTCGGAATTAAAAACCGCAAAGTGGTTAAATGAAAATTCTGCGGCTTTAGAATTATATAGTCCCAAGAGTGGCAGTATAGACAGGAATCGTCTCCAACAAGGAGCTGTTATGTTATACAAAGAACGAGAGAAAATAGAGGCATATTTAAGTAATAAAATTTCAGATATTTATCAAATAACAAGTAAATATATCCTTTATGACTTAACTAATACTCATTTTGAGGGTAAAATGAAACTATACCCTAATGCGACATTCGGTCGGAACAAACAAAAGCGTAATGATTGTCCACAAGTTACTCTTGGTTTGATAACCGATGAAAATGGTTTTTGTAAAAAAAGTCGTTTTTACGAAGGGAATGTTAGTGAACCTTCCACTTTTTGTAATGTTGTTACCGATGCTAAGGCGAATGTTAAACAAACTCGTCCTGTCATAATAATGGACGCTGGTATTTCTAGTATGCCTAATTTAAAGCGCTCTTTATCAGAAGATTGTGATTATATATGTGTTTCAAAAGGAGCTCATAAAGATATTAGAGAAAAACTTGATATGGAGAATTTAATCAGTTTTACTAATAAAGCCGGCGATGAAATTCGTACTCAGAAATTTACACAAACAATAGAATATGAAAAAGAAGGCAAAAAAATAAAACACGATGAAACAATATTATATGTTGAAACCGATGCCAAAAAAGGGAAAGAACAGGGAATGTTTGAGAAAAAACGACAACGATTTGAAAAAGGTTTGGAGGGCATAAAAACTTCGCTCTCAAAGCCACGTGGCAATAAAAAGACAGAAAAAATTTATGAACGTATCGGGCGACTAAAAGAAAAATATCCAGGTATCGCAGCGGCTTATGAAATAAAAATAAGAGAAGATAAAGAAAAATCTATTGTAGAAGAACTTACTTACGATTATGATGAAAATAATGCAAAATTAGAAAAATCCGGTAGTTACTTTATTCGGACAAGTATTTTGGCTGAAGACGAAGAATTATTATGGAAGCTTTATCGCACAATAGGAGAGATAGAAAATACTTTTAGAATACTAAAATCAGACTTAAACATGCGTCCTGTTCATCATCAAAAAGGAGAAAATATTGAAGCACATTTAAACCTTGCGGTGCTATCATATTTTATTGTAAGTTTTATTCGCTATAAGCTAAAAAGCAAAGGAATACGCTATTGTTGGAACGAAATAGTTAGAATAATGAATACTCAAAAATGCAATATAAACACAATTATAAACAAACAAAAAATGAAAATTATAATCAAAATTTGTACCAGACCTACATTAAAAACATCTCGGATATACAAAGCCATGAATTATAAATCTGTTCCATTTTATCGGAAGAAAAAATATTTAGATATTTAGAATAACAACGAGCAAAATGTAGTCCCGACGACGACTCGTGGGCCTGCAATTGTCTGTTATTTAGATAACTATAAAATGGAAAATGCAAGTCGGGTTAATAAATAAGTCCCAATTTTAGGGGGTTACAGAAGGGAATGTTACTATTGGCTGTCAAAGTCGGGTTAAATGTTTAAAATTGATGTAATGTGAATATTTGATATTTGTCTGTGGATAAGTCAAATACAACAGATACAAGAGTGCAAATAAGATGACTATTGTACCAAAATTTTCACATCCTATTAAATTTTAGTTGCATTCTAAAGTATAGCTAACTGTCATATAGCGGAAAGAATTTATGGTGAAATGAGAGACGAACAGGCTATCATATAGTAGTGCCGTCTATTCTTTGGAACATTGTAATTTATTTTACTATTGTCAGTTTAATTATATCCTCAGTCTTGTTTGAAAATTCATCAACTGAAATAAAAATTATGTCAAATTCACCTACCTGGGGTGGTACCCCTGATAAAATCAAGTTGTCTTTATCAAATTCTAACCAATCAATTTCATCAGAATTTACATTAAAACTTATGTTCTTAT
>JAAELO010000575.1 GCA_024226555.1 Desulfobacterales bacterium | reverse complement strand
GGTTATCTTGTTGATAAACTTCCCTATATAAAAATGGGAATTATTACATCAAAACTATTATCACTTCCAAAAGAACTACTTCTATTAGGTGAATGCGGTGAATATGAACTGCTATTTTTTATAAAACCGGAAGATGAAGAAGAGTTTTTAGAAAAATCCTCCAAAGAAAAACTTGATTTTTACTGCCTTGGTCAGGTTTTGGAAGATTCAAAAGAAAGAACCATTATTAGTGGAAAACGAAAATTCAACATGAGTAACTTCAATATCAGTGCCCGTGATTTTATAAACCTGAAAGACTATCTGAAAAAATTAACTGACTGGATAAAAAAATGAAGAAAAGAGTTGTTATTACAGGAGTTGGACCTGTCACATCATCAGGTATAGGAAAAGATCTGTTTTTTGAAAATATTATGAATATGGGTGGGGTTGCAAAAAAAATACCTGATTCATTTAGCAAAAGATATGATTATAGATCCAAATATTATGTTCCGTTTCCCGGGTTTGAATTTAAGGATTATGGTATTTCAACCCAGTTTAATTCAATCATGCAAAATGAAGATCGTCTTGCAATTTTAGGAACAAAATTAGCCCTTGAAGATGCAGGAATTGAGATTGAAAAAACAGATAGCTCTTTCAAAATTGAAGGTTCAGAAAATGCATCTGTTATTCTTGGAATTGGTATGAGTAGCCTCGATTCAGCTTTTTCCTCATATTTAGCACATATTGGAGTAAAGCATCCCGATAGTAAAGATGAAAAATCAAATCATTTTAACAGAATGATTATTCCTATGATGATGTCCAATTCTCCTGTGGCATGGACCTCAATTTTCTTTCAGCTACAGGGTGCCAGTCATTCAGTAAATGCATCCTGTGCCTCCGGAACAATTGCAATTGGTGAAGCATACAGACAAATATCTGAAGGAAGGACTGATCTTGCTATTACAGGAGGAGTGGAATCACTTGTTGATAAGGATGGCGCAACAATGCGTGGTTTTGATACGATAGGGGCACTAACAACAGCAAATGACGGAATTTCCAGACCATTTTCCAAGAACAGAAGCGGTTTTCTTTTCGCTGAAGGAGGAGGTGCTGTTCTTGTTCTGGAAGAGATGGAGCAAGCTGTTAAAAGAGGCGCTCGTATCTATGCTGAAATAGTTGACTATGCTGAAAATTGTGACGCCTTTAATATTGTTAAACTGGATAATGATGGTGACCAGATAAGTAAAATTTTGAAACAATTATCAGTTAATAGAAAAATTGATTATCTTAATGCACATGGAACCGGAACCTTACTAAATGATGAAACAGAATCCCTTGCCATAAAAAGAATTTTTGGAAAAAAAGAGAACCAGCCTTTTATTAATTCAACAAAAGGAATAATGGGGCACACTATTGGAGGAAGCGGAGCAATAGAGACAGTAGTAACAGCCTTAGCAATAAGTAACTCCAGGATTCATGGTAACTATACGGATCAGGAGATGGAAGATATAAACTATACCGAAAAATCTGTTGAAACAAATGTCAAAGAAGCTATTACAGTTTCTTTCGGATTTGGAGGACATAATGCAGGACTTCTTTTAAAGGAGTTCAGACAATGAAAGTTGTAATAACCGGCGGAAATGGATTCATTGGATCCCATATAGTTCATGAATTTGTAAAAAATGGTGTTGAAGTATTGTGCCTGGTTCGTAAAAACAGCCAATTATCAAATATTTCAGGTTTAGAACTGGAGCTTGTTTATGGTGATGTAACAAGTAAAAATTCATTAGAAAATTTGTTTACAGGAGCTGATTTAGTAATTCATAATGCCGCTCTATCCACTGATTGGGCTCCCTATAAAGAGTTCTATGAAACTAATGTAAATGGAACTGTAAATGTGCTCGAAAGCTGTATTGAGCAAGGTGTTAAAAAAGTCATTATTACAGGCTCAATCTCATCATATGGTGAAGAAAATTCTTCAGAAGTAAAAGATGAAACCTCTCCATTTAATTCGCACTATCCTTACTTTATGGATAAATTACTTCCATGTAAAATGAATTGGTATCGTGATACAAAAGCTTTCGCAACTCAAAAAGCTCTTGAAATAGCGAAAAAGAATGGAATTAACTTAATCATTCTTGAACCTGCCTTTGTTTATGGAGAGAGGGAATTTAATACGGGTTTCTATGAGTATGTTAAATCAGCAAAATCAGGAATGTTTATAGCTCCTGGCTCAAAAAAGAACTTTTTTCCCGTAATTTATGCAGGAGACCTGGCTAAAGCATACTGGTTAACTGCAATTAATAAAATTGCTGGTGTTGAAAGAATAATTATTGCAAACAAAAAAAATGAATTAATGTCTCATATCTTTGGAAAATTCTGTAATATTGCAGGTGTACGGAAACCTGTGATTTGTTCAAAAGTCTTATTCTACTTACCAGGGATTATGTTAGAATTTATTTATACTCTTCTGAAAGTAAAAATTCCTCCGTTACTCACAAGGGGTAGAGTGAACATGTTTGTAGATAATCTGGAATTCTCAACCAACAAAGCCAAAGATATATTGAAATTTGAAAGCACCACATCTTTAGATGATGGTATAAATAAAACTGTTAAATGGTATAAAGATAATAACTATTTATAGATAGGGAACCTTTTATAACTTGAATTTTGATTGAAATACAAGGCTGAAAAAAAAATAACGAGTCGATTTTTACAACAGTTCTTTTTTTTGAAGAACACAGTAGTTCGGTCAAAAGGCAGTTAGTAGAGGTTCCCTAAAAGGAACCAAAAGGAAATCACATAATGGAAGTAAAGAATGTAAATGGTATAAATAGATTTTTATTCAATATTAAGATCAGATCGATTGTCTTTTTTTTGTTTATAAAACAGGTTTTTACAGGAAAACTCTCTCCATTTAAGTTAATTCCGGTCTTAAGAAGGCTTGAGTTTTTTCTTGGAAAACTTAAGGAGAATAAGTTTGTTAGTATAGATGGAAAAATAAGAACCGGACTATATGTTCCCGGACTTCCCTCGAAACCATTTGAAACAGCATGTAATAAGTTTACTGTATTTGGCGAGAAACTCCCTAATACGACTGTGTTAATTTCTATTACTTCAGCCTGTAGTTTTAACTGTACCCATTGCTATCAGAAAAATGATATTGGAAAAGATGTGGATCTTGAAAGGCTTTTGTCTTCTGTAAAAAAGATTCAGGATTCAGGCGTTGCTTTTTTCAATATTGAAGGGGGAGAGCCTTTTATAGCCTATGACAGACTAAAATCCATATGTACCGAAATAGATGACAGATCTGAAATCTGGGTTAATTCAACAGGGCATGGGATGACAATTGAGCGATTAAAAGAGCTGAAAAATCTGGGGTTAACAGCAGTAATGTTTCCACTTCATAATCATAAACCTGCGGTTATGAATAGTTTTATGGGTTCAGATAAAGCCTGGGAGACAATTTCAAATGGAGTGGACCTTTGTCATAAAGCTGGTATTGCTGTTTCTTTTAATATGTGCTTAAGCCGGGATGACTTTTTTAATGAAACATTTGAAGAGTGTATGGGTATTGCCAATGAAAAAAAAGCGGCAATTATTCAGATAATTAAACCAAAATCAGCAGGTGCCTGGCTTGAAGAAGGTGCTTCAGAATTCAGTAACAATGATTTATCCCAAATTCGTGAAAAAGTAATGAACTACAATCATAACAAAGAATATGCCGATTATCCTTCAATCTCTGCTCAGTTTATGGAAGAAGATCCAAATATGTTTGGTTGTACAGCAGGTGGAACTGACAGGTTTTACATCAATGCAAAAGGAGACGTTCAACCATGTGAGTTTCTTAATGTCTCTTTTGGAAATATTGCTGAAGAAGATTTTGACTTGATTTATAAAAGAATGCGGGAGGTTTTTAGAACTCCAAAAGAGTGCTGGCTTTGTGAGAAATACTCCGGGGATATTTGCGATATTTATAAAACTAAAAATCTTAAATCTCTTCCACTTTCACCAGAATTAACTGAAAAACTAATTAATAATTTTGATTGGGGTGAAAATACAAAACTATATGAAAAAATAGAAAAAAAAATTGTATAGGATTAAATAAAGGGAACCTATAATAATTAGAGGTTCCCTCAAACTAATGATCATTTTCTATAACCAGATATGGCATATGTTTGTTTAAATACACACTTCTCTTTTTTGATAATTTACCGGAAAAAGACAGACACTTCAGCTTTTTGAGAGTTTTTATTTCATCAGGTATGCTGAAAATCTCATCACAGTAATTTACATATGGTCCAACGCAGTAAATACTAAAATCAATCTCTTCTATATTTATTAAAGTAAGGAGTTGATTCGGAAAAGACTTGTGTATGTTGTTGTCGTTTAATCTTAGTAATTTTTATTTCGATATTTTTTTTATTTCGTGGGAACTCTATTGATCTGATGTTTATATTGTTTTCAAAAGAAGATAATGTTAAATTCTTGTTAATAAAACATTTCTAAATGTTAGAAAGATTCAATAAAGCCAGAATTATTAGTTTCTATATAAAATATTTTAAGTGAATATATGAAGATTTTAAAACTGAATATAATCATTGTTTGCACTTTCATATTTCTTCTCCAGATTGGAAATAGAATTTATGCACAGGATTACCCCATTAAGATTATAATGGAACCTTTTCCTCCTTATAACTATGTCAAAGATGGTAAAGTAACTGGTTTTGCCACAGAAATTATACTTAAGATAATGGGTGAGTTAGGTGTAAATTACGACATTAAACAATATCCTGATGCCAGAGTACACTCAATGCTGCAAAGTCATAAAAGGATTATGGCTTATGTTCTGTTTAGAACTACTGAACGTGAAAAAAAATACAAATGGATCGGTCCAATTGCTACAGATCATATCCATTTATACAAGAGAAAAGGAAGTAAACAAAAAGTTAATAGTATTGAAGATGTCAAAAATGTTAATATAGCCGCTTTTCATAAGGGTGTTGTCTTTGATCGTCTAAAAGAATTGGGTTTCAAAAAAATAGATAGATCCCCAAGTGTAGATTCTATATTCAAGAAAATTTTGTTTGGCAGGGTTGATTTTATGGTAGGATTACCAGACTTAGGAGTTGTTCATTGGTTAAAACTAAATAATCACAAACAAAATGCTCTTTTGAAAACAAAAATTCGAATTGAAACCTATGATATGTATATTGTTTGCACTAAAGATATACCAGATAGAATTATTAATAAATGGCAAAAATCATTAGATAAAATTAAAGCATCTGGTGAATTTGGTAGAGTCTTTAACAGCTATAAGTAATAGAATCCTTTAACTATTGCAGGTTGAGTCTTAACAAAGCCTATTTTTTACGATTAAATAACGATGCGACTAGTGACAATAAAGCTGAAACAAAAGCCAAGACGATGGATACAGCAGTAATCAGTAACAATAAAAGATACTCACTTCCTATTGAATCGTACAGAAATCCGGCTTTTATTGCTTCGTTCTCTTCAATAGAACTTAAAATTATAAATAGTAGAAATGAGCCTGTTGATAGCAGGCCCATTATTATTGAATTGTAATAGAATATTTTTTTAAGTTTCATATGTTATGAGATCTCTTTTCAATTTCTAATCCCTCAACATTGCCATAGTAAGTCTGGAAACACAAACAATTCTCTCTTGTTCATCACAAATTGTAATGCTCCAGACCTGGGTTGAACTACCTATATGTATTGGCTTTGCTGTTCCAGTTACAAATCCTGAACTAACAGATCTGATGTGATTTGCATTTACTTCAAGTCCAACACATATACACCCTGGTTCCCCGGCCATATGTGTTGCAAAGCTTCCAAGAGTTTCAGCTAAAACTACAGATGCACCACCATGCAATAGCTTCATGGGTTGATGTGTCCTTTGATCCACAGGCATAGTCCCTTGAATATAATCATCCCCAATTTCAGTAATCTTAATTCCTAAATGTTCTATTATAGTGTCTGGATGTAATTCATTAAACATCTCAGGCGTTGCTTTTGATTTCCAAATAGTCATACCTTTTTCTCCTATCAAAATGTTAGGTTCCTAATATTCAATATAAAAGAGGGGGTTCAAGAGAATCTAATTCCGGCTTTGCCAGATTTGCAGTGTAGTTTGCCTGGGTTATTAAAGAAATTGTTGTGATTGTTTCTATAATATCCCCATCATCAAAACCGTAGTTTTTAGCATTTTCAATTATTTCATTTCTGACATCACCTTGATTTTCGAGAATTTCCCTGGTGAGTATTAATATTGCATTTATTTTTTGATCAGATGATTTCATTCTGCGTGCTTCCAGGCATTCCTGGTGTATCAGCAAGCCACTATCAACAGCATTGCTCGTATGCAAAGCGATGCAATAAGGACAGTTATTATATTGCGATACTGCTAAACTTATTACTTCACGGTATTTGGCAGATAGTTTATACTTATCAAGATTGTTATTATGGTATCCAAATAAACCAATTGAAGCATCTGAATTTGCCACAATGCAAAGAAGATTGGGTACTAAGACCATTTTTTTGAGTATCTCTTTTGTTGATTCATTCGCTTCTTCCGGTTCAATAAACCTTAATCGACACATAGAATTCCTTATAGCCATAGTAATACCCTCCATTTAGAATATATATTTAATATTCAAATCAACCCTGTCCTTTTTCCTAAGCTGCCAGAGTGCGCTTGATTCCTTGTCAAAATCAAGATATGTAAATGATAAAATTCCTCTTAGATTATCTGTAAACTCATAATCACTTTCTACTTTATGAACGGTATATCTGTTTTGGATCTGATATGAGAGACTGTACTCAAGCTTCAATGTTTCATTTAAAAAATCATATCCCATAATAAAGATGATTGAGGTTTCATTCTCCTCATTATATAAAGTGGATTCCCAGTTTAAAATGAGTTGGTTTGAAGCTTCCAGATACAGGTTGAATTTTGAGTAGTTGTACTCAACCCCCAGAGCCATATCCAAAACATCTTTTTCCAGTAAATTATTATATTCAGTGAAGGTCTGTTTTTGAAAACTGCGATTAGCTTTATATGCTACCTCCTGCTTCCACAGGAAGTTTCCACTGGCATAATTTGCAGCTATCCCAATCATCTGGTAACGTGAGAAACCTTTTGATAATTGATATTTACCTGAATTGCTTCCTGAGTATCGGTAAACAGCCTGATTTTCCACAAGATCGCCAGCCATAATTGACAGATCACTTTTACCAAAGGTTTGCTTCCATCTAAAAGCAAACTCAGTATCACTTTCATCAGGGTTTTTTACCTCTACTTCAAAAAGAGAATCCGGAAAGCTATCGATATAATACTCGCTGCAGGATTCGGGCCCAGTGTTGATCCTTGGATCAGGGTTAACTATAAAACTCCATGTACCTGAATCTGTATACAGATCAAAGAGGAGTAGATATTGACCAACCCTTGATTCCGAAAGCGTTGTAAATGCAAATTCAGACTTATCCCTTGGGCTTATAATGTCTGTAACAACAGCTCCATCTGCTTCACCCCAGACAACAATCTTTTTTCCAAAACTTACACTCAAATTCCCCATGCTTATTTGTAGATAACCCTCACGCATATCTTCTTCCAAAGAGTCATTAGAATGGTCGTGAGATCCAAACATTGTTAATTTCCCATCAAAATGCAAATAGTAATTATCACTGAACAGATTGCTCCACTCAACTCTAATAGATGATCGATTTACAATTAACCCATCAGACTCTCCGGTCTGATAGGCTAAATTCTGCTGCAGCGTAAAACGGGTCTGGTCAAAAATATCCCATAACGAATCTTTCTTTTCTTCGACAGAACCTTTTTCCCCATCCCAACTCTCATCAATATCTTCATCATCCAGTGATGAACTCTCATCAAATATTTCGTCATCAGGATCGACCGGGGCTATCAGGGTTTTATCAGGGGAACCGATAGCAATAGCCGGATAAACCCAGGTCAGGCAAAGAAGAAAAAACACTATTAATCTAATCCGCTGCAAAAATTTTACTCCTTTAAAAGATGTCTAATACCCAAAAGAATTATTAGAGAACCTCTGGTCCATTATTTCTAAATGTTTGTTTTTCAAAACCATAAAGTTTTTGGTTAAGCCTTAAATAAAAATGTTAAGCTTTTTCAACATTTTTATGTGCCTCTTTAAGTTTATAAAATTTGAAAGAAGACGAATAAAAAATGTTTTTTGTTTTTTTATGTAATGCTTTTTACATAAAGCATAGAAAAGGTCTTACTTACTTCAAAGATTTACGGAATTTCTTAATGTTTTTCTCTCTGAAAGCCTTATCCGTCAGTGTTCTTAATGTTAAGAAATCATCTCTGACAGGAACATTAAAAACAACAGCATCAATAGTAAGGCGCGTCATGCGACGGGTCTCCATATTGTTCATCAGTCGTTTGCGCTGAATCCAGATGCCATTAACCTTTTCGGGAGCATAGTTTGTAATGCGCTTAACTCTTTTAACCTGCCTGTTGTACAGGATAGTTTTAAGAAACAGGAACCGTTCTTTATCAATCCAATCCAAAGTCTTACTGTAATTACTACGTTTCGACCATCTTGAAGTGGGAATACTTTCAATAACCCAGCAATCTCTTCCCTGATACTTCTCCTCAGCAAGAAGTTTGTAGGTGCAGTTCTTTAAGTTTCTGGATTCCATATCTTCATAGTTGAACTCAGTACCAAAAAAACTACCATCCCTTGGTTCATATTCATTGCCTGAGATAATACGTTTTACTTTTCCAAGTGCAGACAGATATATCCATTGATCGGTTTCTTTGTCTATATCGTCATAATCAAACTGAAGAAAACCAATTCCACGCTCACTTGCAGGTTCAAGAAGTATTGTAATCAGTTTTGAATCCTTCTGGTCTGGTCCAAAATCTTTCCTGATCCCTTCCATAATTTTTACTCTTGGTCTTTCGGTACAGACCAATTTCCTGTTTTTCTTAGAGTATCTACAGGATGAGAGAGTTAACCTTGTTACCTGGGTTTTCCCATCATCCCGGTCAATGGCACTTCTCATTATCTCTTTCGGGGTTTCAGAAAAACCTGTTGAGATAAGCCCAAAAAATGTAACAGTAATAATTAATAGATATGATTTAATACTTCGCATTTTAACTCCTTACTACTTCCCCAGCTATCGGGGTCTTTATTATAAATGTTTTCTCATGTGCGGTTAAAACAGCAGGAAGTAGAATAAGATCTGCAACAACAGCTGTTATGATCGCGATTGTGTTAAGTAGACCGAAATAAACAAATCCCATGTTACTTGATGTTGTGAATATTAAAAATCCAATGGAAAGTACCAGGGATGTGAATATGATAGCTTGCCCTGCTTCACGGAGTGAATTTACAATTGCCAGACGGTTATCTCCATGTGTTTGTATCTCGAGCTCATAGTGGGTCAGAAAATGGATGGTATCATCAACCGCTATTCCAATCAGAACCGGAACAATCATAAGCGTATGAATATCCAGTGGGATTTTAAAGTACCCCATAATTCCAAGAACAGTAAGTACCGGAAGGATATTTGGAATAAGCGCAACTACTCCTAACCTGAATGAATTAAGCATTATAAAAAGGAATAATGAAACAACACATATTGTGATTCCAAAACTTATAAGAAAAGACCAGCTCAAATAATCAAACACTTTGAGAAGTAAAGGAGTCTGACCCGTCAATGTAATCTCAAGGTTTGGAAATTGACCCTTTAGTGGAAGTTCCAGATTTTTATCAATAAAACCTTGAGTTGCATCCATCAGGGCAACATTCCCCTTTGAGCTCATACTAACAGTTCTAACTATTATACGTCCCATCTGGTAGTCATCTGAAACCAGTCTTCTTCTATCCACAGGATTAGCATTGTTGAAAAGGAACAGTGTATTTTCAAGAACGGCCTTGTCTTCCGGGATGATATATTTGTTCTGATCCCCGTTATTAAGAGATTTAAAAGAATCTTTGGTAACATTTGCAAGGGACATTGTTGTTTTTACAGAATCGGTAAAACGAGTCTCAAGATAAATCTGGAGAGATTCAATTGCTTTTAAAATCTCAGGGTTTTTCATACCATCTGGGCGCCCTGTATCTACCAGTATCTCCATATTCTGAGTTCCACCCATAACATCATCAACAAGGGCAAAATTCTTACGGATTGGAAGATCTTCTTTGATAACCTTTATGGTATTTGACTCAACGTTCAGATCAAAAACACCTATGGATAGCGTAATGGTAACAATTAAAAATCCAAGGACAATACTTTTAGGATACCTGAAAAGATACTTTTCAACTCTCTGAATCATTTGCTGGATAAAATGGTCTTCTCTTTTTTTGTCATTTTCTTTTACCTTTTTAGTTACAGGACTCCACAGATCAAGCATCACGGGAAGCATGAAAACTGTAATAAGGAATGCATAAAAAACACCAAAAGCTGAGAAAATTCCAATTTTCTGCATGGAAGCAATTGGAATGAATAGCATGGATAGAAAACCAATTGCAGTGGTTATGCTTGTTAGAAAACAGGCAAGGCCGGATTTTTTATAAACGCTTTTAATGGATTCTGTATGATCCAGATTCTGATTACGAAAATACAGATATCCAGAAAGTATATGGATAGCATCAGCAACACCAACAGCAAGCACAAAAAACACAACCATCATCAATAGGTCTGACATCACAGCACCAATCCAGCCAATGGTTCCCATAACCCAGATTAGAGAAGTAACAACAATTGAGAGTTGCCATAAAACAGCACTAAAAGACCTAAAAATAATAGCAGTAAATATCAGTATTATCAGGAGTGAACCCATTATTATCAAACCCATCTCTTTTGCAACAAGGTTACTGATAAAAGAGTTCCAGGGAGGAGTTCCAACATTATAAAACGTAAGATGCTTTGTATATTCAGGCTTGTTAAGAATCTTTGAAACAACAGACATAAAGGGAATATACTCCTTCATGATGTTTTGCTTGAATTTAGGAGGATTTTTTACTGCAAAATCGGAACTCTCCATACTCTCAATCTCTTCATCATCATCAAGGGAATTACCCGTTGTGACGTTTTTGGTTTCTGCTTCATATGGAATGGCATTAAAATCGGTTTCAACAACAATCCCACCATAACTATAATCCTTTGAATAATACGTTCCAACATAGTCAGGCTGACCCTTGGCAAGCTTTTTAAGCCTTGTAATATCATCAATGGTTTTGGGTACATTTGTCCCTATAAAATCACGGGAAATAATAGAACCTTCCTTTCCTTCAAGATAGGAGGTATTACTCAGTGTTGTAACTTTTGTAATATGATCCAGAGGCGATACTTCGCCCTCTTTGAGGTTCTTACGGTAATTTTCAAGATCTCTTTCAATACCCTGCATAGCAAGAATAGATTCTCTTGAAAACACATCTCCATCTTTTGCTTTGTAGACAATATAAAGAACTTCATCACTTCCGAAGGTATCCTTAAATTGATCAAATGCAAGCTTTGCTGCATCATCTTTTTCAAAACTGTTTAACAGGTTGGCATCAACTTTCACCTTTGGAATCCCTGCAATCATAAAGATTGTAAGAAGTATAAAACTAACCCAAACCTTCCATTGATTGTTTCTGAGGTGTTCAGGCAACCCCTCAAAAAATTGACGCATATTTGTGAATAGTATTTTCATTAGCTTTCTCCTCTCTTTTGGAACCTCTAATAATTAGAAGGCTGTTGCATGACTGAATATTCAGTCAATATAAATGTAAAAAAAGACCCCTCGATAGTTTTGAAGGGTATACTTAAATTCTAAATTTTTTATTCACATAGTACTAAATTAAACGACTGGTCGTCATTCCCGAGAGGATTTAGTTTGTTTTTTAATCTAAATCCGAGTCGGGAATCCATATGCATATACAGCGAAAATATTAATTTGTTATGACATCGCCTATTACTTCTCTTTTTTCAAACCATCTATCAAAGTTTCCACAGTTTTCTCAGTCATCTCCCGAATAGGAAAACTTTCCTTATCAATGACCCACATCATCATAACCCCATGTATCAGACTTAAAAGCCCCGCCGCAATCATTTGGCAATCACGTTTATCAGAACCCTTTATCTGCTGTACAATCTCAGCAACCGTATCCCTAAAGAGAGTAGCCTCTATACTAAGATTTTCTTTATGTGGCCCCCTCACAAGGTTAGCAAAAATTTCAAATTGAATCTCAGGTGGAGAGGACTGATTTTCAATATCAGCAGCAAGCACCTTAAAAAGCTCTTTTAATTTCTCTTCAGGTTTTTTCGAACTCATCAGTATTTTATGAGCAACTTCCTTACCAGCAGGAGCTTTTTGCATCAGGATATGCTGAAGTATCTCTTCCTTATTCTTAAAGTACAGATATACAGTTCCTTTACCAACTCCAGCTTCCTTGGCAATATCCTCAATCTTGGCTCCACCGGTTCCCTTTTTTGCAAAGGTTCTGATTGCAGCATCAAGTATTTCGGCTCTTTTCTCTTCCTTATCAACAATCTTAGGCATTACGATTTTGTTCCTCATTTTTAATATGACCAAATGTTCAGTCATATTAAAATATAAGTGGGTGATATGTCAAGATAAAATTTTTGAGAAATTGGTGCTATTGAAAAAAATTACAGAAAAACAGTGTGTTAAAGTATAAAAGTTCATTAATTAGTTGCTAATCTTAAAATAACTATAACTATAAATAATAATGCGAAATAATTTCTAAAACGTTTAAGTAAAGTGTTTGATTTTCTGTATTCAGAAGTATGTGTTTTTATTTTCTCTTCAATATCATCTGAAACTGACTCTTTCCTCTATATTGTGATCAAAAAGTTTTGAGGGGGTTCCACTGTTATTTTTAAGATAGTTGTAGGTCGGCTTGAGGAACGAAACCCGACATACCCGAAAATTCATACATGGTCGAAAATGTTGGATTTCGCCTTTGGCTCTATACAACCTACGAAAACCCTGGCAACTTTGATTCCTTATAATGAATATAATTCTGAAATAGCTCTATAATAAAATACAATATTCTCCGTAGATTTATTAAAAAGAGCTTGAGGACGACCTAAGTGTCTTTGATTAGTATGTTTAAAAAATGTATGTATAAATAATGTTAATTAATTCGTTTGCATTCCTTTAGAAAATATGTTTTAAAACCCAGTTTATTAATTTTAATTTTATGTTGTGAGGAGTTTTAAGTGTTTGATTATTTAGGAAAAAAAGCTTTATTGTTATGTGTTCTTGTTTTTAGTTTTATTTTTTGTAATACCGTTCAGGCTAAAGATGGTTTTAATGTTTTTGTAACTGCAGGATCAAGCTTTGGAGGAGATGATATAAATTATGCGCAAAACAAATATACAGGAGAATATGCTTCCGCTCAGTTAGGGGATGCTATCTTTATCGGAGGCGGAATTACCTGGAAGCCAATTGCAAATTTAAATGATTTTGAACTTCAGTTTGCGACTGCATACCATAGAGGAATAGAAGAGTCAGGTGGTGTTGATTATGAAATGTGGAAGATTTCCTTTGAAGCTTTAGCGTGTTTCTATTTGGGCGATTTAAGATTAGGGGTTGGTCCTGTCTATCATACCGGACCTGAACTTAAATATACGGATTCTACAAGCTCTGTTACGCATGAATTTGATCCCTCTTTTGGATATGTTGCTTCTATTGATTACTTTATAAAGAATGGAGAAGGTAATAGATTCTCTGTGGGAATTAAATATACTGCAATTGATTTTGAAATTTACAACAAAACGTGGGACTCGAACACCATAGGAATTAATGCAGCTTTTTACTTTTAGTAAAAAGTTTATAGATATGTTTTCAAAAAAAGCTCTTATCTTTTTTAGATGGGGCTTTTTTTATAAAAAAATGCTGTTAGTGATATAAAAGCTAATACAAAAGATGTAACAAAAACCGACATATGCGCCCTATCGAATCATAGGAATATCCTGCTTTAATAGCTTCATTTTCTTCTAAGGATGTTATAATGACAAATCGAAAAAATGAGCCTATAAAAGGCCCATTATTATTGAATTGTAATAGAATATTTTTAGTATCTTTACGAATTTTTTTATTTAACCATTTACCAAACTTTACTAATCTTTATTGTTAATTACCCATGCTTTTGAGTTCTGATTTCCGATCTGACTTATATAATAAGTTTTTATGTGTTCACTGTTTGCTATTAATCCTTTTTATCATTTCTATTGATATAACCCTTTCTAACCTCAGTCTCCAGACCTTCAAGCAGTGAATCAAAATTACTTCAAAAATCTCATTTGCATACTTCTTACTTTTGTTTTTATTTATAAAAAACCGGTCAATTATAATATAAATATATAGCTATAAAAACTTTGTTTCCGGTGTGTTAGAAGAACATTAACTACGCTACTGTACAATAATTTCCACAAAAAGGTACTTTTTTATATAGCCGATGCCAGGGCTGGGTAAGTAAAAAAAATAAAATGAGTTGTATTCAATACAAGATGTGTCAGAATACTGGCTTCAATTTGTTCTGTTCGAAGATAAACAACTCCATAACAGATTCCGGCAACGGATGCTAATATTACATACTTCAGACCACCTGCGTAATGCGCAGCACCAAAAAGAACCGCAGCAATTAAAAGCCCTGCTTTTGTTCCATGTCGGTATTTCTTCAGACCCTGAATGAGGTATCGCTGGATAATTCCCCGAAACAAAGCTTCTTCAGCAATACACGTGAAAAAAAGATTCGTCCAGATCCAGAACCAGAATAGTGACGACCATTTTGGATCGAACCTTACATAGTCGAACATATGAGACATTAATAAAATCACCACAATCGTAATACAGGCCGGAAAGATAATTTTTTTAATCATATCAAGGCAATCCCGCAGGGTTGAAAGCAGGTTGTTAAAGGTAAGTCCAACAATAAACAGTCCCACAACTGTTTTGTCGAAATTTAAGTATTTTGAGTAGGGAACACCTCCCTCGCTTATTACAACATTAACAATAACCTGAGGATTGGAAAACCCCGGAATAATATGCATTGTTAATCCAACTGACAGCACAAACATCACACATCCGGCAATAACCCGAACAGGTTTTGTCTGCTGTTCAGAGCCTGCAAGATGACAGGAAATACCCAAAATGAAAATCGAAACTACCCCAGATAGTTGAAGATAACCAAATAGTAAACCACCCCCGATAGCAACTGCACATAAAATGTACCATATGCGAATCGAAAAAAGATCTGTTTTTTTGGGAAGCCAGAGTGAAATAAGAGCAAGTGTAAGACGTCCGTATACAAAACTGGTTTGAAGTGCCATAAGAATTCCGTGTATATAGGTTATAAGTATATATTGTTGAAAATAAATAGTTCTTTACCTTGATTCTTTTTTTATGCAACCCTGAAGTTAAATTCACGGTCTAATTGTGTTAATTGTCGGTATGGCTCTGTTGTTGAAGAAAAGTTATTGGTGGCATTAAAGGTTAGGTCAGGTTTAAAAATCGGAACGTACCCTATACCACTTCAATCACATTTTTTAATAGACCCTTTTAGACCAGAGTTTGATGTTAAATAGATGTAGTCCATTAATTTATCCTTTAAAAATACTTTACGAGTATGCTAATATTAACTTTGCGATATATATCAGCTTACTATTTGCTGGACTATGAGATTAGAAACTATTTTTTAAGTAACGTATTTTACAACTAAATGGAAATGTTGATTTGGATAAAAAACAACCTGATGTATACAATTATAGTAAAGAAAGTGAAATTTTAATAAATGAAATTGAAATAGAAGGAAAGGCCAAATACAAAGAAGCATCTTTAAAAACGGAGCATAGCAAAGGATCTGGTATTAAAGACATTGTTTTTTATATATATGAAAAACTGGGTATTAAAGTTTAAGAGATTAAAAAAATGACTTTAGAGATTCCCTTTTAGTAGTTTCATACTTTTATTTGTTGATAAAAGGTGCGTAAAAAAATCGGAACGCACCATTTTAAATGGTCAAATCTCAACCCATGTTAGTATCCTAAGGATTCTCCAACAATTATGACCGTAATGTCTGTCATTATAGGTTTATATTTCATAATGTGGTAAATTCGACATATTCTTGTATCAGATTTGCAATCCATACAAACACCTGTTTTGGCACAAGGGTTAGGCATGTTGTATCTTTTTGCATTTTTCGGACAGGCGACTGTTTCCATTCGGTTGTAAGCTTCATCAATATTTCGGGTGATTTTGTTAGCACCTGCAATCAGTACTACTTTATCAGGGCCTATTGTTATAGTTGCGACTCTGTTACCAGCACCATCAATATTCAGAATATGACCATCCATAGTAACGGCATTTGCACTGGCTATGTACAGATTTGAGCTGAACAGTTTTCTTGTCATCTCTTTAAAAGCCACAGGATCAAAAGGGTTTGGTTCTGGAGTAACGCTTTCCTTATTAAGAATTTCAGCGCCTTTCTCTTCAAGTTTATCAACCAGACCAAGCTCAACTGCTGTCATTGAACCTCCAAAGCCAACTTTTGTTCCTTTTTCTACAAGACTTTGAAGATGGGATATTGCATCCTCACTTGTTTTACAATAAACAGCGTCAAACTGGTTTTTAATTAATGATTTTACAGTTTTTTCTGCCATAGCATCTGTTTGCCATTGATCTACTTCAGGTGTTGCTTTTTCCATTTTGTTCTCCTCTTAAAAAATTACTGTAAATATTTAATTTGATAGAACCTCTAATAAAATGACTTTTCACAGAACTACTGCGTTATTACAAAAAAAGAACTGCTATAAAAACCGGCTCGTTATTTTTTCTAATGTCTTGTATTTCAATAAAAATTCAAATTATTATAGGTTCTACCTATCTTACCAGTAGGTAAGTTGAGTTCTCCAAAAAAACCTGCATATTTGCAGATCATATTTGATACGTGAAACCAGTTTTATCCAAAGACAAAAGATTAAGCAAAATCTTAGGGGAGCTGCTTACCTGCTTTCGTCAAAAGAAAATTAAACTGGTTTCATTGTGTTTTTTAGTTGCTCAATAGTATTTCTGAAAGTTTCAGGATTTTCAGCCCTTGCTGACATTATAGCACCCTGAATCGTAGCCATAACAAGTAAAGCCTGGTCTTCAGGAGTACCATTAAAAATCATATCTCCTTTATCACGCCCCTGTTTCAATATTTTAGCCATCCATTCTCTGTTATAGTTATAAACATGACTTACACCTTTTTGCATAGACTCTGGAATAACGTTGTGTTCTGCTTGCAATACACAAACAGGACATATTTTGTTCTCTTCAAAAACCATATTTGCAGTGTTTTCAACGTAGGCATTAAATCTATCCCAGCTACTATCAGTGCTTTCTTCAATATTAAAATGCATCTCTTTAAGATACCCAATAGTTCCTTCAAGTAGGGCAATACCGAGCATCTCTTTTGTTCGGTAGTGGCTATGAATAGCAGCTTTGGTTATCCCAAGCCTGTCTGCAATATCCTGATAACTGAATGCACTGAAAACTCTGGTTTGCAAAAGCTCCGCTGCTGTTTCAACTATCTGTTCTTTTCTGTTCGCCATCTCTACCTACTAAATATAAATCTTTAAATATGTGAAATCATTTTCTAAACTTTAGTATCTTACCAGTAGGTAAGTTGTCAATATTTTTTTTGATCGGATAAATATGGAATAAATCAACAATCAGTTTCTCTAATCAAAAATTAGTTTTTTTGATTCCTGAATGCTTCAGGAATCTTACTGTTTTTAGAGCATGAGGTAGAGCTACGAAACTTGAAAAAGTTGCTACTGAAATCTAAGGTTAAATTATTCAGACCATTTTTTCGATATGATGTCATACGTACCATTTTTTAATAGTCGCTTGTTTGCTTCCTCAAGTTTACGAATGGTTGTTGTTGAAACAGTTTTACTGATTCCAAAATAGACATCTGTAGTGCTTAATGTAAATGGATGGACAGCCACCACATCATATTTTGCTATATTTTTTTTTCCATATACAATGTTTGCTTTTTGCTCAAAAAACCCTAAGACTCTCCCGGTTGAAATCATTTTAATCACTGTACTTGTTGCGGTTTTTTGATAAAAACATTTTTGAAACACTTTATCAGTACCTATTTTGTAATTAAATTCTTTGGAGTAATAAACATCCTTTTGATAAATTACTTTTTTACCCGTTTGTTTAATCAGAGTCACAAGCTGTTCAAGATTCTCTATTTTTTCATCCGCATAATCGATATGGATTGCCAGTATCATCTTTTCTTTCGTATGTGGTCCGATAAAATGCATTGTTTCTTTACGTTTTTCTGTGGGTGTTAACTGCCCTATCATGATCGGTTTAGTTTTCATATACTGCATTGCCCTTGACCATGGCAATACCCGCAACTCAATGTCAACACCGGATTCCTTAGAAAGGGCCTTATAAAAATCGACATTTGCGCCAAGCCATTTCCCGTTCTGCTGATAGTAAAAAGGCGGCCAGTCGTTAACCCTTGCGATAAGAATTTCCTCGTTTGCAAAACTGTGAGATACAGACAGGAGAAAAATGGCTACTATAAAAAGCATACTTTTTTTCATGGTTCATTACCCTGTTTGTTTAATAAAATTATAATTTCGAATGTAGAGTATAATGGAAATAGTATGATTTCAGATAAAAAATTTTAGCATAATAATCAGAGTAAAAGCAATATTAAATGGTTAATTATAAAGGGTGTTCTGATTTTTAAACGCACCTTTTCATCTATTGTTCAATATTTTTTTCAAAAAGGGGAGCTGTCCTTAAAAAGGTACTTTCTACATAGCCGATGCCAGGGCTGGGTATGTAAAAAATATAAAATGAGTTGTATTGAATATAAGATGTGTCAGAATACTGGCTTCAATTTGTCCTGTTCGGAGATAAACAGCTCCGTAACAGATTCCGGCAACTGTTGCTAATATTACATACTTCAGGCCACCTGCGTAATGCGCAGCGCCAAAAAGAACCGCAGCAATCACAAGTCCTGCTTTTGCTCCATATCGGTATTTCTTCAGACCCTCAATGATGTATCGCTGGATAATTCCACGAAACACAGCTTCTTCAGCAATACACGTAAAAAAAAGATTCGTCCAGATCCAGAACCAGAATAGTGACGACCATTTTGGATCGAACCTCACATAGCCGAACGCATAAGAGATAATTAAAATCACCAAAATCGTAATACAGGTAGGAAAGATAATTTTTTTAATCATATCAAGGCAATCCCGCAGTGTTGAAAGCAGGTTGTTAAAGGTCAATCCAATAATAAACAGCCCCACGACTGTTTTGTCGAAATTTAAGTATTTTGAATAGGGAATACCTCCCTCGCTTATTACAACACCCTCAATAACCTTAGGGTTGGAAAACCCCGGAATAATATGCATTGTTAATCCAACTGACAGTACAAACATTAAACATCCGGCAATAATCCGAACAGGTTTTATCTGCTGTTCAGAGCCTGCAAGATAACAGGAAATCCCCAAAATAAAAATTGAAACTACCCCGGATAGTTGAAGATATCCAAATAACAGACCACCTCCGATAGCTGCTGCACATAAAATGTACCATATGCGAATCGAAAAAAGGTCTGTTTTTTTGGGAAGCCAGAGTGAAATAAGAGCAAGTGTAAGAAGTCCGTATACAAAACTGGTTTGAAGTGTCATATGAAACCCGTATAATGGTTAAAAGCATTGGTTGGAAAATAACCAGTCCATGGTTCTTTACATTGATATTTTATACATCTATTTTTTACAATAAATCAAACTGTGTTATAAAGTTAAGTTCAAAGTTATTGTGGGCTTTCTCTTTGTTTTACTATACAAAGGTCAAATCCAGACTTGATACTCAGAATCTTTCTTTGTATGTAGTTCGTTTCTTTTTCATTTTTACCTTTTGGTGCGTTTAAAAATCAGAACGCACTCTGACATGGCTATGTTGAAATAGGTATAGGTACTTTTGGTGCTATCATCTGAGCAACTGGAGTATAAATATCCAATTTAGGTGTTTGAATTGATACAACCAAAGCGTATCTGGTTTTTGTGTTACATTTACCTAAATGATTTCTTTCTCTCCACCAACCTATTCGTGGCGAGATTGCTATCAAATTTGAATTTGCCAATTCTGCTGCTGAACCCTTCCAAATATCGGAATGAATGGACCCTTTATTACGAGCTTGTTGTCCATAAAACCAATACCCGCTTGAGCTAGAAGTATCAGGTTTATCTTCATCTTCAGATCTTGCAGCCATATTTATTCTTTTAACAAATTCATCTTTATTTTCAGTAGGAGAGTTCAGGTTAAATCTTAAAGCGTGTGAAGCGTACCTATAACGGTCTTTCCACCCAACCTCCCCAGGTCCTGGTTCTATAAAATATGATAGAGTTATCCTCATTTCAACTTCAGCATCACCGAGTTCCTGCAAAATATCAATAGGCCATGGAAGATCGTATAAATGCATATCTTTTGGTTTATTTTTCCCATTTGCTCTTTCAAAAGGTTGAATTTCGGATTCAGATATCAATGTCAAACTACTTGATGCACAATATAGAGCTCTCTCCAAATTTGGAACACCATATCCACATGCACGTAAAACATTTTTCAGCTCAGTTTTTTTAGAATCATCATTTGAAAATTGATTTTTTAATTCTTCAGGTAATTCTGCTGAATGAATCATTAAAGCTCGGACCGTTTCAGGCCAGTAATCTGGATAAAGAGTCTGTATTTGAGCAGCAAAATGTGATGCCTGGGCAGTTGCTGCGCTGGTCATTCCAAAGGAATCAAATAGTTTTTCATGAGGTCGATAGAATGTTGATACTAAAGAAAGATCGCTGCATTCAGTGGTAAAATCATCAGTGCCAACTGCTAAATTACCGCCTTCAAATACAACCTCTGGTTTAATAGGCCATTTATTATCATCCCATATTAAGGATGTTGTTGAAAAAGGTGAAAGTTGATTGACGCCAGCTAATGCTTTATATCCATCAAGCTGCGGGTCTGTTATGGTGCTTAATTGAGTATAAGCACCAACTGTAACAACATTCCACCCTTGTCCAGGATCATGAACAGAATCAGTCGTTTGAAAATCAGGATAATATTTAACACAGTTTGGATCAGTATAATTACCAGCAGATACTATCATCAATCGTCTAATATCACTATCAACACCAGAAGTTATTTGATCCAAAGAACCAGACCAGGAAGTAGGGCGACCTCTATCTCTATCATCTTCAGATGTAACTGCCATGCATGTAATTCTGTTTTTCAATGGTTCCTGTATTTCAGCAAGGCTTATTCCCTGTGCTGTCATTAACCCCCACAATTCAGGATCATTTTGCGCATTTGGAGGTAAAATTTTGACAGATTCAAGAACATGGTTTAATTTAACTTTTTCAGTTCCTTCCAATTTATTTTGCAAATCACCAAAAATTGCTAATCCTGCCATGAGTGTTCCATGTCCAAGATGATCATCATTACCCCAAGTAGAATTAATACTATGACAATCATTTTTATTGAGAACAGGAGATATTAATGGATGTCCATAGTTAATCCCAGTATCTAATACACATATTGAAGTATTTGATTTAGATTTAACAACTAGTCTTTTCTTTAAATCTTCTACCCACTCAGCTTGTTCTCTTGGTGAAAGTTCAACCCAAAAATCAGCAGTGTGTTTTGCCTTACGAAATTCAGCTATATCATCCGAAAAACGAATAATTTTTTCAAGTTCTGAATAATCAACATTTATTAATTTCACAGTTCTTTCAGGAAATTTTATAAAGCCAGATTTACTTGTAATCTCCAATTTTGTTAGAAGAGTATCAAAATTTTTTATAACTTCTTCAGAATGTCCACGAATCCATACTTCACACCACTCTGAGTTTTTAGAAGGAATAAGCTTTTTAGCATCTTGCCAAAAAGATTCAGCTAATGCTTTACGAAGACTTTCAATACCAACAATAAGATTATGGTTTTTGGGTTTGCCTTTTTTCGTTTCTTTATTAAGGTATTCTTCAATTTTCTGAAAAAAATGCCGCTTTTTCTCACTTGGAACATAAACTGTTACAAAAATAATCTTTTTTTCTTCATCTTCACCTGTATCATTATTTTTAAAGATCTCAATATCAGTTCTAACATTACATAAACGAATGCCTTTACTCATATTTTCTAGACTTTTAAAGACAAGATCAAAATTAGGAGCACTTCTAAACTCAATGTATACCCCATGTCTTTCAGAAAAACTAGCAGCTAATTCATCGTGAGATTCTTTCCATGCGATTTCAAGTTTCTTGTGCAAATATTCACCATGGGATTTTCTACTACGTGGAGGAAATTTTTTGTCTCCTCCACCTCCTGGGCGACTTTTAAATTTTGTTACTTCAGGCTCTTTGATTAATAGGTGGGGATATTTAATGTTTGGCATTAGTAGCTTTTTAACATTCCACTCTTTGATTGTTTACGGTTAAATAGTAATTCAGAAAGCAATATTGAATTAACTTTCTCTCTATCAGATAAAATTATACTTTTTATGGCATCTATGCATGATTGAGTTATCTCAGCCTGACTTAGCTTTTCACTATTTTCTATAACTTTTTTCCAACTAAATTTACCGGATTTAAATGTTCCTAGCACATTAGATATGAGAGCTTTTCGTTCTTCTTCATCAGGGTATTCATAAAAAAGGACATCATCAAAACGTCTGTGCAAGGCTTGATCTAAAAGTTTTGGATTGTTGGTTGCGGCTACAATTATACTATCAGAAGTATCTTGTTCAATAAATTGGAGGAAAGCATTTAAAACCCTACGCATCTCACCAACGTCATTATCTAAAGATCTTTCCCCACCAATTGCATCAAACTCATCAAATAAATAAACACCGTGTTCTTCCTTCATATGATCAAAAATTAGGCGTAATTTTGCGCTCGTTTCTCCCATAAATTTAGTTACGAGTCTATCAACTTGGATTGTATGAATAGGTATGTTTAGTTCATGGGCCAAAACCTTTGCCGTCATTGTTTTACCAGTGCCTGGTGATCCAATTAATAATATTTTACGTCTATTAATCAAACCGTGTGATTTCAATTTTTCCTGTTGCCGATACTCATGAATTACATTATCTATACGATTAAGCAAGCTTTTCGGGATAACCATGGAACATTTACTTATTTTGGACTCTTCTGTAATAACAAGACCTTGTAAATTCTTAGGAAATTGTATTACTTTTGGCTTATTCTTTTTTCGTTCTTTATCAATCAATTCACGGATATCATGAGCAAGAGCTGAATGACCTTGTCTTGATTCATGAGCTGCTACTTGTAATGCGATAGTATAAAATTGTTCAGGTTTTTCACTATAATGTGAACGTATAAGTGCTTTTATTTGATCCGCAGTCGCCATAATAACCTCGTTTATAAGTATCCTAAAAACCATTTGAATACTTGTATAAATAATTAAAAATCAAATAGGCTCTAAATCGGATTAATATTTTCTGTAAACTACCTATTATTAAGTATTTTGAGCCAAACTTGTCAAGGTTTTATTGTACTATCATTAAACATGAATTTATTCTTTTAATTATCGATATATCACAAGGGTTTGTCAGATAAGGTCACTGCTAAAGATATATTTATAATATTAAAAAAAACTTATGACATCATCATCAAAAAAAATTAATGGAAAGACTCCAATTATACATTTGTTATCCATAGCCAAGTATAACTAATAACACCGTAAAAAAGGATATCATATCAACTATTTTATTTAATAGGTAAGAAAACACAAAATTAAATAAATGCGTTTCTTGCTTTTTATAAAAATGTGTTTGTTAAACTTTTCAAAAGTTTAGCTTCCGGCAGGAGGTTTTTCTTTTAGATTACTTCAAATATTTTCATATTCTTTTAAGAGTTAATTGTCTTGACTCAATAATCTCCAAAATAATTTAAGCAACCGTATAAATAATTCATTATTTTCTTGAATTTGACAGGTTCACAAGATATGTTAACCATACATAAAAACATGGGTTTTTATGTGAATTGCAGTCGAGCCGGAAGAAGGTTGCCTCCTTCAACCGACTCTCACCACAACTCTTATCACTGGTTAAGGAGAAAAAGAGCCATGGCTACTTATCTTGTACAGGAAACCCCCAACATACGTCAACGCCTCTTTTACACATCAGGGCAGTTTTTTATTTATAATTTTGGATTTTGGAAGATCGCACAGGTTTAAAAAATCTATGCAATAAACTCTGTGGTTCAGGGTTTATATGATTATAAGAAAATTAAACTGTTAGGCACAAAAGTATAAAAATTATGCATTGAATAGTTTTATACTTTTGACACCAGTTTTGTGTGGAAGAGGTGGCAGGAAAAAAACTGATGGGAGTGGCAGAACTGCCCTGCTGTTGCTCTCTTTTTTTATTAAAAATGAAAAGCGGTATTTTTAATTTGAAACAATCTCAAATTATAACCTTTATAGTAAAATAATATGGATTCCTGACTCAAATTTGTAAAAAAACACAAATCTTCTCAGGAATGACGACCGTCCGCGGTTCGAAAAAATAAGGATAACACCATATGCGCATAGAAATAAAACCATCCTTTGTTGAAACTTCATACGATTTTTTAAGATTTATAGAGATGTTCGGTGGAGGTTTTTTCAAATGGTATGTTGGGTTAACAACAGATACGAAGAGAAGTTTTTTGGAGATTCATAGAGTAGATATGCTTGAAAAGCAGTGGATCATAAGTAATGAATGTCCGGTTTATAAAGCTATATTTATTAAGAGGTTTTTACTTTCAATGGGATGTGTAAACACACCGGAGCTTGATCTGTATGAGGTAGAGAAAAACAATTTGTATGTTTATCTATATAGAATGAAAGAGTAGTCTATGAAGGGTGGGCGATTGCCCACCCTTCAGGATATTTAATTATCTGCTTATGAGTAAAAACGTCTCCATATTAGTTTTTAGGAGTTGAATAATTTTGAGTTTTTTGATCCTCTTAATCGTTTAATAAATTCTTCTAATGCATCGCTTTCATTTGAAAAAGATTTTATTTTTCCATGAATATTACATCTTTCATCATTAGCATAGACAAGCCACTTGTCATTTTCTAATTTGATAATTACTTCATTTGGGCGTTCATTATGTTGCTCAAATAAATTATAATCTGATAACTCTTCATCATTGATTATTTTCAAAGCATCTGTTTTATTCATATTTATCCTTTATTTTTCAGAGGGCATTATAATTGAATAGTATGAAAGTTAAAATATTCATATGAAAAAAACTAACCACTTCAAAAAAGTCTTTTTCTGAAAATATTCTGTTTGTCAAACTTTTCAAAAGTTTGGTCTTTTAAGGTTTTTTAGAATCTAATTTAATGCCTTTAAAATTTGCAACTTTCGGTTGGTTTGAGGAACGAAACCCGACAAACCCGGAAATGTTGGATTTCGCCTTTGGCTCTATTCAACCTACAACTATATATATCCACAGCCTCGTATTAATGATTTAAACATACTTTTTTATTTTTGTCCGATGGCCAGAAATATTGGAAATTCAGTTTTTGATCCGTCTTCATTTTCCCTTGGTATTACAAAAGCAGTTGTCACTCTGCAATTTATAAAACCTGCTTTCTCAAGAGATTTTATAAAGCTATCTCTTTCAAATCCATAATGAAAAATTCCTTCCATATCTCCGTGAAAACTTCCATCTTCCTTATCAAGGTCTGAGATTGCAATATATCCACCCGGTTCAATGAGCTCATGGAATCTTTTAAGTTGTGATTCATAATCGTCCAAATGGTGTATAACCATATTACTGAACAGCAAAGAATAGTCTCCTGAAGGTAAGTCCTCTTCATCAAAATCTATATGAATGGGTTTAATGTTTTTGATTTTACTACCTTCGATTTTTTTAGCAAGTTGCTCAATCATTTTCTCTGAGCTGTCAACTGCGGTTATACTTCCAAGTGCATCTGCCATTTGCATGGTTACGAGTCCTGTTCCGCAACCAAATTCAAAAGCCCTGGTGCTTTTATCCAGGTTTAGTTCTTTCTTAATTGAATCTGCAATAGCTTTTGTAAAAATAATTCTTTTGGGGTCTTCATCCCAGGATTCCGCAAGTTCATCAAATTGAGTTTTTGTAGCGTTTTGTGATTCCATTTTTTTATCCTTTCTTTAATTGGTGTATAGGGGCTATACGCTATGTTCAAAAAAATATTTAGATTATTGCATAAACTTAAAACTTTACCCATTAACAGGATATCAATGAAGTTGCTTAGTCATTGCAAAAAACATTGATATCAAATGGTTCCCTTTACTCTTCTGACAATATCTTTTTATAAAAACCTTCAACCCTTGTGAAAAATTCTACAAGAAATTCAACTTTATCAGGAGGCAGATTTTCATAATATTCTTTATAGCCACCGTCTTTTGTTTCGTGCCAGTGCTTGTGTGCAAAATATGCAACCTTACCTTTTGATGAAAGTGAAACAATGAGCCTTGAGCTGTTATTGAGGTCCTCTGTTTTTATTGTAAGCCCTTTTTTTTCAAGTTTTTTTAGTGTCTGGGATACGGCCCCTTTAGTAATGCTTAAAAACTTTGCAAGATCTGTAACACCGAGTTTTTCGTCATTATCACCTATTGTTTCGACAAGATGGATCTCAGCAGATGTAAACAGCTCTTCTGTTCCGTAGCTTCGGGGGGTTTTATCAAGCTTCATCGCAAGTTTAAAAACTGATTTTAATTTTTGATCTATCTCTTTCATGAAATCAAGCGTATACTATCTAAACGCATTGGTCAATAAATAAAATTATTCAAAGTGCCGTTAATGATATTTAAGCATTTTATTTCAACACCGGCAGGGGGTTTTTCTTTTAAGACCTTCTAATATTATTTATTCCTGATATATCTACGAATAATAGATTTCATTGTTCCATCATTCTTAAATATCTCAATATAGTTGGTAATTTCAGCAGCAATGTTTGGACATTTTGATTTTCTGGACATCGCAAAATATACCTGTGTCTTACTTACAGCTTTAGGTAAGGGAACAATTTTGTCCGCCATCCCCTGTTCATTTAGAGTCCACATACCGTCCATATAATCTGCGATAAAATAATGACAGCGTCCTAAGAGAAGTCTTTTTATTCTTGAGCTCCTATCTTTAATACCACTAAGCTTTAAATGTTTCTTAGAAAACTTATCGAATTTATCACCGAAACTACCACCTGGAGGAATATCTCCTCTTTTACCAATTAAGTCCTTAAAACTTCTAAAATTAAATTTCTTCTCTTTTAGAACAAAAACTCTGGCTTCATTTTGCAAAAAAGGTGAAGAATAATGATATATTTCAGATCTTTTTTTTGTCCAGTAAATCCCTAAGATCACATCTATTTCACCCTGATCAAGGTAAACAAGCATACGCTTCCAGGGTAATATCTGGAATTTAACTGGAATGTTCAATTTTTTCCCAATTTCCATGATTAAATCATATGAGATACCAGTTATCTTTTTAGTCTCTTTATTTTGCATGACTAAGGGATTCCATCCCACAGACCCGGAGACTATTAGTTGCTTGCAATTTTGAGAGTAAATATCCGGTGTACAAAAAATAACTATGAATAGAATCAATAAAATGCGCATAGGGGTGATACCTTTAAAAAAGTCATCCTTAAAATTTCTTTAGATAAGAGATATTTCAAATAGTACTGTATTTTAATTGGCTAAAGTTCCAGGTACGTCCTTGATGTTCAGTTGTTAATATTACAACAATTTTTTAATAAAGAGAATATTAATTAATTAATAAATTCAGATGATTATTTGTATTGTATCTCTGTGAAAGTGTGCAGGGATTAGATGTAAATGTTTAGAGAAAGACACCTGTTCGGTTTGAGGAACGAAACCCGACAAACCCGGAAATTTAGATTTGATCGGAAATGTTGGATTTTCGCCTGGCTCTATCCAACCTACGACTATCAAAATTTTACCATAACACCATCGGGAACTAATCCTTTACCGTAAAAACCTTCAAGTATTTTTAAGCACTTTCCATTTTTTACTATCTTTTTTAATCCTGTACAAATATCAGTAAATACTTTCTTTTTATTACTTTCCTCACCAGCAACAAGAGATATAGGAAGAAGTGGTATAGCTTTTCTATCTTCAAAAAAACCAAACAAATCCCTCATACCTGGCATCTCTTTTTCAATTAATTGATATGCAGTAATATCCGGAACTAACCAAAAATCAATCCTTTGATTAACAAGCTTTTTAAGGTTGTTTTTTAACTGACTATTCTTTTCCTGCTTTAAGCCATATTTAACTAAAACTCTGTTAAAAGGGTTTCCAAATAGAACCCCGATTGTTTTTCCTTTTAACTCTTCAAAGCTTGTATAGTTGAATTTCGGGAAATCCTTCTTGTAATAAACACTAACAATTCTGGTTCTAATAAAAATTTGTGTCCTAACTGAGACTGGTTGTTTGGGTAAATTATGATAAACTCCAAGAAAAAGTTTATCTTTATAATCACCTCCAAATGTTAAGGAGGCTCTTTTTAGAGGGTATTTTTCAAATTTTATTTTGTGTTTAGTATATTTTGAAACTTTGTGTAGAATTAATTCTAAGATACCACTTCCATCACCAACTACATATGGAGGGTAGTGGTAAGTTATTACATTAACGGATTCTGCAGAGAGAGGTTGTGATAAAAATATCGATAAAATTAAAATCCACATGATTTTTTTCATAACTTCTCCATATTTTACCAAGGTTTTGTTACAAAGAAAGTTTAATTAATAACTTTTTAATTAATCATCAAAATACCATAAACCATTTTCTGGTGAATCTACAAGTGTAACTATCGATATAAAACTAACTACCAATTTAAAAAAAGGATTCTTATCTGAAAACATTATGTTTGCAAAATTTTAAACCAACTCTTTATTTTTTATATAGCTAACTTCTTCCAAAATTTTAATTGTTATCCTCATGTTTACTGTCCCTAAAATAAAAGGTTGACAGTGATGTTACATAT
Organism: Desulfobacterales bacterium; assembly: GCA_024226555.1. Classification (GTDB taxonomy): domain Bacteria; phylum Desulfobacterota; class Desulfobacteria; order Desulfobacterales; family JAAELO01; genus JAAELO01. Next base: position 58,088 of record JAAELO010000575.1, on the reverse strand, counting down.
AAGTTACGTAACGGTTACTATAAATTTAAGGGAAGATTTATGAAAATTAGAATGGAAATATCAGATGAACTTTATCTGAAATACAAGAAAATGGCAGAACAAGAGGGTTATGCAGTAACAAAGCTTAACCAGATTATTTTTGAGCAGGCTGTTGGTAAGTGGGTTATTGAGAATGAGCTTAAGAACATTGATATATGTCAAAGATGTGGAAGTAAAGTTGGATTGTTATCAAAAAAAAATGGCTTTTATGATGGTGAAAAAATGCATGCAGTGTGTGTTGAATGTTTTGAGAATCTATCCGAAGACCTGACATTTGGCAAGAAAAGTTGACTGAATTATAGAAAAAGATCTGAAAGGGAATCAAAATGACAACAGAATTTTTTTTAAATTTACTGGTAAAAACCGTAATTATGTTTACGGTTATATATACGACAGGTTTAATGGTTGTACATAAAGATGTAAAGGTTAATTATACAAGGAAGATAAACCATTTCTTTGTATTCTTTATCCCTGTTTTTATTGATGAAATTTTTCCATATAATAAAGAGTCATTTGCTCTTTATGTCATTGGTTTTATCATTACCTTGTTTCCTTTCATTTTTTATATGGAGAAATTCAGAAACAGATTCACATTTTTCAAAATTTGTTTTAGTTCTTTTGATCGTCCTGAAGATAGGCCTCACACACTTTTGTGGCTTACAACCCAGATGATTGCAGGTTTTTTAGTAATTATTCCAATGGTAGTACTTCTTAAAAGTGTAGGAATGATTAGTCTTTTACTGATTCCTATTTTAATAACGGGTATAGGGGATGGTCTTGCAGAACCTGTTGGAATTCGCTTTGGTAAGCATAAATATGAAACCTATGCTCTTTTTAGTAAAAAGAAATATACAAGAAGTTTTGAGGGCAGCGCGTGTGTTTTGATTACTTCAATAATTGTTATTCTTCTTTATAAACAATTTTTTACACCGACTCAATTCATTATTGCTCTTTGTTCTATACCAATCATAATGACACTGACAGAAGCTTTTTCTCCCCATACCTGGGATACTCCAACTCTATTTCTTGTTGGATATTCCAGCCTTATAGGGATTTCATACTGTCCATAGGATTCTTGTGAACATTTAGTTCCCTTTTAATTCTTGCTTCGAAAATTTCTACTTTTTGAAAGTAATTAACACTTCAAGGAAACTTGAGAATTTTTCAAATCAGTGTGATGATATGATATATATGGGATAGAGCGATTAATAGAGATTAACATGAAAGGGTTTTGTTATGACGATAGAATTTGCTTTAAATTTAGTGGTAAAAACCGGAATTCTCTTTGCAGTGGGATATTGTTCAGGTTTGCTGGTTGAATACAAAGATGTAAAAGTGAACTATACAAGGAAAATAAATCATTTCATGCTATTCTTTATACCTGTTTATCTTGATCAAATTTTCCCATATGATAAAGAATCATTTGCTCTTCATATAATCGGTTTTGCAGTTGCTATGGTACCTTTTATCTTTTATACAAAAAAATTCAGAGAAAGATTCACCTTTTTAAGAATTTGCTTTAGTTCCTTTGATCGTCCCGAGGATAGACCACACACTCTTTTATGGCTTACAACGCAGATAACTGCCGGTTTTCTGATAATTATTCCTATGATTGTTCTTCTAAAATATGTTGGAATGGGGAGTCTTATACTAATACCTATTTTAATAAATGGTATTGGAGATGGACTTGCTGAACCTGTTGGCATCCGCTTTGGTAAGCATAAGTATGAAACTTATGCCCTCTTTAGCAAAAAGAAATATGTAAGAAGTTTTGAGGGAAGTGCCTGTGTATTGATTACTTCAATAATTGTGATCTTACTATATCAACCATATTTTACACATACCCAATTTATCGTTGCGATATTCTCCATACCAGTTTTAATGACATTGGCTGAGGCTTTTTCACCACATACATGGGATACTCCATTCCTGTTTTTTATTGGATATTTGAGCCTTATAGGGATTTCATATTGTCCTTAGAATTATTTCTAATTCTCGATTCTAAAATTTCATATTTTTAAAAGTAATTAGCATTTTTAATATATTAATTTAAACTTTTTAACACTTTATTTGGAGGATCACAAAATGAGCAGTACAATAAAAACTGTAACTGTTTTGGGTGCCGGAGATATGGGGCATGGAATTGCGGAAGTAGCGTTAATTGCCGGTTTTAAAGTATTTTTAAGAGATGTAAAGCAGGAGTACGTGGATAAGGGGGTTGGTAGAATTTACGACAGCCTTGATATTCTTGTAAAAAAAGGAAAGGTTTCGGCTGATCATTATGAAAAAATAAAAAAAGATCTGCTTATTCCCTGTGTAGACCTGGCGGATTCTGTTAAAGAATCAGATCTTGTTATAGAAGCTATTCCTGAAATAATGGAATTGAAGAAAGAGACATGGAAGGAGGTTGACAGGGCTGCACCACAACATACTCTATTTGCATCAAACACTTCCACAATGAGCATTACAGAAATTGCTTCTATCACAAAACGGCCAGATAAGTTTTTTGGACTTCATTACTTTAATCCGGTAGTTATTATGAAACTGGTTGAAGTAATAAAAGGGGACCAGACTTCTGAAGAAACCATGAAAATTGGTTACGATTTTGTGCAAAAAAATAACAAAATCCCTGTATATGTAAAAAAAGATGTTCCTGGTTTTATAGTAAATCGTGTTCAAAGCCCAAGTGCAGTGTTGTTGAACTGTATTCTGGATCAGAAGATTGCTGAGCCTGAAGAAGTTGATGCTATTATGCGTAGTCTTGGTATGCCTATGGGACCTTATGAAGTGATTGATTACACCGGCATAGATATTAACTATTATGCAAGTTCTTACTTTGCAGAAACAATTCATCCGGATTTTGCCCTTGGAAGCACTCTTAAAAGCAAATATGATAGTGGTGAACTCGGGAAAAAAACGGGGAAGGGTATTTTTGACTGGACTAATGGTCGGCCCGACATCGACCTATCAAAGAAAACTGATAAATTTGACCCCATGGATATGGTTGCAGTAAATGCAAATGAAGCTGCTAAAATCGTGGAGATGGGAGCCTGTACATTTGAAGATGTTGATACTGCAATAGTAAATGCTACTGGCAGTCCGGTAGGTTTGATTACGATGATAAAATCAATTCCTGTGGATGAATTGTGCAATCGTCTTGAGAATCTGGCTGATAAATTCAGTAAGGAAATTTTTAAACCCAGTCAGTTAATTAAAGAGGGCGCTTACGTTTAGATTTAACTTGAAAAAAATATTTAGGGTGGGTAATAAACCCACCTTATGGTTTAAAACTTCACTATCATGATGCAAACATTATCGGGATTAAAATCTTTATCTTCGAGAATTAAAATTTCATCTTTTGAAATAACAGGTTCTGAAATATCCATTTTTATCTCCTTCATCAAATGAAAGGTTAGGATAAAACTTAGTGAAAACATTATTCTTTTTGTAGTTGGACCTTGAGATTTTTGAATTGTTTAATGCACATAATAACATAAGTTATGTCTAATGGGAACTTCCAATAACTGCCTTTTGATCGAACTACGGCGTTGTTTCGAAAAAAAAACTTTTGTAAAATCGCCTCGTTATTTTTTCTTACGCCTTGTATTTAAATAAAAATTCTAGTTATTGGAGGTTCCCTTATTAAATGAAATTAATCGATGGATTAATAAAGATTCACTAAAGTACGTAAACTTATAAAAAATATGCCATGTAATAATTTAAAAAAAAGATTTAACCCCTTAATAATATAGATGAAAAACTGTAGAAAATAATATATAATCAAAAGATAATTAATGTCTGTCAAAGTTTTTTGTTAATGGTTCGTTATAACAATAAATTAATGGAGCAGTAACATGAATCAAAACAAACAGGTTTTTCAGGGGGTTTCCGAAACCCTGCTCTATCCTTTATATATGCGATATCGTGAAACCAGAAGGGGTGATGGAAGGATCAAGGATAAAAGATATTCTGAGATCGTAGATCAGGTTGATTATGATTTCTCAGATCTCGAAAAGGTCCCGGAAGATTCACAACTTGGTATTATCTGTCGCACTCTCATTTTTGATAATATAACAGAAAGATTTATCTCAGAAAACCCGGATGCAACCATTGTCAGCCTTGGTTCAGGTTTGGATTTCAGGTTTGATAGGATGGATAATGGAAAAGTTAAGTGGTTTGATTTAGACTTTCCGGAAGTTGTTGAGTATAGAAGGCGTTTTTTTAAAGAAAATGAAAGAAACAAATTTATCGCATCTTCAATATTTGATTATTCCTGGATGGATTTTATACCTGCAAAAGATAATCTTCTGTTTCTTGCAGAGGGTTTGTTTGTATATTTTAGTAAGGAGGAAGTAAAAGAGGTTTTATCAAAAATCTCTGAAAAATACCCAAAATCGGAGATGGTTCTTGATGTCTATAGTAAATACTATATTGAGTTATTGAAAAATAGCATTTCCACTTCATCTGCGCTTTTGAACAAAATCTATAAAATTATTAAATGGGGCATGGGAAGCTGGAGCGAGCTTAAAAACTGGGGTACAGGGATCAGCTTTATTGATGAATGGTTTCAGATTGAGATGTATAAAGAGCGCTTACCAAAGAATACAGAACTGATTTTGAGTTGTTTTCCATGGATTAGAGAGTTTTCAAGGGTGGGGCATATTAAATTTGGAGTAACAGACAATAGTGATTCTTCAGATTTTGGTATATATTCACAGGTGTTTTATGATCTGGTTATTGAACAGATGAAAATGTATCAAAAACTATGGGATGTTTTTTAAAATGATCGATTCATGACAGTTCATGGTTCATGTTTAAGGGTGGACTTGTATGCCCACCCTTAAGTTTAAAATTTCTAATATTCCTAATACTTTAACCTATAAACCGCTTATTCAGTTTCAGTACCCAGATAATATGTCTCATCTGAGGGATAGGGATGGCTGCCCCATTCCCACTCTACAGAAAATGTTTGATACCCTTCAGCCTGTATTGTTATGGTATAAGGTCCGTCTTCAACAGAGTTTGTTCTTAGCTCAAAATATCCATCAGCATTTGTGACAACAGTAACGGAATCTAAAGAAGTAGAAACAGTAGCATTTGCAATTGGCAGATTGCCATCAGGAGGAAGTCCGAAAGATCCGTGATTACCCTGATAAACATGTCCGCTGACAATTACATATTCATTTTCGTCAACACCCAGATAAAATGTCTGGTCTGATGGGTGACTGCCCCAGTCATGTTCAACAGAAAAAGTCTGATATCCTGCTGCTTGAATTGTGATTGTATAAGGTCCTTCGTTATTTGAGTTTGTTTTAAGTTCAAAATATCCGTTAGCATCTGTAACAACAGTAACGGAATCTAAAGAAGTAGAAACAGTGGCATTTGCAATCGGCAGATTACCATTGGGAGGATATCCGCCAGTCCCATGATTACCCTGATAAACATTTCCTTTAATTGTTACATAGTTACTGTCATCAGCACCTAAGTAAAATGTTATACCTGGCGGATGGTAACTCCAGGCCCATCCATGTTCTACCGAAAAAGTTCTATAGCTATCAGCCTGAATAGTTATTGTGTATTTCCCCGGATCACTTTGTGATGTAGGAGTGTTTGTTTTAAGCTCAAAATATCCATTGGCATCAGTAACAGCAGTAGCAGAATCTAAGGAAGTAGAAACAGTGGCACCTGCTATTGGTAGATTTCCGTTGGGTGGTAAACCGAAAGAACCGTGATTCCCATCGTATACATTTCCCTTGATCGTCACATAATTTGTTTCATCAGTTAAAGCACCTAAGTAAAATGTTATATCTGGAGGATGGTAACTCCAGGCCCATTCATGTTCAACCGAAAAAGTTTTATAACCATCAGCCTGAATAGTTATTGTGTATTTCCCCGGGTCACTTTGTGATGTAGGAGTGTTTGTTATAAGTTCAAAAGATCCATCAGCATTTGCGACAACAGTAGCGGAATCTAAAGAAGTAGAAACAGTAGCATTTGCAATTGGTTGGTTTCCATCAGGAGGAAGTCCAAAAGATCCATGATTCCCTTCATAAATATTTCCACTGATAGTGACATAGTCATTTGTATCTGCGCCCAGGTAAAAAGTCTGATTTATGGGATGATCGCCCCATTCGTGTTGTACAGAAAATGTTCTGTAACTATCAGCTTGAATGGTTATAGTATATGGGCCTTCGGTATTTGAGTTTGTTTTGAGCTCAAAATACCCGTTAGCATCTGTGACCACAGTAACAGAATCTAAGGAAGTTCCGACAGTGGCATTTGCAATCGGCTGATTTCCATTGGCAGGAGATCCAAAAGATCCATGATTACCTTCATAAACATTTCCTTTAATTGTTACATAATCATTATCATCAGCACCCAGATAAAATGTCTGGTTAGAGGGAGTCATGCCCCAGTCGTGTTCCACAGAAAATGTCTGATACCCTGTGGCTTGAATTGTGATTGTGTATGCCTCTTCGGTATTTGAATTTGTTTTAAGCTCAAAATATCCGTTGGCATCTGTGACCACAGTAGCGGAATCTAAAGAAGTAGAAACAGTGGCATTTGCAATCGGTAGATTGCCGTCAGGAGGAGATCCGAAAGTTCCGTGGTCGCCTTGATAAACATGTCCACTAATAGTGACATATTCCTTTTCTTCCTCTTCGGCGCAGGCGTTGCCAAAGCATGCAATAGAAAGTAAGAGAAAAAGCATGAATAGTTTTTGCAGTTTTCGCATTTGTTACCCCTTTTAAAATTTTTAATTTACAGACTTAACAAGAAAAAGAATTCAATTTGTAACTAAAAAAAGTCTTTGAAAAATAGTACGGGTGTCTTACCTGGATCAGATGTATAAAAAAAGCAGTGGATGAAAAGTATTAAACCTCCTTAAATATCAAAGTATTAATAAACGATTAAATATATTATTCAACTACTTACATGCATATGAGTATATAAATGTAATAGGTCTGTAAAATAGTTGTTAAAAATAAAATTCCTGCCCTCTGTATATCTTTCTATTATACTTTGCTATGAAATATTTCACTTGCAAGGATGTTTTAGACACAATTAACATGGTTTCTTAATGCTATAATAAGGAAGCTCTATTAATGAGAAAAACGGCTTCAACCTGTGATTTAAATGATAATATCAAATTGTTTTGTGCCCCACACTGGTTATTTGCTTTTTATAAAGGGCAAATAAGGAAACATAAATGCTATAGTTTTACTTAGTTCCTTTATTAAAGATTTGAAAAGTTTGATTTTTTAGGTTTTGAACTAATTCGAAAAATTGATTCGTTCAGTAGAACGATTCCCTTAAACAAGAATCCAGATCTATCGATTATCCTGAAAAATTAGTTCCAGATTAGTTTCGGGCTTGTATATGAATTATTAATAATAATTCAGGGAATTTTTAATATTCAAAAGGTTCCCAATAAATCTTTTTGAAAGGAGAACATTATGAAAGTAATCGCAATTAATTCAAGCCCACGTATCGGAGGACATAGTAAAACAGAGATGATGCTGAATTCTCTTGTTCATGGAATGCGTAATGCCGGAGCAGAGGTTGAAATCATCAATTTGCGTGATAAGAAAATCAATAATTGTATCGGGTGCTTTACTTGCTGGAGTAAAACTCCCGGCAAGTGCATCCATAAAGACGATATGACAAAAGAGATTTTTCCTAAATGGACAGAAGCTGACCTTGTCGTTCATGCCACACCTCTTTACAATCACACCATGAACAGCACTATGAGTACATTAATGGAACGTTTTCTCCCTGCAATTCAGCCATTTTTTGAGGAGGATGAAGATGGAAAAACATTTCACCCATTAAGAAGTAAAGTACCGAAAGCGGTATGGCTATCAGTTTGTGGATTTCCTGAAGACTCTGAGTTTAAAACATTTTCAACATATCTGAAAAGCCTGACCCGAAAAGAGGCTCCTATTGTGGCAGAAATATTCCGGGCGGATGCAGAATCCCTTGTGAATCATTTATATACAGATAAATTAAAAGATGTACTTGATGCCACATCTAAGGCCGGGATGGAATTAGTTGCATCCGGGAAAATAACAAAGGATACCATGTCAAGAATTAAGCAGCCGCTCCATAATCCACAGCGATTTGCTAAGTTAGGTAACATCTTCTGGAAAAGTTGCATTGCTGAAGGTGTGACAGTTAAAGAATTCTCAGAAAAAGGGCTTGTTCCCCGCGCTGAAACTGTTGAAGAATTTATGTTACTTTTTCCTTATGGGGTTAACTCAAAAGCCGCTGGTGATGGAAAAGTTGTATTGCAATTTGATTTTAACGGTAAAACTAATGAATCCTGTTATTTTGATATTACAAAAGACAATATAGAAGCAAAAAAAGGAGGTAATAATTCTCCTGAGGTTTTAATTAAAGCGCCTTTTGATTTGTGGATGGATATTATGACCCAAAAAGCTGATGGAGAAAAGATGTTCATGGAGGAAAAATACACAGTTTCTGGTGATTTGTCACTTATGCTGGAATTGTTCAAAAAGGATGCCTGATTTAAACCCATAAAAAAGAGCAATTTGCCAGATTTAAGTCCGGCTCAGTTTTAACCATAAAGTTTTGATAAAGTGGGGCAACATGAATAATTTAAAATTAGGTGTTAAAAAAGGATTAATGTCTCTAATATGTTTTCTATCCTATGGTAAATGGAATTTTAGAGATGCCTACAATATAATTTATGAAGGGCAAACAAAAAACAATCATTCTAAAGAGATTTTCAGGAAAGCTTTTGGTGATGAATATCCGGAAGATGTTGAAAATTATAGTTTTGTTACACTGAGTGATTTGAATAATATCACAAATCATTTAAGCCTGAAAAAAGGAGATTGTTTCGCAGATATTGCCTGTGGCAGGGGTGGCCCTTCAATGTGGATTGCTCGTAAAAATGGAGCTGTTCTTGTTGGAGTTGATATTTCAGATAATGCTATCAATTCGGCTAATAGCAGAACTGAAGATTTTGGTTTGAATGGAAGAGCAAAATTTAAAACAGGAAACTTTTATGAAACAGGTCTTGGAACTGAGAGTTGTGATGGCGCTATAAGTATTGACGCTCTTTGGCATGTACCTGACAGGACTAAAGCCTTTGATGAAATTTGGAGGATTTTAAAACCAGGTGGAAAATTTGTATTTACTTCCTGGGATGGAAACATTCCATTTATGCCTGATGATCATAAAGATTCTTTAAATGAATCCGGTTTCAAAATTTTGGTTTATGAAGAAACAAAGGGTTGGAAAGAAAGGCAATTAGCTGTTTATAAAGGTATTTTGGAATCTAAAGATATTTTAATAGAAGAGATGGGTAAAAAATATGCATTGCCATTAATTAAAGAAGCTAAAACCACACCGCCGGTTCTTGAGAAGAGCAAAAGGATTCTTGTTGTAGCTGAAAAAATAGTTTCTTAGAAAAAAATAGAGGTTTATAGTTGCAAAAGTTCTCTTCTAAAAGGGCTTTTGCAACTTTTTCATAAAGAATTATCCCTTTAAACGAGTAAACAGCTCAATAGTCTCATCATCTAGGCAATCAAATTCTTCAGTTATTCTTTTTTTACATTTCTCAAATGTTTTTGTCACCATAGCTTTGTTTTCAGATTTATAATGGAAACTCATAAGTTTTCTGTAGATATTTTCTGCGTATTTATCTTCAGCTAAATATTTGTTGGAAAATTCTATGCATTTTAAATATTCTTTTTTATCTTCATAATAAGAAATAATTTTGGATAGAACTGTGAGATATTCATGTTTTAATGATTCCCGCATATCCATACACCAATCAGCAAAAGGATCTTCTTCCAGAAAATCACCCTTGTATTTCGATATACTTTTTTCTAAATGTTTAATCATTTTGCCGGGATCGGATTCCTTTTTTCCCTTTTCAGATTCTTTAATGAAAATCTCTGTGTCAATTTGCCCTTTATTTCCAATGTTTAAACAATAAGAATCCCCTGAGCTATTTATGAATGATGAAGGAACACCTCTTTTGATTTCAGGTTCAAGAATTTTTCTTAAAGCAGCAAGTGCAACATGGAACCTTTTGGCAGTTTTTACAGGATCACTCTCCGGCCACAGAAGTTCCATTAAAATCTCTTTTTTAATAAATCCCTTGTTTCTAAATGTAAGAAGGTATTTACAAAGTGTAAGTGCTTTTTTACTCGTCCATGACTTATCAACGACCTCTTTTTCATTCACAAAAGTCCTGAATTTTCCCAATAGATTTGCAGATAAAGACTTATTTAAAACAACACTACTGAGATTCAGGTGTTTTTCAATTCTGTTAGAAGCATTTACATCCTTTTTTTGAATAGCTTTAATTAGTGTTGTTGTATTATCGACTGATGCTTTTAATAAGATGTCATGGAGGTACTCAACCTTTTTTCCGGAAATGTATATTTGTGCAAGTATTTTAAACTGAATAGCATTAAGACCAATTTCCCAGAAATTGAAACTGTTTTGCTCGCATAAATCCAGAGATTTTATCATGGATTCTATCGAGTTATTCTTTTTCCCATCAAGAAATTCACAGCAGCTTATATAGTAATAATAGCAAGCAAGGTGCGAAATAGATTGTATGGATTCCTTAAAAAGTTCTTCTAACAACTGATATGCATTTGATACTCTTTTGTTTTCAATATCTATACATACTAATCTAAGCTGAAGGTCGATTTTGACAGATTTCATCTCAACTGTACCTGAAATTTCTATCCCTTTGTTAACGAAACTTTCTGCATGGTCTATATCGCCTGTTTTTTGGTATATCCTTGATAGAACAAAATATGAAGTAGCAACTCCCCAGAGGTAATTCAGGATTTTGAAAGTACTAAGAGCCTTTTCTGCAAAAGATATAGATTTAACAGTTTCATTAAGACCCTCATGGTTTAATGCGAGTCCAACATAACACCAGGCTTTCATAAAAACATCTTCATTATCTTTGTTCTCTAATATTTGAATTCCTTTTGATGCGCTTTCAAGGCCTTCATTAAAATAGCCAAGGTGGTAGCATGTCCTTGCAAACTGTTGATAATAAAGCAAGTGAATCTTAGGATGTAAGAATTTTGGAGATAATATCTTTTCAGCATTTTTTGATAAATAATAAGCTTCTTTATAATCGCCGAGCACAAATTTTTGAGCTGCTTTGTGAATCAGAAATACAGTTCTGAAAAAATCCTGAACGTTAGTATCACTTAATTCCTTGATTAACTCATCAGCTTCCTCAAAATACGTATCTGTTTTTTCAAGATTTCCAATGTATATGTTAATGCAGCATACGAAACCTAAAGCATCTAAACGTACAACAGGCTCAAGAGAGTCTTTCTGAAGTATTTTTTGATACTTTTTTTCAGCTTCTATAAACAGCCCGGACTGAAAATCAAGATTTGCCAGATAAGATTCACAGTTATTTATCCCGCTTTCAATATTGTTTTGCAGGAATAAAACAAGAGCAGAATCAAAATTTTTTCTGGTATCATCAAGCATTCCGTTAAAAAGATTAATAATACCCTGACTATACAGAATCCATGGTTCGCATTTCTTAAGTTCAATCGGGATCTTATTTAGTATTGACTGGAACATATTTACACGGGATACGATCAAATGATTTTTAGCAAGGTCGCTTAATATCCTGACAATTTCATCATATTTTTTTGCAAAAAGATAATGATTCAGAGCCTCTTCCTGTTCATCATTCTTTTCAAGGAACCTTGCAGCCCGAACATTTAGATTAATAATTGCCTTTCTGTCATTTTCGGAAGCAAGTTTATACCGGAGGTAATCCCTAAAAAGGTGATGATAAAAAAATGACCCTCTTTCATCATCAACAGAAACAGTAAAAAGATGATCTTTTTCAAGCCCAGCTAATATTTGCCCGGCATTATGTATTTCAAGCAGATCATTACATGAATCAACATTCATGTTGTTTAAAATAGATGTTTTGTTCAAAAATTCCTTTTTATCAGCAGGTAGATCTTTATATATATTCTCATTAATATAGTTGAAAAATATTCTGGGAGAACCCTTTATATTATTGAGTTGCGAACTGATTTCTAAATTTTTGTTACTATTGATGGAATGGTAAAGTAGTAATAAACCTGCTGCCCAGCCCTGAGTTTGAGAATGCAGTTCTTTAAATTTAATATCTTCAACTTCTATATTGAACTGTGTCAGGTAAAGAGATTTTACTTCTTCTATTGTAAATACAAGATCTTTTTCGACAATCTCTGTAACCTCACCAGTTGAAATAAATTTTGATACTGAAATTTCAGGTTCAGTTCTGCTCAGTATCATGATGTGAAAACTGTCTGGCAGATTTTCAATCAGATATTCAATGAAAAACTGAATCTTTCTGTTTTCATGAATATGATGAAAGTCATCCAGAATAATGAGGAATTTCTGATCTTCTATTTTTTCAAGCTCACTCAAAAAGAAAGTAAAGATGTCTGAGTAATCTGTTTCGGGGTTTTCAGTCAGTTTAATTTTCTGCAGGGTTTCATCACCAAAACCGTTTAAATATTTTTTTATTCCTGAAATCAGGTAATGTATAAAAAGAATGTAATCATTTTCCATGGTATCGATTCTGTACCATACTGTGTTTGCCTCGATTCCCACAGCAAATTGAGAAATCAGTGTTGTTTTTCCAAACCCTGCACCAGCAGTTATTTTAGTTAGTTTTTTGTCAGAAAAAGAGGACAGAAGCCCGTCAAGTCTTTCCCGTCTGATAGTTTGATCAGATCTTGGGATCATTAGTTTTGATTTTAATATTTTTATATCGTTTATCATCTGTTTTATGTTTATCTCATTTTTGAATTTGCTATTTACAGATACTTTTATAATCAAAATCGCCATAATTGTCCATCAGCTAAAAGCGCATACTTTTTTTCTTATTGTAAGATATTTTTGAACTCTTTATAGATTTCTTGAAAGGAATAGATAGATGTAGTTTAAATTCTGGATCAAACTAAACATTTGTTGATTCATGCAGGAAAGGTTTCTTCTCCTGAAATATTTCCCATTATTCCATCCTGACATTTTGAACAAAAAAGACCTTTCTCAAGGCCAGATCTTGGATCTGTATTCTCATGAAATTCAATACAGGGATTTAACTTAAAATTTTCATTTAATTTTTTTAAATCCAAAACAACATCAAAATAGACCCATTCCCTACAGTTGTCAGTCCATGACTTTCCCCGGAATGTTTCGGTGTAATCGTTGTTTATAATTTCTTCTTCAATTTCTTTCAGATGTTCACAAAGCATAGGTTTAACTTTTCAATTTAATGATGTTTGAGACGATACTTGTTTTTAAAAGATTTTAATGTGCCATCATTTTTAAATCTCTCAATATAGTTAGTAATGTCTGCAGCAATATTTGGGCATTTTGATTTTCTGGAGATCGCAAAATAGACTTGTATTTTTGATATAACCTTGGGTAAGGGGACTATTTTATCATTCAGGCCCTTTTTGTGAAGAAAGAACGCAGAGTCATAGTAATCTGAGACAAAATAGTGACTACGTCCCAGGAGGAGCCTTTTGATTCTTGCATGTTTATCTTTAACTTCACTAATAGTCAGATATTTTTTTGAATATTTATCGAATTTATCTCCAAAACTACCACCAGGTGGAATATCTCCCCTTAGGCCGATCAAGTCTTCAAACTTTTTGAAGGAGAATCTCTTTTTTTTAAGAACAAAAATTCTGGTTTCATTTTGTAAAAATGATGAGGAATAATGATAAATTTCAGACCTTTTTTTCGTCCAGTATATACCTAAAATGACATCAATTTCCCCTTGCTTAAGATATCGCAGCATGCGTTTCCAGGGGAGATTTATGAATTTAACAGGTATATCTAATTTCCTACCAATCTCTTTAGCTAAATCATAGGCGATACCAGCTATTTCGTTCTTATTTTTAACTACTATAGGGTTCCATCCCACAGCTCCAGATACTCTTAGTTCCTTGCAGTTTTGAGCATAAACATTTGAAAAACAGAGAAATATAATAAAGAAAGTAAGTAAAATTCGCATGTAGACCCACTATTTTTAATAAAAATACTTTTTTATTGTCTAAGGTTGTATTGAATATTTTTAAGAATCATTTATATTTAACTACAAATACTGGAAATGATCAATAAAAAATCTGGATAGTCCTATTCCAATATAAAGGTTGGCCTGGTTATATTAAGGTCATGTTTTGTTAGAACCAATTTATTTCAAAGACCTCTGTTTTTCAGAGTAGAATATATGCTTAAAATAGCGCTGGCTTTGTGAAAAATATTCAGGGTTTTTTACAAAAACTAAAAATTTAGATGGGGCAAGACCAAAAAACACGATTTTTTTGAAATGATTTGCAAAAACCCCCGGTGAATAAATTCACCAGAGGTTTTTTAGGGAGTTTTACCAATGTCCGTCTTTGTTTGGGCCCTCTGAATAGGTAAAAATTCCATCATTAAAAGCCAAAACAGCTTCCTTGACAGAACCATTTACATCATTTACTACTTTTAAACCTCCGGTATGAAGAGTTTTAAAAGCATTAGGGCCACAATAGCCTGTAAGAAGGACTTTTGCACCATTTTCAGATATCAGAACTGAAGTCTTAATACCTGCACCTTTCAGAGCATTTGCATTTTCACTATTATCAAATACTTCAAAAGCCATTGTTTCACTATCAACGATCATTATGTAAGCTGCTCTTCCAAACCTTGGGTCCATTTTGGATTCAAGGGTAGCACCTTGAGAGGTAACAGCAATTTTCATGTTCACTCCTTTAATAATTGTCTTTTGGGCGAAATACTGTGTTAAAAAGAGTTCGAAGTATAAAAAGACATACGTCTTCACTCTTTTATGCCTTGTATTTCATCTCAAAATCCTAATTAGTTATGATAACCTCGGACGAAATAATATAAAAACAAAAACGGCAAAATTATGTTTGCTTTTCATTGTTGTCGTGTTTTTATTTCTTAGAGGGTTTCCTTTATTAAAAAGAGTTCAAAGCTTACTCTTTATTTTGTATTAATCAAAATCAAGTCGTTATCAATGTTGGCCGCCACCACATACCTGATCATCTTTAATTGCTGCCAGTGTTCCATTAATTAAATCTTCAACAACAGGTTTTATATCCATTCTTTCACCATCGTGGTAAACGTCGATTCCGACCTGTTTAAAACCCATGAGAGGCCTCATGCCAATTCCACCAACAATAAGGGCTTTTACATTATGGCTTGAAAGAAGATTAACGGGAACCATGCATCCACCCTGTACATGACCTTCATTTTTTAAAACTTCAGTATTTATAATTTCACCATCTTTAACATCTACAAAAGTAAAAACATCACAATGTCCAAAATGTCCGGATCTTGTTCCCTCAAGGCCACCTTCACCATTGGAAGGGATTGCTATTCTTCCATCTTTCATCTACTTCTCCTCTAATTTTATAAGTTCTATTTTTTTATTTTTTATTTCGTTAACTGATGAAAAAATTTCATCATAAAGCCTTTTTAACTCCTCTAAAATTGAAGAATTTGGTGCAAATTCCACAACTGTTTTCTGCTCTACCATGGCATCTGTGAAGATCGGATCAAAAGGAATTCTGTTTAAAACGGGTATTCCCCGTTTCTTTGCTTCATTCTCGATCTCAAGTGTTTTATCAATATTGAGATCAAATTTATTAACACAGAGCAGGTGTGGAATTTTAAAATGCTCTGCAAGGTCTGCAATTCTTAAAAAATCGTGGTGTCCAGATACAGTTGGCTCTGTTACAAGCAAGATTAGTGAGGCATTGCTCATGGAGGCTATAACAGGGCATCCTGTACCTGGAGGACCATCGGTAATAATAAGTTCAATATTGTTATTTTTTGCGTACTCTCTGGCTGCAGATCTTACTTTTGTTACTAATTTACCAGAGTTTTCCTCTGCTATTCCAAGTCTTGCATGTACTAATCGACCAAAGCGGGTATTTGACATAAACCATTCCCCACAGACCTTTGTTTCAAAATCAATCGCATCATCAGGACAGAAATTAAAACAAACAGAACATCCTTCACAAAGGATAGGGTCGATTCTGAAGTCTTTGATGGCTCCAAATTTACAAAGATCAATACAAATTCCACACCTTGTGCAATCCTCTTCTAAAATTGATGCTTCTTTACCACCCTCAAATTCATATCTTTCAATAATATCCGGATTAAGAAGCAGATGAAGGTTTGATGCATCCACATCAGCATCACAAAGAACTTTGTCTTCTGCAAAATATGAAAGGGATGCGGTAATACTCGTTTTTCCAGTGCCGCCTTTACCACTTAAAACAACTAATTCTTTCATATGGCGGCCTCTTTCTCTGCTAATTTACTAATTTTATTAAAAAGATCTTTAAATTTTCTTTTCCAAACTGGTTCTTTTGCCAGAATTTCTCCATTTGAATAGAGTTCAGCTATTTTTCTATCAAAAGGAATTTCCATTAAAACCGGAATATTTTCCTTTTCAGCATATTTATTGACCTCATTATCTCCCTTGCCCGACCTGTTTATGACTATACCGTAGGGAATATTGAGGAGTTTGACAGCTTCTACTGCAAGTTTCAGATCATGCATTCCAAATGGGGTTGGTTCGGTGACCATAAGAACAAAATCGGCTCCGGTCATCGAAGCGATAACAGGACAGGATGTCCCGGGAGGTGCATCTATAATGTTTACTTTTTTTCTTTGATGCTCCCTAACTCTTTTTATAAGGGGTGGAGACATAGATTCCCCTGTTTTGAGGATACCTTTTATAAAGTTAAGATCTTCACTTTTGCCACTCTCAACTGATCCAATCAATCTTTTATCTTTGATTAATGCATCTTCAGGGCACACCTCAAAACAGCCCATGCAACTATGACAAAGTTCAGGGAACACTAATAACGATTTTCCGATCACAGCGATTGCACTGAACTGGCATATATCCATGCATTTTTTACACAGGTTACATATCTTTTCATCGACTTTTGGAATGGTTACATGTGCTTTAACAACATCTTTTATTACAGGTTTGAGAAAAAGATGAGCATTGGGTGCTTCCACATCACAATCAAGGATAGTTGCATCCTGAACAGAATATGCTAGATTCGTTGAAACCGTCGTTTTTCCTGTTCCACCTTTTCCACTGGCTACACTAATAATCATATATGACTTCCGTTAGTTGCGGTAAGAGTTAAGATCTCATTAAATTTTTCTACAAGAATATTTGCTTCTTCCAAGGTGGGTGAGGTTGACAGTTGCATAATAATACCCAGGCCCTCACTCACATCATGGAACTCTTCAGGAGAAAGTGAACTAACCAGCGCTGTGTTTATAAAAGGATTTATGTTAGTTACTTCTTTTATTATTTTAAGCCCATCTATTCCAGAAAGGTTTTCATCAACAACCAGAAGATCAATCGCAAGTTCTGAAGCTATATTCATTGCAACTCCATATGAGGAGACTGTAATAACTTCAAAACATCTCTTTAAAGACCCTGAAAGAGTATCAAAATTTTTATTACTTCCTACTATCAAAGTAAGTGCCATTTACTCGTCCTCATCCTCATTTTTCTGTTCGGAATTCTCAAACCTTTCAAACTTTGAGTTTAAAAGGTCTCCCTTTGGTTGATTGTCATTACCTCTGCATCTTAATTGCTGTGAAAATCTGTTTCTTCTGTTTTTAAACCTTAGATTTTTGTTTTTTCTATTCTGCTTTAATCGAAAACCCTGCATAAATTCCTCCTTTTATCGGTTTTTACAACATCTGCCTCTTTTTCTTTTTTGGCATTTGCAACCGGGCATCAGAAACTTTGGTGTAATTGATTCTCCTTTTTCATAATTAAGTAATACTTCCGTAACAGAACCAGTTATAAAAGGTATTAGATGAAACCCTTTATTCTCAATCGTATGTGCTGGTGCTTCTGAAATAGCACCACATATAATAGTTGAAACATTTAGTTCATTTAATCTTTTTGTAAGAACGTTAAGGAATCCAGGTGAAAACATTTCTGTTGATCTATTAACAATTCTGTTTTCAATAATTTCAACAATCAGGATTGCACTTGCTGAATCAAAAACAGGTGATATTCTGTCACCCCAGATTGTGATGGCTGTCACCATAAAAACTCTCCTTTCATTTTATGATTTGCAATTGGAGTGCCATTATGCAGAAACTGTGTAAGTAGCAGAATGTACAGTTCTTATTGGGTGGTATGATTTCAATCAAAGTCGCACATATGCTTCGATGCAAAAAAGAAACGTCGCACAAATGCGTCTATAAAAAATAAAGGAATAAATAAAATAAATCGCTATCAGAAAAGATATAATTTTGTTAAAATGAATTTTTAATCAGATTGTTTAGTATTTTTTTGGAGGTTAAATGAAATCCGCTCCCCTCATTCTGATCTTTTTAAGCATTATTATGTCTACTGTATACGCTGAAGAGTTTGCTATCCACACATCAGATGCAAAAAGCCTTTTAATTGCAAACCATGTTTATCCCTCATTTGAAAAAAAAGAGGGAACAATGAAAGATGGATGGTTTCTTTCTGCAAAATCTGAGAAAAAATTTGAACTATCAGGTGAAAATTATACTGTTTATTCCTGGAACGAAATTAATAATCCAAGTGTTGCAACACAGATGGATCACTATAATTATGGAGGCCTTTTAATTTTAAAAAATGGAGCCTATTTGTTGAAATTCAGAGCTCCCAACCAGAAAATTCAAAGGGTAATAACTGTTGGAAACACTGCAAACATCGTTGCTTTATATTCCTTTGCCCAGAGAGGAAATGCTGAAGAGTACCTCAATGTATACCATCTCAAAGGAAACAGACTTAGTAATGTTTTCAGCAGGCAGATTTTAGAAAGTGATTATATGGGAAGCGGAAGTTACCACATGAAGTCTGATGTTATATATAAAGACCTTAATGGTGATGGAGTAAGTGATATTCTCATTAAAGAGAAACAGTATGAAATTGAAGACACTGAAAAAACAGAAAGGTATACTTTGAAAGAGACCGTGAAATTTATTATTAAGAAAAGTTATTAAAAAAAATACAGGGAATCTCTAATAATTGCTTTTTGACCGAACTACTGCGTTTCTCAAAAAAAAGAATTGTTGTAAAATCAGCCCATTATTTTTTTCTCAGCCTTGTATTTCAATCAAAAAGCAATTATTAGAGGTTCCCTATAGTTTATAAAATGTAGGTTTTTACAAACGTTAAGTAAAAAAAAACATTTTTTAAATATTCAATATTTATGTATCTTATCTTCTAACCCCTGAAAAATTCCGAGAGTATCATAATTTCAACAGTTTAGGATTGCCTTATTACAATTTTGGTATTATGTTGTCATTTTATTTTTTATTAAAGGGAATCTCTAATAATTATCAACAGAAATGAGAGTAACGTTATGGAAATACTGGAATATCCGTCAAAAAGAGCTGAAGAGAGAGTTAAATCTATAATCGATAGAGGACTTGGGTTTTCTGAAGATACCCATGAGGATGTTCTTAAAATTCTTTCTGATGTTAAAGAAAATGGTGACGAAGCATTAATTAAATATACAAACAGGTTTGATGCTAAAAGTCTTAAAATAAGTGATCTTGTTGTTACAGAAGGTGAGTTCAAAAAAGCTGAAGAGGTTGTGGAAGATGAGTTCAAAAAATCTCTTGAGCGTGCTGTTACTCAGATTCAAAAATTCCATGAAAGACAACTTGATAAATCATGGTTTGTAAGTGATAGAGAAGGTGTTTTCACAGGTCAGATGGTCAACCCTGTTGATGCAGCAGGGGTTTATGCACCAGGAGCAACCGGAGGAAAGACACCACTTGTTTCATCTGTCTTAATGGGCGGGATTCCTGCTAAAATTGCGGGTGTAAAAAATGTTTCTCTAATGACTCCACCAATGGAAGATGGTTCCATAAACCCTTATATGCTTGTTGCAGCAAAAAGGGTTGGAATAGATAAAGTATATAAAGCAGGAAGTGCCTGGGCAATAGCAGCTCTATCTTATGGAACAGAA
The DNA here is from genome assembly GCA_024226555.1 of Desulfobacterales bacterium. Classification (GTDB taxonomy): domain Bacteria; phylum Desulfobacterota; class Desulfobacteria; order Desulfobacterales; family JAAELO01; genus JAAELO01. The sequence goes on along the minus strand of JAAELO010000575.1, from coordinate 38,013 downwards.
ACGGTTGACAAAGTTGATGTAATTGTTGGACCTGGAAACATCTATGTGACATTAGCTAAGAAAATAATTTCCGGCTCAACTGGAATTGATATGATAGCAGGACCAAGTGAGATTTTGGTTATTTCAGATGGAAAATCAGACCCTGCATTTGCAGCAGCGGATCTTCTGTCACAGGCTGAACATGACGTTCTGGCATCAGCAGTTCTTGTTACAACCTCAGAAGATTACGCTGTAAGAGTTATTAAAGAGCTTGATAAGCAGCTTAAAGAGCTTGACCGGGAAGACATTGCAAGGGAGTCTGTTTATAATTACGGAACAATTCTTGTGGTTCCGGATATAGATACAGCAATAGAGCTTTCAAACAGATTAGCTCCTGAGCACCTTGAGTTATTGATAGACAACCCATTTGATTATCTTGGTAAGATCAAAAATGCTGGCGCAGTATTTATGGGTGAATATACACCAGAACCTGTGGGTGATTATATAGCAGGGCCAAACCATGTTCTGCCAACAGCAGGAACTGCAAGATTTTCATCGGCACTCTCTGTTGAGAACTTTATTAAGAAGACAAGTTTGATTCAGTATTCAAGAGCAGCTCTTGAAAATGAAGCTGAAGATATTATTAGATTAGCTAATATAGAAGGATTATCCGGGCACGCCAATTCAATAAAAGTCCGTTTGTGTCGTAAAAATTCATAATTTACGGCGTTATAATTTTTTTCCAGACATTGGAAATACTACTTGTATGACACAAAGCCTGGAAAAAAATTAATACCTTGTAAATTAGGTTTTTTACTTAACAAACTAATGGGATTGAACATAGCGTCTATAAACAAAAATTCAATTCATTTTCATTGTTTATAAATACGTAAGGAGTGAAATGGGAAAAGTTTGGAAGGAAAGATTTGATCCTTTAAAACATCAGGACAAAATGGATTCATTCCGGCATATTGGACTTTTAGAATTTACCAGAGATAATCTACGTGAAGCTTGGGTTTACTTTGTTGAAGAATGCAACTTTACATTTACTTTTATGGATTTGGAACAAGCCAGAGAATGCTTGGATTACTTCTCAAAGAAAATTCATCTTAGTACAAGGATTGACATTGGATCGGCAGATCGTTGGGAAGTTCAGAGATGGTACGAAAGACTTCCCGGTCACCTAAAGTCTGAAAAAAAGAGAACTAAAATTGCAAAATCACTCAAAAAACTAATAGATGAAAAAATTCAAGAAAAGGCATAAATAAAATAAAAGTATGTAAGAGTGAAGGGAAATCCTGACAAATTAGCAGGATTTAACACTTTTATTTTTATAATAAATTATAGATTTAATTTTTACTTCTACCATCAGGAAGTGAAATTCCATATCTTTTAATTTTTCTAAAGAGTGTACTTTTGTGCATACCAAGCTTATTAGCTGTAACACTTCTGTTATATCCATTCTCTTCAAGAGTTTGTCTTATTTTCATAATTTCAGTTACTTTGACAGCATCTGTTAAGGACTTTCCATCTGTGGCAACATATTTCTTTAAGTGAACAGGCAGGTGATTTTCGCAAATTGTGCTTTCATCACAAAGCACAAATGCATGTTCAATAATATTTTCAAGCTCTCTGATATTTCCAGGGTAATTATGGGAAAGGAGTCTTTCCATGGCACTACTGTGAATACCGGAAATTGATTTTCCTTTAATCGTATTGAGCTTTTTTATAAATCTATCAACCAGGAGGGGCACATCCTCCATACGATCTTTTAGTTTTGGCATTTTTATACCATATACATTTATTCTGTAGAAAAGGTCCTGTCTGAAATTGCCTTGTTCAACCTCATCTCTTAAGTTTTTGTTTGTTGCGGTTATAACTCTTACATTCATAGATTGGGTTTCAATCCCGCCAAGCGGTATGAACTCACTTTCCTGTAAAACCCTTAACATGCGAACCTGAAAAGCCGGGCTTGTATCACCTATTTCATCAAGGAAAATGGTTCCACCATCTGCAAGTTCAAACATACCTGGTTTGTCTTTATTTGCATTTGTAAAAGCTCCTTTTTTATAACCAAAAAGCTCTGATTCAAGAAGGGTATCAGGCAGGGCTCCACAATTAACTGCAATAAATTTTTCATTTTTCCTGTTACTATTATTATGTATTGCCCTTGCAAGCAGCTCCTTTCCTGTGCCGGTCTCACCTTCAATCATGATCATACTGTCACTTTGAGCAATTTGAGGGAGGGTTTTGAAAATACCCAACATCTCTTTATTCTGGCTAACCATATCTGAAAACTCATAGCGGGAATTTAACTCTTTTCGAAGTTCCTCAACAACACTGTGGTCCCTGAAAATCTCAACTCCACCTAAGACTTTTCCATCTTCTCCTTTTAAAAGAGATGTGGATGCTGTGATTGGAATTTTTTTTTTATCGCTGCTAATAATATACGTAGATGTGCTGACAAAGGGTTTTCCCTCGGACATTGTCCTTTTTAAAGCACAATCCCCTTCACACATGTTTGATCTGAAAACTTCCCAGCAATGTCTTCCGATCGCATCTTTCCTTGAAATTCCGGTGATCTCTTCAGCAGATTTGTTAAAAGTCATTATATGCCAGTTATGGTCAACTGTAAAAACACCATCACTAATACTTTCCAGAATAATTTCGTTTGTATCTGATTTACTGTTTTTCTTTGTCATTTTTAAACCTTATATTTTTTATAAATAGAAGGATACTCTTTAAAAATCGTTTTGCAAAATAAAAAATAGGATTTAAATTTCTATTTAGGAAAGGTCTAAAGATTCAATGATCAGTTACAAAATTTAAAAAAAATGGTTATTCAATTGAAGCCAATTTACTAACAAAGTCTGTTATTTTGGCCAGCACCACATCTTTACTCTGGAAATGGGGAACATGTTTGCAATCAGGTACTATGGCAGATTCTGTTGAACAACTTGTTTTGTTCACAATTGAGTCCACCTGTTTTATGGTTGCATACTCATCATCATTTCCCTGGATAACAAGAAGAGGATGTGCGATTCCTGGGAGGCAATCTTCAATGTTCCAGGCCCTGAAAGGATCAGAAAGCCATATCTCTGACCAGTCTTTAAAAACTATTTCCGTTTTATCCCCATGGTATTTTTTTAGTTTCTCTTTAAGATCAGTGTTTTTATATATTTCAACGGCATCTTTAATACCCGCAATTGTTATATCCTCAACAAAAACGTGGGCTGCTTCCGTGACTAATCCTCTAACAGGATATTTTGATGCATACAATAATGCTATTGAACCACCATCACTATGCCCAATCAAAATAATATCTTTTAATCCTGTTTGTTCAATTATCCTGGGAAGATATTTTAATGCTTCGTTGTGGAGGTAGAAGTCATCTCTTTTTTCTTCTGTCAGATCTGATTTCCCATAACCGATACGATCATAAATAAATGCATTAAGTCCTGTGTTTTCGGCTAATTTATGTGGGAAATCTTTCCACATAGCTGTACAACCTAAACCTTCATGTAAAAATATAAGGGTCGGTCCCTTTTTGGATTCATCAACAATAAGTTCTTTTACAAAGATTTTTTTTTCAAGAATATTAAGAAAGTAGTCTTTTTCAATCATTGAAATTCCTATGGAAATATTTTTTCAAACTAACCTTTTTATGATTAGCATGGCATATAGTTTGAGTACAAACTATAATTATTCTTTTTCCACAAAAAAAAGCACCCATAAAATCATAATCTTATGGGTGCTTAACAATTGTACTATTTGGTGCAATAAAAAAGAAAAGTATTTTTATGCTAATAGAACTCTATTTTTCTAAAAAAGCTTCAACTATTGCATCACCCATACCTTCGGTGTTCACTACTTCCTTTGTGTTAGGAGTTGCAATATCTTTAGTATGAATGTTTTTAGCCAGCACTTTCTCTATGGCATTTTCTATATCGTCAGCAGCATCACTCATATCCAAAGAGAACTTAAGCATCATTGCGGCTGATAGGATCTGGGCGATCGGGTTAGCTATCCCCTGACCTGCGATATCTGGTGCAGAACCACCAGCAGGTTCATATAGTCCGAATTTTTTCTCATTCAAACTTGCAGAAGCAAGAAGTCCCATGGAACCTGTTAACATTGCACACTCATCTGAAATGATATCGCCAAACATATTACCGCAAAGCATGACATCAAACTGGTGTGGGTCTTTAACAAGCTGCATTGTAGCATTATCAACATAGATATGTTCTAATTCAACATCATCGTAATCTTTAGCAACTTCATTGACAACTTCTCTCCAAAGAACCATGGAAGTAAGAACATTTGCTTTATCAACAGATGTAACTTTATTTTTTCTAAGTCTTGCTGCATCAAATGCATTTCTTGCAATTCTTTCGATCTCCATTCTGGAATATACAAGTGTATCCCAGGCTTTTTCTGAAGGACCTTCACCCTCTCTTCCTTTAGGCTCACCAAAATAGATACCACCTGTTAGCTCTCTGACACAAAGAATATCAAAACCATCCTTTGCAATATCCGGTCTTAATGGACATGATGCCGCAAGGGTTTTAAATACTTTGGCAGGTCTTAAATTGCAATATAACCCGAAATGTTTTCGAAGCGGAAGAAGAGCTCCTCTTTCTGGTTGTTCCTCTGGAGGAAGATTTTCCCATTTAGGTCCACCAACAGAACCGAAAAGGACTGCATCGCTGTTTTCACACACTTTTAAGGTGTTTTCAGGAAGTGCCTCTCCATGGTTATCGATTGCAATACCACCAACATCTGCATATTCAAATTCAAAATCGGTTTTGTATTTTATTTGAACAGCCTGAAGGACTTTTATAGCCTCCTTCATTACTTCTGGTCCAATTCCATCACCTGATAAAACAGCAATTTTTTTCAATTTATTTAGCCTCATTAAAGTTCATTAAATATTCTTAAAGTTCACAATAATAAAAATCCTGAAATATTGCAAAAAAAAATTTATTTTTTTTAATATATTTTACAAATTTTTTCTTATTTTAAATAAGGTACTTATCTCTGAAGTAATAGAAAGAGGGCTTTTATTATTACAGTCAACGATATGATCAGCATATTTATCATACAGAGGAGTTCTCTCATTAAAGAGGTCATCGATTGTTTTTCCCTCGGAAATGACAACACCTCTTGTCTCAAGATTTTCTAATCTGGATTTTAAATTTGAAAGGTTTAATGATAAAAAGATAATTGTGCCAATTGATGAGAGATGTGCCATAGCTTTTTTTCCATAAACCACACTTCCACCTGTTGATATAATTTTCCCTTTTCCTGTAACAGAAAGGACATATCTCTCTTCAAGTTTACAGAAATCTTTTAGACCACTTCCTGATATTATATCAAAAAGTTTTTTGCCTTCACCATTTTCAATTAAATGATCTGTATCGAGAAAAGTGCAATCCATTTTTTCTGCCAGTATTTTGCCTATTGTGCTTTTACCAGCAGCCGGCATTCCAATAAGTATGATGTTATCCATAAAACCCTACAATCTTTCATAATATTCCACGTAAAAGAAAAGTTTAATTAGCATACTTTTTTTCTTTAATGAAACATTTAATTAATGTAGCTATATTGCTTAAGGATTTTTCCTTTAAATATGAGATTCCCGACTCAGAAAAGCCTAAAAATAAATTTTGGGATTTTTTTCTCGGGAATGACACTGTTATAGGTTTGTTATTAAACAAATTTCGGAATATGTAAATAGATCAAGTATTTATGGTTAGGATTTTTTGTTTTAATTACAAGGCCTTCGAAAATTATATCTCGCAGGAATATGGTTTTATATTTCGAGAGATATGGTTTGAAGAAAAACGCAGTAATTAAGCAAAAGACAACTATAGGGAACCTCTAATAATTAGAATTTTAATTGAAATACAAGGCGTTAGAAAAAATAACGAATCGTTTTTACAACAGTTTTTTTTTCGTAATAACGCAGTAGTTCTTTTAAAGGCGGTTATTAGAGATTCCCTATAAAAAAATAAAACAGGTTTAATATGACACCATTAGTAACAATTGTTGGAAAATCCAACTCAGGAAAAACAACTCTTTTGATGCGTTTAATACCCGAGATCAAAAAAAGAGGGTATCGTATTGGAACCATTAAACATGCTCACCATGGTTTTGATATGGATCATGAAGGGAAAGACAGTTATCTGCATAAAAAAGCAGGTGCTGAAACAGTACTTGTCTCATCCCCGGGTAAAATTGCCATGATTAAAGATGATGATAATGAAAGCTTAAGTGACCTCGAACATTATCTTAGTGATATGGACATTATTATTTGTGAAGGATTTAAAAGAGAGAGTAAACCTAAAATTGAGATCTTTAGAAAAGATATTCACAAGACCCCCCTTTGTGATGATGAAAACCTGGTTGCCATGGTAACTGATTCAGACCATAACTTTGAGGTACCCATCTTTGGTCTTGATGAAATTGAAGGTATCGCAGATTTTATTATCCAGAGATTTCTTAAATAAAAAATCAGTTACGTAATTCCGAATCGACCTCTTTTCCTTCAGGGCCTTTTGGTATATTTCCCCTGATGAAACGGTTTTTCTGAACCGATTTTACGACTTTGTCTATATTTTTTAGACCACCGTCAATACTATCTATTGTCACTTTTGTTTTTTGGGTGATATCAGGAACATCAAGGCTTCCCTTTTCGATGTTAGCAAGGATTCTTTCGATCTGTTTCAGACTTATCTGAAGTTGCTTTACTGTCTCAGGAGTTGCACCTTCAACGTTTTTTACTATTTTACCGATATCTTCAATTTTTGATTGTACTGATTCTATAAGTTCTTTGGATTTAAGAAGGCTTCCCAGTGTACCCTGACCCTTTTCAAGACCTGCAATAACTTTCTCTAAATTATCAATTGCCCCAAATAATGAGCCTTTTGGTTTTTTTAATTCATTTGTAATTTCATAAAGATTTTCAACCGTTTTAGAAACAAGTTTTGCTGTTTTTTCTAATTCAAACTGGGCAAGCATATCACTGATTGATTGTTTTGCCTGGGATTTAATAGTCCCTTCAGGAGGAATAAGTTCAGTATCTTTTCGACCTGTTTTTACTGAAATAAACTCCGATCCTATTAATGTCGGACTTTCTACTGTTACGATTGTATCCACTCTGATTCTTGAGGCATAATCTTCAAGTATCTTTAGTTTTACACGAACTTTGTCATTAACAATAGAGATATCATCAACCTGCCCTATATCTGTATTATGGAGCTTAACAGCAGCTTGTTCCTGAAGGTTATAACTCTCATCGAATATGGCATAGTAAGTTATGTTCTTTTTAAACCAGTTTTTTCCGCGTCCAACAAAAACAATTGTGGTTAAAAGAAGTATAATAATACTTATAACGAAGAAACCGACAATTTTCTCTCTTTTATCAAAAGTAAGTTGCATTTTTTTATTCTAAATCCTGAAATAATTTTCCCTGTTGAATTTCTATCTCGCTTTCTTTGAAAGTATCGCGAACGTATTTACTTGCCGAAAAAAATACTATTGCTGAATCTTTTAAAAAAACATCATATATATCTTCAGCAAACATGCTTATGTATTCATAGCCTATAAAATCTTCCGGCCTTTCCATTAGTAATAGTTTTGGTCTTTTCATTATCTCTCTGACAGAAAGCGAAACATGGAGATGAAAGTGATTAAGCTCATAGGGTCTTTTATCAAGAACATCAACAATACCAAACTTCTCACATAATGCCATTGTTTCATCATCAATTTCAAGAGATTGATCATTTTTAAAGAAAAGGCCGGATAGAAGGAGATTTTGCCTGATGCTCCTGTTGCTCAGCATTGTTGCATCTGAGCCAATGTATCCAATTCTCTTTTTTGCGCAAAGAAGATTTTTATAATCTGAAAAATCAAGTTTTTCATTTAATAATTCATATGTTCCCTCTGTTGGATAAGATAAAGTTGCAAGTCCTTTTAGGAGAAGATATGCATCCTCTCTTTCATCTGTTTTTATACTGATAATGTCATCATCTGCAATTTTAAGATTAGCATTAATCAGACCATTGCTTGATTTTTCAGGGCTAAATGAGATGTTGTTTAGATTTGCAATTTCCATAAATCCTACCTGATTAAATAAAAAACAGATGAAATAGTAATATTAACCATAAGGATATAGAGAAAGCACTCTAAAGATGCTTTTGAAGTTCCAACGGCAACAGATGTAATTTTTTTTTCAATTATAAAACCGTTATAGAGAGATACCATGGTTATTATGATTCCAAAAAGCAGTGCTTTAGTGAGGCCGACGATAATGTCTGTCATACCGATTGCTTGAGTCAGTGAGTTCATTAAGGTACCCACAGGAAGATCTGTAAATATCTGCACCAGAACATAGCCACCCATTATTGCAACAAAATCAAATACGATAAAGAGAAAAACCACTGCTGAGGTTATGCCAACAAGTCTTGGAAAACATATCAGTCTTAGTGGATCTATTCCAGCCATCTCTATAGCTTCCATCTCTCCTCTGACCTTCATATATCCAATTTCCACAGCTACAGCAGTTGCAGACCTTAATATTACAACAAGTGCAGTAACCATTGGGCCAACCTCTCTTATGATAAGGAATATAATTATTTTCCCAAGGTCCTGCTGAATAAGGCATGCTTGAACTATTATTGATGTTCCAATTATTAATGATACAGGAATTATAATCCATAACGCCTGTACATAGGTAAAATATATCTGCTCAATAATAGCCAGGTTTACAAGCCGTCTTCCCTCTTTAGGGGCATGTACTGTCTGGGTTATAATTTTTATGGTAAAAGCCATAAGGTTTAGAATATGTTCAACCTGATAGATGGTTTTTCGACCAATTGATCCGGCTATAAAGTTTATGACCCGTAGCATGAATGTTTTTGATTTTCTCCCGAGCTGGTTTTGCTGATTAAATCTATAAGTTAAAAAATAAATCAAATCGTTATAATTTTCATTCTGAAAATATATCTGAGTCGATTTTTCTTAGAAAAAATCAACTGGATTGACTTAAACCCATACTTACACTATAAATATTAATAACACCAGCAGCATTATTAATCGATAAAAATTTGCAAATCCACTACAATATATACAACCTAAACTATTTTTTGTTTATATATTGAACCAAAAACCAAAGGTTAAATTATGTTAAATCGTAAGAACAGACCTATTTTTATATCCTTTATAGTTGTTGTCTTTGGTATTTTTATCTACTTCCCCCCGGGAATTTCTTTTTTCAACTTAATGGAGTTAAAAACAGTTGATTTGAGATTTATATCAAGGGGTACTGTTAAGCCTAAAAATAATATAGCCCTTGTAACAGTTGATGAAAAGAGTATTGATTTTGAAGGTCGCTGGCCATGGGATCGAAAAAAAATGGCAAAACTGATCACAAAAATATCAGATGGTGGTGCTAAGGTACTGGGTTTTGATATTGGTTTCTTTGATCCTGATGCAAAAATTGCAGTAAAAACTGCTGAAATAATAAAAAGAAGAATGGAGTATAGTAAAAGAAAAGATCCTGATCTTATTGATTATGTTGATAATATAATTAAAGAGGCTGATAGTGATACTATTTTAAGTGAATCCATAAGAAAATCGAAAACAAAAGTGGTGTCTGGCTATTTTTTCCACTTTGGTGAAGATAACTCAGGTCATTTATCAAAAGAACAGAAATTAATACAAAAAAAAAATGTGATAGGATCAAAAATATGGAATGTAAGATATGATTCTGAAAAAGCCCGAACTTTTTCATTTATTACCAGTCCTTTTCCTGAAGCAAATATTCCATCCGTATCCAAAGCAACTCAATATTCCGGCTTTTTTAACATGTTTGTTGATCAGGATGGTGCTGTTAGAAAACTTCCTTCTATTATTGAAAATGAGAAATCTCTTTATGCACCACTATCACTAATGATTCTAAAAGCATACAAAGATCAAAACATTCAGGTAATGATTACTGAAAATTATGGTGTGGAAGAGGTAAGGTTAGGGGCAGATTTAATACCAACTGATGAATTCGGAAGAATTATGATCAATTACAGAGGGCCTTCCAAAACCTTTGAACATATTTCAGCGACTGATATTTTAAGGGATAGGATTAAACCAGGATCTCTCAAAGATAAAATTTTACTAATTGGTGTTACTGCAGTTGGTGTGTATGATTTGAGGATAACACCATTTGAGAACAATTTTCCGGGTCTTGAGATCCATGCAAATGTTGTGGACAGTGTGCTTTCAAAGGATTATATGTACCGACCTGAGTGGGCTGCATGGTTTGATATAGCTGCAATGGTCTTTGGTTGTATTGTTCTTGGTATTATACTCGCGTTTTCAGGATCAACAGCGGGTGCATTTGCAGCAATTGTTATGTTAACAGGTCACATTGTTTTTTGTCAGTATATCTTCTCATCCACAGGAATGATTTTAAATATTGTTTATCCTGTTTTTACTATGATTCTTACATATGTTTCCATTGTAGGGTATAAATACTTTATTGAAGAGGGACAGAAACGTTTTATTAAAGGTGCTTTTGCAACGTATCTTGCTCCATCGGTTGTAAAACAGCTTTTGGATCAACCAGAGAAGCTTGAACTTGGAGGGCAGCAAAGGGAGATAACAGCATTCTTCTCTGATGTGGAAGGTTTTACAAAGATATCTGAAAAACTCACAGCAACGGAGTTGGTTGATCTGTTAAATGAGTTTCTGACAGATATGACAGATATCATTCTTCACCATAAAGGTACTGTGGATAAATTTGAAGGTGATGCGATAATAGCTTTTTTCGGTGCACCAAATGACCTTGAAAATCAGGCCGATACGGCTGTACGGGCAAGTATAGATATGCAGATGAAGCTTGTTGAGAAAAGAGCTGTTTGGAAAAAAGAGGGTCGGGATGAGCTTAAGATGAGAATTGGTCTGTGTACAGGCCTGGCTGTTGTTGGGAATATGGGATCTGCCAGTAGAATGGATTATACTATGATGGGAGATACTGTAAATACGGCTGCAAGACTTGAGGGAGTAAATAAAATATATGGTATTTACAGTTTAATTGGTGAAACAACCCGTGAAAGACTTGCTGACGATATAGTGGTTCGTGAAATTGATAAAGTTTTGGTTGTTGGTAAGACAGAATCCATCACCATATATGAAATAATAGGCTATAAGAAAAATCTAAGTAAGGATGTGATGGATGGATTGCGAGTATTTAAAGAAGCTATTGAAAAATACAGAGAAGGTGATTTTTCTTCCGCCGATGATCTTTTTAACAAAGTTCTGGCATTTCTTCCTGATGATGGTCCGTCTAAAACATTTATGAAAAGGTGTGCTGATTATAAAGAAAATCCACCAGACGATTGGGAGGGGATATACTCAATGCAAACAAAATAGTGAGTGGCTTTGTAAAATTCCTCCATTTGCTGTGTTGTAGCATCCAATCATACGTTCGAAGTACTAAAAAACGTACGTCTCACGTCTTATTGGATGCTAACGCCTTGCAAATGAAGTTTTTTACTTTGCCAATAACAATATAGTTTTACAGTTCTTCGAATTTGGTTTATTTAAACAATTGGAAATAAGACCTCGTCATCAAAACCATCCAAATAATGTAATTTTTCTGATTTTTCTTAGTAATTTTATATATTCAAAAGGGTCAACTGATTTACCTTGCTATAATACTCTTTTTATTTTATCGGTTAAAAAAATAAATAAAATTAGAAAAGGGAGAAAATATGAAGTACAGGGTATTGGCAGTGTTATTAGTATTCACATTTTTAAATAGTGCTTTTGCAAAACAACCGAATAGAGACAAGTTAATAGAGCTTGCAAAATATACAGGAATGTATGAGCAAATTAATCAGCAGAAAATAGCTCTCAATGAACAGGGGCAAAAGTTAGCCCAGCAATATTCTCAACAACTTTTGGCATCTTTTAAAAACATTTCACCAGAACTACAAAAAGATTTAGATACTGTTTTTGTTAAATATATGCAGAATATAGGTAAGCTTATTAATGAAGAAAAAGCTATAAACTCATATCTTGATTTAATTTCAAAAAAACTGGATGCGAAAGATATTGATACAATAGTAGCTTTTTATAAATCGCCAGCTGGAAAGAAATTTACAAAAGCTAACATTTCTATAACACCAGAATGGACTAAACAACTTATGGGAAACATGGATAAAAAGCTAATGGTTGAATTACAACAATTGCTAATAGAATTACAAACAGTAACTATGAAATATAAGAATAAGTAGAATTTACTCCATGCCCCCTAATGTATTGGGGGTTATTCTTTTCCATCTTTATAAAATATTGAATAGTTAAGTTTTTGCCATTTTTTTTGAAGCTACCTGATTAATTTTTCTTCTTTATCATAGATTTTGTTCATTTTTATTATGAATTTCATTTATTGAAGAATGAACAAAGGTAAACTATAATCCTTTGTAAATTGTATAGTTAACTCAATAGAGGTAGTTCAAAATTTATATGAGTGATAAAAAAAGTCTTAAACCCAACCTTGGGCTATATCCAAAAATTCTGATACTGATGCTTATTATTAGTCTTGGTCCACTCAGCGCTTTCTTCTTTTCTATCTATTCTGAGATCATAAGCAGAATTAAGCAGGACACAGAAATTCTGATGACTGAAACAACAGACGCTCTGTTAGAAAATATTGATGGGTGGATAGATACGAACGTTCGGGTACTTAGAACCGCATCGAAACAATCATCCATAATATCTATGGATAAAGAGAAACAGACTGAAATATTAAAAACGATACAGAATGAATATCCATGGATATATCTTGTTTTTACTATAGATAAAGATGGCGTCAATCTGGCAAGAAGTGATGATGAAGCTTTAAAGAACTATTCCGACAGAGATTATTTTAAAGAGATTAAGAGTGGGAAAAATCTTGCCTGGCAGACCTTGGTGGGGAAAACCTCTTTAAAACCGGCTCTGGTCCTTGCCCTGCCGATATTCAGAGATGGGAGGTTTACAGGAGTTATTGCCGCTGCGATGACAACAGACACAATTTCACGAAATGTTGTTACATGGAAAAATGGAAAATCCGGTTTTGCTTTTCTACTTGATGAGAAGAATAAAATAATTGCACATCCCGAGGAAAAATATGTTTTAGAAGAGAAAAATTTAAGTGATCATCCTTTTATAAAGCTTAATAAAAATAGAACAAAAAATTTTTTAGAGTTTGAATATGCAAATGGTCACAGAAAAATTGGCTCATTAAAAAAGAATGATCTTGATTGGAGTCTGATACTAGAGCAGGAGAAAGAGGAGGTCTATAAAACCCTCAGTAATTTCGAAAGATTTATGTACCTTGTTTTTCTCTATACAGTTTTGATAGTTTCAATAATTTCATGGCTCTTTGCAAAAATATCTGTAACCCCATTTTTGAAGATGACGGATGAAGCGGAAAAAAGAGAGAAAAGCCTCGAAACAAGGCTTCAGAAAGTAAGAAAAATGGAAGCAATAGGAACTTTTGCCGGAGGAATCGCACATGATTTTAATAATATTCTTGGTGCAATAACCACATGCAGTGAAATGGCTATTGAAGATGTTTCAGAAGAAAACCCAGCCCATGAGGATCTGAAACATATTTTAAAGGCCGCTATTAGGGGTAAGAAACTTGTTAAACAGATACTTGAGTATAGCAGAAGCAGGAACACAAAAAGAAAACCAGTAAAACTTAATAAGATAATCCTTGAGTGTCTGGATCTATTTAAAATTTTTAAACCAAAAAATATTGAGATTAAGCTTAACATAGCACCTAAGCTTGATTATATCCAAGCAGATGCAACCCAGCTTCATCAGGTTATAATGAACCTTCTTTTAAATGCTGAAAATGCTATGAGTAGTAAATCTGGTGTCTTAACGATAACGCTAAAAAGCATTGATCTATCCATAAACAAAATTAATGACTTGCCAAAAGGTGAGTATCTTCATCTCTCTGTTTCAGACACCGGTTGTGGCATGGATGATTATGTGATCGAAAGAATGTTTGATCCTTTTTATACAACCAATATTAACAATGGTGGTACAGGTCTTGGTCTTGCCATGAGTGATGTTATAATTAAAAGGCATAAGGGAATAATAACGGCAGAAAGTGAATTATCAAAGGGAAGTACTTTCCATGTTTTCCTTCCTTGCTTCAGGGTTGTTGATCCTTTTGAGGAAGAGTATGAACTCGATTCGGAAGTATTAAATGGAGATGAGAGAATTTTATTTGTGGATGATGATGAGGATATGAATTATTCCGGTTTAAAAATGCTCAGGCGGCTTGGTTATGAAGTTGAAGCTCAAAAATCAAGCACTGTTGCTCTCAATATTTTTAAAAATAATCCAGGTAAATTTGATTTGATTATCACAGACAGAATTATGCCTGGAAAGTCTGGAGTTGAGCTTGCCCATGACATACGTGAAATAAGACCAAATATTCCAATTATTATGTGTAGCGGTTTTTTTAATAAAAAGGATGACATATTTCTTGATATAGAACATGATATTGAGGGTTTAATAGATGAGTATGTTTCGAAACCATATGAGATAAAACCGATGAGTATCATCATAAGAAGAGTTTTGGATTTAAGAAACAAAGGATAGATAATGGTTAAGATTTTAGCAATAGATGATGACGAAGATTTTTGCTACTCCATTAAAAGAATAATTACGCGCCTGGGTCATGAGTTCTTCTCTGAACCCACAATAAAAGATGGATTGGGAATTGTTGAACAGTGCGATTTTGACCTGATACTACTTGATGTTGGTCTTCCGGATGGAAGCGGTCTTGATATTTTGCCTACCCTGAAAGAACTTCCATCCATGCCGGAAGTTGTTATCATCACAGGAGAAGGAGATGCAGAAGGCGCTGAACTATCAATTCTTAACGGCGCATGGGACTATATTGAAAAAACCGCTTCAACCAAAAAGATATCACTTACTGTAACCCGTGTACTTCAATATCGTGATGAACGCAAAAAAACTAATGAGATGTCACATGTTACAGCTCTTAAGCGTGACAGCATTATCGGTGATAGTCCTAAGATGAAAAAATCACTGGACTTTGTTGCAAAAGCTGCTGCCTGCGATGCAAATGTTCTTATAACCGGAGAGACTGGAACAGGAAAAGAGCTTTTTGCCAATGCTGTTCATATTAATAGTAACAGATATAATCACGAGCTCGTCACTATCGATTGCGCATCTTTACCCGAGAATCTTGCTGAAAACCTTCTTTTTGGTCATAAAAAGGGTGTTTACACCGGAGCAAGTGATAATAGTAAGGGACTTATTGAGATTGCAAATAAGGGAACTCTGTTCCTTGATGAAATTGGAGAGCTGTCTCTTCCACTCCAGAAGGCATTTTTAAGGGTTCTTCAGGAGAGAAAATTTCGTCCTTTGGGGGGTAGTAAGGAGATAAAAAGTGATTTCAGGTTGGTTTCTGCAACTAACAGAGATCTTGATGAGATGGTTAAGAATAAGACCTTTCGAAGTGATCTGCTTTTTCGAATCAGATCCTTTCACATAGAATTGCCAAAGCTTTCTGACAGAGATGAAGATATAAAAAAACTCTCTAAACACTATCTGGACTACTTTTGTGAGGAACAGATGCTTGATAGTAAGGGCGTTTCCTCGGATTTTTTTGATGCACTAAAAAGTTATGACTGGGCTGGAAATGTTCGTGAACTGGCGAATACAATGGAACATGTTATTATTGCATCTTTAAATGAACCTACCGTTTTTCCAAAGCACCTTCCAAAGCATATAAGGATTCATATTGCACAATCCAAACTATCAGAGAGTAAAAAAGAGACAAAAAAGAGCCCTGAATATTCAAAAGATAATATGCCAAACCTTTCAGATTACAGAGATCACGTTTTATTGAACTATGAGAAGAGATATCTATCGGATCTATTGAGGAGTACTGAAAATATTAAAGAAGCATGCTATGTTTCGGGGATATCGAGGTCAAGGTTATATGCTTTACTAAAAAAGCATTGTTTAAATAAAAATAGTTAAAGTGCTTTATGATTTAATACCTTCAGCAAGGTTATCTAACCTTACTGAAGGTTAATCCAGCTGATCCTATCCTTTGGCTAAAGTCGCCCATTCAGGAAGCACACCAGGATCAATCGAGAACACAAAGGTTCCAAGGAGAAGGAAAATAGCAGTAATCACAAACACACCAATGATATTTATGAATATACCTGCTTTAACCATCTCAAACATCTTAATCCTTCCACTTCCGAATATTATCGCATTGGGAGGGGTTGCAACCGGCATCATAAAAGCACAGGAAGCTGAAAGAGTCGCTGGTATTAAGAGCATGAGTGGATTCATTTTCATTGCAACAGCGATTGATGAAAGAATTGGTAATATCATCTGGGTTGTTGCAGTATTAGATGTTAGCTCGGTAAGAAACGTCAGGGTTGTACAAATTCCTGAAATCATAAGTATTGAGTTCGCACCTTCTAAAATGCTTAGTTTTGTTCCTATAAAAGCAGAAAGTCCAGATACCTGGAATCCTTTTGCAAGAGCAAATCCACCACCAAAAAGAAGGATAATACCCCATGGAAGTTTTGAGAAAACTTTGGAATCAAGAATCGTAGCAGAATCGGCATCCTGAGATTGTGTTGGAAGAAAAAACAGAATAAAAGACATAAGGATAGCAACTGTTCCATCATCTATAAGTTTTGGAAATGGGAGAAGACCACCCCAACCAGGTATAACAACAAATCCAAGGTTTAAATCTTTTCTGAAAATCCAAAGAGCTGCAGTTAGAAAAAATATAATCAGAACCTTTTTTTCCTCCGGGGATAGTTTTCCAAGTGCTCTATACTCCTGATTCACTATAGAATGGTCAACTGTTATGTGTGAAGGAACTTTAAAAAATACTTTAGTTAACAGGAACCATATAATTCCGATCATTCCAATGGAAAGAGGAAGAGCCATAATCATCCATATTCCAAATGATATTGCCGGAGCATTTGGAAAAGTTTGCTCAAAAGTTCTAACAAGAACAAGGTTTGGAGGTGTGCCAACAAGTGTTGCTGCTCCACCCATTGATGCGCCATAAGCAATACCTAAAAGAAGACACAGGGAGAAATTATGGGTATCTTTTGCGTCAAACTGCTCCTCCATTTTAAGTATGATTGACATTCCAATAGGAAGCATCATTACTGTTGTAGCAGTATTTGAGATCCACATTGATAAAAAGGCAGAAGCCACCATAAATCCAAATACAATTCGGGTTGTTCCACCACCAATTGTTTTTACAGTAAATAACGCGATTCTTTTGTGAAGATTCCACTTTTCCATTGCAAGAGCGATAAGAAATCCACCGATAAAAAGAAAGATTGTACTGCTGAAATATACACCTGCAGCACTTTTTCCTTTCATGATACCAAGTAGTGGATAGAGAATAATAGGAATGAGGGATGTTGTAGCTAACGGAACCGCTTCAGTAACCCATAAAACTGCCATTAATATCCCGACAGCAGCCATTCTTGATACATTTGGGTTTGCCGGATCAAGATTCAGAAAAAGGACTATAAAAAATAGTATAGGGCCCAGAATAAGCCCGGTTTTTTGTAAATTTGACTTTTTATTCTCTAAAATAGACTCCATGTAACTCCCCTTAATTTATTTATGACCTAAGAGATCAGGTTATTTGAAACTTAAGTTGGTAAACATTTGGGGAACCTCTAATAACTGCTATTTTTCCGAAATGCTGTGTTATATTCAAAAAAGAACTGCTGTGTGTTTATAAAATTAAAACTTTTTTATAAACGAACCGATTCGTTATTTTTTGTTATGCAAAGATTTTATAAACTGCATTTCATCAAAATTTTCTAATTCTTAGAGGTTCCCTGGAACTAATTTGTATTTGAATTTTGCTTCTAATAAAATCCTCTTTTTAGGTTAGTTTTACGTTAATTCTTTTAATCGAACGACTTTTATTAAGTATGAATATCTAAATATAGCAATGTGTATGCCACAGGGTTTTAAAAAAGAATAAGTATATATAATAAGGGATTATGAAGGATGGATGATTTTATAAATGAATATATTCAATATAATAATCCCGCAATTCAGGAATGTGTCCTGTCAAACAGGACATGTAATTATGGAATAATAGCTCTTGCCAAATAAACAAAAAAACCTATAGAAATAGATTGTCAGTTTCTAATATATTCAGGGAACCTCTAATAATTAGAGTTTTGATTGAAACTCTTATAAAATTTCGAATTTTATAAGATACAAGGCATTAGAAAAAATAACGGACGATTTTGCTAAAGTTGTTTATTTCTAATAACAAAGTAATTCGGTCAAAAAGCAATTTTTAGAGATTCCTCCAAGGTTATTTTATTTCTTATGATATTTTGTTTTGAACTAAATATAAAAATTAAATCATTCCTGATGGTATTCTTATTACTGTCTTTTTTTCCATTTGATCTTGTAGCTGATACAGAAGAGTCTGAAAATAAAATAATATTGGCTGCATCACTAATAAAATCAGGAAAAATCAATAAAGCATTAACAGTTTATAATGAGATTATTGATGGTGATTACAAAGAAGACTTAAAAGCAAGGGCTCTTTTTTTCTCAGCATCCGTATATGATTCATATTTAAATCAACCCGATACAGCTCTTTTAATGTATGACAGAGCTATAAAACTTTACCCTGATTCAAAAATAACCCCTGATGCTTTATTTAATATGGCAGTCCTTTTATATAAAACATCAAAACTTAAAGAGTCCATAGACTTTTTCTCATTATATCTCAAGAAATACCGGGGTACGATAAGATTTCAATCAGCAAAAAAATGGCTTGATAAGATAAAATTTGAATATGCCAAAACCTCCGGGAAAATTGTAATGTCTCAGGACCTCAAGGTACTGGTTGATAGCAGTAAAAAAATAGTTCTGGTTGATGCAGATAAGGAGATCATAATAACAGATACATCGACTGGAAAAATTTTGCTCGTTGGAGATGGTCCATTTGCGATTGTTTTGAAGGGAGATTTCTTTGAAATAAATGGAGATAGGAAAGATATAAAGTTATTAACAATTGAATCACAGGATGGTATTGTTTTCGCTGGTGAAAGGAAATATCGGGGAAAAATCAATTTATACAATATTAATGATATAATTCATGTGATCAATATAATTCCTGTGGAGGAATATTTGTACGGGGTTTTGCCTAAAGAGATGCCTTCGGAATGGTCAAAACAAGCACTTATGGCACAGGCAATAGCATCGAGGACTTATGCCCTTTATATGAAAGAGGTTAATGCTGAGAATCATTACGACCTTTTATCGGATACAAACTATCAGGTCTATGGAGGATATGAGGCTGAAAGTAAGAAAAGCAATGCCGCTGTAGATGATACAACTGGCGTGGTTCTCTCATCTTCAGGAAGTTTGATATCTGCTTTTTTTCACTCTGACAGTGGAGGGTATACTGAATCAGCAGAGAATGTATGGGGTACCAAACAGCCATGTCTTGAAAGTTTTAAAGATGGTTTCAGTAAAAGAAAAAAAGGGAATAAATGGCAGCTTTATCTTTCCTATGGTGAATTATCACGGATTTTTGGTATCAATAAAAGTAAGAATGTTATAATAAAACCAATAAAAATGACAAAATCCGGAAGGTTGCTAAAAGCTATAATAAAAGCTAACAAAAAATCTTTTAATATATCAGGTTACAATCTTAGAAAAACGATAGGATTTAAAAAGCTTAAAAGCACTTTGTTTAAAATTCGCCACAAAAAAAATGGGATTGTTTTTAATGGAACCGGCTACGGCCATGGTGTAGGTATGAGCCAATGGGGAGCTTCCAAAATGGCTTCATTAGGCTATTCATTTAAAGATATTCTTAAATTTTATTACAAAGGCTGTGATTTTATGTTAGTATCAAGTGCAAATTTCAGATAAAAATTTTACAATTTTCAGAGAATAACTTGTTGCTTTTTTTTTAAAATTTTTATTAAAATCATAAAATATTCAACAAATTGCATAAAATTTAAAAGGGAAAGTTAAAATGGAGTACGAATTAATTAGAAATATAGCACTATTTGCATCAATGAACGATAAAGACCTTTTAAATATTCAAAACTCTCTACGGGAAACAAAAATAAAACAGGGTGATTCGCTTTTCAGAAAAGGTGATGAAGGAACTTCTCTTTATATAGTGAAAAGTGGAACTGTAAAAATAGTACTACCCTCTGCTGAGGGAAATGAAATAATTGTAACAATCTTTTCAAAGGGAGATTATTTTGGTGAGATGTCTCTTGTTGATGAGGAACCCAGATCTGCAGATGCTATAGCTATGGAAGAAACAGAACTTTATGTATTAAAGCGCTCTGATTTTCTATCATTTCTTCAATCCAATGTTGAAGCTATAAAGTCTGTTCTTTCCGTCCTTTCAAAACGTCTTAGAAGAACTGATGAACTACTTGAAGATACATGTTTTCTGAATATTTCAGCAAGACTTGCAAAAAAACTCATTGAACTTGCTGAAAAATATGGAAAAGTTGATGGAAAAACAGTCTATGTTGACCTGGGTCTAACACAAAAAGAGCTTGGTGATACAATTGGTGCTACAAGAGAAAGTATCAATAAAGAGCTAAAAAGCCTTAGAGAAAAAGGTCTTGTGCAAACTGAAGGTAACAAAATAAGAATACTTGATATTGAAGAGTTGAAGCGAAGAGTCTATTAGAGCTTCTATTGATTGTTTTTTGAGTTAAACAAAATGCAGTTTTTCTGTATTTTTTATAGGTAATAAACCTAAGTATTTTATATCTATCAATATAAATCGTTATTTCGTAAATTGTCCCCCTTTAATCCTTGTTTTATTACATGCTTGTGAGCAATTTCATTGTAGCTTTACAAATCATGCTTTACAGTTTAAAATAACTGAGTTGATATTCTGTTCCTATAACAAAACATTTCAACAGAATCCGGGAATCAAGAAAATATAAATATTTTTTGTTCATAAATAAGGGGGTTTTATGAGACCACTCAAGTTTTTTATTACTTTTCTTTTAATTCTGTCAATACCCGCAGTTTGTTTTTCAAATGATCTCGTCGAAAATGTGGGTGAAGGGCAAATTAACTGGACTAAGAAAATTGCAAGGGCAAAAGGTATTGGCGCCCCTTCAAGAAGTCAGATGGGACTGCCCAGTGCAAGACCACTTGCAATAAGAGCCGCTAAACTGGACGCATACAGAAATCTCCTTGAAGCTGTAAAAGGTATTCGTGTGGATGCAACAACAGTAATTACAAACTATACCACATCAAATGATATTGTAATGACTAAAGTTGATGGGATGGTTAAGGGTGCAAAGGTCATAAAGCTTGAGTATATGTCTGATGGAACAGTTGAGGTTACAGTTGAAATTGACCTTAATAAAGGATTTGCACAGCTTGTATTACCGCAGGATATTAAACAGGTAGAAACAATCAAACCCATGGTTGATAATAGCATACAATCAGAGGGAGTTTTCTCAGGACTGATTGTTGATGCCAGAGGACTTAGTGTAAGGCCTGCGATGGCCCCAAAGATTATTGATGAAAATCAAAAAGAGGTTTATGGATCTGCATTTGTTAGTCGGGAGTTTGCTGTTCAACAGGGTATGTGTGGATATGTAAAAAATGTAACAGCTGCTAAAAGTAATAAAAGGGTAAAAGGTAATGCTTTGCTTGTTAAAGGTATAAAATCCATGGGCCCTGGGAAATCGAATATAGTTATCAGCAATGCTGATGCCGCAAGATTAAGAAGCTCATCTAAACATCTTTCTTTTATGAGAGAGTGTAGAGTGATAATAATAGTTGATTAGAAAAGGTAAGGGGGAATTATGGTTTTAAAAAGAAATTATCTCATAGGGTTTCTTATTTGTATCTTCTTTACATTTGGTTGTGGTCAGAAAGCTCAAAAATCCCAATCAATTCTTGATACTCCTGAACACCATCTAAGTAATGGTAAAAAGCTTCTTAGGGTTGGTAAAACAGATGCTGCTTTCAGTGAATTCAATCGGGCAAAAGAGTTAAACCCTAAATTTTCACCTGCTTACGCTGGTATGGGACTTGTTTATGCTGAGAAAGGTGATTTTGAAAAAGCCCTTTCATTTATGAAAAAGGCTGATGATTTAACTGAAAATAAAAACCAGGAGGTGTTTGTTTTAACTGGTTTTATGCAGATCTATGAAAAAGGGATGAATAAAATTGATGAAGACTGGCTTGAAGAGGTAGAAGACCTCTTTGAAAAAGCTGTTGAAATAGCTCCAAAATCATCCGCAGCATATTATTTTATGGGTGTTGCATATAAAAATGTTTTTAAAATAAGAAAAGCAGAAGATAAGTTTAAAGATGTAATAGAAATAAATAAAGATTATGTACCTTTGGCAGACAAAGGCTATAAAACTGTTCAAAAAATTGCCAGGGCAATGCCTAAAACAGGTATTGGTAGAAAAATTGCTCTTCTTGATAAAATATCAAGGGCTGACATGGCAGCACTTCTTGTTGAAGAACTTGGTATTGATAAGTTGATGAGAAGAAAAAAAGTGTTTGATAACTCTTTTAAAAGTGACAGTTCAATGAAAGAGGGCAAAAACAAAAAAATGGCCCCCGCCACAGATATTGAAAACCATGTTTTAAAAGTTGATATAGATAGAGTGATAGAGCTTGGAATTAATGGTCTTCAACCTTATCCTGATCATACTTTCCAACCTGAAGTAAAAATAATAAGATCTGAATTTGCTATGGTTGTGGCAGATATTCTTGAAAAAATTACAAATGATAAGGGGCTCGCAACAAGATTTATTGGAAGCTCATCACCATATCCTGATGTTCGTAATGATCTGCATTACTTTAATGCAGTAATGCTTTGTACTTCAAGGGGAATTATGGAAGTTAAAGATGTTGGAAGCGGAGAATTTGATTCGCAGGGTACAATATCAGGTGCTGAGGCCTTATATAGCCTCCATATTCTTAAGGTTCAACTGAAAAAATAAGGCGAAAATAATGAAGCTTTATAATAAATTTTTATTAAAGATTTTCATAATATTTACAATGGTAACAGTTAACGCATCCCCTGTTGTTATTAACAGTAAAAATGCTGTGGTTACCATTGTTGAGGGGAAGGTTGCTCTTACTATAAAAGGATCAACGGATTCCATTGATGTTAAAAAAGGTGACTTTATATCAGAAGGAGATAAGATAAAAACTGGTATTTCCTCAAGGGTTGAGATAAAACTTGCAGATAACAGTATTGTACGGTTTGATGAAAAGACCTCATTTGTATTGGAGACCTCAAAGGTTAACACTGTAAACAAAAAGAGAAAAATAAGCATAAAACTAATACTTGGAAAAACCTGGGCAAATGTCACTAAGCTTTTTGGCAAAAAGAAAGGTGGTTTTGCTATTTCAAGTAAAACTGTTGTTGCGGGTGTTCGTGGAACTGTCTACAGAATGAATGTTGAAGAGGATTACTCTTCAGTAATAAAAGTTTATACCGGTGAAGTAGCTGTTGGAAAACACGCTAAAAAGAAAAAAACAAATAGTTTAGCTCCCCATCCTGTTAAAGGTCCCCATGCAGTATCTATGAAAGAATGGGTATATATCGTCAAATCCATGCAACAAGTTATTGTTGGAGCTGATGGTACAATAAAAAAACCTGTTGGATTTACAGAGAAAGAGGATTCCAGCAGATGGGTTGAATGGAATAAAAAACTGGATAATACTGTAAAAAGATAAATAAATATTTTTAAATTATCATAAAGTGAAGGCGGGTTAAAACCTGCCTTTTTTGTTTAGAAATTAAGATCTTTTTTATGATCGGAACCAGTCCGGCCTATGTTACGACATAAGATAATAATTGTTATTAATCAGATAAATATAATCAATAGGCAGAGAATAGTAGGTTTGCCCTGTCCGAAACGAATGCAGGGAACCTCAAATAACTAATTTTAATAACTGTAAATTTAATTGAAAATGTTGGAATGGTATAGTGACTGTTGATTCTTTAAATAGAAAAAAAACCACTCTTAAAAAATTAAGAGTGGTTTTTTAATATTTTTATAAACCAGCTATAGCTTTTAACTCTTCAGCTTTATCTGTTTTTTCCCATGTAAAACCATCTCCGGATCTTCCGAAATGGCCATAAGCAGAAGTTTCTCTGTATATAGGTCTTAATAGATCAAGTTGTTCAATAATTGCAGCAGGTCTAAGGTCAAAAACCTCTTTAACAGCCTTTGCAATTACTTCTTCATCTACTTTATTTGTTCCAAATGTATCAATAAGTACAGATACAGGATCTGCAACACCAATTGCATAAGCAACCTGAACCTCACACTTTGAGGCAAGCCCTGCTGCTACAACATTTTTAGCAACATATCTTCCCATGTAAGATGCACTTCTATCAACCTTGGATGGGTCTTTTCCTGAAAAACATCCACCACCATGACTTCCCTGGCCACCATAGGTATCAACAATAATTTTTCTTCCTGTAAGTCCGCAGTCACCCATCGGTCCACCAACAATAAATTGTCCGGTAGGATTGATGTAAAACTTGGTGTTTTCGTCAAGCATCTCTGCTGGAAGAGCTTTTCTTATAACTTCATCGATAATTGCTTTTTTAAGTTCTTCATGGGAAACTTCAGGAGTGTGCTGGGATGATACAACAATAGCATCCACTCTTTTTGGTCTTCCATCTTCATATTCAATAGTAACCTGTGATTTTCCATCAGGTCTTAAAAAATCAAGTGTTTTATTTTTTCTAACCTCAGTAAGTCTCTTGGTTAGTTTATGTGCGAACATTACAGGCATCGGCATAAGTTCAGGTGTTTCATCACAGGCAAAGCCGAACATAAGTCCCTGGTCACCAGCTCCCTGATCTTTGTGTAAGCCTTCTCCAAGATTTACACCCTGTGCTATATCTGCAGATTGTTGATCGATACTTGAAAGGACAGCACACGTCTGCCAGTCAAATCCCATATCAGAAGAATCATAACCGATATCTTTTATAGTATTACGAACAATCTCAGTCATATCCACATAGCATGAGGTTGTTATCTCTCCGGCAATAATTGCCATCCCTGTTGTAACAAGGGTTTCACAAGCAACACGGCACTTAGGATCCTGTGCCATAATTGCATCCAACACTGAATCTGAGATAGCGTCAGCAACCTTGTCAGGGTGACCCTCTGTAACAGACTCCGAAGTAAAAAAATTGTTTTGTTTCATTAACAAAAGCTCCTTTTTTTGAATTATAAAGTTTTGCCATCCTCTGGCGAGCTATAAAAAAAATACCTTAACAATTAAGGTAATAATAACCAATATTTAAGGTCTTAAAACACAATTGTCAATAAGCCTTGTTTCTCCGACCTTTACAGCTAATGCTAATAAGGTTTCTTCTGTAATTTCAGTCACTGGATTGAGAGTGTCAGGGTTACTGAATGTAATATAGTCTATATCAGTTTCCGGTTTAGAGTTTATTAGATCTTCCATGTCATCAGAAAGTTCTTTAACTGATATTTTTCCTTCTGAAACAGCTTTTTTTGTAAGTTCGATTGCTTTTGACAGGATTAATGCTGTTTTTCTCTGTGAAACACTCAGATAAGAGTTCCTTGAGCTCATAGCAAGTCCATCATCTTCTCTTACTATTGGAACTCCAATAATCTCAATATCGAAATTGAGATCCTTAACCATTCTGCGAATAATTGAAAGTTGCTGAAAATCCTTCTCACCAAAAGCTGCTACCTGTGGCTTAACTATGTTAAAGAGTTTGGTCACAATTGTTGCAACCCCTCTAAAGTGAATTGGTCTTGAAAGTCCACACAAGTGATGGGGCAGGCTTTCAAGTGTAACATAGGTTTCATAGTTTTCAGGATATAAACTATCTTTTGTAGGGGTAAATACAGCATCAACACCACATTTTTCAGCTAATTCCAAATCTTTTTTCAGATCACTTGGATAGGCCTCAAGGTCTTCATCTGCTGAAAACTGGGTTGGGTTTACAAAAATACTTAGAATAAGGTCATCACATTTTTTTCTGCACTCTTTTAGAAGCTTTAAATGGCCTTCGTGCAGGAATCCCATTGTTGGTACGAATCCTATTTTCTTACCATCTCTTATGAGAGAATCTGATCTCTTCTGAATCTCTTCTGCAAGCTTTATAACTTTAATATTCTTTACCCTTTTTTAAAAAATTTAAGATTCTAAAATAGTTTATACGTATGAGATAGTCAATTGTTTTCAATCAAATAAAAATAATCAAAAAGCATTCACAACTTTTAATCTCATCCCAATTTAAAAAACTATCAATACAATATGCATGCCATAAAAAATATATTTGTGTATAGGGTATGAATACAGGCGTTTAGGGCAGGGGGGGAACAGGATCTATTATTAATATTATTTATTGACCCAAAATGAACCAAAAGTTGGATTTTTTTAGTTAGGCCTGAATTTCATTTTTTACATAATTATTTAGTAGGTTTTTTTTAAATATTTTATTATTATTTATTGAAAGTGAATCTTTATCAATTGAATTGTCAGCAATAACTTTTACAGTTGATAAGGAATATTTCTTTTTCAATGTGATAATATTACAGTTTTTGAGACCCCGCATCTCGGATATTGAAGATGGATTGACGTGAATATCTATCTCATTGTGCAACTTGCATTTTGATAAAATGTTAATGGCCATATCCAAAAAAATTGATGAAGAAACCATGTGTCCAAAAGATGGATGATAAGGTCCTGCTACTATTTCAGTTCCCTCTTCAAGATCTTTTGAGGCCTGGATACCGACCCTTATAACTTTAATATTATTTGCGAGAAACAGAGTATAAGTTTTTTTTACGATATTTACAGAATCTTCAAGTGAAAGAGGTGTATAGGTCCTATTTAAATACCACTCCTCCATTGGGCTGTTTTTTAAAACCAGAGCAGGGTAAATTCTTACAATATCAGGTTTTAACTCAACTGTTTTTAAAGCAGTTGTAATAGATTTTTTTTCATTGTCATATGGAAGCCCAACCATTAACTGCATACCTGTTATGTACTGATTTTTCTTTAGAATATTTACTGCTTTTATCACATCTTCTTCAGTATGACCCCTTCTGGATTCTTTTAAAACTAAAGCATCCATTGACTGAACACCAACCTCAATGGTTTTTACGCTATAATTTTTTATAAGATTTATATTTTCAACTGTTATTGTGTCTGGTCTGGTTGAAAACCTGATAGAGTCGACAATACCATTGTTAATATAACTTTGAGCAAGTTCCAGAAGTTCTAATATCACTTCTTTTTCAAGCCCAAGGAAAGTACCTCCAAAAAAGGCAATTTCAGTGTATGCAGGTTTTTTTTTGTAAGTTAAAAACAGATCAATCTCTCTTTTTAATTGTGAAAGAGAGATATCGGGGCGTATTACACTTGTTAAAGCTTTTTGGTTACAGAAGGCACACTGAAATGGACAACCAACATGTGGTATAAAAAGCGGGATTATAAATGGGGTATCCTTCATACTTTAATCTTAGACAACAGCTATAAGCATTAGGATACCAATAATTGTAATGAGTATTGAAGATATGATCTCAACAATATATTCAAGGAACTCAGTGAGGCTTTTTCCCCAGTTGATAGCATCCAAAAGAAAGTTTTTACATAGTAAAACAAGAAAGCCGATAATGGATATTGTTACAACCATTCCAATAGTTAAAGCAAATGATAGAAAAATGCCAAGTCCGATCATATTCATTGATAAAGCGAATAACATAAGAAGAACCACACCGGGACAAGGTATTAAGCCCATTATGAGGCCCATAAAAAGAGGCCCGTTATCTCCTCTTCTGCTGATATATGTATCTGTTGTCCTTTTTGAGCCTGTTCTTCTGTACAGAGCATTTAATTTTATCAAAAGCGAGATAAAGCCGACTAAAATGATAATACTGAAACTAACAATTTGTGTAATACGTGATACGTCATCTATTGAGCTGCTTATTAGAGCAACTCTTAATACATAGTGAAGTATTAAAATCGATATAACACCAGAAGCTCCGTGTAAAAAAGCAACTACAGATCCAACAAATATGCCTTCGGAAAGCTTTCTACCTCTTGCCAGGAGATATGTTGCAACAACTGCTTTATTATGGCCGGGCCCTGCTGAATGTATAACTCCATATAGAAAAGCTATCATTATCAATGAAAAAATCGCTGATAAGCTGTTTGTTTCTTTAACTTCTTTTATTTTTGAAGATAGAGTTTGATGAAGATCACGTTGAAGGTCTTTAAGTTGTTGTACAAAAGGGTGAGGAAGGATCTGTGATACACTTTTTTTTTCTGAAGATCCTGATAAAAAAGGATTACCAGCATAACTGTTTGTGAATGAGAGTAACAGAACAAAAAAAGTAATGAGAAGTACAGTTTTTTTTATTATCATCCTCTGGTCCTGATATTTTTAAATTAAACCAAATAATGTTTAAAGAAAACATTAAATAAAAGATTTAACAACTATTTTTTCTGCCTGATCTTAATTTTTATTTCTCTTGGATGAACCATTCCATTGTAAAAACTTTTATTCTTGTTTTCGTAAAGTGTTGATTCAATTTTAAATTTTCTGCTTTTATTAGTTACTTTTGAAGAGATAGCAATGTCTGTATAGTAGGTTGCATCATACTGGGAAAAAACTATCTCTTTTATATTATTCCCTTTCACAGGAATGAAAAAAAAGTAACTCATTTTTCCTTTAGTTAAAGTTGCATTAAAATTCTTTGTTCCATTAATTTTATACGGAATTTCTTTTACTCTTATGGTAGTAAAATAGTTAAAGTTTTTCAAGTTTGAAAAAGCACCTTTATGAATCAGTTGTACTTCTTTTTCATCAAAAATTCCATTTCCGTTTTGGTCATAATCATTTGCTATCATGGATGAGAAAAAGTCATCAAAACTCCAGTGGATCTTAAAGCCTTGAAAGCCGTTAGCATCAAACACCACATTTATGTTACTTGAAATAAACACATGGGGGTGTGATACAAGAATTGATGGCAAAAAAAGTAACATTATAAGAACAAAAGTTAATATTTTCGCTTTATTTACAAAATGCATTGAACTTTTCAGTTACTGTCTGTCCATTTATTTTTGTTTCTTCAGCAAATTCCGTATATTTTAATAATTTTTGCAGGATATTTTTTGAAAGGGAGTGTTCCATTTTACATGCAACCTCTTCAGCCTCTTTTCTTTTTATATTCAAAACCTTTTCGAAAAAATTAAAAAGAGCATTATGTCTTTTTATAACATCAGAGGCTTTCTTTTTCCCTTTTGATGTCAAAGTAATAATATCGTAAGGGGCGTAATTGATATAACCTTTTTTTGATAAAGATCTTAAGGCACCAGTAACTGAAGAGTTATTAACTTTAAGTCTATCAGCAATATCTTTAGCTTTTGAGGCTTGTTTTTCTTTAACAATATGATAAATGGCTTCAAGATAATCTTCCAGGCTGGCGCTCAACTCTTCTACTTTTGGCATATCATTTCCTTAGAATTTTTTAATTAAAGCCGTATAATACATGTAAAAAAGCAATCGGGCAATTCTAAAATAAAAATCTTCGATTTTTATGTGTCTCTAAAACAAAAAAAATGATTGTTGCGATTGCATTTAATTAAAAAATATAGCTTATTTTTCTCCACGTTCTTTCAAATTAAATTTGAAGAAAGATCCTGTTAAATCTGATGATTTTATCATCTTTTTCAGGACTTTATGTAATGCTAAAAATAAAGGGAACCTATTTACCCGGAATTGTATAAGTACTACATGACCCCGCAGAACATTCTCTTTTTTGAACATTCGCTCCACCTGACCCAGGTCCTGTTCCATTTGCGATTTTATGGCTTGTTGAGCTTAGAACCCTTTCAAATTCGGTGCAATCACATTTAGGACACTTTATAGTATCATCTTCCTCTTCTTTTTTACCCATTACAAGAACTTCAAAGAACTCTTCGCACTTACTGCATTTAAACTCAAAAATCGGCAATTTAAAAACTCCTTATAAATCAGTTAATTTCAGGTAGCTTCAAATAATTCTGTTTTTTTTGAACTATTAAGAGAGGTTACCTTTTACCTACTCACTATTACCACTAAGTGGGTTTTGTCAAGATTGGACATTTATAGGGAAACCTCTAATATTTAGAATTTTGATTGAAACTCTTATAAAATTTTCAATTTTATATGAAACAAGATGAGAAAAACGATTATTAGAGTTTCCCTTTAACAATTTTCTATCATTTCACGGGCATGATTAAAAGTAGCATCTGTAATTTCAATACCACCTAACATCCGTGCTATCTCTTCAACTCTTTTTTCTTTATCTAAAGGTGATATAGATGTGCTTGTTCGCCCATCTTCGACCTTTTTGGAAATTTTAAAGTGATGGTTTCCAAAT
Source organism: Desulfobacterales bacterium (assembly GCA_024226555.1). Taxonomy (GTDB): domain Bacteria; phylum Desulfobacterota; class Desulfobacteria; order Desulfobacterales; family JAAELO01; genus JAAELO01. The sequence goes on along the minus strand of JAAELO010000575.1, from coordinate 7,534 downwards.
TTAGCAATCTGGGGAAGATGAGTTATGCATATTACCTGATGATAATTTGAAAGGGATGTTATTTTCTTTCCAACAACCTCTGCAATGCCTCCACCAATGCCTGCATCAACTTCGTCAAATATTACAGTTCCTACAGAATCTTTCTCTGCTAAAATAGCTTTCATGGCTAAAACAACCCGGGAAAGCTCTCCACCGGAAGCAATTTTTGAAAGTGGTTTCAACGCCTCTCCAATATTTGGAGAAATCATAAAAACGGCGTTATCCATACCTGTTTCATCAATTTTATACCCACTAACATTTAATCCCTCTTCATCGATTGCCTTTTCCTGAGTTAAAAGCACTTCAAAGGAGGTATCTGGCATCTCAAGAGAGGATAGTTCCTCAGCTATTTTATCAGAAAAAATCTTAGCAGCATGTGCTCGCTTTTTTGATAGTTTTAGGGCTTTATCAGAGAGCTTACTATGCTTTTTCTTTAATTTTTCACTAATGTCATCGATATTGGATGATATATTTTTAACATCATTGAGCTCAGTACATATTTCGTTATAATAACTAAAAATATTATCTAAGGTAGCTTCTGTTCCACCATACTTTCTTTTTAGTTTTTGTAGTAGGTCAAGGCGTTCTTCAACTGTTTCTAATCTTCCTTCATCTATCCTTATGTTGTTCCTGTACTCTCTTAATTCACTTGCTGTGTCTTCCACCCTGAATATAATATCTTCTATCTCCTGGGATCTTGTATCAAGGTCAAAATCGAGTCTTGCTGATTTTTCAATCTCTTTTTTTACATTTACCAGTTTTTCAAAAACAGATCCCGGGTGTGAATAAATTTCCTGAATTGATGAATGAACAGCCTGATATAGAGTTTCACTATTTCTTAATTTGGTTTTTTCTTTTTCAAGGTCTTCATCCTCTAAAGCAACAAGAGTTGCTTCTTCAATCTCTTTTTTTTGGAAGGTCAGTAGTTCGATATGTTCAGATTGTCTTTTTTGAAGATCTTTCAGTTCTTTTAATTTGTTTATTAAAGGAACGATCTCTTTGTAAGCGATTGAAACACCTTCTCTTAAATTTCTCAGGTTATCAAACTGATCAAGGATGGAAAGATGCTGGTCCTCTTTTAAAAGACCCTGAAAAGCATGCTGACCTGAAATACTTGCAAGGTTTTGTGTTATTGACGTAAGGAGCTGTATGGTTCCAATTCTTCCATTAATATATATTCTATGTCTGTCATTACCTGAAATGATTCTTCTGATAATAAGACCTTCTGACGGGTCATAGCCATGCTCTTCCATCAGTTGATATACATCACTGCCCTTTGTTATATGAAAGAAAGCTTCAAGTTCCGCAAATTCGGTTCCAGTCCTTACCATTTTTGATGTTGCCCGGCTTCCAAGTAGAAGGTTAACAGCATTTAAAATAATAGATTTACCAGCTCCTGTCTCACCACTTAAAACTGTTAATCCCTCAGAAAAAGATATGTTAAGATCATCGATTATCGCAAAGTTTCTTATGGAAAGTTCCTGTAACATATTTAATATAATCCAATCATTTTTTATAAAAAAATCAATTCATTTATTGCACAAGAGTATATTTTTGTAAATATCGGGATTTATCCAATATTTTTTCATTGAAATTCTATAATTTTATATACATTAATCCATTTAATATGATTTTCAAAAAAATTAAGTTAACAAATAATGTTTTAATATGCATTATTCCTTGAATTTTATCATCATAGCTAATATTCTGTTTTTTCATTAATAATGATAATATTTACTTAACTTTAATTAAAAAGGGGCAAATATTATTTAATGGTCTTAGAGATAATAATGCAATGAATTTAAATCTAAACCCTTACAATAAAACTAATTGGTTTGGTGAATGGATAAAATGAAAATTTTTTTCCAAAGTTTTAAGTTTAAAGTATTTACACTTTTTTTTGTATTTATATTTGTTATATCTCTTTCATTTACGACTCTCCTTTTTCTTGATCAGAGTAAGCTACTAACCAATACACTAATAAATAACGGACACCTGATCAACGGACTTCTTGGACACTCTTCAAAAATTGGAATATTTGCAAATAATAAAAGAATGCTTAAAAATCCTGTGGAAGGGGTTTTAAACCAAAAGGATGTGATTGAAGTTGCTGTTTTTGGAATAAATGGAAAGCTTATTGAAAGAAAAAATAATAATGAAAAATTTAACGTTTCTAATTACCCAGCTTCAATTTTTAATCAACTAAAAGAGCAAAAGAAAGCATTTCATATTGAGAAAAAAGAATTTTTTGAATTTTGGTCTGTTGTCGAATCCAAAACTGAATACTCGCTAAATGACCCATTTTTTCACACTGATAAACCCCCGGAAAAAAATGTAATTGGATTTGTTCAGGTCATAATTACAAAAAATACTTTAAAAAAAAAATTAAATACTCTTTTGCTGCAGTGTATTGTTATAGCAATACTTTTTATCACATGCGGATCTTTTATATTATATTATTCTGTTAATAAAATAACCAAACCTCTAAACAGATTAACTAAGGAGGTTCGGGCTATTGGCCGGAGTGATAAAGTTGAAATAATACCCGTAAAAACAAAAGATGAGTTTGGAAATTTAACAGAAGCATTTAATGAGATGTATACCTCTCTTGAACAGAGGAAAACAGCTCTTGCCAAAAGTGAAGAAAAATTCAATCAGTTTTTTAATGATGATCTTGCAGGTGCTTTTATAGCAGATCTTGAGGGTAACATTATAGATTGTAATCCCTCTTTTGCAACTCTTTTAGGGTATTCATCTCCAAGTGAAGCAATCCATTTTAATATAGAGACTTTTTACAGAAACCAGGCATATTGGAGTGATATTCTGGAAAACCTTTCGAGTAAAAAGAAGCAGGGACCCTACGATTCTGTAATGATCCATAGAGATGGTTCATCAATATTCATTGTTGAAAATACTATAGGTATTTTTAATGAAGATGAACTTGTTGAAGTTAAAGGCTATATCATCGATGTTACAAAGCAAAAAAACCTTGAGGATCAATTACGGCAATCCCAAAAAATGGAGGCTATTGGTACGCTGGCAGGAGGGATCGCTCATGATTTTAACAATATACTATATCCCATAATGGGTTATACAGAGATGGCCCTTGACGATTTAAAAAAAGATTCTGATTTGCATTCAAATATGGAAGAGATATTGAAGGCATCAAAAAGAGCAAAAGATCTTGTATTGCAAATACTTGCCTTCAGCCATAAATCTGAGCAAGAGAAAAAACCAATAAAGATCCAGTATGTTTTAAAAGAAGCATTAAAACTTTTAAGAGCATCAATTCCAGCAACTATAGATATAATTCAAACAATAGAAAACGATTGTGGTTTTGTATTAGCAGATTCGACACAAATACATCAGATTGTAATGAATCTTTGCACAAATGCTTTCCATGCAATGGAAGATAGTGGAGGGACTTTAAAGGTATCCCTTGTGATGGAAAAAAATATTGAATTTTCTGGAATTATTAGCAAAGAGGTTCTTGTTTTAACAGTTGAAGATACTGGTGTTGGGATTGAATCTTCTATTATAGAAAGAATTTTCGACCCCTATTTTACAACCAAAGAGTTTGGAAAAGGTACAGGGCTTGGCTTGGCAGTAGCCCATGGTATTGTCAAAAGTTCGGGTGGAGAGATTTCTATTAATAGTACTATTGGTGTTGGTACAAAGGTTAGGATTATTTTTCCTGTCATAAAAGAACCAGATAGCTTTTATGAAATTATTCCTGATATTGTATCTTTTGGTAAAGAAAATGTTTTGATTGTTGATGATGAAGAGCAGATTGCTGAGATGACCAGAAAGCAACTTGTCAAAGTTGGTTATTCAGTTACAGTTTTTACAGATAGCTTAAAAGCGTTTGATCACTTTTCTCATAACAGGAATAAATACCAATTGATTCTTACAGATCAGGTTATGAAAGATCTGACTGGAATCCAGTTCTCTAAAAAAATATTTCAAATAACACCTGATATTCCAATAATTATGTGTACAGGTTTTGCAAATCTATCAGTCGAGAAAGAAGCAATAGAAATTGGTATAAAAAAAGTAATTCAAAAACCGATTCACAGAAATCTTTTATCTACAGTAATCAGAGATGCTCTAAATAATAAATAATTAAGAAGATACTTCTCAGTTGGTAACAAAAAATGGTCTCGTATTATTTTGTAAGTAATCATAAAGCTAATCCAAAAAAAAACCTGGATTAACTTTATTTTAGACGTAATGAAGTCTTACAGGATTAAAGAGGCACATAAAGAAGCAAGCTTCTTTATTCAATTAATAATTTATAACCTTATCTGCCACATCAAGGCTTGTAACAATATCAAGCATATTTGTAGTTTCACCTACTTTTTTATCTTCAAGAACTTTGTAATATTCAAGGCATGTTCCGCAAACAAGAATACTCACACCCGCTTCTTCCAATTGTTTTAATGGTTCAATTGTATCTGAATTCCCTACTGTTAGCATCACAGCTTCATTAACAAAAACAAGTCTCCATAAATTGTTCATCTCTGGTAGAGTTTTTAAAAAATTGAACATAAGCTTTTCACCAAGCTCTTTACTGCCTGTACCTAAAGTATTATGAGTGAACATGATGAGAGTGGAACCAGAACTTGTTTTTTTGTCATCATTCTTTACTTTTAAAGACTCATCTTTTTTGGCAACAATATTGAAATTTTCAGCATCTTTTTCTATTGATGATTCATAACCACTATTTGATAGAAATCGTGAAACATTTTCAGAGGCTGCTGTATTATCAACAACAATCTGCAATTTAAGTGTTTTAGGGTGTTTTTCAAGATATTTTTTTGTCTCTATAACTGGTCCGGGGCAAGTCATACCGGAAAAATCAAGTTCTATCATTTCAAGGTTCCTTATTCTTAAAAAAGGCAATTATTGTGTTGCCTCTTGATTATTTATACGCTCTGATTTAATTAATAGTTGTATCTCTTTTATATAGCTTCTTTTTTTATGGTTATATAATTACATTTTTTGTAAAATCCGTCTAATAGATAATTATAATTATTTTCTCTTTATGATTGAATGTAGGAAAAGCAAATTATGAAAAAATCGTTTCTTTTGTTGTTACTAATCCTTTTTTCCTGTGGTGGTGGACCTGAGGTTAAGGAGATTCCTGAACATCTCATTATAGGTATTGAAGAGATGATTAAGGGTAACTCTTTTTACCAGAATGGTTGCTATAAAATGGCGTTAGATAAATATTTTAAAGCTTATAAGTACTTTGTTGTATCTGATCAGATAAAAAACTCAGCAAAAGTTTTAAACAATATAGGAAACGTTTACAGAGTATATGGAGACAATAAAAGCGCCCTTCTTTTTTTTGATGAAGCCCATTCAATTTATGAATCTTTAGGTGATAACAAAGGAATTGCTCAAACGTCATCAAACAAAGCAGCATCCTATATATCTTTGGGTGATTTTAAAAAGGCCCGGTCAATACTTTTGACCTCAATTAGTGAAATGGAGAATGAAAAGATATTTGTTCCATCTCTAAAAAGAAATCTCGGTATAATGCATTTAAAAATGGGCAATTTCGAAAAAGCTGAGATGATTTTCAATCAGATACAAAAGAGAAACAGTGAAAATGAGGTTTTATCATCCTCTCTTTATTTTGCCATAGGAGATTTAAAGTCAACAAACAAGCAGTTCAAAAAAGCTATTGTAAACTATGAGAAAGCTTTGCAAATAGACAAACAATCAGGTTTTTTTGTTGGAATTGCACAGGATCTTAACAAGATTGGTAGTGCATATGATAGCCTTGATAAAAAGAAAAAAGCATATATTTTTCTAAAAAGAAGTTTGATGATTTATGCTGTTCTTGGAATGAAAAAAAAATCTGATGAACTATTAAAGAAAATCAAGGTAATTGAACCTAAAGATGTTTCAGTAGATTCATTTTTTATAAAAAAATGGATAAAAGGAGACGAAACACCTTGTCAGTAAAAATTTGGTATTAAAACTTGACGACTAAAAAAAAATGCACATCTTTCATGTGTTTACAAAGGTAATCACTAAAGATTTTGATTCTATCAAATATGGTTTTAGAGATACCGGGTAATATAAACAGGAAGGTAATAAATGACTGAAGTAAGTGATAAAGATGTTGGAAATAGTGAAGAGAACGAAATGATACACCGCTATTCTCAAGGTGACAGGGAAATTATTATTGTTGGTACCGCTCATGTTTCTCAAGAGAGCACAGATCTTGTTTCTGAGATAATAGACCAGGAATTTCCCGATACTGTTTGTATTGAATTATGTGAATCAAGATATCAATCAATAAGCCAAAAAGATAAATGGAAAAATACTGATATTGTCAAAGTTGTCAAAGAGAAAAAAGCCCTAGTTCTCTTTTTGAATCTTCTTTTAGCGTCCTTCCAGAGAAAAATAGCTAAAAAACTTGATATTAAACCTGGCCAGGAGATGTTAACGGCTATAGATAAAGCCAATGAAAAGGGTGCAAAAATACATCTTGCTGATAGAAATATTCAAACCACTTTAACCAGAGCATGGCGTTCAATGGGTTTTATAAGTAAAATGAAACTAATTTTTCAGCTTCTTTTTTCTTTTGGTGGATCAGACGATATAAGTGCCGAAGAGATTGAGAAGATGAAACAGGAAGATGTTCTTAAAACCCTTCTTGCTGACGTTAAAAAAACCCATCCGGTTTTGGAATCTGTACTTATTGATGAAAGAGATCAGTATCTCAGTGAAATGATTAAAACAGCTCCAGGTAAAAAAATTGTTGCTGTTGTTGGGGCGGGTCATACTCCCGGAATAAAACGTTATTGGGAGAAAGATATTGATCTTGATGAACTTTCCAAAATTCCACCAAAAACTTTTATTTCAAAAATATTAAAATGGATTTTGCCGATTGGGATAATTGCAGCGATTGCATATGGTTTTTTTTCTGACCCCAATGTGGGGAAAGATATGATCATTTTCTGGATATTAGCTAATGGAATCCTTTCAGGTTTGGGAGCTCTTATTGCTTTAGGCCATCCCCTGACTATTCTTTCTGCTATTGTTGCAGCTCCATTAACATCACTAAATCCTATGATTGCAGCGGGTTGGGTATCAGGGCTTGTTGAAGCTGTTTTCAGTAAACCAAAAGTTAAAGACCTTGAATCATTGCATGAAGATATTCTTTCATTTAAAGGATTTTGGCGTAATAAGGTTACAAAAATACTTCTTGTGGTGGTGTTAACAAATATTGGTAGTGCTATAGGAACTATGGTGGCTCTTCCGATGATAGTAAATGCTATAGGGTAGGTCTAAAATAAAAAGGCATGATTTTTTAAGCATTTTTGTGTATCCCTTTAATCCTGTTATATTTCATAACGTCTTAAATTAAATTAATCATGTTTTTTGGATTAGTTTTATGAGGGCTTATTAAATAAAAAAAGCTTAAATTTTATTTCAAGTTTTTTTATGTGCCTCTTTATTCAAGTTAGACTTCATAACG
>JAAELO010000574.1 GCA_024226555.1 Desulfobacterales bacterium | reverse complement strand
AGGGCCACGGTCTCGTCGAGTTCGTTGAAACCGTCGTCGTTGATTATCACGGGGAAGGTCATCGTGTCATTGCCCGGCAAGAACGTCCGCGTGCCGCTGTTGGCAGCGTAATCGTCCGGGGCAATGGCTGTGCCATCGCCGGTGGTGAATGCTGCCGTGATCCACTGGGTGGATGTGGTGTTGAGTGTGATTGTGATAAAGGCCAGCCCCACGCTCTCGTCTGCACTGTAGATCGCGCTGCTGAAAGTCACGCTCACGGCGTCATTGTCGAGGATGGTGAGCGTGGCGGTGTCGGTGATGCCGAGACTGGCGTTGGCGCTGGCAGCGGTGAGGGTGAGGGCCACGGTCTCGTCGAGTTCGTTGAATCCGTCGTCGTTGATGAAAACGGTGAATGTCTCAGTATCATCGTTGGGAACGAAGGTGAATGTGCCGCTGGCGGCAGTGTAGTCGGCGGGAGCGGTGGCAGTGCCGTCGCCGCTGGTGTAGGAGACGGTGACGGCCTGGGTAGAGGTGACGTTGAGCACGGCGGTGATAGTGGCTGTGCCTGCATCCTCGCTGGCGGCGTAGGTGGCGCTGCT
>JAAELO010000573.1 GCA_024226555.1 Desulfobacterales bacterium | reverse complement strand
GAGACTCCCCGCCCCATCCCACTACGATGAAACGGGCCTACCGCCGAGAAAAAGACTAGAAATTATGTGTAGATTTTAAGAATTGTTTTAGAGACTCCCCGACCCATCCCACTTCGATGAAACGGCCATTTGCCGAGAAAAAGAATGGAAATTATGTTTAGATTTTTAGGAATTGTTTTAGAGACTCCCCGCCCATCCCACTTCGATGAAATGGCATTTTGGGTCCTTTTTACCTCTCTTCCTTCCTTTAATTTGTTTTGAACCCCCCCCCTCCTCCTTCCCCATGACTCCCCCACACGGCATCCCGCCGATTGTCTGTTTGTTTTGTTGTTTTTATGTTATAAATGCCACACCTCGCTCTCGGCACCCACGGCATCCCGCCGCATTGTCTAAATGTGACATTTTCAACACGGTCTACGTACCGATTGTAGCAACACCCCCTCGCTTCTTTCAACCCTCCAATGGTAATAATAGCCGCGCCGGCCATGGACTCCGAGATTCCTAACAAGGTAAACACCTGGGAGCACTGTTACTCT
>JAAELO010000572.1 GCA_024226555.1 Desulfobacterales bacterium | reverse complement strand
TGTGGTTTTTCTATTTATAAATTTTTGCAATCGACAAGTATAAAGCATAAAAGAAAGCAACCAACATAATAGAACAAAATATCTTTATCATACATGGGCTATTCCATGCTTTGATCAGACGATGATGGAATTCGAATAAAGCAAATTTACTTTGAAATTTTATAATTTTATCGCTCCATATTTTATCGTATCCTTTAAACAATGCAAAATACCATGCAATGGTGACACCAATGAAAAGGATACTATAAAATATCAACCCTATAAACTCTTGTTCCATATTCTATTCTTTATAAATTTTAATAAGTAAACACAACGTCTGTTTAACAGGTCGGGCGAAAAACAGAACAATTTAAAAAGTTGATAAAAATTGTTAAAACAATATTTTTAAAACCCCGTGGAACTTCGGCCCGATCCGAGTTCAAACTTTTGTTAGCTGCTGCTGAAAATGCTCAAGTTATGTCAGAAACCTCAATAATTTTACTTGATTCATTACTAATATTGGCAGCGAACTCTGAAATATCAATCTCAATATAACGCCAACCTTCATCATCGATACCTGATCGAACGTATAGCTCCAAATTAAAATCCATTGGCTTATTATTTTTAGTGAATATTTTTTTCTTTTTCAACATTGGTTTATGTGAAACTCTATCAAAAAAATGATCTGAAGCAAAAAAAGATGCTCGATATTCATTTTGATAATCAAAGTCAGAGTGTTTGACAAATACTTCACGCCACCTATCGTCTACAAATGGTTTAGGATGCGTATGTATGTTGTAATACTCCACTTCAGCATGACTAAAAAACTGATGACCTTTGTTTTTTTCAGAATTTTCAAACGGCTCATTTAAGAGTTGCATAAACAAATCAAAGTTATCCCGATACAATTCAACGACATATTTAGAGTCACCTATGGCTTTCTCATCCATTTTTGTACTCATGCAAAACACAAAATACTGCTTTATATAATCCTCATCATTTCCGGTACTAATGCATTTAAATTCAATACCTTTAAAACTTCCTATAGGAAGCTTATCTGGGGTTTTCTGATATTCTTTAGGTAGGAAGCTAACTGAGCATTCACTTGTGTCTGATCGCCCAACGTCATCCTCCATTTTAATATATTTGGTTAATTCATAGAATCTAAATATTCCAACAGCGATAGTTTCGGCAATTTCTAAGGTTGGAGTAAATTTGTATAATTTCATTATAAGTCTATCTCCATGGCTAATTAGCAGCTAACGTCGCGGATAACCTGCCGATTGATTTAGCCAATACTCTTCAACTAATTTCCTCGGACAGGTTGATCCGCCTTGTTATGTTGAGCTGTGATAAGCTCACAATCCCAACATAACACTCGACAGCAGGATCATAACG
>JAAELO010000571.1 GCA_024226555.1 Desulfobacterales bacterium | reverse complement strand
CCCACCCCCGTATACTCAGTTCTGCTGAAGTAATTGAACCATGAAAATATTGAGTACTAAAAAGATGCCGATCCATTCGTTGCATTAGCCTGTCAATCATGTTGCTTGTCCTTTGGGCTACTGGAAAATCATAGAAGGTTAGATATGAGGCTATGTTTTTACGTAACTTGATAATCGGATTTGACAAAACATCAGGCGCATTGTTTTTCTTGCACCATTCAATTAATCTTCTGATTCGTTGGGAAAAGATCTTCTTGTTTTCTGCGTCATAACAATCCCAAAGCATTGAGGCGACTTCAATGAAAGTGTTTTTATATTTTTTCTTGGCTCTATCTCGAATTTTGATGTAGACATGGAGAAAGCAGTAAATAATGACTGCGGAAGTGAATAAAAATGACCATGCATTTCGAGTGGCTTTCCATCCGTCCATATTTACTGTGATAGGTGTATAGTCCGGTTTCAAACATTGAGCTTCATTTTTAAATACTTGATATGCGCTTTTTAAAGAT
>JAAELO010000570.1 GCA_024226555.1 Desulfobacterales bacterium | reverse complement strand
TTTAGGGGAAAGAGTAGTCGAAGATAGGGGAATATCCGAGAAAATGTGCGTGCGATACCCCGCGTTTGGGGAGGACGAAAGTGAGAGACAATATCCTATTAAGATTTTAGTTGGAAAGAAGCTTTGCGAGCACGTAATGAGCTCTCCATGGTTACTTTTCATCAATGAATAGAAGACATTAAAATTGCTTGCAAAAAAGAGATATACTGATTGATTGTAGACTCCTTGATCTTTGAAGTCCAAAAGGGAAAGCATTTTCTCGCGATGCGCATGCGAATCTGCGGAGCTGAGTTTAATTTGCAACTTGTGCTTCACAGTAACTTGAATCATTCTGCGAGAGACCCCCCCCCCCCCACATGCTCGATCGACGCAACATGTACAGGGTGTCTGATTGTCAATGGAGACGTTTAATGTTGCAATTGTACATCGACATGCACAATTTTTGGCTGGTTCTATAAGCTCTGCTTCGGCCTTTCTGTGCAATATCTGATTTTGGTTTTTTAAATTTCACAACTGATTTTGTCACAGTCCGACTCACAATTCTCACCGTGTTTCTAGGGGGCATCCATATATTACGTCATATTGGGGGGAGGGGGGGAGGGGTATGGCGAATATGACGAAATATGACGGAGGGGGGGGGAGGGGGGTCTCCGGATATGACGTCATATTTTGGGTGTGTTTTGAGAGAGGGGGAAGGAGGAGGATAAAAGAAAAGAGAAGAGAAGAAAAGAAGAGGAGAGGAGAAAGAGAAGGGAAAGAAGGAAGTAGGATCTATTTGAATAGAAGAAGACAATTCTATCCTCCTCTTTTTGTCCCCGCCGGAGGCGGAAAAAAAAATTTGACCCTTTTTTTATGCCTCCCAAAAGTGTTACCCCTATACTTTGAGATGTGGCCAAAATATGACGGAGGGGGGAGGGGGGTATACGCCGGATATGACGCAAAATATGACGAGGGGGGGGGGGTAAAAACCCTCGATTTGGATATGACGTAATATATGGATGGTCCCTTGCAGGTCGTCGCTCAAGGCAGAGAACAAGTCAGCAATCGCACTTTCGCCCAAGGGAGTGACTTATGGTACCCAAATGTTCCGTTCCGAACATGGATCGGAGAACACTTCTTAT
>JAAELO010000569.1 GCA_024226555.1 Desulfobacterales bacterium | reverse complement strand
TCAATCAGCGAAGAAAAAGCACATGAAATCAGGAAAGCACTTATTGAAAGACGTGGAAAAGTTAAACATCAAGGCGATAATAATGAGTAGTGTTTGTCCATAATGTCCGGTTTCTTCGTTACGCTTGTCTTTAAACTCAGTCATTTACAAAAGTAAACTAATTGTTATTCAGCACTGCGCAAACCTTGTTAGGGAACATTATTGATCAGACACTGACTTTATGGACAAACACTAACCAGAATGAAATAAATTAGCCACTAACAACAAAGTATCGTTTTTCGGCCCTTGTCGAAATATGTGCTTACTGTTGAATTAGACCGGAGGAATGGATGGTATACCTTAATATAATGTGGGATCAATTTTTAGGCTCAGGGCAAACAGTTTGATGTTCCTTGTTGATAGCCCGTTGATTTCCAACAGACGCATAAAATGTTCGCCCATCGCTTTAAAGCCCTCAACCTTATTGCAGGCTTGATCAAAAATTGTAACTTTGCTCATGTTAATTTATTTTATGTTTAACACGAGTAGGTTACTACTTTTTTTGGTAACCTCGTTGAGCTACCTCCCGAAAGGGAGGTTTAGTTCAACACACGCTCAGACTGCATACTGCAATTAGTTGTAAACATGAAGTTTATGCGCATTAATAAAGGATATTTGTAATATTGAAAATTTGAAATATTAAAGCAGTATGCAGCATAGCGCCAACGTTATTGCTGCCACAGGAAATAAGCTACTTCAGATATTCCAAACTATACAATCTAACACTCTCCTCCCTCCCTCTTGGAATGGTTTCCTCCACAAATGATGCTTTTACATTGCCTAATCCTGATATTCTATTTAATAGCTCTTCAGAAATTAAAAAATCTTTGACCAAACGCTTACAATCTTCTTGAATTCGTGCTGTAGTATTCACCACATCACCTATATATGTAATTTCCTTTTTTAATTCACCAACCCACGTTACAATAACCTTACCGCCATGCAAACCAGCCTTGAATTCTGGATAAACCCCATATTTTGCAATATACTTTGCCTTCAAGTCATTGATGATCTTTTTCATTTCAAAAAAACAAATAATGGCATTGTTATCCTCAAGCCCCCTTTTGAATGACCAGGTTAGTATTACCTCATCACCTACATACTGATATATTTGAGCATTTGTTTTTCGCAATGCCTCAGTAATGTCAGAATAATAGTCCTTCAGGAAACATGCAAAATCGAAATGACCTAATTTTTCTGCAATCGTTGTTGAACCTTTTAAGTCAATGAAACAAAAAATTTGCTCAACTTCTCTTGGTTTGTTGTACCTCCCTAAAATAAAGTTCAACAACTCTCCCTTTCTGTGCAAGCTATCTATCTGACCAACACTTACTACTGCAATTATGACTATAAAAACGGATGATAAATTAATAAGGTACATATCGTCTTTGAGGTAATTTATTAACTCCACCTTTACTGGATATTCTCCCTTAATTGCAAACCAAGCTCCATTGATAATTAAAAGCCAAAACGTTGTACTAATAGTGTAGAAAATAGATTTTACAATGACCAGGTACAAAAAAGTCTTTTGAGTAAAACGATCTCCATATAATAACCCGAAAACCACAATTGAACCAATTATCAGCATCCCTGATAGCATAGCTCTGACCAGCAATGGAATAAGTAGCTGATGATCATCTGTATTTAACCTTAAAAAATATTCTGCAAAAGCAGATACCAGGCCAATAATAGCACCGATGATCAGATAGTTGCGTACGGTTGTTCTTTCAGAGTAAATATTTTTTAACTTCATGGCAAATAGTTGTAACTAAAATTATTATGGTAAAAATACTCATAAGTGTCCGAAAGTTTAATGTAATAAAAAAGCCCAAAGATTCCTAATTTTGCAGTGCAAACTTCAAAAAAAAAATCATGGGCTTTATATTACCGCACAAAAATACGAAAAAATCGAATTCTACATTGTTCAAGCAAATTTTGGATTTAGTACCTAAGCATATTATTCGAGATGCAGTCCACCGTTTTGAACTGGATAAAGGTTGTTCCACATACAAAGCTTACGACCAATTTGTAGCTATGACATTCGGACAGCTCAACAAATGTTTGAGTTTAAGGGAAATAAACCTCGGATTGGGCTCAGACGAGAAGCTCCTGCTTGATTTGGATATTGGTCAAAGCCCAGCAAAGTCCACAATGTCAGACGGTAATTCAAAAAGGGACTGGAAGGGTTACGAGCACATCTATTTCGAACTGATAAAGTACTATAAAAATATTTTTGCAAAACAAGAAGGCTACAAAGAAATCAGTGAAATTGAAGGTAAGTCAATAAAACTGGTAGATGCCACTATTATGAGTGTCTGTTTGAATTTGTTTGACTGGGCAAGATACCGGACAGCTAAAGGGGGCATTAAAATCCATACAAGTCTTGATGAAAAAACATTACTCCCCGATATTGTCAACATATCAGAAGCTAAGCTAAGTGACAGGCGTGGGGTTGATGGTTTTCGCTATCCGAAAGACACCATAGTTGTTGATGACCGGGGATATTTTGATTTTAAACTATTCAAGGCCAGAATAGATGATGAAAACCATCTTGTGACAAGAATAAAAACCAATACGGATTATGAAAGCATTGAGGAATTTGACCTGCCCGAGGATAAAGATTTTGAAATACTTAAAGATGAAAAAATAAGGTTAACAGGCAAGGCAGCAGTTGATGCAGGTATAAGCAATATGTTTTTCAGAAGAGTTGTTGTAATGGTAGAAGAAGTGGACAGAAAAACAAAGAAAAAAACAACGAAGGCCGTTGCCCTGATAACTAATAATTTACACTGGTCAGCGGCAACTATTTCAGAACTTTATGTGCGCAGGTGGCAGATTGAGACATTTTTCAAGCTCATAAAACAAAACCTACAGATAAAAAATTTCTTGGGAACTAACGAAAATTCCAATAAATCTCAAATTTTCATAGCTTTAATCAGTTATTTTTTAATTGAGTTGATTCGTAGGAACATAAGCAAAGTAAAGCATGGGTTTGGCCATTTCGTAACAATAGTAAGGGTTTGCTTACTACAATATAAACAACTACAATATGTTGCCAACGAAATAATAATTATGGTAAAAAAAGCACGTCAATTTGACAAGGATAATTTGGATAAGGCTCAAATGAGACTAAACTTTAATAGCTCCTAATTTTTATCAAAGAGTCGCTTTTATGGAAAATGATAATTACAACTATTGATTATCAATATATTGGATCTTGATATTTAATTTTTTTCAAAACTTTCGGACACTTATGACCTGCCATAGGGATGTAGGGATGCCATCCCTTGTGCAACACTTTAAATTGGAGAGCGATCT
>JAAELO010000568.1 GCA_024226555.1 Desulfobacterales bacterium | reverse complement strand
TTTACACACACGTTATCAAGCAATTGTGCTGGTGAATGGATTTAATTAAAAATTTCAGGGATGCGCAAAAAGGTAGGTTTCTTAGGGAAAGATTCAAAGTCTTCGCTTGCAGCGGTCGAGTGTTTCACATTCGTAACGTAAAAACGTTTAAGACTTTGCGAAGGTATTGATTTTTTTCACAAAATCAAGTTCCTTTCTAAGAAACCAGGATAAAGCGCACCCAAATAGATTAAGTATCGGACTCATACACTGATGTATAACTCAAAACTTAACATATTGAAATTTTCGCTAAAAAAATTATTCTTTTTACATGCAAGCGTGCCAGAACAAAAAAAGAATAATTTTAAAGCGGTATTCACCAGCACAACAGCTGATAACATTATGTATGTAATCATAGCCGCACAAGGCAAACACACAAACCAAAGCTACGATTCATACATTTATCGTTGGGCGTCAGTTTGGGAAAAGGACAACACAAACTAAATTATCGTAAAACTCATGCATTTTTAGTATCTTTGTAATGGATGAACTCAAATAAAATAATAGAACAAGACTTTATAATTGACAGGTTTACAGACTCAATTCTGAACACTATCTCAGGAGACAGCTTTCCAACAGAAATATCCATTTTGACAAAAAGTGATTTGAAAAATATTACCAAGAAAAATGGATGGAATTTTAATTGGAGAATTGAATTTAAAAATGAAAAGTCTGAGCAATACAAATTAACAATTGTAAATAATCCAAATGTTATTCAGGGCCTACTCAGCATCACTATCGAAAACGATCATATCTTTATAAACCTACTTGAAAGTGCACCATTTAACGTTGGACAAAATAAACTTTACGAAGGAGTAGCCGGAAATCTTGTTGCATATGCATGCAAAGTATCGTTTCAAAAAGGATTTGACGGATACGTTGCATTTACAGCAAAAACACAACTCATTAAACATTATGAAAAGACACTCGGAGCATTTCATTTTAAAAATCAAAGAATGATTATTGACACCAGTGCAGCGAAAAAACTAGTTGTAAAATATTTTAAGATACAATAAAATGGCACATATTAAAGAACCAGAAGGAGTAGATTTCCTAATTAAAAGCCCTCCCTTAACTGACCAGGAGAGAAAGGAAATCAGTGAACTTATAAAAAAATGAAAGCCAAGTTTTCCAGACCAGGAACAAATAGAAAAAAGAAGGTTAAAAAGGAAATGGCAGAATAAAAACCGAACGCCCAACAAAGGCTATGCTTAATGCGGGTTTCATCGTAAATTGTGAGATTCTGTAAGCAATGAAAATTTTAGTAAATAGAAAAATTATTGCTCCGGAATCCCGCACTAACCATACCCCCGCCATTGTTGCACAAGCTAAAAATAAAAGACGATAATGATTAGAAAATATAAAGAACAAGATCTTGAACAAATTATTAATGTCTGGTATCAATCATCGACATTAGCTCATCCATTCCTGAACTCAGGTATTATGGAAAAAGTAAAATCAGATATAATAAATGTCTATATACCGAACGCGAAAACTTGGGTATACGAAATTGACAATTCCATAGTTGGATTTATAAGCATGTTGGATAATGAAATTGGTGGACTTTTTGTTCTGCCAAATAACCATTCAACAGGGATAGGCACAAAATTAGTGGATTTTATTAAAAAAGAACGTTCAGATTTAGAGGTCGAAGTATTTGATAAGAATATTATTGGAAGAGCATTTTATTATAAGTATGGCTTCAAAAGAATAAAAAAATATAATCATAAAGAAAGTGGAAATAAAGTTTTGAGGCTAAAACTTAAATGTTAGAATTAACCAGTGTTCAACAAGCGGTCATATGATTTAAGCAGGTTAGTAAAGGGTGTCGTTGTTTGGCAAGTTGGATCTTCGAAATCCTGCACTACTCATATCCGTGACCTTTGCAGGGCCCTAAAACAGGATAAATATGGAACTTGAAAAAATAAATTTACTCGGTGCGTATCTTGCATTGTTCATTTTAATTACGAGTAGTCTGATATTCATTTTCAGGCTGCTTAATCTGGGAATAGCAGAATATTGGACAGGAATAGCTTTTATGATAACAGCAATTCCTCTGGCATATCTGTTTTATTCATCAACAAACTTTGAAAGACCAACATTGTATTACATTCAATTAGGGTTGATGCTCGGGTTTATTATGATTGAATTGTTGCTTGATTATATCCTGGAAGTTGATTTTAGACATACTAAATGGATGACAATATCTTATGCGATGTTTTTTTTCGCAAGCACTGGTG
>JAAELO010000567.1 GCA_024226555.1 Desulfobacterales bacterium | reverse complement strand
TTTTATAACCTTTTTAATCAAAAAACAGATATTTATATCTATTCAAGTCTAATATTAAAAAACAGACTTTTTGAAAAAATCGAAAAATCGATAAAAACAAAAATAAATTTATATACTACATATTTAACACATAGATTTTTTAACCTCTATATAAAAAAATTCAATTTTTGACTTTTTGAAAAATTTGAATATTTAAAACTCGAATTTCTATATTTTAAAATCGAAAAATCGAAAAATCAACTTTTCAAAAGTCGAAAAAACACATCAAAATAGCTGTTTTGTAATGTTTTTCAAACTTTTTGAATTGAAAGATACACGTTTAGAAGTTAAACACCTAGATTCAATTTATATGGACTTTGAAAAAATGACATATTTTTGATATAAGGAGAAAATAAGAGAACATATTGTCAAAAATATGAAAAATCGATTAAAATATCAAAAATATCAAAAAATCGATCAAATTTTCAATTTTTAACACTTTTTTAATCAATTTTCAAAATATCAAAAATCAATACTGAATTTATTAAAGGATTTTAACATCTTTTTAATAAAATATTTAATGAATTTTAATGAATTTTGATTAAAATATATGATTTTTAGTAAAATTATCAAAATATTGATAAAAATACTATATTATTAGCATATTTATTAATAAAAATATCAAAATATTTAAAAATATTAATAAATTTTAATAAAAATATAAAAATATCAAAATATTAATAAAAATATAAAATATTAAATTTATAAATATTACAAAAATATTATTAATATATAATATGTATATATTTATTAACTTTTAAAAATAAATATTAAAATATAACAATATAAAATTTATAACTCAAAAATTAAAATATTAAAATATTAATAAAATATATTTATTATATTTATAAAATATATAAAATTATATTAAATACTTTTAAATTAAATTATTATTCAA
>JAAELO010000566.1 GCA_024226555.1 Desulfobacterales bacterium | reverse complement strand
TCAAGCACGGTCGGGCCAGGTCAGTACCTGGATGGGTGACCGCCTGGGAACACCTGGTGTTGTAGGCTTCACTTTATTCTATTATTTTTTTGCGTACGCAAAGCCACCCACGTGATTGCTCGGAGTGCTGAGAAGAGGCAGTAAAGTCATGAACACTAAATCGTTATCGCTTCTCGGCCTTTTGGCTAAGATCAAGTGTAGTATCTGTTCTTATCAGCTTAATATCTGATATGCACCCAAGGGTGCTCAAATATTAAACTGATTTTTGGAAATGGTCCGTGGGTCTGAAGCTTGCTTCACCCCGGGCACGGGTTGTCCTGGTATTGCAGTACCGCCATGGATGGCCCACCCCCTTTTAGTAATCAATTGAAACTTGTCTAGAATTTTACAAAGTCTCATTTTCTTGCAGGCTTGCAGTACTGCTCAGGACTTTCTCAAATCATCAAGGTTCGTGTCATATGCATTTAGTTGAGTCGTTTTCAATCTCCAAAATAATTGTAAAGGCTCGGCTTTCCTATATTCTATTTTCTTTTTATTATCGTCTAGATTCTATTTTCAATTTTCTTATTATCGTGATTTTGTTTTGCAGGCCAGTTTCGCAAGCTTGGTTTCATATTTATCTGTTTGGCCTGTTCCAAAACATGGTAAGCTGCTTCATTCTCAAAATCGTGAATTACTTTCAAGTCCTAACAAATCTATCAATATATAGGCCTTCTTTTTTTAGTTTCTTATAAAACTAGAATCTCACTCACACGGGCCTTACTGCCTTATACCCTCTGACAATTCAGGTATTCACACTTCATTCAGAATCGATTTCGAAATAAAGTTGGCTTCTATAAGAAATGCCTAGCTAAGATTTTCACTGTCTAGAAGAAATTTCTCCTTCTTTTTAAAAACAATTCGAAATGAGCAAAGACTACCCTGGTTACTTGAAAAACAGTTTCAGCATTCTTAC
>JAAELO010000565.1 GCA_024226555.1 Desulfobacterales bacterium | reverse complement strand
TTTAAGACGAGCTGGAATTAGTTCATTTGGAGCAACAGGGTCAAATGCTCATATAATCCTGGAGGAGTATACTGCTGAAAATGAAGAATCTACTCAACTTGAAACAAGTCAACCAGTACTCATTCCTATTTCTGCTAAAACCTCCGAAGGATTACAGATTTATATAACTAAAATATTGAATTATCTTAAAGCGGAAAAAGAACGAATTGATTTAACATCTTTAGCGTTTACTCTTCAGACTGGAAGAGTGCCTCTGGAAGAACGCTTAGGCCTGATTGCCAGTTCGTTAGAGGATCTGGAAATGGCGTTGGCAGAAGTTATAGATGGTAAAGAGAATATCGATAAATTATACCGAGGTCAGGTTACACACAATAAAAACAGCATATCTGTATTTACAGAGGATGAGGATATGCAAAATACTATTGATGCTTGGTTCGCAAAGAAAAAATATTCCAAACTGATAGAGTTATGGGTAAAGGGCTATGAGTTAGACTGGAACAGACTTTATTTAGAAGAAGTGAAACCAAATCGTATCAGTTTGCCAACTTATCCTTTTAAGAAAAAGAGATACTGGATTTCTAATAATCAAAGTAAAGTGATTCCATTAAAATTAAAACCCGAACAGTCGATGGATAATCAGTTACAATTAGAAAATACAAATCTGGAAAAAATAGAAATAAATACAAATCATGAAGATTCGTTAATGGAACTTCAATATTTAGTACCTGTCTGGAATCCAATTATCCCTGAACAATTAAATCGGGTTTCTATTTCATCAAAAGCAAAAACATTATTGTTGGATTCAAATCAAATTGAGCTGAAATGGGTTCAAGAATCATATCCAAACACTAAGTTATTGGAGTTTTCTCAACAAACAACAATCGAGTTAATTCAGGAAAAGTTGCGAGATTGTTCTTTTGATCATCTGTTTTGGGTTGCTCCTGATGTTTCCAATGATTTAGATAAAAAAAATACGATTTTAAAGCAAGATAAAGGAGTTCTTCAGGTTTTTAGAATTATAAAGGCCCTTCTGAACCTTGGTTATGGAACAAAAAAAATCGAATGGACTATAATTACAAGAAAAACACAGTTGGTTAAAAAACAGGATATTATTTCTCCAGATCATGCAGGAGTCTTTGGCCTGGTTGGAAGTCTGGCTAAAGAATTTCCTTATTGGAAACTCCGTTTACTTGATATTGAATCGTTTGAATCTGTTTCAGCTAATGAATGTTTTTCTCTTGCCGAGGACTCAAATGGTAATGGCTTTGCTTATCGTAACAAAGAATGGTTTCAGCAGGAATTAGCTGTTGTTAAGTCCATTAACCAGGCAAATTCTCAGTACCAAAAAGAGGGAGTTTATGTAGTGATTGGAGGGGCAGGTGGTATTGGTGAAGTCTGGAGTCGATTCATGATCAAACATTACAATGCTCACATTATCTGGATTGGAAGACGAAAAAAAAATGACTCCATTCAGAAAAAAATTGAGTCATTAGGTATTCATGGAAAAGAACCGCTATATATTTCTGCAGATGCTACAAACCTATCTTCTTTGAAACAGGCATTTAAGAAAATTAAAATAAAATATCCTAAAATTCATGGTGTTGTCCATTCTGTCATAGTTCTTAAGGATCAGTCTCTTGATAAAATGGAAGAAGTAACATTTAAAGCCGGTTTATCAGCAAAAGTAGATGTCAGTGTTAATATGGATCTGGTTTTTGGTAAACTCGATCTTGATTTTATGCTCTTCTTTTCTTCTGTTCAATCTTTTGCAAAAGGTCCCGGACAATCAAACTATTCTGCTGGTTGTACATTTAAAGACAGCTTTGCATTAATGTTGAACCAGAAATATTCATATCCAGTGAAAATTATAAATTGGGGATACTGGGGTAGTATCGGAATTGTAGCGAATGATTTTTATAAGAAAAAAATGACTCAAATAGGACTTGGATCTATTGAACCACAGGAAGGCATGGATTCACTTCAAGCTTTTGTTGGTTCTAAAATAAATCAGCTGGGTTTGATTAAAACTACAAAAAATGAAGTAATTCATTCCCTTTCTTCACAAGAAGAAATCACTTATTACACGGGAGAATCAAGTTCTATCCTTCATGAAGTAATAGATTCTTTACCTGAACATGAATTTTTAGAACCAGATTCATCTCCAGAAAAAAAACAACATACACAAGAAATGGAATCCTTATTGACAGAAATCCTTATTGCCAGTCTCTTTTCTTTAGGGCTTTTCATGAAAAAGAAAACCAAAATTCGAGATTTGTCCCTTGAAGCTGAACCAGCACATTTTTATGAAGACTGGTTATCAGTAAGTGTAAAATATTTACAAAAACAAAACTACATCAATGAGGAACTGGCGATTACTAAAGAGATGAAAGATCTGTCTGATTTGTGGAATGAATGGGAAGAAAAGAGATCCGGGTGGATTAGCAACTCAAGTTTACAACATTTTATTATTTTATTAGAGAGATGTTTGAAAGCATTACCAGACATTTTGAGTGGGAAAAAAATTGCAACAGAAGTGTTGTTCCCAGACGGTTCCTTAAATCTGGTTGAAGGGATTTATAAAGACAATCCTGTTTTTGATTATAATAATGATTTACTATCGAGTATTCTTGTAGAATCTATTAGTAAAGAACTGCAGATTGACAAGAATAGAAAAATCCGTATCCTTGAAATTGGTGCGGGCACAGGGGGAACCACAGAAAAGGTATTGCACGCCTTGCAGAAGTTTTCAGGTTCCATTGAAGAGTATTGTTATACAGATTTATCAAAAGTATTTTTGATACATGCTGAAAAAAATTATCAACCTGATTTTTCAGCGCTTAGAACATCTATCTTCGATGTGTCTCAGCCCTTGGCGAAACAATTGATTGCTAAAGATCATTACGATTTTGTGATTGCAGCCAATGTCTTACATGCTACTCCTAATATTCGAGAAACATTACGTAATACTAAAGCAATCCTAAAGAATCAAGGGGTTCTTTTGCTTAATGAAATATGTGATTGGTCATTATTTGCACATCTTACGTTTGGTTTGCTGGAAGGTTGGTGGTTGTATGAAGATACTACGCTTCGTTTAGACGGGAGTCCGGGATTATATCCAAAAAATTGGGTAGAAGTTCTTGAAGAAGAAGGTTATGAATCTGTCTTTTTCCCGGCTAAACACAAATCTGGGCAGCAGGTTATAACTGCAAGCAGTAATGGCATTGTACGACAAAAAATTAAAAAGGATTCTACAAAAATCACATCAAGTGAAGTAGTATCTTCTAATAAAGAAATACTTCCAATAAAAGAGAATAAAAAACAAATATTAGAAATAGCCCATAAAGGTGAAAATGATCTTGAAAAGAATAAAAAGTTATTCTCTGATTCTTGTGGAATTCTAATGTTAAATGCTTTACAGGTAATGGGGTTTCTAAAAGAAATTGATCAGAAAATATCTATACAAACTATATATGGCAAAATTTGTATTGATTCGGAGCTAAAAAAATTACTATTAAATACTATGTTAAATGTTCTTAAAAAAAGTGAGTTAATAAATATCAAAGAAGATTTAATTTCCTTGTCTGAAAAGGGTGGGGAAAAAGAAACAAGAAATAAACAACAGAATATTGAATCACGAATAGGTCTTTTTAAGCGAGCTTTACCTGAATTATCTTCTCATTTTTCTCTTTTACAATATTGTATTGAGAATTTACCTGACATTTTTGGAAATTTAATTACAATTGAAGAATTATTCAAATCGGATAAGGCTAATAATTGGATTCATGATACTCTGTCTTATAGTAAAGATATTGACCAATCTGATGAACAAATCCTCCAGATAATTTCTCAAAATCTGACACCATTTATGGAAAAAGAAAAAATCACGATAGTAGATCTTGGTTGTGTTGAGAATTCAATAGGACAAACTGTTTTGTTTTACTTGGATTTAATGGACCAGAAATATGAATATTATTATGTTGAGGGGAGTGCTTTATACAAAAAAATTATTAAATCAGCTCAACTTAACAGGAATACTCTGAATTCTGTCGATTTTTTTCCATTAAAAAATGAAGACGATTTGCTAAAAGTAATTTCATCGAAAAGAAAAGCCGACATAGTCATAATTCAAAGCGATCTACTTGATAATCAAAAGTTAGAAAACAAGTTAACGTTTGCCAAAGAAATACTTGATCCTAAAGGGTTGATTTTAGCCAGTGATCAGATGTCAATTATGTCAGATATGTATATATTGATTTTTGGTCTATTAGAAAACAGATTGTTACATGAAAGTAAACCTGGTTCTTATGATAAAACTTGTAGCTGGAGTTCAGTTTTTAATAAAACGGGTTATCATGTTGACTCCATATTCGGTGAATGGCTCGTTTCAGCATGCTTAGAATTCGAAGAAGAGACATATGCCACCTCTTTAGTTTTTCTTTCAAAAGTATTTTCAACTGTTCTCAATATTGCTCAGGATGAGTTAGATATTAATACTAACCTTCATGAATATGGTCTTGATTCAATTCTTATCTCACAAGTATATATTGATCTGAAAGAGAAATATAGAGATGTTTTGAGTCCTGATGATCTGTTGGAAAAGACTACTATTAAAATGTTAGCTGATTTTATTGAAGAAAAGAGAAAAGAGTTACCCACAACTTCTTCTTCAAATGAACAAAGAAAAAATAATCTTATAGAAATACCAAAACCCATTGAGTTAACTGAAAAGTTTGCAGTAGGGATTATGCGTGAAGACAATTCTATGCAAACAGATAATATTAAAGTGTCATCTGGTAGAGAGTATGAGGTTTTAACATGTGGAGAAGGTGAACCATTAATGTTTTTAACAGGATTAGCGTTTAATTGGAAGATGTGGAAGAATCAGATCCCGGCTCTTCGAAAGGACTATCGTCTAATTTTTCCTCATCTACCAGGACATAGCGCAAGTTTTGCCGAAAATGGAAATTTTGATTTTGAAAATTTAATCGATGATCTGATCGATATTTTAAATCATTATAATATTGAATCTTCTCATTTATTAGGATGGTGTATGGGGGGAAATATTGCACAACTCTTTGCATTGAAGTATCCCGAAAGATTAAAAACGTTATCTCTGGTTGCAACGACACCAACTGAACTGAGACTCCGTGGGTTAATGAAGAAAGATATGGTTGAGTACTCTGCTAATCCTTTTGATATGTATATTCTTGAATTTCGAAATTCTCTTAAGGATTCTCCTTTTCAGGATTCACTTTCAGAGCTTTATCTTGAATATCTTAAGGACTGTTACTGTTCGATAGATAATGTCTATATTATGAGTTATATTGAAAATCTTTTTCGATTCGATTCTACTGAATGGCTTAAGAAAATTGATATTCCAACCCTTGTAATGGCTGGAAAGTGGGATGTTGGATTTCCTTTATCTCAGGTTAAGCTCATTCACCAAAGTATTGCAAATTCAAAATATATTGAATTTAATCAATCAGGGCATATTCCTTTTTTAACTCAACATGATAGATTTAATAATGAATTACATAATTTTTTGTTAAGTAGTGCATGTCTAAAAACACAAAACCCTATTGAAAATTTAAGGATAAAACAACACAAAAGTTAAACAGAAATTCTATTGTTCCATTAAACCGTTGGGCTTTAAAAGGTTATTTATTTCAAGAAGATACAGTTTATATTTTAAATTTTTTAATGAAAGTCAAAACCTCCTAAATGCTATGTAAAAAATACTTGTAAAATTAGGTGGTATGATCAAATCATATTTTTATATGATTTGATCATAATTGAGAGAGGATATTGGCAAATACAACTGATAGAAAAATTAAATATCAATTCTGTGTTAAGGGCCACCTTCATAAAAAAAATGGATCTTTGACTTACATGAATTTTCTATTTACAGTGATTTTATTGAAAACGAAAACAATAACAAAAAATTGAAGATCGTATTAAGGACCGGGAGCACTTATATATAGTACTGTTTATTGCTTTAAAAGAACTTGAGATTACTTTATTAAATCTTTATTGTAAATGGAAAATCGTAATATGAATAGTTATTTTGATAAAAATTAGAGGTCCCATATATAATTCCTTTTACAGCAAAATCACAAATTATCACTATTCAAAAATATTGTAAATAATAATCAAATGGACTTCTTTTTGATTATACGTATAAATTGTCATATTAGAAATTATTTTTGTGGGTATCTATAACAATAAAATATATGTAGAATTTCATTGACTCCTGAAAATACTCATGTTTATATAGTAAAAATGTTCACCGAGAATAAAAAATGATTACACTATGAGAAATGAAAAAGCAGAAACCTATACGATGGAAAATGTCAGTGAAATATATGACAAACCGATTGACCACTATACTATTCTAAAAAATATTGTTGATAGGATTTTACCCTTCAAACTAGGTTCATTAATTGTTTTGGACCTGGGAATGGTTTATTATTGTTTCTTTCACTGGGAGAAAAGAGATCTTAGCAATCAGGAGTTTTCTTATCATAAAAAATACCAAACTATACTACTCTTATGGGTTTTTATAATTATGACCCCTATGGAGGCAATTTTTGTTCATATATTAGCTGAGCAATGGAGTATTACTTTTGCATGGATATGTACTTCAATAAGTCTGTACACCATTATCCAATTACTTGGAATAATAAATTCGATTCCTAATAGACCCATCTCAATTGAAAACGGAAACCTAAATCTGAGATATGGCCTTATCAGCGAGACAACCATTCCGATTAGCGATATTTCAGATTTAGAGCTAAATTTAAAATCAATTGATTGTTGTGATAAAATCCATAACTTATCACCTTTCTGGCATTTCGAAGGCCATAATGTTCTGATAAACCTAAAAACTAAAGCAACATTGAACAGAGTATATGGATTTAAGACAACATACAAAGCTATTGCATTTCACGTAGATGATAAAAACAGTTTTATAGAAGCGTTACAATTGGGTATTTGACAAGCCCTTTAATGATTGACGACCTATTTTTTACTCTGAAAATTGACTATAGAATTACGGTAGGAATGCTGATTGCTCAGCACTCCGAACAGATCCAAGCGTGCACTATTAATGCACTGTGGTCCTGCTTCAAGTAATAACGAGCATACGTTGCATGTCGTATCCTATCCAGCTTACTTTGTAGGAGTTACCCAGTTCCTGTTTTGCTTGGATGGATTCCTTTCAGCCAATCTCCTTTTCTCAATCTCCTCCGCCACAGATTTGTTGTCATCCTGCTTTGTTCAGGGATTTCTCAGATATTTTCTGTAGTTATGCGCTTTAAATTTACTGTGGGGGCAGGTTTGAGAGTTTGTCTTTATTTCTTTACATTTTCATTTTTTCGAGCTTTTCTTTCTTGCTTAACCTTTTTCTTCTCTGATCTTTTCTGCGTATATTCTGCCAACTCAGAATCTGAATCATCAACCATATCGTCAAGTTCTTTCTTGGTATTTTGTGAGTTTTTTTCTCGTCACATGAAAGCTTTTAGGTATTTGAGATAGGTCTTCTCTTTTTGCATTTAGTACTTTTTCTTAAGATATAATTCTTCTTGGACCAAATTAAATACCTGAAATTAAAAGAAATCACCAAAAATACACCATTTTGCTATTAATTCTACCTTTTAGGCCACTTTAAGAGATAAACGCATTTATGAATTATGATTGTTTTTCATTTTGAGTGTAGAAGCTAAAAAATTAAAAATGGGTACTTTAATAAAATTCTCAAAAAAGATATAAGAAAAAAACTTAAGATTAATAAAAAATTTAATTTAATAGGAATAATTATGTTTGAGAAATCGCGCCTCCATGGTCTTAATTCTGGATTTACGCTACTTTTTGAAGTTCATGTATTGGAACTTTGTGCTAATTTAGGAAATACGTTGATAAAGCACTCTCCATTGGAAGATTGCTCGGGCGTAACGACTATTGGTATCGACGAGACCAGTAGACGCAAGGCATAACTACATTACACTCTTTATGGATATGCAAAAAAAATATCAAAAGGTAAGGAATAGCAGAACTGTTGAAGATTTTGTTAGTGTGATTGAATCAGGAATACACAGACTCGCTATTATGTCTTCAGGTTCTTTTGGAGATTAAAATAACTTTCATGATTCCTGTTCTTTTAATTGGCAACTCTATTCCTTATAAAAATCAATGGATCTGACTAAGACTTGATTTTCTTGAACTAAGAGGTGCAACAAAAGCTTGGAGAGCCCGAATTCATTTCAAAAAGCATGAAAGAGTGGCTCCGAAAGTAGCCTTAAAAGAGATTGATTCTATAAAACAGGATGGACTCCTGAATCTGGATTCTCAGCAGAAAGATATTCTGGCAGAGCTCGAAAATTATATTACAGACAACTTTACATCCTCATAAAGTCCTTACATTTAACTCTCTATAGCTATATGAAACCTCTAAAAACTGCCTTTTTAGCGAAATACTTCGTTATCTCCAAAAAAGAACTGTAATAAAATCGGCTCATTATTTTTTGTTATGCAGAGATTTTATAAAACTAAAGCTTTTATAAACGTTGAATTTTATCCAAAATTTCTAGTTTTTAAGAGGTTCCCGAGACAGTCAAGATAAAACATGATATAAAGGTTATTATATTAGGGAAATACGAATAATCTTCACAGTTTTGTTTCAGGTATTTTTGTTTTATTGATGAACTTTATGGATTTGAAAAAGACAATTGTAAGGCATTTTTGAGAATCTAAAACTGATGGAAACTGAATCAAACTATTAAGGGTTAATAATTAAAATTTTGGAAGCTATGGTCAAAGTAAAGTCTATATATAGATCGGATCAATCAACAGAATGTAAAAGGCCTGTCTTTATGATGCCTGTTTCAGCAGGTTTCCCATCCCCTGCAGACAGTTATATAGAGGGGAAACTTGACCTTAACAAACATCTGATCAAAAAACCTGTGGCTACTTTTTTTGTAAAGGTTTCCGGAGATTCCATGACAGGTGCCGGGATATTTTCAGACGATCTCCTTATTGTGGACCGATCCATGGAGCCTGTGGATAAAAAAGTAGTTATCGCTGTGGTTGATGGGGAACTAACTGTTAAACGAATCAGATTCAAAGAGGGCCGTGTATCCCTTGTTCCGGAAAATGAAAACTACGCACCCATTGAATTTTCAGATAACTCGGAAGTTGAAATATGGGGTGTTGTTACCTATGTAATTCATCCTCTTTAGTGAGAAAACCAAAATGTATGCTATAGTTGACTGCAACAATTTTTATGTTTCCTGTGAAAGGCTTTTTAAGCCATCACTTAATGGAAAACCTGTTATTGTGTTATCAAATAACGATGGTTGTGCCGTTGCTCTGTCTGAAGAGGCCAGGAAAATTGGAATAACAAGGGGAATCCCTTATTTTAAAGTCGCACACATGGAAAAAGAGAATGGGTTAAAGGTTTTTTCCTCCAATTACGCACTTTATGGTGACATATCATCAAGGGTAGTGGATGTTATAACATCAATTATACCTGAAGTTGAGATCTACTCTATAGATGAGTGTTTTCTCGACCTTTCATCCTATCCCGAAAAAGAGCTTGTGACCCTTGCTGTAAAAATACGTGAACGTATTGGAAAATGGGTTGGAATCCCTGTGTCCGTTGGTATTGCAAGGACAAAAACACTTTCCAAAGTAGCAGTGAGAATTGCAAAAAAGTCAGGTCAAGGTGTATTAAAACTTACAGACAAAGATGAAATAGATAAAAATCTTGCAAAAATGCCGGTTGGTGGAGTCTGGGGTGTTGGAAGGAGATATGCTAAATGGCTTAATCGATATGGCATTAAAGATGCCGCAGCTCTTAAGAATACAAGCAATCATCTTCTTAGAACAAAAATGGGAATTTGCGGAATAAGAATTGCCGAAGAACTGAGAGGAACATCCTGCTATTCCATCGAAAATGCACCGCCTAAAAAACGGGAGATTACTGTATCAAGATCATTTGCAAAAACATTGAATGATTTTGATGATCTTAAGAATGCCGTTGTACACTTTACGACCAAAGCTTCTGAAAAACTCAGAAAAGAGGGGTCTGTTGCCGGGGCTGTTCTGGTTTTTGTGATGACAAACAGGTTCAGCGAACTCCCACAATATAATCGTGTTGGTACCATGAAGTTAAATGTTCAAACAAATGATACTTCAGAATTAATAAACCACACAATTAAAGTTCTTTCAGAAATTTTCAAAAAAGGGTATTCCTACAAAAAAACAGGTGTGATTCTAAAAGAACTTGTGCCTGAAAATCAGGTTCAAATGGCACTTTTTGATTCAATTGACAGGGGGCGCTCTAAAAAAATAATGAAAGTGCTGGACAATATTAATGAGACTTTTGGAGCAGGATCTTTAAAATACGCTGGTGAGGGTTTAGATAAAAACCCTGATTTTATGCCCGCATCTGCCATGCTATCTAATGCTTTTACAACAAGATGGAGTGAGATCCCCATAGTCAAAGCTTTATAAAACTTTAATTTAAAAAGAATAGGATTATCAATGTATAAATATCAGCGGGGGGAATACTTTGCTCAAGTAGCCGGGGGGATGGAGGAGTATGGTCTGTCTGAAGCTAAAGGCCTTGGCGCTAAAAATATCGTTCAGAAGATCAGGGGAATTAGCTTTAAAGCTGACCAAAAAACTCTTTACAGAATTAACTATACCTCAAGGTTCTTAACAAGAGTTCTTGCACCTCTCATCTCTTTTAAATGCCCAGATAGAGATACTCTTTACAAAAATATAAAACGTATTGAATGGGATTCATTTTTCTACCTGAACAAAACCTTTGCTGTTTTTTCAAATGTTTCTGCAAGTTCCATTAATAATTCCCAGTTTGCATCCTTGTGTGCAAAAGATGCCATCGCAGATTATTTTATGGATAAGTTTGGGAGAAGACCAAATGTGGATACAAAAGACCCGGATGCATGGATAAGTGTTCATATAAAGGATGATTACTGTGTCGTTAGTTTTGATACTTCCGGTGGGTCGCTCCATAAGAGAGGATACAGAAAGCAAAGTGTTACAGCCCCCATGCAGGAGACACTTGCTGCAATTATACTTGAAATCACCGAATGGGATGGTACAAAATGCTTATATGACCCTATGTGTGGCTCCGGCACACTTCTGAGTGAAGCATATATGAAGCACTGCAACATCCCTTCAGGATATCTTAAAAAAAGCTTTGGTTTTGAACATCTCCCGGATTTTGAAAAAGAGTTGTGGGAGAGTGTTAAAGCTTATGAGGATAACAAAATTATAAAACTTCCTGAAGGTTTAATCAGGGGTAGTGATGCTGATACCAATGCTGTTGAAGCAACCCTTGAAAATATGGAGACTCTTCCAGGTGGAGAGGATGTAGAGATAAAGCAAGCCGCTTTTATGGATCTGAAAAATATTGAAAATGCTGTTATTGTTTGTAATCCTCCTTATGGAATACGCCTTTCAAAGGGTAAAAATCTTGACGCCTTTTATAAAGCCTTTGGTGATTTTTTGAAGCAAAAGTGTAAAGGTGGAACAGCTTATATATACTTTGGAGAGAGGGAATATATTAAAAAACTTGGACTTAAAGCTTCATTTAAAAAACCTCTTAAAAATGGGGGACTTGATGGTAGACTTGTAAAAATTGAGCTTTATTGATATTGGTTTTTTAAATTTAAAAAAAGAGATAATTAAATCTATAAACATATGGAGAGAATATGGACGCTCAATTCAAAAGCCTTGCTATTAACCTTGTACGTATTACAGAGGCTGCAGCTATTGCTGCAGGAAGATATGTAGGAAAAGGACAGAAAATAGAAGGCGATGGTGCTGCTGTTGATGCCATGCGTAAGGCTTTCAGCTCTATTGAAATGAAAGGTGTCGTAATTATTGGTGAAGGGGAGAAAGATGAGGCCCCAATGCTTTATAATGGTGAAAAAGTTGGTAATGGTAAAGGCCTTGAACTTGATATAGCAATAGATCCTGTTGAAGGTACCAACCTTCTGGCATTAGGAAGACCAAATGCCATAGCTGTTGTGGGAGCAGCTCCAAAAGGGGCTATGTATAATCCAGGTCCAAGCTATTATATGCAAAAACTGGTTGTTCCTAAAGAGGCCAAAGATGTTGTTGATATTGATGCACCAGTGAAAGAAAACCTTAAAAATGTTGCAAAAGAGATCGGGAAATCTGTTGAAGATCTTGTTGTTTTTGTTCTCGATAAACCAAGGCACAGTAAACTAATTAGTGAAATTAGAGAAGCCGGAGCAAGAATTCAGCTTCATACAGATGGGGATGTGGCTGGTTCACTCTTAGCTGTTGACCCCTGTGGCGATTGTGATGTCATGATGGGTGTTGGTGGAACCCCGGAGGGTGTAATCTCAGCCTGCGCTATTAAGGCAATTGGAGGAGAGATGTTCTCAAGGCTTGCGCCCCAAAGTGAAGAGGAGAAACAGTCACTAATAGATTATGGTATCGATTTAAAAGAAATATTAAGCGTTGATACCCTTGTGAAGGGTAGTGATGTGTTTTTTGCTGCAACCGGTATTTCCGGTGGAACTTTTTTGTCAGGTATTGATTATACCAATAAAGGAGCTTCCTCAAACTCAATGGTTCTTAATAGTAGAACAGGTACTGTAAGGCACATAAAATCATTTCATCAGATGGATAAAATAAATCAGTATACATAGGGAGTCTCTAATATCTCGATTTTTGATCGAAAGACAAGGCTGAGAAAAAAATAACGAGACGATTCGTTTATAAAAAAGGTTTTATTTTATAAAGTTTACAGTTCTTTTTTTTGAAAACGGTCAAAGGACAGTTATTAGAGATTTCCTATACTTTTCAAAATACAAGAACCCCACTTTTAAAATAAAAGTGGGGTTCTTAATTTTTAGTATAAAGAAAATCTTACAATAAATCTAAAATTTCACATCATTATTATCAGGCTCAATGTCATGGGGAAATTCATTAAATGGGAACGGCATCTCATTTTCATTTAAAGTAACGTACCTTAGAATTTTATAGGCATAAGTTGAAAGTTTATTGGAAAATTTCATTAAAACCTTGTTGTGTCCCTGTGTAACAAGGCAGTATACAAACTGACAAAAAACAGTCAAATGCAAAATCAACTTTATGATCTCAAAAACAATCAGGAACAAAACAGTAAAAATGAGCCTTGTAATGATATTTTTTCTTTCAGCAATTGCATTCTTAATATTCATATCTCATTCCCTATCCTTAAAATTGAAAAGATACACCTAAAAACATATCTGAATCCCTGAATTTGAATTCTGGATTGTCTTCAAATTTAATTTTATAGTATGAAACCTGAACAAAAATAAGAGCGTTCGGTAAAACATACACGCTAGCTCTGACCTTTGCATCTATATAACTTTTAGCATCCTCAAAACAAAGAGATGAAGGAGCACCGCTTACTTCAGCTGTGATAACAACAGGGGCTTTTGAAGAACCAGGAAGAGCAAGCATATCATACTCAATCGCGAATAAAAGACCTAATGCATTCAACTCATAATCTTTTCCTTCATCGTAACCTATTTTATCACTTCCAAGCCACTTCAGACCAACTCCATACTGGAAACCAGGAGCCGCTTCCTTTCCTTTCATAAGGATTTTACCATTTATGATTTTTTCATCATGATCAATAACTGTAATGCCTCCACCAGCTGATAAAATCTGACCATTTGTGACTTCCATCATAACAGCAAGATTTGATTCAATAGTTTTTGAACTTGCAGCAAGATCTATTACAAAATTCTCTGCAAAAGTAATCATAGGAATCATCATTATTGCGATTGCCATCAGCAAGATTTTCTTCATTTTCTTTTCCTTTATACTAATTTTTTTAATAAAATTTTTTATTAAAGGGAATCTCTAATAATTAGAATTTTTGATGAAAAACAGGGCATAACAAAAAATAAAGGGTTGATTCGTTTATAAAAAAGGTTTTATTTTTGTTATATCTGTGTTTCGCAAAAAGATCAGTTGTTAGAGATTCCCTAAAGCTCTTTTACAAAATCTTCATCATTCTTAATAAAGAGTTGATCATCTTTTTCGTAAAGAATAAAACTATCAAGAAACTCGACTCTTTTCTGTTCTTTATATTTCAAATTTAAAATGTATTCCTGAATAAGATAGAGGTTCCAGTCATGGGAGATCATAAAATTTATGTTCTTTGAAGATAGTTTCTCCTTCATAAAACCAAGCATCTTATTTGCAGAATCACGTGCATTACAAATGGTATCTTCTGATAGTTCATTATTAAACCATCTCCTGAAAAACTCATCTTCACTGTGGTTTATAACGACATCATAAACTTCTTTTGGGTTCTTAACATAAAATGGGAATAAAGACTCCTCAAGAATATTCGAATTTACCACACAGTTTGAAAGTCCTTTTTCCATCATAAAAGAAGTTTCAAGGCATCTGCATATCATACTGGAAAAAAAAGATACTGTTCCGTCAAAATCCAGACGCTTTGCAAAATCTTTGGCATATACCTTTCCATCTTCTGTCAGCCCCATAAAAGGTTCCAACCATGGTCTTTCAGGAGCATAATTACGGGCAGAATGCCTTGAAATTACTGATATTTTATCCACTCCTGATTTTAAAAGTTCATTGATTTTATCTATTGTTTTAAATCCATAATTCATAATTATTTTTTTATATACTCCGATATTTCATCCATTAGTTCGGGAAATTTCACACTTAATTCTTCAGCTTTTGCAATTTTCATGTCAATATAATCAAACCCCGGTGCAACCGCTTCTCCTAATAAACCATATTCACCATCTTCTAAAATTGTAGCCTTATAACAACCGCCTCTCACAATGAGCTGAGGAACCTGTCCATTTAAAAGATCGTTCCCAAGTTTAATCTTTTCAAGCTTACCATTTGGGTGAATGATTAAATAAGTGAGTGCTGATCCGCCATGGAAATAATGTATAATGTCCGATTTATTGACATGAAAATATCCAATATTTCTGTCATCAGTCAGCATGTAATAGATAGATGTGAGAATAGATCTGGATGAGTTCTCCCGATCTGTTTCTATCAAACCCTCAGATCTGTAAGTCTCTCCAAAATATCCTCCTTCAACATGCTTAGTTAAAGAAAGCTTTTTTATTATCAGTTCTTTATTCACTTAGCTACCCCTGTTTAATTTTTATTTTAAAATATACAAAATTCGTACCACCATTTAGTATCGCTCTCAAAATAATCTCTATTAATAGAACTTTTATCTAAAAAAGCCTAAAAAAAAATTATTTAAGAGATAGCTTTTTTGCCTGAGAGAGGTTATGACGTTTATGATTAAAAACCAATAAAAAAAGGATTACTTAAAATGTTAGCTGACAGAATGAAAAATCTGACTCCCTATGTACCAGGGGAACAGCCTCAGGATAGAAAATATATAAAATTAAATACTAACGAAAACCCCTTTCCTCCATCCCCTGAGATCAGTGACCATTTAAAAGCTTATGACCTTGAAAATCTTAGATTATACTCAGATCCAAACTCTACAAAACTTTGTAGTATAATAGCTGAAAAATATGGAATTTCTAAAGATCAGGTTATAACGGGTAATGGTTCCGATGAGATATTATCATTCTGTTTCTATGCTTTTTTTGACAGTAATAAAGGAGATTTACTATTTCCTGAGTTTTCATACAGCTTTTACCCTGTGTACTGTGATTTTTATCAGATTCAATATAGAAAAATTCCTCTTGATAATGATTATTCAATAAACCTGAACAATTATAATGAAAATTCCTGTGGTGTTATTTTTCCAAACCCCAACGCTCCAACAGGTATTCTAATCTCAATTGAAAAAATCAGAGATTTTTTAGACTCATACCCAAAGAACAAGGTTGTTGTTATTGACGAAGCATATATAGATTTTGGTGGGGAAAGTTGTGTTTCACTCATTAACGAATATAAAAACATTGTTGTAACAAGAACATTTTCAAAAAGTTTCTCGCTTGCTGGTTTGAGACTTGGTTTTGCAATGGGAGATAAGGACCTGATAAGTGCTCTATACGCTGTAAAGGATTCTTTTAATTCATACCCTGTTGATGCCCTTGCTCAAAATATTGGAGAAATAGCTCTGAAAGACAGTAAATATTATGACAAAATTACAGAAAAAATAGTTAGAATAAGGGATAATTTTTCTTCAAAACTTGAAGAGTCAGGGTGGAAAGTATTACCTTCATCAGCTAATTTTATTTTTGCAGAAAAAAAAGGAATGAGCGGTGAAGAGGTCTATAAATCGATGAAAGACAATGGGATTCTTGTAAGATATTTTAATATTAATGGTTTAGAGAAATTTGTTCGGATCACAATTGGAACTGAAGAGGAGATGGATCTTTTCTTAAATATTGATGCGGAGTTATAATAATTAGTAGTTCGCTCAAAAGACAGTTATTAGCGACTCCTCCAGAATAGATAATCTGGAACCTAACTGCCTAATAACACATAATATATAAAAAGTGTTACTTAGAAGAGATTCGCTCAAATCCATAAAAGAAAAAGGGCAGTTCCTGTGAGAAGTCTGCCCCTTGAACTAATTTACTTGATATCACTCTCTATAATTTCACCAGGATTAGGCTTTTTTACACTCTTCTTTGTTGTGGTCTTTTTCTTTGACGATTTTTTGACGACTTTCTTTTTCTTCTTTGTTACTTTCTTCTTAACCTTTTGTTGTTTCAATTTCGAAAGTTTCTTCTCAAGGTTTTTTATTTTTTTTAAAAGAGCGGCATATTTTTTTTCGAATACTGCATTAAGATCTTTTACGTTTTTTTGGTTTTTTGTTCTTACTGCTTTAATATCAAATATAACTCTTTTTTTGTCAGCTTTGCTTCGATATAAATCA
The DNA here is from genome assembly GCA_024226555.1 of Desulfobacterales bacterium. Lineage (GTDB taxonomy): Bacteria > Desulfobacterota > Desulfobacteria > Desulfobacterales > JAAELO01 > JAAELO01. The sequence goes on along the minus strand of JAAELO010000565.1, from coordinate 5,299 downwards.
TCTAAATTATTCTTGTTTTCTTCAATTCTTGAATAGGCTTTTTCGATCTCATCGCTACTTTTTTGAAGTTCTTTATAATTAGACCCTGTTTTTTTTTGCAGACCAGAAAGCAATTTTCTACTCTTTGATATATCTTTTTTCAGAGTAGCTAAGATCTCCCTGCTTTCCTCAATCTCTTTTTGGAGTGTTTTTTTATCAGCTTTTGTAGAAAATATTCTGCCTATATTTTTTTTGTTTTGATTAAGTCTTCTGCCTAAAAGGGATACTGATTTTTTTGAGCTTGCTATCTCTTTTCTAAAGTTCTTTTCTGCATTTTTGTATTTTCCAAGAAGCCCCCTGACCTGAGAGTCCAGGTCCATCGAAAGATTCTCTACCTTACTTGCCCCTGTTTCATTAACATTGTCTAATCTGTTTTTTAGATCCACATAAGCGATTATTAGAATAATAACTAAGACACAAGGTAACAAAAATGCTATAAGATTGATCTTTTGTCCTAATTTTTCAACCCTGATGCTTTCTCTCTCTTTCAAATATTCTGCACCAAGGCTCTTATCTGATTTTGCCATTCAAAGTTACTCCCACTCAATTGTTCCTGGAGGTTTGGAAGTGATGTCGTAAACTACCCGATTAACACCATCTACCTGGTTTATAATTGCATTTGATACCTTACCAAGAAAATCATGGGGTAGTTTTGCCCAATCAGCAGTCATTGCATCTTTACTGGTAACGGCTCTAATTACAATTGTGTTTTCATATGTTCTTAAATCACCCATTACACCTACACTTTTGATTGGTAGGAGAACTGCAAATGATTGCCACAATTCTTTATAAAATCCACCCTCTTTAACTTCTTTTAAAAGGAGGTCATCTGCTTCACGTAATATCTCAAGTTTCTTCTTTGATATCTCACCCATTATGCGTATTCCCAGACCCGGTCCAGGAAATGGTTGTCTCCAAACCAGTTCATCGGGCAAACCTATCTCTTCTCCAAGTTTTCTTACTTCATCTTTGAATAGATACTTTAGAGGTTCCACAAGCTTAAGTTTCATATCTTCAGGAAGTCCACCCACATTGTGGTGGGATTTAATAACAGCTGTTGGTCCGCCAAAAGCTGACTTTGATTCTATGACATCCGGGTAAAGTGTTCCCTGGGCAAGAAAATCAGCATCTTTAATTTTAGACGCTTCTCTGTCAAATACATCCATAAAAACATTACCGATTATTTTTCTTTTCTTTTCAGGATCTGTTACACCAGCCAGAGGTTTTAAAAATTCACTCACTGCGTCAACAAAAATTATATTCATATCAAGGTGGTGTGAAAGAGTTTTTTTAAGGTTTGCACCCTCATTTTTTCTTAACAGGCCGTTATCAACAAATATACATGTAAGGTTTTTGCCTATGGCTTTGTGTATCAGGAGTGCTGCTACAGATGAATCCACGCCACCACTAAGTCCAAGGATAACTTTTTTATCCCCAACCTGTTCTTTGATTTGATCAATTGTATCCTGTGCAAAAGTCTCCATAGTCCAGGATTTTTTACACTTACACACTTCAAAAAGGAAATTTGAGATCATATCTCTTCCGTTTTCAGTATGCTCAACTTCAGGATGAAACTGAAGTCCATATAATCCTTTATCTTTATCTTCAATAGCAGCAAATTTAGTATTTTCAGTGCTTCCTATAACATCAAAGTTTTCAGGAATTGAAACTATTGAATCACCATGGCTCATCCATGTTTTAATTTCATTGTTTATTCCCTTAAAAATAGTGTTCTCACTTTTTATTGAAAATTCAGCAAGGCCGTACTCTCTTTTTTCTGCCCTTTCCACTGATCCACCAAGAGCATTGACCATGAATTGCATTCCATAACATATTCCCAATACCGGAACACCAAGGTCAAAGATTCTACTATCGATTTTAGGACTGTTTTCTTCATAAATACTTGATGGTCCACCGGAAAGAATTATCCCTTCAAGATCTGATTTTTTGATTTTTTCAATATCAATATCCTGTGGAGGGTCAATCTGGCAATAGACTTCGTGCTCACGAACACGTCTTGCAATTAACTGGTTATATTGTGACCCGAAATCAATAATTAATATCATTTATGTTACCTCAAAAATAAAGTTTCTTTTAAATACTTAATAATAAATATTATAAACGCATGTTCTTTTCAATAGAACAAGCTTGATTGATTAAAATTGTCAATTATGTTAAAAATATTAAGAAATGTCAATTATAATGAGATACTAAACTATATCTTAAATAATGTAAAACTATGCAATATACATTTTTTTTAATGTATGTTCATTATTCCTGCTTTTAAAGAGTAGGGTAGGCAAAACTTAAACAGTGTATACTTCGTATATTATTTATTTTAGGGCATTGTCCTCAAAATAAACCCTCGTTTCACGGGTGGTTGTTTATTCCTGAAAAAAGGATATTCTGAGCCTTAAATGTGTTTGTGTGTTTTTACAGATGAATTTGAAAACCAATATAAGAGGGTAATAATCGATGTACTTATGTGGAGATTTAAGAAAAGGTCTTAAAATTGAAATTGATGGTGATCCATATGCCATAACCCAATTTGAGTTTGTAAAACCTGGAAAAGGTCAGGCACTTTACAAATGCAAATTGAAAAATATGGTTACAGGTGCACAATTTGATCGTACTTACAGATCCGGGGAAAAGTTTACACCTGCAAGTCTTGAAGAGAGAGAGATGGAATACCTTTATATGGAAGGTGATTCGCTATGTTTTATGGATAGTAAGAACTATGAACAGGAGTTCGTTTCAAAAGATAGCATTGGCGACCTAATGGATCTTTTGAAGGAAAATATTGTTTGTCAGGTCCTTTTCTTTAAGCAAAGAGCGATTGAAGTAACATTACCAAATTTCGTTGAACTTGAAATCACACACACTGACCCATGGGTTAAGGGTGATACTGCTACAGGCAGCATGAAACCAGCAACGATTGAAACCGGGTATGAGATTCAGGTTCCTCCATTTATTGAAGCGGGGGAATTAATTAAAATAGATACCAGAACAAAAGATTATGCTGAAAGAGTAAAAAAATAATATTCTGCTGAAATACCCTGTGGGCTATACGCTCACAGGTTTGATAAGTCTTAAAGTAAAATACAGTGTTCCTCCCGATAACCTTTAATAGAGTCTTAAAAAGAATACTTTTTTTGACCTGTTACTAAAAAAATGGCTTTTTAATATGATTGATTCGATTCTAATAGTTGATGATGATGTGATGTTTCGTAAAGTGATTAAAGCCTTTCTCGAGAGAAAAAATATTATATGTAAAGTTGCGGAAAGTGCAGAAGAGGGGCTTGATATTCTGGCTGAGTTCCTACCTGACCTTGTTATTTCTGATATTGCTATGCCTGGTAAAGATGGAATCAAGTTTATGAAACTTGTCAAAGATAAACACCCGGAGCTTAACTTTATTATAATGACAGGACTTGCTGAAAAGTATACCTATTGTGACATAATTAATTCCGGTGCCTCTGATTATATGTCTAAACCCTTCGAAATGGCTGAACTTGCTGCAAGAATTGACAGGATAGAAAGAGAAACAAACATACATTCTGATCTCATTAAGACTAACAATAAACTTGAAAAATCAGTAAAAAGGGCAAATAAATTAGCCGAGATATCAGATAAACACTCCCAGGCAAAAAGCCAGTTTCTTGCAAGAATGAGCCATGAAATAAGAACTCCTTTAAATGGTATTATAGGATTTACAGAGATCCTTCTTGATACAGAACTCACAAAAGAACAGAAAGAGTATGCAAGTATCACAAAAATGAGTGGAGAATCTCTCTTAACACTTGTTAACGACATTCTTGATTTCTCAAAAATAGAAGCAGGCCAGATGGAACTCGAAATGATAGACTTTGACCCTGAAATTCTGTTTTTTGATGTTTGTGATCTTATCAGACCAAAAATTGATGAAAAAAACATAGAGATTACATGCAGGGTTGGTGAAAAAGTTCCTTCAATTATTAATGGGGATCCTCACCGATTCAGACAACTATTATTGAATATAATGGGAAATTCCGCAAAGTTCACCAAAGAGGGGGAGATTAATATAAATGTATCTTTGCAGGAAGAGGATGAAGATACTGTAATTCTCTATACAAAAATAATGGATACTGGAATAGGGATAAGTGAAGAAAAAATCGATATTATTTTTGATGAATTTATCCAAGCTGACAACACGACAACCAGAGAATATGGTGGAACGGGTCTTGGTCTTTCCATATGTAAACAAATAGTTAATCTCATGGAAGGAGATATTTGGGTTAAGAATAACGAAAATATAGGATGTACCTTTCATTTCACTACTGCTATGCGAAAATCTTCTGAAAATCAAAGAAAAAAATCAAAGAAGGTTAACCTCACAGACAAGGTAGCCCTTGTTGCAGACAACAACAGTAACAGTCTTGAAATCACCTCCTATGAACTCAGACAGGTTGGTATGATCGTTATTGAAGTACAGAATGGTGATGATGTTCTAAAACTGCTTGGGGAAAACGATATTGATATTTGTATAATTGATACAAATATTCCACAGCTTGATGAAACAATTTTAATCGACAAAATCAGAGAAGATTATAAGAACACTGCTTTATTAGCGTTAACAGCGCCTGTGCCTGGCGATGCAGGAAGATGTGAACAAATTGGTTATGAGGGATTTCTTGCAAAGCCTGTAAGAAGAGATAAGCTTCTTCAAATGACATCCCAACTTATTGGTATAAGATCCCAAAACAAGCCAAAAGAGCGAAAAATACTCACTAAATATTCACTAATAGAGGATATGAAACGTTCTGTATCTATCCTGCTTGTTGAAGATAACCCGGTTAACCAGAAACTCGCAAAACTTATGCTCGAAAGAGCTGGCTATGCTATAGATGTTGCAATCAATGGGCTTGAAGCTATTGAGAGAGTAAATAAGAAAAAATATAACGTTATACTTATGGATATTCAGATGCCAGGAATGGATGGATACCAAACAACCCGGCAAATCAGACAATATGAAGATGTTCATTCAAGTAACAGAGTACCCATCATTGCCGTCACAGCTAATGCTCTCAAAGGTGACAAAACTAAATGTATAGATAGTGGAATGGATGATTATATTTCAAAACCCATTAAGCGGGAAGAAATTTTTGAGATGATAGAGAAATGGGTATTATAATTATAAAGGAACATTTTTTATGGGTTACAATATTATTGATATAAAAATAGATGAAGAATTTAAAATCTGTCCTTCATGTGGATATAAAGA
>JAAELO010000564.1 GCA_024226555.1 Desulfobacterales bacterium | reverse complement strand
TCATTTAACATTTAAGTAATCTCCAAAAAACCCTTTATTTCAGAAAAAGGGAAAATGTGTATAGGTGATGTAGGGAGCCATAACGCTGAAGTTATATTCAAAAAATTCAAATTCTCACCAGGCTTACGCTTTTCAGTGTTGTTATATAACTCTCAATTAAATAATATAGTTTCCAAGCAGTATGTAAAATATAGGGTGGTATCAGATTTTTTCGAAATCATAATTCAGCCATCAAAAAAGAAAGCTATATTTTCCTACTCTCTCGAACCTATAAAAAAAAAGTCATTGCAGGACTTCAGAAATATTTTTGAGTTGCTATTACTTTTTGCTGAAAGTCAGCAGAGCGTTATTTTTGAAGTTAAACGAGAAGGCTTACCCAGTTTTGAGTCAAAAATACTTATAAGTGGAGAAGTAATAGATTTTTCTTGGGGGTACCAGACTTGTGAGTTTGCTATTGCTATTTGTAATGAGCTAAAAGTTGACTTTACCAAGATCATGGTAACGTTGGATGAATTAATAAATTGTCAAAATTCAATAGAAAAAATGTACAAAGTACTTAAGGAAGATATATCCTTAATAAAAGTAGAGTTTTTGATTAATCTTGATGAGTCGTCAGACGAGGTCGGTAAAAAAAAAACATTTACATTTTTCGCGAGAACCATAATAGGTAGTGATATCATAGGAGTATGTATTGGACTGTCTGGTACAATAGAGCATATTAATAATAATAAATATCATCTGATTACAGAAAAAAGAATTACTGGACCTGCTGTACAAACCAATATAGATAATGGATTTAATAATGAAACTATTAGTGATATGTTGGAGTCTTTTGAAAATAGCCTTCGCAGTACTGGTTCAACAACAGTACGTTTGCTTTAAAATAATTCTATAGGGGTCACTGGTACTTAGGCGCATTTTAAGGCGGTATAGATCATAAACATTTAAAGCCCTTTTTTATGTTATGGAGGTGTCCAAAAACGCTACTCTCTTTACGGCTTAAAAAAAGTTAGCATATCTAAGGGTGTAATTAAACATTTAGGGAAAATCCGTCATAGGATTTTATCAAATGTCAATACACCCAAGGCTTCACGCCAAAAATCTACTTCCCATTTTAAGCCACTTGCAGCTCCAACAATTCTGGAAGTGAAAATTTAATAGAATCCTTCAATTTTTCTTCAGAAAAATCATATTCACCCTGCAAATTGATATGTCGCCAAGCGACCACGGAACCGTTCTTGATCGTGTTGATCAAACTGATCTTTTGATCGTTGGTCTCAGCTTCACTGATTAGTTTTGAGAGGTACAGGTAATTCCAACAGATAATTGAGTTCTCAATGAGGCGTCTGCATCCGTCCGCAACCAGCTGTTCCTCTTTGGTGGACAGTTGGAATTCCTGATTGTTGCCATGGAATACTGCTTTATTAAACTTGTTGGAACTCTCCAATTTATTCAGCATTTTTTCAATCATTTGTCGCAACTCCACATCGTCAATATATTTGAGCAGGAAAAGAGTTTTGATAATCCGTCCAAACTGTTTTAAAGCCCTGTAAAGCGGATGTTGTTTGGAATAGGAGCTGAGTCTTTTAAAGAGCTGTGAAGCGGAGGTCTCCTTCAGCTTGATTGTGGCAATAAAGCGTAAAATCTGATCCCATTGATCGGCTATATGTTTGATATCGACGGTCTTTTCCGGCAAAATATGATAACCAAGATTTTTTAAAGCAGAGGGCTTTTCAAAGCTGTACAAGTGCTGCTTCTTGAAATTTTTGATCCGAGGAGCAAAGGAAATCCCCAACAGATGCGTTACGGCAAAAATTATCTCACTGTATCCGTGGGTATCGGTGGAATGGATATCACTTTGCACCACATCATTGTGCATAAGCCCATCAATTACATACGCTGCCTCTCTTTCTGCAGGATTGATCACGGTAGAATAATAGAGTCGGTGACTCTCGTCGATGAAGCTGTAGACGCTGACACCTTTATTTTGCCCGAAATATTTGTAGGAATAGCCTGCATTCAGGGAATCAACACTGATACCGAATTTCTGTCCGTCACTGCTGGTATGGGTCTTGCCTTGACTCTGCTTGAATATTTTCGGAAGCTGTAATTGATCAAGAAAACTCAATACCTTGTCATTTGCCCGCATAATGTTTTCATGACTGAAGTACCATCGAATTGCGTTTTCTAATTCTGCCTGATTGATGTTCCGGGAAATTTTTGAAGTTTTCCGAATTCCCAAATTGCACCCGTAACCGATCATACCAGCGAAAAAAGTTCTATTGGCTGGTTTATCCCGATTATGCTTGATCTGCCAGTATTCAAAGCAATCGGTGAATTGGGAAGCCCCTTCAACCGTTGAAAGGATTTCAAACAGTGAGATGAAGCGATTTTTGGGAAAAAGATCAAGAGCATTGTCAAATATACCCAGCTCTTTTTTTGGAGTTCTGAGCTTTAAATCTCCGTTTTCTTTGATTGTTGCGTAACTGTTTTTTCCGTTGATGATATTCTCATTGGTTTCCCGATATTGTTCCTGTAAAGCCTTTTTGAGCTGTTCTACAAGCTTCATAAAATCTTGAAGCTCTGTCAGCCCTGCTTTTTTCAGTAGCTCTTCTTTATTGTTTTCCCACACTTCTTGAAGAATCAAGTAATCGTCAAACGCTCTGTATTTGTAGGAAAATTTAAGGTTCAAGCCACCAGACCGGATACCGTCCGCGACCTTGGAAAACAGTAAAACTTTATACAGAGAAACCCTGAATTTTCCATTGGAGTCGGTCAGTATTTTTCGTTCTTTAACATCCAGAAAATCAACCGGAGCTTTATCGTCCAAATTGCTGTCTTTCTGCTTATAATACTCAATGGCTTGGATCAATAAATCACTTGATGTTTGGTTATCAAAATGAATATTTTTTACAATTTCCGATACTCTATTCTGTAGTTTGACGGATTTGCTTTCCAAAAAATCATAGTAATCTGTGTTCTTGGTGATCCGATTGGCTTCTGCTCCAAGTTGAGATAGTTGATCCTGAATCTCCACCGAAGCTCCGTCTATTTCCTCAGAAAATAACATCTGTAGAGTTTCAACCTTTGCGTCAGAGGATAGCAATTGATCTTCCAGAATGATTTTGGCTTGCTCAACGGTGCTTAGATGATCCGTTATTTTTTGAGAAAAGGCATTGAATTTTTTACTTCTTTCTTTCCGTTGGCGGTAAAAAAAATCCTTATGCTCCCTTTCCGTTGTATTAAGAGTGCTCTGAACGGATTGCATCAATATGTCAATCAAGACATCATTGAGCTGGTAGTATTGATAAGCCACGAAAGAGATTAACAGCAGATACTTTCTCTCCTCTCTCCGACTGGTTTGAAAAATCTGAGATTTAATCACCACTTGAGCATAGTATTGAATCAATTCTGACGACAGATCGAGACTGCTGATTACCGGATTGATCTCCTTGAATAAACCTTCAAGACATTGTAGATCCTTGATATTTTCCTTAATTTTAGACGGTTTGGTGGACTGATTGGTCTTTTTAAGAAGAGTTAGTTTATACCGCTTTATCTTTGATTCTTGCTTGTCTCCGTCCGTGTACTCCTCCCCAACTTCAAGCAACTGATCAAGCAGCTGTTTATCCTCATCTGATAAACGCTTTTGAATTTTTTTAATAAGGGATTTTTCAAAAGCTCGAAGGGAATCGGTAATGATTTTTTCAAAAACATGATAATTGGGAATTTCTATCTTCTGGGATTTCAAGAAGTCTATCAAAGACAGGAACATAAGGCGGGGTTTCATTTGTTTGGAAGCCAAAATACTCGCCTCTTTTACTAAAAGTTTATGCAATGTCCTATTGAATTTGCGAACCCCCATATTGTCGAGGATGATTTCTTGGTGCCTGAGAAAACTCCTTGTTGTATAGTTGCCAAGATCAAGTTTATCAAATTGAATATCAAGCCTGTTGGCTATAAATTCAATATCATTTTGATGAAATTTCCGAGCGATAAAAAATCTACCAGTTGCCTTGAAGTAACCAAATTGCAAGATAAAACCGACTTGATTGGTTGGAGTTCTAAAGTTCTCAACCAAACCCGTTGCCCAATTTGGCAAATAGAAAAAATTCTTTCTTTCCTCACCGCTAAATTGTGGCGGGTTCTCGAATACCTTACTATCGTTGCTATTGAGAATTTTAATGTAGGTTGCCATATTTCTCCTGTATTAAATATTAAACGTACGTTAATGGTTTCCAAAAACATAAACTGAATATGGTTGAATTTTAGTTAATAAAATTATAAACTAAAATTGACTTTTTATGTTTTTAGTTTAATTTAATGAAATTTTTTCAAAAAATGGAGATAGTATGAAGCCTGCAGAAATAAAATCAAAGCATCGGGTTGTTGCTTATTTGCGTATTTCTACTGGAGATCAAGATATTAATGCACAGAGGCTTGAACTGCATGAATATGCTCGAAGAAATGACCTTAAGATAGAT
>JAAELO010000563.1 GCA_024226555.1 Desulfobacterales bacterium | reverse complement strand
GATGAGACAACCCCGTTGGTGTTCTCTCTTTGAGGAGGCGGGGTGTAACGGGCGGGCGGTGTGGACCGGTGCGGACGGCGGAGATGATATCTCTCTGCCCATCTGAATCTCCTTGCTTAATTGTTGTTGTTGCTTTTGTGTAATTGATTGACTATGGGCTTCGCCAGCCCCATCTGACCCCCCATCTTGCTGTACCAGCTCACGCTGGTTACAACTGCCACAAAAATGTTTTTGTCATTATTGAGAGGAATTTTCGAAGTTTTCCACAGATAATAGCAAAATTAAAAATTTTCAATTTTGCAAATTTGAAATTTTTCAAAAATTATATTTCCATGAACTCGCCCAGATGCCCCGCGTGGGATTTCTTCGTTTACAAATGATGTTCAACAAAATACAGCCCGTGTGAAAAAAATAGAGCGGAAAAGATTGAGGGGATTAGAATTTTGGAAATTTTTCTGGGGGATTGTGAATTTTTCCGGAAAAAATAGTAATGGTGATAGATTTTTTTGGGGATTGAGAATT
>JAAELO010000562.1 GCA_024226555.1 Desulfobacterales bacterium | reverse complement strand
GGTTTCCCTTATTTATAGTGCGGAAGGCTGTGATCCGCGACGTTATGCGTGAGCGGAAGCGGCCAATGATCCAGACCATTACCATCTCTATTTTAACGCCCTTGGCAGGTCGCGAACCCGCTGTAGCGAACGCATAACGTTTAAATAACCGGGAGCTTGATAAACTTACCAACTTGACTGCCGCTCAGTCTCCGTGAAGGATTAAAGCGATCCGGTTCATTTTCTTGTTATGTTTCATTTAAGTTCAATATCATACACTTTTTCTAAGTCATCCAATAGGTCTGAAGCCTAGTATCATGTAGGATAGCATTTATATTTACCTTTTTTAAATGCAGTGATGGCATAGGTCACTCCACAACTTTTTATGTTCTTGCTTGATAGGTACGCCATTAGAATCTGAATCGACTGAGGCAATAATACCTTTTCCTGGGGGAAAATCTCCCAAAGCTTCTCTTTCACTTAGAAGCCCTAATAATTCCTGATGTAAGTGCTCCGAGATATAGGTTTTCACTATTAATCTCAAGCCATCAAAGATCTCTTTATTTGTCATTATTCTATATTCTCATGAAATATAACGTCTGTTTAACAGGTCGGGCGGTATTAAACGAAACAATTTAAAAGTTGATAAACTTTGCTTAAACAATGTTTCAAAATTCCGCGGAACTTCAGCCCGATCCGAGTTCAAACTCTTGTTATAACAATTTAAAATCAAAACCTAAAAACACTATACCGATAAAGCTACTAATTCCTAAAACCCACCATACAGTTCTTACTAAAAGAGCATTCTTAATGAAAGAGTCATTTAATTTTTTATTTTCTTTCCGAGCTTCTTGCCAGAAACTTGTATAATTGAATAAAGAGAATATAGGAAAAGACTTCATTTTATAACCTAGTTCTTTAAATCTCCATTTAATCAAAAAAGCAAGAATGGGAAATCCAAATTGAAAGATACACAAAAGATAGAATAAATGTGACAATGAATATTTTTCAAACAATTTATTATACTTCCTTTTAATAATTTATATTGTACTTATAACGTTTACTTAACCGGTCACAAGAGTAACTTACTTACTCGACACCTGTTCAGTCAAAACGAACAAGTTTATGTGATCCGGGTTCAAGTTTTTGTTCGCCCTTAATTATCTTTATTCCCAGGAGCTTTTCCCCACTTTCTCCCGACAAGTTTCAATATAATCCATTGCAGGGGGTTGTTGATTAAAATTACATCTAATGGTTCTTCCGAAATACTCAACTTTACGAAAGATTCCGGATACAACAATCTTTCAGAAGCATTTTTGTCAATTGGAGATGAAATATAAGCCCAAGTCACATCTGAATCATGGTAAACACCATTAAATGCTATCCCTAAGTCACGAATTGCACCAAGATTATAAATATTTTGATTTTCAGTCTTTTTAGACTTTTCACGAATATACATTCTACCGCGCCAGTATATTATGCCTCCAGACTGAATCCATCTAATTTCTATTGGCCATTGTTGGCTTAAAAGAAAATTCTCGAATTGAATTACTACATCATTAAATTTTGGCCATTTTTGTTTCATAAGTTTTGGTGCGAACGTTTAAATAACCGGGAGCTTGATAACCTTACCAACTCGACTGCCGCTCAGTCTCCATGAAGGATTAACGCGATCCGGTTCATTTGTTTGTTGTGTTTTATGTTTATTAAATTAAAGTTAAGTATTAAATAACTTCTAAATCGCTAACTCCTATAAGTAGACTGTTTGGTATTTCATTGTGGCAATTTAGCCCTAATTCACTCACTTGATCTTTAAATTGAACGAGAACTCTTGAATTTGTATTTTCAGTTTTTACAACAATACCTTGCTTACCAATAAGAAGCCAATAATTTTCTGACGGTTCACAATTATTTGGTGTTGAAACACTACCATTAAAACTGTTTAACTTTACACTTAAACCTACATCCATATTTTTTTCCTTGAAACACAACGTTTAAATAACCGGGAGCTTGAGAACCCTCTTCCTCGACTGCCGTTCAGTCTTCGTGAAGGATTAAAGCGATCCGGTTCATTTGTTTGTTAAGTGAATCATTCACTCGGTTGCTTTGGAAAAGAACTATCCTTTTTATTTAACAAAAATCTATCAATTAACCAAACTACAAAATCAGAGTCATATTCATTATTATTTATAGTATATTGTTCTACATTTCTATTTGCATATGCATCGCTAATTGATAGAGTTTCATCATTCATTTCAAATTTAACTTTATAAATACAATTACCTGTCCAACTACGATGAAAGTAAATCCAATAGTTTTCTTCATAGATAAACCATTTATCTTCCATTTCTTCTGGTTTTATACCAAGTCTCATTCTATCCCATTGACCAGTATGATAAGTTTTATCTACAACTAACTTGTTAAATTCATCTGGCATAGGATTAGATCTCCACTGATCCTTTGTAGTTTTTTGTCTATGTCTTGATAAATCAACCATCTTTTCCTATAGGACACTTAACGTTTAAATAACCGGGAGCTTGATAATCTTAACAACTCGACTGCCGCTCAGTCTCCGTGAATGATTAAAGCGATCCGGTTCATTTTTTTGTTGGGCTAATAATTACTTTTTTATTACAAGATCTTTTCATTCAAAACCTCAACATTCTTAATCTGCCAATTATTCTTATTTTTTGACCATGTATAACGACCTTTACGACGAATTATCCATTTTCTTTTAAAAAATAGAAACACTTTAATTTCATATGTTGCAGTCTGTGAGAGAACTTCTACTATTTTGGAATCTTTCATTTCTATTTGTTCACGAACATAAGTAGATTCCATATTATGAGCTGATGATAATTGAGGAGCTACGTCATTTCTTAATTGTTCCCAATTAATAATTTTTCCATTTGCTTGCTTGTAGGAAAGGGTTAAAGAAAATGTAGACATGTAAGCATCGAGATCATTTTCGAGAAACGCCTTTTTACTACGAGCATGAATCTCATCAAGTTCAATAGCAATTTGTTCAAGTTCCTTTTCTTGCATTTTTTCTGCCCAACGCCGCAAATAACCGGCTGGCGGTTATTCACGAAAACAGTTGAAAAGTTAATAATGCTTGTAAAACCAGAGCGTTTCAAAAAACGCCGCTGTAAGCCAGTCCGAGTTAATTTGCATTGTTAGTGTTTTTTCCAGCTTCTATTTTTCTCACTTGGTTCAAGTAAGTCCCACTGATTACCATATAAATCTTTGAAGACCGCAAATGTCCCGTAATCCACTTGTTTTGGTTCACGAATAAATTCTATACCTTTTGATTTAAATGACTCGTAGTCTCTCCAGAAATCATCGGTGTAGAGAAACAAAAAGACTCGGCCTCCTGTTTGGTTTCCAATATACGAAATTTGCTCTGGCGTTGAAGCCTTTGCTAATAATAAATTTGAACCACTATTCCCTTTAGGATGTACTACAACCCATCGTTTGTCTTGCTCTGGGATATAAGTGTCTTCAACAAGATCAAAATCAAGCTTGCCAATAAAGAAGTTAAGTGCTTCATCATAATCTTTAACAACCAAAGAGATGAGACCAAGTGAATGATTCATAAATATCCTACTATAGTCGTAATATTCTATTCAACACTAACGTCGCGGATAACCTGCCGATTGATTTAGCCAATACTCTTCAACTAATTTCCTCGGACAGGTTGATCCGCCTTGTTATGTTGAGCTGTGATAAGCTCACAATCCCAACATAACACTCGACAGCAGG
>JAAELO010000561.1 GCA_024226555.1 Desulfobacterales bacterium | reverse complement strand
AATAATTAAAATTTTGGATGAAATACAAGGTATTTCAAAAAATAACGAGCCGATTTTATTACAGTTTTTTTTGGAAATAACAAAGTATTTCGCCAAAAGAGAGGTTATTGGAGATTCCCTTAAGTATTGAAATAAATAGTTATAATTGATTAGGAGGATAAAGATTATGTTAAGAGTAGGTTTTGTCGGATGGCGTGGCATGGTGGGTTCTGTCCTTCTGGATAGAATGCGTGAAGAGAATGATTTTGGTAGCTACGAACCAGTTTTCTTTACGACATCACAGGCAGGGCAAACTGGCCCTGAAATTGGAATGGAAATTCCATTACTTAAAGACGCATTTGACATGGACTCTTTAAAACAAATGGACATAATCTTAACCTGCCAGGGTGGTAGTTATACTGAAAAAATATATCCTGAACTTAAGAAGAATGGTTGGGATGGTTACTGGATCGATGCAGCATCAACATTCAGAATGGATGATGATTCTATTATTGTTCTTGACCCTGTAAACAGAGATGTTATTGATAATGGGCTTTCAAGTGGAGTTAAAAAATATATCGGTGGAAATTGTACCGTGAGCCTTATGATGATGGGAATAAACGGGCTTTTTAAGAATAATATGGTTGAGTGGATATCCACAATGACCTATCAGGCAGCATCTGGATCCGGTGCAAAGAATATGAGGGAACTTCTTTCACAGATGGGAAATCTTCATAGTGTTTCAAAAGATATGCTTGCTGACCCATCTTCTGCAATCCTTGATATTGACAAAGCTGTCACAAAAGCTTTCACAGCTGATAATTTCCCGGTTGATAACTTTGGAGTACCACTTGCGGGTAGCCTGATTCCATGGATTGACAGACCAGTAGAAGATGGTATGACAAGGGAAGAGTGGAAAGGTTATGTTGAAACAAACAAAATACTCGGTAATGCCAAAAAAATTCCAATTGATGGTCTTTGTGTAAGGATTGGTGCAATGAGAAGCCATTGCCAGGCATTAACCATAAAACTGAAAAATGATATCCCTGTTAATGAAATTGAGGGGATGCTCGCTGAACCTAATAAATGGGTAAAAGTAATTCCAAATGAGAAAGATATTACAATGAAGGAACTTACTCCGGCTGCCATATCCGGAACCTTGACCGTTCCTGTTGGAAGAATAAGAAAGATGTTGATGGGACCTGAATATTTAGCTGCATTTACTGCAGGTGATCAGCTATTATGGGGTGCTGCCGAACCTCTTAGAAGAATGCTTATCATTTTACTGGAGCATTTAGCTTAATATAGTTTACCATATTGTTTAAACAAAAAAGGCCGAAGAAATTTTCTTCGGCCTTTTGTATTTAGTAGAAAAAATATTTTTAACTTTTCTTCTCTTTCTCTGGTAGTGGTAACTTCTTTTTCTTTGCTTTAGCTTTTTTCTTTGCCTCAGCTTTTTTCTTTGCCTCAGCTTTCTTCTTTGCTTCAGCTTTTTTCTTTGCCTCAACTTTCTTCTTTGTCTCTTCCTCTTTCTTCTTTGCCTCAGTTTTTACTCTTTCAGCTTCGGCCTTCGCTTTCTCAGCTTCCTGTTCAGCTAATAACTTCGCTTTTTTCTTTCTTTCTTCCTCTTTTTTCTTCTCATCTAACAACCTTTGAGCTTCTTTTTGAGCTTGAAGAGCTTTTGCAGCCTGGAGACGCTCTTCTTTTTCTCTCTCCTGCTTTTCCCTTCGAACCATCAGATTTGTTCTGATTGAAAGGTCAATAAATGTATTATTTATTTTATCAAGAGCTTTCGTTCCTTTAAATCTTCTGTTTTTTATTTTCTGATCATAATAGGAATTGTAATACTGCTCAATAGCTTGCAGGTATTCCCGTCTTCCCATATGCTTATCACCTTTTTCAAGATACTCCCCTGCGATATCAATAAAAGGGGCCATTACTTTAATACCTAAATTTTTAATGACTTTTTCAGTTAATACCTGTAAAAGCTCAATATCTGTAAGAATAACAAGAGGGTCTTCCTTAACCCTCGCTTTTGGAATACCCGGGCTTGAAGTATCAGTAATTGTCATCTTCTCTTTAATTGTATCAACAAATATTTTTTTACCTGTTTTAACATCAATAATATGAAAGTTTACCTGAACAAACCCAACCTTTTTGTATGTAGTTATTGTATAATCTTTCTCAGCTGTAATGGGAACTCTTATCTTAGCAGGTGGTGCAGCCTTAAGTTGCTCTTCTGATGGTTCCGGATTTCTTGCTTTCCAGTTTAGATAAGTCATATTATCTTCTATTCTGGTACGGGAAGTTTCATATGTTACAGTCTTAATATTTTTTGTTTTTGTAGACTCAACATTATAAAGCATCACATTGCCCTGAATAGCTGTATCAACACCTTGTACAGCTCCCATCTCCTGAGCAGAGGTTTCTGAAACAACACCCGTTTGCCCCAATTGCATCTCTTCAATAAGAGATTTTAATTTTTCCCTTTCAAGAATCCTGATATCCTTTTTGACATTCTTGAAAAGATAAGTAATCAGACTGTTTGCTATTATTATACCAGCATCTTTACTTTTGTCAGGACTTCTAAAATCATAAACCGCGATAGCTTTAACAACTCTATTTCTTATCTTATCCCTCATAGACTGTATGAGATAAAATATTTTTCTGTGTCTTGGGGATACTGATTTTATTTTTGTATACCAGAAAAGAGCTGCACCATAATTTTTATCCTTTTTATATTGATCAGCAGCTGATTTCATCTGAAGAAGAATTTCTTTTCTAAGCCTTTTTCTCTTTGAATTTCTTCTCTTAAGATACTTATCAGAATTTTCCTTTGCGTGAAGAGCTTTAAGAAGAAAACCTTCATTCAACTCTTTTTTAGCCAGATCAATATAATAGTCACCAGCCATGCTTTTTATTCTTGGAATAATAAGCTTCAGGCTTCTGTTTTTAGGTTGATATTCCAGAGCCCTTTTATATGCATAAACTGCTCTTTCCCAATTTTTCTCATTCTTTGCATTATTTGCTTCAGTGATAAAATAATTTACATTATCTTTTTCACGGGCAAGGGCATATAGTTTTGTAGATTCAATATGTACAGGATTAAGGGTCAGAACCATGCTGAAATATTTTTTTGCATTTTTAAATGATTCATCATCATAGAACTCTTTAGCCTTATCAAAAAGCATCTGTGTTCCATTAGTGACAGTTTGCTGAAGGATTTTTTTTGAATCCTTATAACCTGGATATCTGTGATTTATCTCAAGAAAATATTTATTAGCAGTTAGCCATTTTCTCTTTTTTATATTCTTTAAACCAAGCTTATAGGCTCTTTTCATATCTCTGTTTAGCCTGGTTTCAAGTTTATTAATTATTTTCAGGAATTTTCCAGCCCCTTTATGGTTGGGGTTTATCATTTTTGCTTTTGCAATATCTTTTCTGGCCTTTTCCAGAGCAGAAAGAGTTATCACACTTTGAAATTTGAGATGTTTATCAGCGCTGATCATAAGGTTTTTAACAACAACTGCTTTAACTTTATCTAACTCTTTTTTATATTCCTGATTATTTGGTTCTTTGGCAATAGCACTTTCGAGTTTTGAAAGAGCTTCTTCATACTTTCCGTTATTGATAAGGTCAAGACTCTGTGTATAATACTCTTTACCGGAAGAGCATGACAATACAATACAAGAAATCAGAAAAATAACGGGGTAAAATAACTTTTTTTTCATTTATGCCTCCGACAGCAAAACTCGAGATTTATTTTTTTACAATAACAATATTATTCCCCATGATATTTTCAATAATATGATTAAAATATCTGTTACGGAAATAAGACATTTGGATTTCATTTACAAAATACTCAGGCCAACCTTTATATTTGACTATATATTGCGCGTTTCCATTATTAAAATTTATTAGTTTTGAACTAACAACACCTTTAACATCAGCATTTAAGATACTTGATATTTGTATAGCTTCGGCATGTGTTGGAATTGCTTTTAGAGTCAGATATAAATCTCTGTCATTATACAACTCTTTTTCCCATAAATCAACGAGTTGGTCTTTGGTATCACGCCAAACTTTATCAAGACAGAACTTCAATCCTTTATCAAGAGCTTTGAGCTTGTTTACACCACCTACTGATTTGACAGCATTTGATGTGGCAATTATTTCTCTGTCACCGGCTCTGTAGATATTTAATGTCAGACTAACTTCGTTTACCGGAAGGGGTAAACCCTTATAAACGGAACTGGATGTAGAAACTTCAATGCTGATTCCAATGTTCAAACCCATCTGAATTTTATTATCAGAAGAGCCAAATACGGAAAAACCATTTCCAATGAGCTCTCTTGTTAAAAAAGAAGCTGCTTTATTAGCTGAGGGTAAATAGCCTGCATTAAGTCCTTTTTCTACACTTACACTTACTCTTGGATTTTTTTGCCACCCCAGGATCTTTTGAAATCTGTCCATATCATCAACAACAGAACCTATTTCAACATCAGCTTTTATTGTAACTTCATAAGTTCCTAGATTTGTAGCTTCCTCTTTAATAATAATAACTTTTGAAATATACCCTGAAGATCTGCTCATGATTTGATCCTGCAGAACTTCAAAATTACTAACAACTGTTTTTGATGTTATTTTGGCTCCAAAGGCTTTTTCAATTGCCATTCTTTTTGCTTCTGCCAGGGCTTTTTCCCTTGCAATAGCAGTCCTGTCCTTTTCAAAAAAACTAACGCCTGTAACTGTTACTGTCTCTCCAGCCAAAAGAGATATTGGAATGATTAAAAAAGAGATTATTAATAAAATTTTTTTCATGGCAATCAATCAGTCCCTGAAGGTTAAAAGAGAAATTCAAACGATACTTTAAATAACAAATTTTTTATTTGAATTTTGTCTTCAAAAGAGATCCCAAAATGGCCCTACACTTGATATTTTACATGATATCAGTAAAATCACAAGTTAAATTTACCACAGAATAGGAATCAAATTATATTAATTTTGAACACGTACAATTGAGAGTTACAGAACAGAACTGCATATTTTTGATAAAATTAATTCACTTTTCTATACAGATTAGTTTTCTTTTTGAAAATAATTACATTTTTATTTATTGTTTAGAAAAAAATCAATTTTTATCTAATTTATAATATTTTGAAATATTTAAGTCAATGAAGCAGCCCACATCAAACAGGTGAAACCTATCACAAAACGTAAAAAAATTAATATGTTAAAGAGATCTTTAGTAATCTTTTCACCGCTTCAATTGGTTTCATCCTTATTTTATAACCTTCTTGAGAATTTTGAGTGTTATCAATCCTATGTATAATTAATTTGAAACTTGATTTGATAATTGTTTTGAATCATGATGTTTTACTGGTATTTTTTTTGAATAATTTTTAGACAGGAGTTTCTTTTGAAAATTGTAATAGTTGGAGCCGGTGAAGTTGGTTATAATATTGCAAGCAGAATGGCCCTCGAAAACAAAGAGGTTGTTGTAATCGATAATAATCCTGATGCTTTAAGAAGAATTTCGGAAAATCTTGATGTTCAGGTAATTGAAGGTTCCGGAAGTAGCCCACTTGTTCTTAATCAGGCAGGAATTGCAAATTCAGAGATACTTCTTGCAGTTACAAATAGCGATGAAACAAACCTTGTTGCCTGTATTATCTGCAATATAATATCACCCACAACCAAAAAACTGGCCAGAATGAGAAACTCTGATTTTGATGCTTATCATGAACATTTCAAAGAAAATGCTCCGTATATCAATACCGTTATCAACCCTGAGATTGAAGCAGTAAAAACAATTGAAAAACTGATGAATATCCCTGGTGCTGTTGATGTTACAGAGTTTGCAGACGGAAAAGTCCAACTTGTAAGTATTAGACTAACAAAAGAATCAATATTTTCAGGTGTTAAACTTAAAGATATTGCAGCTGTAATTGGTGACAGAACCTTATTGATTGCAGCTTTAATCAGGGAAGATGAGCTTATGGTCCCAAGGGGCAATGATAGATTAGCCGCTGGAGATCTTGTATATTTCATAAGTGAAACGGACGATCTTAAGGACAACCTTTCAATATTTGGTAAAAAGAGCACACCTCTAAAAAGAGTTCTGATTGTTGGTGGAGGTCGTATAGCATGGCGACTAGCCAAATCTCTTGAAAAAAAATCTATAAAAACAAAGATAATTGAAAAAGACCAAAGACGTTGCACACTCCTTTCAGAACATATGAACTCTGCTGTAGTTCTTCATGGAGATGGTTCAGACCAGTCTCTTCTTTATGAAGAGAATATCCGTGACATGGATGTGGTTGTTACACTCACAAATGATGAAGAAACCAATATTTTAGTATCGCTTCTTGCTAAAAATATGGGGGCACGAAATACAATCACTAAAATAAGTAAATTAAGTTATTTTCCACTTATGTCTATTATAGGAATTGAACAAGTTGTTAGTTCAAGGCTTTCTGCCATAGATTCAATTTTGAGACATATAAGAAAAGGAAAAGTCCTGACCGCTTTTTCGGTATATGGAGAACAGGCTGAAGTTTTAGAAGCTGTAGCACTTCAAACCTCTGCTATAGTTGGAAAACCACTTAAAAACATATCATTTCCAAAAGGTTCCATATTAATCAGTATTATTAGAAACAAAGAGGTTATAATCCCTTCGGGCGAAAGTATCGTCGAACCTGATGACAGAATTATTATTTTCGCAACAAGACTTGCTATCCCAAAAGTTGAAAAAATTCTGACAGTTAAGCTGGAGTACTTTTAATGCGCTGGAATACAGTTCTAAACCTAATTGGACTCATAATTTTGTGTCTTGGTGGAACTATGATTTTTCCACTTATATGCAGTCTGATCTATAGTGATGGAAGCACCATATCGATCCTAATGTCTATGGTTATAACATTAGCTTCAGGAGCCTGTCTTTATTTCTTTTTTAAGCAAACAGGAAAAAAACAGATCAGCCAGAGGGAGGGAGTGGCAATTGTTGCCCTTGGCTGGACAGCAGTTGGACTTTTTGGTTCTTTTCCATTTCTGTTTGATGGAGTTTTTACAAGTTTCGTTGATGCATTTTTTGAGTCTGTTTCTGGTTTTACAACAACAGGCGCTTCAGTACTTACTAATATAGAATCTGTATCAAAAGGAATTCTTTTTTGGAGAAGTTTCATTCAGTGGTTGGGTGGAATGGGAATTATAGTGTTCTCTCTTGCGATTCTTCCTTTCCTTGGTGTTGGAGGTATGCAGCTTTTCAAAGCCGAGGTTCCAACTCCGGTTCCGGATAAACTTGTTCCAAGACTGAGCGATACTGCAAAAATTCTATGGAAGGTATATATTCTTATATCTCTTATTCAGATTTGCGCATTGATGTTTGGTGGAATGGATCTTTTCGATGCAATTTGCCATGCTTCCACAACAATGCCCACTGGTGGTTTCTCAACTAAGAATAGTTCAATGGCCCACTTTAATAGTGCCTACCTTGATTTTGTTATTGTATTATTTATGTTGCTTGCTGGAATTAATTTCTCCTTACATTACCAGTTTTTAAAAGGTGAAACACTTATTTTCTGGAAAGATAAGGAGTGTAGATGCTTCTTTTTCATAGTAATTCTTTTTACCCTGTTAATTACCTTTGATATCTTTGGTAATGTCTATGAATCAATAATTGACGCATTCAGGTATGCCAGTTTTCAGGTTGTGTCTATCGTAACAACAACAGGATATGCTACGGCTGATTATGAGAAGTGGCCTGCGATGTCGCAAATAATAATTTTTTTCTGTATGTTTTTTGGAGCATCAGCCGGATCAACTGGTGGTGGTATGAAAATAATCAGAATTATGATCTCATTTAAATACTGCTATAGAGAACTTTTTGGTATGATCCACCCACACTCTGTTTCACAGGTTAAAATTGGAAAGAGTGTAATTTCTGAAGATGTAATGAAAAGCATCATGGGGTTTTTAGGACTCTATATAATACTTTTTGTTATCTGTTCGATTATTCTTGCCAGTCTTGGGGTTGATTTTCTAACAGCTATTTCAGCTGTTGCTTCATCCATTGGTAATATTGGTCCGGGTTTTGGAATGGTCGGGCCTGTTGAAAATTATGCTGCTATCCCAACAGCTGGTAAATGGCTTCTAACCTGGTGTATGCTTTTGGGAAGACTTGAAATTTATACTTTTATTATTTTATTAGTACCTGAATTCTGGAAAAAATAGAACTCGTCAAATACAGATTGTAATTTTAAATAAAATAGCTTATACGGGAGCAGGCAAGCAGCTCCCCTACAACTAAACTTAAAAAAAAACATTGTACAGTTTTTTGTTATAGGGAATCTATAATAATTGTTTTCATTATTTACTATTATAAACATTACAACAGTTTTTTTATTAAAAATAACAATGTAGTTCGATTAAAAGGCAGTTATTAGAGGTTCCCTATTATTCTTTGATAGTTTAGTAATTCTTAAATTACTATTATTCAAAACACTATTATCCAAAGAACCGTTATTATCTGCATTAATAACTGAATTTATTGCTTTGTAATATTGCTCTCCGTCATATGAGATAAGAAGATAGTCAACACCTGCATTAAGAGATCTTACTGAAAAACCACCTATTCCACCTTTACTTTTTACTACTGGCCCCATATTTAGATCATCTGTAATTAATATACCTGTATGATTCCACTTCTCTCTTATAATAGATTTGACTATGGTTTTTGAGCAGGAAACAAGACTATCTCTATCCATCTTTTCAAGAATAACATGCCCTAACATTATAAAAGCCCCTGTTTTCTTTGAAATAGTCCTGAAAGGAACCCAGTCATTTTTAGACAAGTAATTTTCATTAACTTTTAGTTTTCCTTCAAAAAGGTGGGTATCTTCACTTACCATCGCAAGACCAGGAAAGTGTTTCAATGTTGGAATTACTCTGTTTTTCTCACTTATTCTACTGTATATTAATGCAACTTTTGTAACTATATCCTTATCTTTTGAAATCGCCCTTAAATCAGTTCTTGTATGTAAGTTAAGAACCTGTTCGATTGAACTGTTTTTCAGATCAACAACAGGACTAAAGTTAAGATTTATACCAATATCTGACAGTTCCCTTGATTGCAGTTCAGCATATTCTACAACTTTTAACCTTAATTCTTTATCGGATTTGCTATCTTTGACAATAGTTGAAAGTGTGGGTAACTGGGTTAAAGGGGGAGAAAATCTTGAAACAAGACCACCCTCCTGATCAGTTGCTATTAATAGATCCGGAAGATTATTTCCCCTTTGAATATTCTGAAGAATCTCTATCTCTTTTTTTATTTCGAATGATGTTTTACCTTTAATATTACGTTTGGTTAAGTATACACCACCAATCGCTCTTCTTTTTACAAGTTCCTGAATGTCACTAAAATTGTCATCTCTATATCCTATGATAAAGTGTTTACCAATTTTCTCAAGTTGATCTTTATCTGCATTAAGTATAACTTCACGAACAGCATTATGTTGATAATGATTATATGAAAAGATAGATAGAGAAAAAAATGATACAAATATTATTACAGCTAATTCACATTTTTTAATAATTTTAAAAGCTCTTCTGTTTTTATCCTTTAGAATATTTTTGTATAAAAGAAAACTATTAAGAGATAAAAGCAGAAGTAATATCTCTACTTCCCACTGTCTTATTTTATATAAAACAGGCATCTTTATATTTAATGCAAAAAAAAGTGTTGTAATAAAAATACCTGTTTTAAAAACTATCGATGAAAATTTAATGATCACGGACTTCTCCTTTTAATTTGAGTATTCAGCTCTTTTTGGTAATAGAAATATGACAAACAGGAAAACAAAATAGATCAAAGTGATTATGGTCCATAGCAGGATGTTTAAAATTAATCCCTCTGTCATAGTTATGAATAGGGTATTAATAAAATCTTTGGGTCTCACAAAATTATCTGAAACAATACTAACAGATAGTTGCCCAGCTATAATATCAGTATAATAGATCGTTAAGAATTTTATAAAAAAACCTGTTATAAACGCTTTATATAAAATTTTATTCTTTTTCAGTTTCAGAAATAAAGTAGAAGATGCTAAAGCGGTATAAAGAGCAATAAATATAAGAATACCAAATATCATTGCCCAAATATTAAATCCCATATCATATGCTATATAAAAACTGTATGTAGCATTTATAGTGCAAACCAATGACCAGATTATAAAATTTTTAAATATCAAATCTTTCTTTATAAATGAGTTATTTCCCATAATGTTCTCCATGTTTTTAGTTTAAAAACATTTTAAACAATCATTCTGAAAGATTTATGATTTTAATGTGAACTTTGAGATATCTGGTAATTATGTTTAAAATTGCAATCCACAGGTTTCTACTTTCAGTGATTATCCTATCAATTCATACAAACCAACAATACGTATACTTTCTTATGTATTTTCACTGTTTTGTTTGACGGATAAGTAAAATAAAGTGGAAAAGGATTTAAAGCTTTGATATGTTTATCAGGATTTTGAATTTTT
>JAAELO010000560.1 GCA_024226555.1 Desulfobacterales bacterium | reverse complement strand
CGAGGGAGAGTGTGGAACTCTGGAAAAGTAGAGGGGGTGCGAGACAGAGTGTGTGTAACTCTGGGAAAGTCCATCGAGTGCGAGGGAGAGTGTGGAACTCTGGAAAAAGTCGACAGACAGCGAGCGAGTTGGAAAACAGCAGGGGCGATGCGACAAAGGCGAGCGAGAGGTTGCGAGGTGATGAAATACACAATTACAACAACAAACAGTCATTTCCAAAGTGATTCATCACCGTTGTGAGGGTCTACGACGGGTAGAAAGAGTTGGAAATGCGTTGGAGAGAGTAGGATATATATGAGAGTGTCGGAGAAGTGTCGAAGAGACTCTAATATATGCGAGAGACTCGTAGAAGGGCTCCACAAAGTCAGGGGATAAGCGAGAGAGTCGGAGAAGGGTTCGAAAAAGTCAGGGGATAACCGAGAGAGTCGGAGAAGGGTTCGAAAGAGTCGGGGGTAAGCGAGAGAGTCGGAGAAGGGCTCGAAAGAGTCGGGGGTAAGCGAGAGAGTGGGAGAGGGGCCCGAAAGAGTCGGGGGACAGCGAGAGAGGAGGAGCAGCGCTCGCAGCAGGAGGGAGGAAGCGAGAGAGTCGG
>JAAELO010000559.1 GCA_024226555.1 Desulfobacterales bacterium | reverse complement strand
GGGAATCTCTAATAACCTCTCTTTTGACGAAATACATTGTTATTTCCAAAAAAAACTGTAATAAAATCGGCTCGTTATTTTTTGAAATGCCTTGTATTTCATCCAAAATTTTAATTATTAGAGATTCCCCTAAGATTTCAGTTGAGTTTTATATTATGTAATGTCATTATATTTAATTGCCTTAAGATAACATTCTAAACTGAGAAATACCTTTAACTCATCCTTATAAAGCTTAAAACCAATAAGTGACTAATCATAGGAGATAACATGGCTGAAACTTTTAATAGCAAAAAAGATAGTATTAATAAATTTTCTATTTCCGAAAATAACTACCTTAACCATGTTGATGATAAGTACAGAATATTTTTTGATAATATGCACGATGGGGTTGCGATATTTGAAGTAATTGGCAATGCGGAAGATATTATTTTCAAAGATTTTAACCGATCATCAGGAAAAACAGATAATAATAATAAAGAGGCGTTAATTGGTTCCAGCATTTTTGACGTATGTCAAGGAGTTGAATCATTTAGTCTTATCGATGCGTTTAAGGAAGTTTGGAAAACAGGTTCTCCAAAATATTTCCCGATAGGATTATTTGATGATGATGATAAACTTGAGGGATGGTATGAAAATTATATTTATAAACTTTCATCAAATAAAATTGTAGCAGTTTTCAATAATAAAACAAAATGTAAGCAATCTGAGGAATTACTTAGAAATCAAGCTATTGAATTACGTGAAAGAAACAAAGAGCTAAATTGTTTGTTTAAAATTTCTAAAATTGTACAAAATGAAAAACTGACTAATGACGATATATTACATGATATTGTAAAAAATATCCCTCCATCATGGCAATATCCTGAATTTACATGTGCGAGGATAACTTTAAAAGATCATGTTTATCATACAGAAAACTTTACAGAGAGTCCATGGAAACAGTCTGCAGATATTATAATTGAAAAAAATAATACAGGAATAATTGAAGTTTATTATCTTAAAGAGTTTCCCCAAAAAGATGAAGGACCATTTCTCAAAGAGGAACGATGTCTTATTAATACAATCGCTGAAATGACAGCCGAATTTTGTATGCTGTCGAACTCCTCAGTTGCCTTACAACAAAGTGAAGAACGATACAGGATTTTAGCTGAGCACACTGCTGAAGGCGTTATTGTTATTCAAAAAAACAAATTGGTTTATGTAAATAAGCTATTTACCGAAATGCTTGAATATGAGGATATGAACACAGTTATTGGGAAAAATATTAATGACTTTATTTCAAAAACTGACAAATCATCTTTTTCCCATATCTATTCTGAAATAAAGATACACTTATTAAATAAAAGGCTGTTTCATGGAAAACTTGTAACAAAAAATGAAAGGGAGTTCTGGGTTGATGGCCACTTAAGTTTTGCTGAATGGTTTGGTAAACCGTGCATAATTGGAACAATTAAAGATATAGATCAAGCCAAAGTAAAAGAGTTGAGTATTAAAAATGAATTCGCGAAATTAAAAGCATCTGTCAAACATCGATACCGATTTGGTAATATTATTGGGAAAAGTCCTGTAATGCAGGAGTTGTATGAATTAATAGTTGAAGCAAGTAATACTGATGCACCTGTAACTATTATAGGTGAATCAGGAACAGGAAAGGAGGAGGTCGCCCGTACAATTCATAATAACAGTATTCGCAAAAAAAATGGATTAGTTGCAGTCAATTGCGGGGCAATTCCTGATTCTCTGTTTGAGAGTGAATTTTTTGGATACAAAAAAGGTGCTTTTACAGGAGCCTTTATGGACAAACATGGTTTTTTTGACCTTGCAAATAAAGGAACCATTTTCCTGGATGAGGTGGGAGAATTAACCACAGGATTACAGGTAAAATTGCTTCGTGCGCTGGAAAACGGCGAATATACACGTCTGGGAGATAATACCATAAAAAAATCAGATGTCAGAATAATATCTGCAACAAATGCAAACCTTAAGGAACAGGTAAATAAAAATATAATGCGGGAAGATTTTTTCTATAGAATCCATGTGATACCAATCTTTATTCCACCTTTGAGCGACAGAAAAGAGGATATTCCTTTGCTGGTAGAGTATTTCTTTAATAAATACAGTCAACAGTCAAATAAAAGAAAACTCAACGGAAAAGAGCTTGATCTGTTATGCGATTATTCCTGGCCAGGTAATATCAGAGAACTTCAGAATGTTATTCAAAGATACATAACTTCCAGAAATTTTGATTTTTTTAACTCCTATCTTTCTGAAAGAAAATCTTTTAGTAATGTTGATGATAATGATACTCAGGATTTTCGATCAGCAATAAAGAATCATGAACATAAGATAATTATAAATGCACTTGAAAAAAATCTATGGCATAAGAAAAAAACAGCAGAGATGCTTGGTTTGTCCCGAAGGACTTTTTTTAGAAAACTACAACAATTAGGGATAAAAATGACCCTAACAGAGTCATAATTGACACTTACTGCTTTAAGGCCTATATATAGATAACTATACACCAGAGACATCCTCTTTTAAGGAGCCATAATTGACTCCTTTTAAACTTCTTTTCTTTTACTTTTTTTCCCATTTCAAATGAGTACATGCAATTATCAATGCTTCAGACAGATTAAACAATCTGGCATCTTTATTGCTATGATTAATCAACAAATATCTAAAACTGATGGTTTGAAATATCTATTCATGATCTTAAAAAAACACTAAATCACGATAGTGATTATGGTGCGTTTCATAAAGAAACATCTAACTTTTTGTTAATTAAATATAGAATATTTAATGGGAATCTCTAATTAGAGGTTCCTTAATAACTACCTGCTCTCTATAGTTGGTTCCTTTTGATCACATGATTTTTCAGTTGAAAAAATCATGTAATCAGAAAACCGTTCAAATTTTAATAACGAGACTTCGATCTATGAAAATTCTAATCGTAGAAGATGATTATTCTGCTGAATTGATAAAAAATGAGTTAACCCTTGGGCTAACAGTTGAGGTAGTTGAAACCGGAGGGGCTGCGATAAAGATATTAAAACAGATAAATTTTGATCTGATAATTCTGG
Organism: Desulfobacterales bacterium; assembly: GCA_024226555.1. Taxonomy (GTDB): domain Bacteria; phylum Desulfobacterota; class Desulfobacteria; order Desulfobacterales; family JAAELO01; genus JAAELO01. The sequence continues at coordinate 5,009 of JAAELO010000559.1, read as the reverse complement.
ATATTGTTTTACCGGATTATCATGGAGCTGACTTAATTCCTCTGTTGAAATCTATCCAGAGCAATGTGGAAATCATCGCTATGACTCGCCATAACACACGGAAACTGGAACTTATGATTAGAAATCTGGGAGTGATTTATTACATTATCAAGCCGTTTGACATGAATATTATTACAAGAATTTTAGCACACATGAAAAAAAGAAAATCATTATAAACAGCAATTTCATTTTAAAAAAAAGGAGAATAATTGTTATGAATTCATCGTTTATGGAATATTTTTTTGGATGTCATGAATCAACGTTTAATGCTGCTTACGATAATATGGTGATTATAAATGAACAGATTGGTAACACAACAGCAACTAATTTTGAGAATTATAATACATATTTGGATGAATTCAAAAAAAGCAGTGATACTTTAAGAAAGTTAGTTGATGACAATTTTGAAGAGCTGAAAAGTCTGTTTTAACTTTGTAGGGAATCTCTAATAACTGCTTTTTGTCAAAATTACTGCGTTACAAGAAAAAAATAACTGTTGGGAATCTCGTTATATTTTTCTCAAGCCTAGTAATTCAACCAAAATTCTATTATTAGATGTTCCCTGTATTTACTTCGCTTTATTTATCAAAAAAACAAAGTTAAAAATCCACTTTGAAGAGTATGCATCAATATCTATCAAACCTGTATCATAGGGAGATAAAATATAAATGAGTGAGGACGCAAATTTAATAAATCAGGCAACTCAGGCAATTGTTGACAGGGAAGGCAAATATCTTACTTTTGTTTTGAATAAGGAAGAGTACGGTATTGGTATTTTAAAAATTAAAGAAATTATCGGAATGATGCCTATTACTACAGTTCCGCAAACCCCTGATTTTGTAAAAGGTGTTATTAATCTAAGGGGTAAAGTTATTCCGGTAATTGATCTGAGGTTAAGATTTTATATGAAGTCAATTGAATATACTGAAAGAACCTGCATTATTGTAGTTGAAATTGCAGGGGAGGCCGGAACTATACAGATTGGTATAGTAGTTGATGCAGTATCGGAAGTCCTGAACATAAAAGGAGAAGAGATTGAAGAAACTCCAACATTTGGTACAAAACTGAATACTGAATATATCCTTGGAATGGCAAAAATGGAAGGTGGTGTAAAAATTCTACTTGATATTGATAGTGTATTAAGTGAAAGCGAACTCAGTATATTGGAGAATGTTGCATAGGATAGTTTCCTGAAATTTGAATAAAACACTCAAAAGGAGATATTATAAAATGAATTGGAACAAGATGACTTTCGGAAAAAGAATTGTTATTGGATTTACAATTTCTATCCTGATTACTGTAACTATAGGTTCAACAGGATCATGGCTAATGAATGGAGCTAAAGTTGATTCCCAGAAATTAGCTATTGAGTATGTTCCGGAAATGCAAATTGCAGCTGAAATAAGGGGTGCCGCAAACAGAATCATGTATCAAATGCGCGGGTATGGTTTTACGGAAGAGGAACACTTCTATCAAAAAGCACAGCAAGAGATGAAAGCTTTTGAAAAAGCCGCAAAGAAAGCAGATGCTCTTGCAGAAAGAGCAGTTTATCTTAAAAAGCTTAAGCCTCAAATGGCAGCAATAAATAGTGTTGGTGATGAATACAAAAAATTAATGGTAAAAACTAAAGAATCTATAGCATTATTAGCTAAGGAACGTAAAAAACTGGATTTTAACGCTGCAAAATATATGAAAAATGCAAATACTTTCCTTGTAGCTCAGAATGCTGCTTTCAAAAGAGATCTCGTGAAACTGCAGAATAACAAAAATGTTAACCTTGATGAACGAAATAGAAAAATTAATATAATTAACGACATTATCGACCTTGGAAACGATGTACGAGTAAGGGCTTTTAAATCACAGGCTCTTAGAGATCCTGAGATAATGGAGTCTGGTTTGGAAAATTTCCCAAAAATAGATGAAAATTTTATTAAAATAAAGAGAATAACACGATTAACAAGAGATATTGAAGCTCTTGATAATATTCAGCAAGCTGGTAATAACTATAAAGAAGCCATGATGCAATTTTTAATTGTATGGAAACAACTACAATCTCTTGGTAATGAGCGTAATACAGCAGGAGGAGAAGTTATAAAAGCCAGCAAAATTCTTCAGGAAGCTGCTTCAACCGCTACACAAAGCATATCTGATAATTCTGCAACAAGTCTTGAGTTTTCATCTATTGTAATGATAGTCGGATTGATAGCTGCTATTATTTTAGGTGTCATATTGGCTTTTCTTATTGTAAGGGGAATTGTCACTGCATTGCAAAGAATATCGGGACAATTGAATGAAGGGGCTGAACAGGTAGCTTCTGCATCAGGACAGGTTTCCAACGCAGGTCAGTCTCTTGCTGAAGGGGCTTCAGAACAGGCTGCTTCCATCGAGGAAACGTCATCCTCTTTAGAAGAGATGTCGTCTATGACTAAACAAAATGCTGACAATGCAGTACAGGCAAATAACCTTATGAAAGATGCTAATCAGGTAGTAGAGCAGGCAAACGACTCTATGACCGAATTAACAGATTCAATGGAAGAGATCTCCAAGGCAAGTGAGGAGACCTCCAAGATAATTAAAACTATTGACGAAATCGCCTTTCAAACTAACTTGCTGGCACTTAATGCTGCCGTTGAAGCTGCTCGTGCTGGTGAAGCAGGAGCAGGTTTTGCTGTAGTAGCTGATGAAGTTAGAAACCTGGCCATGAGAGCTGCAGAAGCTGCAAAAAATACAGCAGATTTAATCGAAGGTACTGTGAAAAAAGTTGGCGATGGCTCTGAACTTGTTTCAAGGACAAATGAGAATTTCAGCCAGGTAGCAGAAAGTACCAAAAAGGTTGGTGAATTGGTTGGTGAAATATCTGTGGCTTCAAATGAACAGGCGGATGGAATTGAGCAAGTTAATAAAGCGGTAGCAGAGATGGATAAGGTAGTTCAGCAGAACGCAGGTAATGCTGAAGAATCAGCTTCAGCTTCAGAAGAATTAACAGCTCAGGCACAACAGGCGAAAGCACTTGTTAGTGAGTTAATGAAACTTGTTAATGGTTCTAATAATATGGAAAATACTGTTCATTCGAAAATTCCAATTTCCCATGGTCAAACTAAAAATATAGCTGTTCAAAATCCAAAACATAAAATTGAAATTGATCCTTCAAGAGTAATTCCAATGGATGATGATTTTTCCGATTTTTAATATCTTAAGCTGCATAAGTCTGTTTTTTTGATTTATGGGAATCTCTAATAATTGATCTTTTTGCGAAGCACAGATATATCAAAAATAAAACTGTAAACTTTATAAAATTAAAGCTTTTTATAAACGAATCAACGCGTTGTTTTTTGTTATGCCTTGTTTTTCATCAAAAATTCTAATTATTAGAGGTTCCCTTATGCAGCATAACTTCATATCTTATGATTTTTTAGCTAATCAAAAATTTAGCTAACTTTTTATATTTTAGGAACAGGCTGGATAAAGCAGAGTGAAGAACCAGCGCAGCTTTTCCCAGTATATCTTAATGCTTTTGTTCAATACTCATCATTTAGAGGTTAAAACTTCTTGACCACGCGAGGTAAAAGAAACACCTTGTTGAGATTGAGTACCAATCATTATTGACTCAATAATGGGCGGATTAACAAAGTCATCAGATTGCCACTCAACCATAAAATTAGCGCCCGATCCCCCACTTTTATCTTTTTCTGATATCACATAGCGCAAAGATTCTAATGGATTCAATTTGATAGGCTTATTTATGTATTTTTTTCAACAGCTTACCTTGTGTCGCGTAATAATCGACAACAGTGATCTTGATTTGCTGATTCGGATCAATATTTCTGATGCTCAAAGTTACCGCCAACAGAAATGGTCTCTCTATGTCTCCGCTATAAATATGCGAATAGGCAGGCACATAAATAAGCTGTCCTTTTAACAACTCATTTTTTTTGTCAGCAGCATGCAAACAAAGAGGTGTAAATAAACAAATACATAATAAAACGAGAGAATACTTAAACATTTTTTTTTTCATTGTAATCCTCAATTAATTTTAGGTGTCGAACATTGCAAATAACCGGTCGCATTGTATACTTTCCTTCTTGACTACCGTTCAGTCTATATGAACAAGCAAATGCGATCCGAGTTCATTTTTCTTGTTAGCCTATTTCCTGACTTTTATGTAATCTGGAAGCTCACCTTTCAACCACCAGTTTTTTGTACTTTAACGAAACATGGTTTTTTGATAATTTGTGAGTTTTGTTTACTTCTTCTTTATTTCCTTTAGCTTTAACAAAAGCTTGAATATATTCTTCAGAGTAATTGAAACATCTTTGGTTTAATATTTCTTCTTTAACCATTTGGTACTTTTGTTCCTGTGCTTCGTCTCATCCACCACCACAAATCACAACGTATACAATTATCAACATAGCCGAATGTTTTACTTGATACAACATGTTTGTGATAATTTGCCCAGCCCTTATTTTTCTAATTATCCCTGGAATGTTTGATGATCAGTTTATTATTATATTTGCGAAACATTTTGTCCAAGAAAATTAAAACCATTATTAATATGTGGGATCTTTGTCTTTTCTTCAGAAAGGGTAAGGTCTCTTTCTTTTAGAAAATTGATCACGCTGGTTTTACCATATCTTCGAGAATCTCTTTAGAATTAGCGGTTGTTACATAATCATCCACATACCTGATCTTAAAAAATTCTATGTTTTACAGCAGATTTCTTTATTGATAGAATCTCGTAAATGTGCATTGATAAACCGTTAACGCGCCCTGTCATAGCTACAAGGCTATTAATTTGAGCCTGTAATGATAAATTTAATACTTTTATAAAGGAAGTGAAATATTTACATTATAGGGAATCTCTAATAACTCCTCTTTTGGCGTAATACTTTGTTATTTCCAAAAATAACTGTAATAAAACCGGCTCGTTACTTTTGGAAATACCTTGCATTTCATCCAAAATATTAATTATT
>JAAELO010000558.1 GCA_024226555.1 Desulfobacterales bacterium | reverse complement strand
TGGAACTTAGGGGAAGATAAAGCTAAATTTCTTTCTAAACGAGGTTGCCGGAAAAGAAAGAAATTACAAGTCAAAAAGAAAGTTTCACGTAAACGTAGGAAATTATCGGATGAGAAAAAATCTCAGTCGCTAGAAAAATCAGCCTCACAAAAACCAAAACGAAAACTTCCCAATAAAAAACTTTCTGCCAAGAAAAAGAAATCAAAGATGGAAAAGCAAGGGGAGAAGAATTCAAATAAGGGAAACAAGGAGAAAAAGCTTGTGCAGAGATATTTGTTACCAGATGAGCTGCTTTTTGAGAAATTTCTTATTGAACGTACGGGTTATCGAATTAATCCTATTAAGCGTGATGGTAACTGCCTTTTTAGAGCAGTTGCTGATCAAGTTTTTGGAGACCCACGCGAACACGCAGCTATCAGAAATATGTGTGCCAATCATATGGAAGAGAATCCAGCTTTCTTTTATGAGTTTGTGAAATATTTGAATCCTGAATTCAAACAATATATATCAAATTTACGCCGTGATGGAGAGTGGGGTGGTGATCCTGAAATCACGGCACTATCTGAAATTCTGAATTCTCCCATCGAGGTGTATCAAAATTCTGAAATACCAAGAACCGTTAAAACAGCCATAAACGGGAATAATACACTTCGACTGTTTTACAAGAACAATCACTATGGATCTATTAGGATCGATGGACTTGGACAATTATTTGCATTTGAGGGACTTGAGGCAGGGGAGTTAGAAAAGCAAATGAAACTTATTGATGATGCCCATAACTTTCAAGTAAGCTTTGACTCTTTACCGCACCATTCTGCTGCTGATGATCAGCAAACGGCTTTAGCTATTGAGCAGTCAAAGAAAATTCAAGAGTCTTACGATAATTATTTGAAATTCTATGCTTCCAGGATTATTTTAAAAGTACCGAACGAACAAAACTAATTTTGAAGACCGAGGTAATACAGAAAGAGGATATAGGCTGCTGAAGGAGGAGACGGCAGCCTGATGGATAAAGAGCTAAACTTTTGGAGGTGGAGGCAGGCTTTTGAAGGAGGGGCTTGGCTATTTTAAGCGAACATGGCAGCTGGAGGAGGAGACGGCAGCCTGATGGATTAAGAGATAAACTTCTTGAGGGGGTGGCAGGCTATTAGCAGAAAATATTACCGGGTATGGTATATAGAGAGTCAAATATTAGTCCTGGTTTCTCTCTAGATCTTTCACGAATTTTGGGACATTGCTATATTAAATATTACAATTGAGATTTTGGCCAGGGGTGAAATGACCACAAGAAGCTAAGTAAAAAAAAGAAGTGCTAAAAAACAAATAAAGCCCCTAATTTTTTTTTCTGAATAGATCGTCCAGCAGGAACTTAAAAACGTTCTCGCCCCAGCCTTCTGAGGGTGGATAAAATATTTTTTGTGTTACCCATCGTGTGCAGTTAAGATC
>JAAELO010000557.1 GCA_024226555.1 Desulfobacterales bacterium | reverse complement strand
TTTTCTTCTGTCCAACTCATAATTTTTATTTTTTAATGGTTAGTAATACTTTGATTCATTGATCCTATTTGTCTGAATTATGTTTTTGCTCGTAATAGATTTCCAGATATTCAGGCAGCCTGATTTGGATAAGGAATTATATAGAAGCCAGCCACATTTCTTCGACCTGAATAATAAATTGTATCTCGACCACTTCATCGTATTAATTTAGATATTCTTATGTGCATCAAAGATACACAATTAGTTTAAATGTTGGAAGAAAGTTGATAAGAAAAGGCTAAATATCATTTTGATGTGCCAGATTTGAAATCAAAAGCTAAAAATTAAATTAAGGTTTTTAATAGTAGTGTATAAACAAGAAGACAAAAAAACCTTATTCTTTCCCCCAACCTTAGTAAAACCGTAGCACCTCACCAAAATAAATCACATGGTGGATAGCGTGAACAAAAACTACCTCCTGCAATCTGAGCCAACTCTTCCTCTTTAAGGGCAGGGGATATGGCGGTGACATCTACCCCCTGCAACCTGATCCGGCACTTCTTCTATAAGGGCACTGGATTTGGGTGGAAGAATGATGGTGTGATCCACACCGGAGTTATTTTCGATAATGTTGATCTTTAGTCCTTCAGGCACTTCCATATTGGAAACTTTTCTGATGGCCTCATTTGGATTGTCCATACAAAGTTTCCTGAAAGCTTCATCTTCGGAAGATTTCTTTTTAATGTCAATAATTGTTTGATTGATTTTTTCTTCTGTCCAGTTCATAGTTTTTAATTTTTTTGAGGTTTGTATTATTTGGATTCACTGATTTACGTGCCAGCGATTCTTGTAGTATTTATTAATTGTTGCAAACAATTTTTAACCTACTACCCTTCAAGGGTACAATGCTCTGTGCACTGTGTTAAACAGTCTGGTCCCTTTCCCCCTGCAATCTGATCCAGCCCTTCATCTTTAAGGGTATGGGATTCGGGTGGAAGAATGATGGTATGATCCATCCCGGGCTCATTCTCTATAATGTTGATCTTTAGCCCGCCAGGCACATCTATATCGGAAACTTGTTTGATCGCCTCATTGGGATTGTCCAGGCATAGTTTCCTGAAAGCTTCATCTTCCGTAGCTTTCTTTTTAATGTCAATCATTGTTTGATTGATTTTTTCTTCTGTCCAGCTCATAATTTTTTAATTTTTAATGATTAATAATAATTCGATTAATTAGTTTTATTTGTCTGAATTAAGCTTTTGTTCGTAATAGATTTCCAGATA
>JAAELO010000556.1 GCA_024226555.1 Desulfobacterales bacterium | reverse complement strand
GTCTGAAACTCCAACTTTCTCGTGGTTTTCGAAACCCTCCCAACCGCTGTGGAGGCCCTTAGAAACCAAGCATGGGCGCCCATGTTTCGAAAAAAACCGACCCCTTTGGATTTAGCTGAGAATTGAACAGCGTCCAGGAATGACCTCCACGACATAGATACAAAAATTTGAAGGTATTCCAAACACTCCTTCTCTCAAAACGCCACCAGGTTTGTCTTTCCCTTTGCCACGCAAAAAACTGCCCACATATTTTCGCACATAGAGACCACAAAAAAACAGGACCCTCCGGCCACGTATAAAACTCCACATCCCTTCCACAATCCCACAATACCATCTCAACCTTCCACAATACCCCAAACTTGCACAATAACCCAACCATCCACACAATTCCCATCCCCCACAATGCCCACGCCCTCCACAATGCCCAGCCCCTCCCACAATGCCATTCCCCTCTCCATCGATCCACAATTGTATTATTATTATTATTAATTATTATTATCATTAGTATTTCATCAAAACACTAGAAAACAAGCAGACCATAACAAAAAAAGAGAGGCAGAAAGGTGAGTGGTGTCTCTGTTTCTAAGGCGTGAAAATGGACGTTCGATGACGTCGTTCTTTTGACGCCCGTTCATTTAAAGACACACGCAAACAAAAAAAACACTCTCGCAAAAAAATGTAC
>JAAELO010000555.1 GCA_024226555.1 Desulfobacterales bacterium | reverse complement strand
ATCAATCATTTTAACTATAGGGAACCTCTAAAAACTAGAATTTTGATTGAAATACAAGGCTGAGAAATAAATAACGAGTCGATTTTACAACAGTTTTTTATTTAGAAGAACGCAGTAGTTCAGTCAAAGAGCAGTTATTAGAGATTCCCTATAAATTAGGGTTCGGGAAACAAATATTTTCCAAAACCACCTAAAGAAAACATTTTTTATATCAATATTTTTATGAATCCATTTTATGCTTTCTCTGGGCAAGAAGAATCCCTAAAAGCATCAGCCCACAACCAAAGAATCCCCTTCCACCAATATACTCACCAAGAAATATTATGCCACCAATAACTGCAAAAACAGATTCAAGGCTTAATATTATAGCTGCTCTTGAAGGATCAGCTCCTTTTTGAGCCACAACCTGAAGGGTATATGCAACACCAACTGAGAAAAGTCCTCCATACAGAATAGGTACTGCTGCATTTATAATCCCAGCCATCTCTATGGTTTCGGTATGAAGAGCATAGCCCATACTTAAAAATGAGCATATTGCAAACTGCAAAGCAGATATTTTTAAAGGATCAGCTTTATTTGAAAGCCATCCAATTAAAACAACATGTAATGCAAAGAAGAAAGCACATATAAGTACAAGGAGGTCTCCATAGTTCACAAATTTCTTTATATTTTCAGAATTGATATTTCCCGAACGAATAAGTTTGAAAATTTCATCACCAGCAATATTCGACTCTCCGGTAATGGACAGGAAATAAAGGCCAAAAACTGCAATAACAGCACCAGTGAGAACCTTTGAATCGATTCTTCTTCCAAAAATAAGTGCTATAAAAGGAACAATAACTACATAAAGCCCGGTAATAAAACCTGCTTTTCCTGCTTCTGTGTATAACAGGCCGACCTGTTGAAAACTTGCTCCTAAAAAAAGAATTACTCCTGCAATACAGGAAAAAATAATAGTTTGCAGATAGTTACCCTCAAGCTTCTTCCTGTTATTAACTTTATCCAGATGCAAAATTAAAGGAATTAAAGAGAGGCTTCCAATAGCAAATCTAATACCATTGTATGTATAGGGACCAATATGATCCATCCCTTTTCTCTGTGCAACAAAAGCAAATCCCCATATACAGGCAGTAAGTAGTAATAAAGCTTCTGATTTGTATCTTTTCAAAATCCAATCCTTAAACCTATATCCTAAATATTCATTAAATTCTCAAAGAACTTTTATTACTCTTTAATACAAAAAGCAAATTTTTATCTTTTTTTAATAATCTCAACTTTAGAGATTCTCTTTCCACCACTTACTTTATGTACCATTACAAGTACTCTGTTTTTTTCAATCAAAATTACCCGACCTGAAGATTTTCCTAAAGAATCGCCCTCTTTTATCGTCAATCTTTTCTCATTTGGATCTTTTATAAGTGCAACTTTCCCTTTTTTGGAAATAATAATATCGGTAAGGCAAAGATTACTCAGTGGCTGATCAGAAAAAAAACCTGTATTTGAAATGATCTTCTCATTAACCGGAGCAAAAGGATTTGATATATCATTTGAGTATGCCCTGGTAACAGATAGCAAAATGAATATAAGCAGATTATATTTCATCAAACCCATAACCCTTTATTATACAATTAACAGAAAGTTCGCCTTTCACACTTGTTGATTTTATTTCCATTTTTTTCATAGAGATTAACAATGATCCATTTGTAATATTTTTTAAAAATCTCACAATTTCAATAAAACTTCCTCTAATTGACACGGATACCGGGATATCATAAAAATGTTTTCTTTTTCTATTCTGAAGAGGAGTAAATTCAAGAAAATCTATTCCTGCGTTACCTCCATGAAATGCTATTTCGGATATTAAATTCTGAACTTCATTTTTTCTTACAAAATATTTTCGGGCCTTTGAAAGATCTCTGTTTAAAAGAACTAACTCTTTTTTATATTTGTTAAGTTTTGCAGATTTTCTTTTTGCGATATTAATACTTTTGGAAATATTTGTCAGCTTATCCTTAACATTTGTGAACTCAATGTACTTTGGAAATATAAATATCCTTAAGAAAGAGATAATAATTATTAAAAATGTTGCGATATAAATCACTGTTAACTGCTTTTTCTCCATATAGAGGATCGTGAAAAAAAGCTTATTAAAACTGTTTTTCAAATATTCATTATACATATAATTTTAAACTTTAATTTTAGAATATTTTTTTCAGTATTTCTTTCGATTGTTTTTAAATGGGCTTTTGTAATGTTTTTGGATGATTTTACTTCTTTAATAAAAGAAGCTATTTTTAAAGTATCATATCCATATCCCTCAATAACAATTTTCTTATTACCAATTGAAAACTCTGTGAGTTGTGTATTAGATATTATTGAAGCTTTTGCAACAGTTCCAATAATATCCATATAGTTTTGTTTACTTTTTTTAAGAAGATCTATTTCATGAATCTTTTTTTTCCTGGTATGAAGCTTTTTTTTAATGTCGCTGGCCTTTTTGGCTTTTTCTAACTCCTTATCCCTAAGAACGATTCTTTTTTTTATTTTTACTTCACATTTTTCTATTAATTTATTCTGATAAACAGTAATTATTGCCAGTCCAACTGTAATTATCATTAAAAAACAACTAAAGAGAAGTACTCTTCTTTTTATTAAATTCCTGTTTCTTAAAATTCCATCTTTTAAAAGGTTTATTTTTATCATTTATCCCCTGCTTTTCTGAGAGTTAAACCAAGGGATACTGGTATGATATGCGCATATTTAATCCATTTATCACTGTTTACAATATTTCTAAATGGATCGAAAAATCTCACATCATTCGCTTTCAGTTTTATAGCATCAAAAACATGTGAAGTTATCTCACCACAAACAAGAATCCTTTCTGATTTACTACTTATATAGTTATTATTAATATAGAGTAATTTTTGAGTTAGTTCTCTGTACCAGTTGGAAAAAAAATATCGTTTTTTATCTCTATCTTTAGCTGACAGATGAGTATTACCATAGGATATACTACTAATATATGGATCTGTTGTTGAGGGTTTTATTATTGTTGTTCGCTGATCACCAATATTGACGATGACATCCTTTCTCTCACGATTTTTTGTGTGGTTGTACAGATTAATTATTGATAAAGCACAGGGTTCTATAAGATAAGGGGTAAGATTTGCTCTTCTTAAAAGTTCCATTCGATTTTCAATTATATCATTTCTTATTGCTGTGAAAAGAACCTTTAAGAAAGATCTGTTTTTTTCTATAATATGATAATCAACAGTTATATCTTTGAGATCAAAAGGAAAATGGTGGGCAGCTTCATAGAGAAAGACCTGACTCAACTCTGTTTCAGTCATACCTTTCATCTGAACTTTTTTAGTGAAGATATGATGACTACCTATGGAGATCGCAATTTTTTTTTGCTTTATAGATTCTGATTGTAATAGTTTTTTTATAAGATGTGCTGTTTTACTGAGATCAGTAATTAAACCATCTTTAATATTGCCCTCAGGGATATCCACAGAAACAAATTTATTTAGTTTAATTTTGTTATATTTTTTTAAGACCTCAGTCACTCTAATATAATTAGAATCAACTTCAATACCAACCCTACTGCCAAATATAGATATCATTTCAGAATTTCGTCATTTAAGATTGTAAAATATTTATGCTTACCTACAAATCAACAACATCAAATAACTCTATATCTTTTTCAATGTCAAGTAAATTTATCTCTATATTCATTAGAAGTTTTATGAATTAAATTCAGTATAAGTTATTTTTTCTAAATTCTTTTTGAAAAATATGATTCGGGGCGTTTATAAAATCTTTAGAAATAAAAGGCTTTAATTTTATTTCTTCTTCCGATTTTATAAACAAATCCATATTTTTTACAGAAGAAAATATTAATAGAGTATTTTTGAGATGGCATCTAATATTTCAAAAAAAGCAGTTATTAGTTTTCCCTTAATACTTCTTTTTTATTTTTTAAAAAATGCATTTTTTTCTTGATATTTGTCTATTTATCAGGTTAGTTTAATGCACGCACAATAAAAATATTACTTTTTTATTGTCGGACGAGCCGGAAAGGAGTTCGCTGCTCCAAACCGACTCTGAACAATAATTATTCTCAGATAAGGAGAACAATCATGTCTGTATATTCTTTTACAGAATCAGTTAGGTTCCGTCAACGCCTCTTTCACACGCCGGGGCAGTTTTTTCACTCAAACACAGTTAAAACCATAAAAATTGCAGGGATAAGGACGACTACAAATGCCTCCTTTATTTGTAACTGTACTGTTTCTATCCCATCAATAATGGATAGTGTTGAGTGAAATTGAATTGGTAAAATAATTCTCAGGATTTAATTTAAAGTAGAATTTTTTATAACTGAAGATTTTCTTCAGTTAAACACCAGTTTTGCGCGTGAAAGAGGTATTCAAATAAATCAGTTTTTAAGTGTTAGGTTTGGCCAATGAACTGCCCCCATGGTCAAACCTTGTATTATAACCGGGCAAAATTAATTTTTGCCCGGTTTCGAAATTATATTTTAGAAATTGGAATTCCTGCTGGAAGCTAAACTTTTGAAAAGTTTAACAAACAGGATTTTTATTGATTCATTGCGATTGGTCGTCATTCCTGAGAATATTTTTTAAATGCTTTTTAAAAAAAATTGAGTCAGGAATCCATATGGTTTTGCAAATATAATTAACATTTACCATTTCAAAATCAAAACATAAGGAACCTATGTATATACAGATAGATACCAACTATGTAGAAACACTTGTTAAATTCCAGAATTTAATATGCAGTTGCGGTGGCCCCTATTACCAGTGGTATGTGGGATTAACAAGAGACCCGGAACACAGCTTTACAGACATTCACAAAATCGATTTTAATAATACTCACTGGATTCTAAGCAATAAATGCTCTCCTGCAATTATGCGATATGCAAAAAACATCCTGATTACACTTGGGTGCAAATTCAATAAAGAGCTGGATATGAGAGATTCTGACCGTATATACCTTTATAGAAAGGAGATTAAATAGGAAATCTCCAATAGTTAATTATTAATTAAATATCTATAAAAATGATTTTGTTATGATTAAATTGCCAAAATCTAAAAAATTTAATTTTTTTCATAATTTACACAAGCAGTTTATATTGAGTACTTGACAAAGAATTGAAGAAATATCTTCAAAAATAAATATTAATTATTGTGCTAAATTCACAGAGACTTATAACCCTTTGTTATTTATATGGAATAAAACTTTTTATCAGGCAGTTACAAAAAAAACGGTTTTTTCAAAAATCGCAAACTATTTATTAATGCTGATTATAACAATATAATCAATATGATAGAACCCATTATTGTTTATAGTAGGTATTTTTACTCACTGAGTTACCTCTGTGAAATGAATCATTTACAAGCATTAATTAATAATATACGCAGTTATTGATAATTTAAAGAGCTAATCCAGAGGTAAACATATTCGGAGAAAAATTATGGATAATCAAAATAAAGAAAACAGATCAAATTTAATACATTTTGAAACAAAAGATACATCATGCTTTGGAACAATTATTGAGTTGAATGAAGAGGGTAATAAGATATATGTGGATTATGAAGAAAATCCATATGAAAAACCCTTGGTTGCCTGGTTAGCATATAGGATTTCTTATGAGGATCTGAAATTTGCCACAGAGAAACAACTTAAGGTTAAACTAATTTTCGAAAATGGAGATTATAAAAAACCAGTTATAGAGCGTATAGATTTTTCTTACTTTGATGAACAAGAGGATAATTGTCAGGACATCCACATTAAAGGAAACAAAATAGTGTTTGAAGCAGATTCAAAAATAGTACTTAAGAGTGGTTCTGCAACAGCAGTTCTTACTGCCAGTAACGGGAAGTTCACTATTAAAGGTGAAAATATAGAATCTTCAGCTAATTTGAATAACGATATCAACGGTGCGTCAGTGTCGATAAATTAGATTCCCTTAAAGGAAATAAATGGAAACATCAAAACTTTTAGATGCAATAATTGATGCCACAGAGAATAAGCCTATTCCTGTTGTTAGAATAGTAGATAATAGAGCTTTATTTTCTATAGCTCAGATCAAAAATTCCTCAAAGGAAAAGAAAGAGACGTTATCATTAAACGACCAGTTTGAAGAGAATGTATTACTGTCTCTTTTTAGTAAGATCTCAAGCGATTTTAACAAGATCAGAACTCTGTTTAGAAAAGAATTTCCATGGCACGACATCATTAAAATTGAGAAAAGGCTTTATAAAAAGGTAAGAGCAATTGAGAGCCTGCCGTTTGAAACACAGAAAAAGATGTTTGCAATTCTACATTCAAAAAACATTGCTGATGTTTCAGCAGCAGTCTTTACATTAAGTTCAATAAAGGCAAACAGTGAAAAATTCTTTGATATCCTTATGCCCGAATTTGCCAGAACAGAACCTGAATATCTGCAATGCTTTATTAATGGATTGAAATGGAGTTATTCAAATAAAACGTCTGAGAAAATTCATCTGGTTTTTAACTTTGTAAATGAAGAAGTAAAAGAAGCATGTCTTAATATTCTATCATTCAGAGATGATCATCCCCTGCCGGATCATACCACTAAAGAGAACAGAGATAATTTAAAACTAAGCTTAATGGTTAAAGATCCTGCTACTAAAGATATGATGGCGCTTGAATCGAAATTAGACATACCTCCTGTTCATGTTGATCTGATTTACAGATTGCTCATGCTGGGTTCAGAAAAGGTTTTTGAACATATCGTTAAAGCCCTTACAAACTCACTTGAGAACAATGCTAAACTTCTGGTCTGGTTAGCAATGTCCTGTTCAAAAGAACAATTATATATAATTAAAGATGCTTTTGGTTCAAAAAATCCAAATGTGAGATGTGAGGCATATCTTGCAGCAGGCATCTCAGGATCTACAGATTTTTTAAATCTTTTAGTCAGCTCTCTTCAGGTTGAAACAGACGAATCCTGTATAGATATCCTAAATAAAGCACTGGAACTTTTAACAGGAATTAAAGGCGACAATACCCTTTCCTTTTGGGAAAAGAGCATTAAAAAAATGAGTTTCAGAGGAACTGGGCTTAGAAAGGGAAAAAGACTTAATCTTGATCTTCTTATTAATGAAATTGAAGATACTAACAACTCTTTCTTTCACAGAGAGATTGCTCTGAAAGAACTTTTAATAAGATCAAATCTGAAAATAAACTATCATCTGGACTGGCCTGTTGAAAGACAATTAAAAGTATTAAATGAAATAAAAACCAAAGGGATTAAAGAGAGTCTCTTTGATTATAACAGAGAGAAAAACTAATGTGGCAACTTGAAAACAAAACACCCTTTGAAACGGGATGTGGCTTTACAAAAGACAAAAACGGAAATGAAACATGGATAGTTATTGTTAAAGCAACATACACCATTAATGGCAGTAGTGAACTTACAATTTCAGAAAAACAAAGGAAGGTAACAAGCGAGCCATTATACAGAGGAGAGCCGGGAGAGTCTTCACTTATATATGACACTGATTTTGTCCTTGAAAAACCAAATACTGATGTTGTTGTAAATGGACATGCCTATGCTCCCAATGGTCAGAAAAAGAGAAATACATCAGTCTCTTTTAAGGTTGGAGGTGTTAGTAAAAAGCTTAAAGTCTCTGGTGATCAGACATGGAAAAGCCTTCTTCTCTTTAACCTTAAAACTCCAAAAAAGAGATTTGAAAAGATCCCAATAACATATGAGAATGCCTTTGGTGGAACTGATTTTAAAAGCAGGAAAAACAAGTTCCATAAAAAGAACCCTGTTGGATCAGGCTATGCGGTTTGGTCCCACAGGCTACATGGTCAAAAAACTCCAAATATCGCATCAACAGGTAATATTCTTGATAAATTTTTAGGATCTACTTCTCCCGGTGGATTTGGGCCAATCCCGTGTAACTGGCCTCCAAGAAATAGATATGGCGGAACCTATGGAAAAAAATGGGAGAAAACAAGAAAACCATTTCTGCCTAAGAATTTTGATACGAGATATCACCAGCAAGCTACAAATGATCAACAGGCAAAAGGTTACTTGAAAGGTGGAGAACCTGTAATACTTAAAAATCTAACTCCAGAAGGTATTTTAAAATTTGTACTTCCAAAGGAGAAGATCTCTTTAAACACCATTATTGATAATGAAAATATTTTCCATGACGCAAACCTGTATACCGTTATTCTGGAACCTGATAGTAAAGAGGTTTCACTTGTTTATCATTCATCCCTTACTTGTCAGAATAAAGAGCATCTGCTTGAGAAAACGATTATAAAAAGAGGTAAAGCATAATGAAGCCACGTAAAGAGATCTGTATTATTGGCTGTGGCGCACGTACTCCTGTTGGAACAGATGCTAAAATGAGTGCAGCAATGGCTTGTGCCGATGTGAAAAAACTTTTAAGACATCCAACTGAGTTTGATGATTCAGGTGTTCCATATGTTGTGGGCCTTTGTGAATATCTTGACCCCAAAATACTTGATTATGAAAGATTTTTGAAACTCGCCCTCCCGGCAATAGATGAAACAATATCTCCTTTAAAACAAAAATATATATCAACTAATAAAGTCGCAGCTTTTGTTGGATTACCAGAGGAACGGGAAGGAACAGAAATTTCTGAGAAAATTTTAGAGGAAACAGGAACTTTTTTAAAAGAGTACTTTGAATCATACCAGATCACAACTTTTACCCACGGTCATGCATCGGGCCTCATAACTCTTCAGGCAGCCATGATAATGCTTTCCAAAGGAGAATGTGACTATTGCGTTGCTGGTGGAGTAGATTCCTATGCCTTACCAGAAACCATAATGTGGCTTGAAAAGCAGAACAGAATCAGATGGAAAGAGAACAAATGGGGATTTATACCGGGTGAAGGCGCTGGTTTTCTTCTGGTAACAACAGTTGAAAGAGCTGAAAAAGCAGGTCGTCCAATTCTTGCGAAAGTTCTTTCGGTTTCAACAAACGATGAAGAAATTATAATAGGAAGTGAAAAAGCCTGTGAAGGTCGGGGGCTTACAAAGGCCATGGCCGAATCTTTAAAACATCTTCCCAGAAAAAAGAAGATAGATGAAATATACACCGATCTCAATGGAGAGCGTTATCGTGCAGATGAATATGGTTATGCCTGCATAAGAAATAAGGAAAAATTGAATGGATTTGGAAACTTTCACGCACCTGTTGTGAATTGGGGTGATATGGGAGCAGGAACAATTCCAAACCTTATCAATCTTGCAATACATAAGGTTAATGAAGGTGATTCAAAAGGTCCTTATCACATGTTTACTGCAAGCTCTGATAATGGAAAAAGATGTGTGGCCTTACTTGAAATTCAACCGGAAGAAAAGGAATAAAAATATGCCAGCAACAGTTTTTGTAAACGGACTCGCACTTTGTCATGCAGGAAGTGCCGGAATTGCAACCGCGAGTATGCCGGATGTCTGCTTGACTCCAGCACCACCAGCTCCACCAATTCCAATTCCATATCCAAATATTGCAAAGGATGAAGACCTTGTGGATGGATCTGCCACAGTTTCGGCAGATGGTGGCAACTCAATAGCTATGGATGGTTGCAAAATAGCCCAGAGTACAGGAGATGAAGGTGGAGCAGTTGGAGGAGTTAGCTCAGGCGTTACAAAAGGTGAAGCTGTTTTTATAACATTCTCTCCAGATGTTACTGTTGAAGGGGCTGCCGTATGTCGACACACTGACAAACTCACAATGAATATGGAAAATACAATGTGTACGGCGGGTATTGTGATTGCTCCAGGCGGAGCACCTGCTACCGAGCAGGATACAGCTGAAGATACTTTCTCAATGGAACTTGAGCTTTTGGATGAAATGCAGAACCCAATAGCTGGTGCTCAGTATCAGGTTAAAAAAGAGGATGATACTGTTGTTGCTGAAGGAACTCTTGATGACAATGGTTATGCCCTTGTTGAGAACCTTGAGAAAGGTAAATATTACGCAACTTATCCTGAATATAAAGATATGGAAACATAGGAGATATAGATATGGCCGAAATGCAGGAAGATACAGTTTACGAAGGAAAAATATATCATAAATATCAGATTGAAGATGATGACAATATAATTAGTTTAAGTGGGAAATTAGGTTGTTCCGTTAAGAACATAAAGAAAGTACTGGATTTGGATGTTAACAAAACAGGGCCAAATTCTCTTAATACTACAGAACCAGATTATAAACTTACCAATGGAAAACTGTTCTATTTTCCACATAGTAACGCAGTTCTTGGTAAAAAAAACAAAACTATAATCCAGTTTTCTAAATTAGCTGTAAAGCTTTTCTATGATGATGAGACAGAAGAGCCTTTAAGACACAGACACGTACTTTTTTGGGAGCTTGATTCGGACAACAAAAGTTTAAGCAAAACAAATCTACATATTTTTAAAAATTGTGGAATTGCTAACCCGTCGCTACCAATTGGACTCGGAGTAACAGATGGGGATGGTGTTTTAATGCCATTTGATACAAAAAAACTTGGTGCTCCTCTTACCCATAATATTAATGATAAAACAGCTTCAATCAATTTAAGTAAATTAACAGATGTTCATACAATCCCTCAGATAGAGAAAGTGGATAAAGTATATATGATTAGAGACTATGTCCATAGTGAAGTTCATACTGAAACTAAAAAGGGAGAAAAGCATTATCTTGCCTTGGAAAATCAGAAAATTAATGAGGATAGAGCCCCTGAACTGTTTGAAACATATACAAAAGTTAAGCGTATTGTTAATGCCTTTAACAGAAATATGCTTAAAGATGATTGTAACAGAACAGAATATGTATGGAAAGATGCCCACTTAATGTTTCCACGGTCTTCAACTATTGTTTTTTTACCTCTACCACTTGGATCATATAAGAATCTTACAATTGAACCTGAAAAAATTGATGATAAATATTTAAATAAATTTGAATTGGGTGAATTGGATTCTGAAGAGACTGAAAAATTAAGAAAAGTAAAAGTTATGACATCTGAATATATCAAAGATCATAACAAACCAATACTATTTAAAGAGAAAGCAAAGAAACAACCTAAAAAGAAAAAAGGGGAAGAAACAGAAGTCAATATTGAAAAGATAAACTTTAGAAAAAAGGTTCAGGTAAAAGGTAAAAACCTTCTTCCAGAGTGGATTGAACGAATAAGATTATGTAGAAAGAATTTAGAAAAATCTCTAAATAATTATGGTGATATAGTTAAACCATATGTTGAATCTGTGGGAAGAATTGAGCAAATGGAAAACTATATAATGCTTCTTTCAAAATTCCCTATAAAGAGACTTACAAAAGAACAAGATGATAATTTTGAAAAAATGCAAAACCGTCTTGAACTGATGAAACTGAAAATAAAGTTGAAATATGTTAAAGGAAAAGTTGATAGTAGTGATGATTTGGAACTTCCTTCGATTGAAGCGATCTCCAAAGTTAAAGAGTATACTGATGATTTGATCTCTATTTTATTAAATCCTAACTTAACAGATGCTTTTGAACACTACATAGAGTTAGAGAAAAAAAAGAATTATAAAGGTTGGCCTTATGGAAATAAAGACTGGATTAAACCACTTTGTGATGAGTTAGGTTTAGCTTACAAGAATCTTCAATCTGCAGAGAATCTTAGTGGGCAAAATTGTTATGAAGATCATATTAAACCAGTTCTGGATACTTTAGCGTCAATTATAAAAAGTGATTTAATAACAGAACTCAATACCAATTTGAGTGACATGAACTCTTCATTTAAATTCAAACCCACTCAATTGCCAAAATCGAATATTCCATTGGTTAAAATATCACAGGAAATAATTAAACTGAAAGAAACAGCTTCTATTGCTAAAATATCTTCAAAATCAGTTGGTTTGTTTACAAAGATTGTAGAATCATATGGAAATTACTGGGTTATTAAGCAAAAATTTGCAGAAATTAAAAGCCGAATAAATATGACCGATAGTATTAAGCACATGATGGGTTATTTACTTTTTTTTAAGGGAAAAAGAATAAAGTTAAATGATTATTTCGAAGTTTTTATAAAAGTTATAAAAGGTATTGAAAAAGGAACTGTTTTTAATATTTCAAAAAACAGATTAATACAACAGGTATCTGAGATTATAGCTATTAAAAAAACTTTAGATATAAAGATTTCATCGGGATTTTTGGCTATGTTCTCTGTTATTGGCTTAATAGCAAATTGCAGAAATACAGAAAAGGAAACCATAGAGTATTGGGCTACTGTAACAACAGGTGTTGCGGAGGTTACAAGTATTGGATTACAAATGCTCTTTGCCAAGGAGATGTTTAAAAGGTCCAAAGTGGTACTTGGAGCTATAGGTTGTATTGTGGGTAGTTATCTTACTTATAAAAGTATGATTCAAGCTGATATAGATGGAGAAATCAAAAAAAAATATATGTATGGTGTTATTGGAGGAGCTTCAATAGTACTTTTTTTCACTTCCACATTGGCAACATTGGAAATAATTTCATTAGGGTTTATAGCTATCCCAGTTACTATAATAGCTGTTGTATTAACAGGTATTCTTGCTTATGATGAAATCACTGAAGATATGCCCTTTAAGGTTTTTAAAGAATTTAAAAAAGGATTTCTTAAAGATAAATTATACACATCTCAATATTCAAAAGATAAAGATATTGAAAATTATTATAAAGATCTCACAAAACATAGTGATATGACATGGCCTCTTTTCTCCTGGAGAGCCATAGTACCTTTTATGGATCTCGGTATTGTCATGGTTGATGAACAAAAGAACTATGATAAAGAAAAAACAGAAAGACTATACAAAAGTATTGTATACAGGAAAGAATGCGAGATTATCAGAAAATATCCTAGAGGAGAATCTCATAAACATAAAATAGATGTTAAACAAATAATGGCTCTTTATAAGCAGGATATTTCTTTTTTGAAAGAAACAATAAGCGAACAGAAATCTAATCCTGAATTAACAAGTTTTTATATTCATCAAATTAAGAGTGAACTAAAAACCATTAAAGCTAAAAAAGCAGGATACCATAAACCATCTGATTATCCTGAAGTTACAATGTTAGGACATAAAAATGAAAGATATGATGGATTGAAAGAAGATCAATATTTACAAAGAGTTTTAAAATAAATAAATTATATAAGAGGTTAAGTTTGAAAAAAATATTAATAATTCTTAGTTTTCTAGTTTTTAATAACGCATATGCAGATACAAAGTTATATGTACATGCTATTCCAGAAAATGCTGTTGTAAAAATCCTAAATATCAAACCAAAATTTAAACAAGGGATTCCACTGAAGAAAGGAACTTATAGGGTATCAGTTTACCTAAGGAAACATGTAAAAAAAGAATTTGAAATTAAAATTGGTAAAGAAAAAAAACTAAAACTGAAAGTTACTCTTATTCCAAAAAGATTCACTAACTCTATAGGTATGGAGTTTGTTTATATACATCCTGGTTCGTTTATGATGGGAAGCCCTCCTGATGAATTAGGAGGAGATATTAATGAACCATTGTTCAAAGTTACACTTACAAAAGGTTTCTATATTCAAATAACAGAAGTTAGTGAGGGACATTATAAAAAAAATATGGGTTATATCCCATCTGAGTATCCACTGGGTGAAAATTTTCCTATAGAAAATGTTTCCTGGAAAGATGCGAATAAGTTTATAAACAAACTTAATAACAGGGAAGAAGCTATATATAGACTTCCAACTGAAGCTGAGTGGGAATATGCATGTAGAGCAGGAACGAAAACACCGTTTTCTTTTGGTAATTGTATAAACTCTGGGCAAGTTGTTTTTTACGCCCAAAAACCCTATGGAAATTGTAAAATATCTTTGAGGTCTAAAGGAAAATTTCCAGTAAAAAGCCTGAAACCCAACAAATGGGGACTCTACCACATGCATGGGAATTTAAGAGAACTTTGTTTGGATTATTGGGGAATACCTATTACTGAAGAAAATAAGAAAAAGGAAATAGAAGAAGATATTTTTGATTACTGGATTCCTTTTAAAAAACATAGGATTGATTATGTCAATAAAGTTAAATCACCTTTTATTGTAGTAAAAGGTGGAAGTTGGAGTTCTGGCCCCTCCATTTGTAGAAGTGCTTCCAGATCAAGAAAATCTATGGTTTCAACTTATTCCAATCTTGGTTTTAGAGTTGTTAAAACAATTGACATAAAAGATTTTGAGATAATTGAATGAGATATATCTTAATCATTCTTAGTTTTCTAATTTTTAATAACGCATATGCAGAAACAAAGTTATTCATCAATACTTTTCCAAAATATGCAACAGTGAAAATTCTAAACATCAAACCTATATTTAAGCAAGGGATTACACTGAAGAAAGGAACTTATAGGGTTTCTGTTTACCTAAGAAACCATGTAAAGAAAGAATTTGAAATTAAAATTGATAAAGAAAAAAAACTAAAACTAAAAGTTACTCTTATACCAAAAACACACACTAACTCAATAGGTATGGAGTTTGTTTATATACAACCTGGTACGTTTATGATGGGAAGTCAACCAGATGAATTAGGAAGAATGCTTAGTGAACCTCAGTTCAAAGTAACTTTGACTAAAGGGTTCTACATGCAGATAACAGAGGTTAGCGAGGGCCATTTTAAAAAAAATATGGGTTATATCCCATCTGAGTATCCATTGGGTGAAAATTTTCCTATAGAAAATGTTTCCTGGAAAGATGCGAATAAGTTTATAAACAAACTTAATAATAAGGAAGAAGCTATATATAGACTTCCAACTGAAGCTGAGTGGGAATATGCATGTAGAGCGGGAAGGAAAACACCGTTTTCTTTTGGTAATTGTATAAACTCTGGGCAAGTTGTTTTTTACGCCCAAAAACCCTATGGAAATTGTAAAATATCTTTAAGGTCTAAAGGAAAATTTCCAGTAAAAAGCCTGAAACCCAACAAATGGGGACTCTATCATATGCATGGTAATGTTAGGGAGTTTTGTATAGACTACTGGGGAATTCCTAAAACGAAAGAAAATAACAAAAAAACCCCTGATTATGAGCTTTTTATACCATACAACAAACATCAGGTAGATTATGTAAATAATATAAAATCTAAATTTAGAGTTGTTAAGGGTGGAGCATGGAATCATGGACCTTCTGGTTGCAGAAGTGCAAATAGGGGAAGAATATCAATAGTTTCTACATATTCAAATATTGGTTTTAGAGTAGTCAAAACAATTGAAACTAAGGATTACGAATTAATTAAATGAGAGCTTTATTAATAATTCTTCTAGTATTAACAAGTGATATTGCTTATGCATCGTCAAAGTTATACATCAATACTATTCCAAAAAATGCTAAAGTAAAAATTCTAAATATCAAACCAACATTTAAACAAGGTATTCCACTGAATAAAGGAACTTATAGAATAACAGTTTACCTAAGGAAACATGTAAAAAAAGAATTTGAAATTAAAATTGGTAATGAAAAAAAACTAAAAGTTACTTATACATAAAAGATTTACTAATTCAATTGGAATGGAATTTGTTTATATAAAACCCGGAACATTTATGATGGGAAGTCCTCCAAATGAATATGGAAGAATAAAACGTGAAATTCGGTGCAAAGTTATTCTATTATCAGGAATTTAAAATTGATTTAAATAATACTACTTTATAGTTTCTGATACTTTTTAAAAAAGGACGAATATAAATGTTAATATTCATACCTATAGTATGGTTAATAATGATTTTGGGGGCTGTTTATATGTTGAATTTAAAATTACTTAAAGAACTAAAGACTAAAAAAATTTTTCTGATTGTTCTTATTGTAACTCTGGCTGTTTGTTTTGTTTCTTATATAGTATATCAAGTTTTTTTATATGATTTTAAGACTGTTTTTAAGGACTATATCTTTCCTCTTTTAACTATTTTTTCTGGTTTTGGGATTGCTTATTACACAATTTATAGAAATGAGAAAGGTCATACTGAAAGAAAAAGAATAGATGTTGTAAACAGATTATTATTTACTATTAGTGATGCTTATCACACCCTGATTGCAATTAAACAAAACTATCATGAAAGATTTATTGATAACCCAACAGCAGATTTTGAACAGAGAGCAGTTATGGTACCCTTTTTGCCTTTTAATAAAGCTCCAGTTGCTTTTGACTTATCTCCTTTGGTTTTCATTGTACCTAGAGAAAATGCGAATAGTGAAAAATGGGACCAACTTACATTGATTGAAACAACAATCAACAATTACAATGGTTTGATCGACCATTGGAAAGAACATGGTGAATTAAGAAAAAAACTACAACAAGATTATTATGATAATAATTTGCAACCTGATAAAACATTTCTTAAAGAGCTAATTTTTAGAACTGAATATGGAATAAAATTAACTGATGATTTAATTATCGAAGTTAGTGATTTCCTTACAAATTTTCCTGATTTACTAAAGAATAAAATGGATCTAAAATTTGGTACAACACTAACTTTTAATTTGAAAAAAAATGATAATATACATAAAAGAGTACCCATGAATCATACAAATTTATCAAAAGTTCTTAAGATACCATTGGACGAAATTAAAAAAATGTTTACTATATACAAGACTTGAAGAAGTATTTTGTTTAAAAAATACTATATTCAGAAGTTCCCAAAGACCTAAACAAATATATGCGATTTGATAAATCACATGTTAATTTTACTGATTGTATCTTAAAAGAATAGAGTTACCTTCAGGATGAGAAGCGAATATGAAGAAAAAACAACTTTTTAGCCGACTGTATTATCATCAAATGAATAGATTATTGTATGAAATACAACTATTGAGAGAGTTAAATCATCCTGGAGAGAAGGGGATAGAAACAGAAGAGATACTAAGGGGGTTTTTTAAAGATATTTTCCCTCAGAGGTGGGGGGTTTCAACAGGCTATGCAATTAATCGTAATGATATTAGTACACAATTGGATATTATGATTTATGATAAAGATAACTATCCCCGTATATATAAAGGTTATCATTTCGAAATTTTACCGATAATGGCGTTACACAAATCAATTGAAGTTAAAATGCAACTCACTACAACAAATTTGAAAGAATCAAATAAAAAGTCCGCAAAAATAAAAAAAATGTATTTTGGTGACATGAATGTTATTTCCGCTAAATCCGATTTAGATGAAAATCAGTTTTATACATCTTTATTTGCATTCGAATCAAATTGCAAATTGGAAAACATACGTAAACATTTGTTAGCTCAAGAGGTAGATGGGCTTGATTTATTATTCGTAATGAATGAAGGAATATTGATTAAAGATAAAGAAACTTATGCCGTTATTCCACATAAATCAATGGCTTGGACAGGAACTACGTTTGATGGTTTCGAAGTTACAAAAAATCATAAGCTTATGGTAATGTATATTACATATATTCTAGATAGAATGAAGAAGAATAAAATTATTGATACAAATTATCAATCTTGGCAAATGCATGATTCTATTTTTGAGGATGTATTCGAAAATTAACAATTATCTATAATAAAATAGCTTGAAGGAACCTTAGATATTCCCTATATTTATTTACTCTTCAATACAAATGTTCCATCCCAGTTTTTTGGTAATATATCAGATTGTCGACGGCCTAATTTGAAATGCGTAGCTCTTGTTTGTAGCATACTTACTGACTTATCATCGGGATATTTTTTATTCAAATCATCGAAAATAGTAATGGCATCGTCCCATTTTTGCATGAGATAGAATTTAAAAGCTTTATGATATTGAACAACAAACTCCTTTTTTTCAGGTGAAATCGGTTCATTCCTTGAGTTAATGAGTTCATACACTCTATCACCTTTTGATTTTCCTTTTACAGCTACAATGTCTAACAAACGGCATCTAAAACGATCTGAGACCTTCTTATAAGTTGCCTGACTGATAATAATCCTGGTTCCATAATACTTGTTTAATCCTTCTAAACGGGCACCCAGGTTAACACTATCTCCTATAATTGTATAATTTAATCGTTCTTCTGAACCTATATTGCCAACAATAACCTCTCCAGTATGGATACCAATTCTGGTTTTTAATGGCGGTTTCCCTGAATCTATCCATGCTTGATTTAAATGATCTAATTTCTTTTGGCATTCTAAAGCAGCTTTACATGTCAAATATGGTGCATCAGAGCATTCGAGAGGAGCGCCCCAAAAACCCATGATTGAATCGCCAATAAATTTATCGATAGTTCCTTTATTCCCTTTAATAATTTTTGATAACTCGTTCAGATAAAGAGATAAATTTATCATCAACTCTTCAGGAGGAATGTTTTCTGAAATAGTAGTGAATCCTTCAATATCAGAGAAGAAGATACTTAATTCTTTTTTTTCTCCCCCCGGAGTTGCTTCCTTTCCAGTTTGAATCAATTGTCTAACCAAATCTGCAGGAACAAATTTTTTAAATGCCTCCAGACCGGTTTTCATTCCTAATATTGAATTATTCAGCATCTGAATTTCTGCAAATCTTGAATTTACTCCTGTTACCTTATCCAGATCGAAGTCTTTAATAAATTCTGTCTCTTTTGCTAATAAAACTATTGGTTTCGTAAAACGATATGAGATGAACGCAACGAGTATTAGCGAGAGCACTAAGACGACCCCTGATATAATAACTGTTTCCAGAGAATCCTGATATACTGTCCCCAATAAATCATCTTCCGGAATAGCAATGACAATTTTCCATTGTTTATCAGTGGAGAGAGGAAAGTTTGTAAAAAGTGAAATATAGTTTTCCCCCTCCGTTTCAGAATCTATCCGGTTTTTCTTCTGAATCCTGTGTTGATTGAAGGCCTCGGTAATCCAGGGAATTTTTAGTTCATCTATTTTTCGTGAACGGGCTTTACCTGTTTTTGTGTCTATTAAATATGTTTTGGACACATCAGGATATGCTATTACTTCATTTTTTTCGTTAACAATAAAGACTATGCTATTTTTACTGATTTTTTGTTTTTTTAGAAATATTGATAAACGATCCAGAGAGATATCTGTTGCAACAATGGCAGAAATATTTTGTTTAGTTCTATCTATAACCGGATATGACACTGTTATGCCAGGCTGTTTAGTGCGGGCAAAAATGTAAACATCGGACCAATATGGTTTTTGAACTCTTTTTGTATTCATAAACCATGTACGCTTTCTGGGATCATAAGTGGGTGTAATTTGTTTTTTTTCTGTTACCTGATACTGCTTATTCCTGTATGCCCATGTTTCTGTTATCGTTTTTGTATTCCTGTCAATCACTCGTGTTGCCGGCTTGGGTTTTTGCATAGATTGAACAAAATTCCCTTTATTGTCAGCAATGTAAATGGATAGTAGTTGATTACTGATAGAGTTTTCGTTCCACATATATTTAAGTAAAAACTCCTGATTATTTACAATATTTTTGAAATTGTTATCTTCAATAAGTTTTGCAGTTAACTCAACATGGGTTGTAACTGGCTTCAAAAACCCGTTGGCATTTGTGATAACTTTATCTGCAACCTCTTTTACAATCCGGTTGGATAACTGTAAAACACTGTTTGTATATCTGAAATAAAAATTAGCAACAACTATGACTACAGTAATTATAAGCAGAAGTGCTATTAAATTAAGGATATATAATCTGTAACTCTTTTTTTCAGTTTTCATAAATCTCTTTTTTTAAGGGAACGTCTAATAATGCTCTTTTTGCTTTGAATTTCATCAAAAATCTCTAATTATTAGAGGTTCCCTCTATATGTTAAAAATTAAAAAATGCCTGGACGGAATCATATTTTCTTCAATCCAAAAACACCTAACAGAGTTTCAAAAAGATTTTTCTTCTTCTTTTCATCCTCCTCAATATTTACTTTTGTAACAGGTATCTCCCTTGCTTTCATTCTCTCAGCAACCATATTACTTAGATTTGTGAGAAAATCCGGTTGCTCTTCAACAAAAGGTTGTAGATCTTCCTTTGTTATCTCAAATACCATACTATCACTTATAGCCTTGATATCAGTTTTTCTTGGTTTACCTGTAAGGAGTTCTCCAAAAAAAGCACCTACTCCTAACCGTGAGATTTCTGATGAATCTGCTTTATCACCATCTTTGTATATTCCCAGAACACCTTCAGCAACTATAAAAAGAGAATCCTTTTCATCTCCTATACTGGCAATTTTATCCCCACTAACATACTCACAAGACGTTATTTTATTACTTAGTTTCCCAATTATTTCAGGAGGAAAAGGCATGAAAATTCTCAACTGGTTAATAAAAGATGATGGGGTTGCTACATCTATTACTTTTTTATCATCTTCAACAATATGGATCTCGCGATTTTGAATAGCAGGTGTTATTCCTGCATTATGCAGATGTTCCCATACACTGGACCAAACAGCATTTCGAACTTTCCATCTGAGATCATATTTTTCCATTGTAACACTAAGTCCATATACAGCAGACATCTCTGTAATCCCTTTAATGCTAACTTCAGGCTGAGGCTTTTGCAGGATAACATCACACGCAAAAAGTGCGTCAAGAAGAATTTTTTTAGCACGATCAGGATCATATTTAGTTGGAATATAAACAGTATAATAAATTTCTATCTGCTTTTGAGGAAGATAATAATTTCTTATGACTGTCTCAGAGGTCATTGCGTTTGGGATACATTCAATAGAACCGCCAACTTTTTGTATCCGGGTTGTTCTCCATGTTATATCTATTACCCGTCCTTCAAAATCATCAATTTTTACCCAGTCACCTATACTGAATGGTCTTTCAAGATTCAAAGCTATTCCGGAAAATATGTTTGATATATTAATCTGAATTGCAAGCCCTATAATCATGGCAACAACACCTGATGTAGCAAGAAGGCTTGTTATTTTCTGGTCATAAACGAATGCTATTATACAAGATATGGCGGCTACATATATGATGAAATTTGTAAATTTCCTTACAATGCCTGGCACAGCCTGTTCAGTTCTCTTTTCTACTGGACGCCAGATAAAATATTCCAGCAAACAGGTTAATAGATAAGCCGGGATAATCCACCAGAAGATATCAAACATTCTGCTTATAAATTGATAAGTAAATATATGAACTTTTCCTGAAAGAATACTCACAAGAGCTATTTCACCGGAAAGTAGAGTTAACATTAAAACAAAACCCTTCAGGCATAATAAAAGCACGGCTCCTCCCGAAGAGGCCCTTTTTTCTGCTAATTGTATAGGGATCAGAAGAAAACATCCCAAAAGACACATAAAAATTGAGATATTTGCGGGTACAAGACCTCTCAAAGATATATTCTCTCTTTTAATTATAACTTCTGCATTAAACTGAGAATATTCTTCGCTACCTCCTGCAGCTTCAGGATTTCCTAATGTTTTGATCCTTACAATTGTCTGAAAGAAAACAGTGTTTAAAATCCCCCACCCTGTTGAGGGTTTAAGGATTTTTTTGTTCCCGTTAATATTTATTACATCGGCATCATAGGAAAGACCCATACCTACGATATCGGAAACAAGTTTTAAATTATTCCTGTTAATTTCCTTATGATGAAAACGGATGGGAAGAGTATATTTACCAAAAATAGAATCTCCTGATCCGGAGTCCATGTGAAAACGGCCCCGAACGCGGTATCTTCGGTATTTTAATTCATCCTGAATTATCTCTTTAACCGGAGGTCCTAAAGAAATTTTTTCTACCTGATTTAAAAATTCAATATCTTTTGTTTCAAAATCATTCTGAAAGCGAAACCAAACAAAAAAATCAAGAAAACATGTTAATTTTTTTGTATCAATTTCAGATATTTTATTAATTTTGACTCCGGTATAAACAACATTTGTTTTATATAAATACCTTCCGTCAACAATGATAATTGTTTCATCTTTAAGTTCTTTATCAAGATTTAATATATCCTTGAGATTTTTAATCTCCTGAAGTTGAGTTAAAGCAGAAACAATCTTTGAATTTTTAAATACGCCCATTGAGATAATTTTAGGAGAATCACCAATTTTATCAAAATAATTATATCCGGTAACCCCTTTGATTGCATCATTTATAGAGATTATTTTCGCAAGATAATCCTTTATAGCTCTTCTGTCTTTTTTTATTGAGGTTAAATTTTCTCCTATTGGCAGGTTTTTAACAGCGCTTAGAATAACTTTCGCGGCATCGTATGCAAAAGCTCCCCTCCACCCTGGTTCTTCATTATAATAGGCGTTCATATAATTTGTTTTGAATTCCTGAATAGACTCATCGGCATCATCAAACAGTAATGGGCTTACTACATGTATTCCATCTGTATAATAACCCGGTTTAAATTGTTCTTTAGGGTAACTATTGAAATATTCAGGAAATGTTTTTGATGCAAAAGCATCAGGACACAGGACCTTATTCGTTAACCCTTTATCTTTCATGAGTTTAATTATTCTGGCACCTTCAGGAGCATGCATTGATAGGAATATCAGTTCTGATCCTTTTTTTTGTTTTAACTCCGATACTATTTCTTCAAGGCGGGCATCCAGATTACCTTCACCTACTTTAAACTTCCACTCATGCTTAATCTCTGTACCTAATTTTTTTGATTCTTTGGTAAATTGCTCTGCCAGGTAGGAGCCATATGGCAATTCTTCTGTAATAACACTAACTGTTTTCACCCGAAAAATTTTATTTACATAGTTTGCAAGAAATTCCCCCTGTAATTTGTCATTAAATACTGTTCTGAAGTACCAACCATTTTCGGGTGTAACATTTATATTTGTAGAAACAGGCGTTATGGCCGGAATTTTAAATTCCTTATATACTTTCCCAGCACTTATGGAACAGGAACTATAGTGATGACCGATCACACCAAGAGCACGTCCATCTGCAATAATTTTTTTGGCTGCTTCTTGTGCAAGTTGTTTATCATTACGATCATCATATATATCAAGAAGTACTTTTCTTCCATTTATTCCACCCTTTTCATTTATCTCATCAAGATATAACTGAACAGCTTGTGCTATTGATTTTCCGGTAGGAGCATCTTTTCCTGTCATAGGACCTGCTACAGCAAGATATAACGGATTTTTAGATTTTTTTTCTTCAGAACAACCTGATATAATCAATATTATTGATAGAAAGAGAAAAAATAAAAAATTAATGGAGTTTTTCAGTTTCATAATATTCATACATCCTTTTGAAAGTATTTCTTATAAATAATTAGAGGTTCGTAGGTTCCTAAATGTCATTAACAAGACCGTAAGCTATTTTAATAGCTTCCTCTGCTGCAATCGTCATTGGATCCAATAATACTTTATCCATAATACAAGAACCCGGTATAGCAATTGGTATTTCGGTGCATCCTGCGATAAATACCTCAACATCAAATGCTTCAATTAATTTTATGGCGGTATAATTAAAGTTTTCTATAAATCTTTCTTCAACATTTCCTGATTTAATTCCACCACCTAAATACTCATTTCCATCCCATTTTCCATAGATTGACTCCATAACCATTTCATTCTGAATTTTGGGTCCATTGGGAAGATCAAGGGGAGATTTAGGAGATAGGCCATACTTTTTAAGGGAATCATGGTAAATATCACTTTGTAAAGTTCCCGATGTGGCAAGAATCCCAACACGGGCACCGGGGTAAGTCATTGAGATTTTCTCAGTTGTGAGATCTATTATATTAAGAAGCGGTATATTTATCTCCTCTTTTACCTCAGATAAAAAGCAGTATGAAGTATTACATATCATAACCGCAAAATCTGCACCTGATATTTTATTGCCATGCTTATCAAAGTGGGCATCCAGATTTCTGAGACTTTGAACAATTGCAGAGACAGGACTCTCTCCACCACCACAAATAGCACAGGTTCTGTCCGGAGTTTGGGGAATTGATGATAAAAGCCAACTTGGAAAACTCTGATCATTCTTTGCACTTACTATTTTTACAGCAGCATCAAGTAATCTTTTTTCAAATTCAATATGGGCAAATGGGCCCAATCCTCCAACAATACCAATGATTTTTTTTTGTTCAAAAGAAGTTTTCATTTTTTTAATCCCTTATGGGAACCTCTAATAACTGATCTTTTTGCGAAATACTGCTTTTTCAAAAAAAACAACTGTACTAAAATCAACCCCATTGTTTTTTTCTCAGCCTTGTATTTCATCAAAAATTCTAATTATT
>JAAELO010000554.1 GCA_024226555.1 Desulfobacterales bacterium | reverse complement strand
GTTGCTGACACAAAAATCCCCACGAGCTGAAACGATTTCCTTCACGTTTCAGAGAATAAGCAACAGCTATTCGAATTTCTAACCAGCAAAGTTCAAGATCATAAGTTTCCTGACGATCTCATTGTAGTAATAACAGACGGCCCGTCAGTTGGTGCTGTAGGAGTGCAGTAGAGTGAAATCGCCTCTCGAAATTTCAATCGCGAGGAGGCAGATACGTGCATCTTTATTCATTTAAGGCATGCAATGGCATTGGGCGCAAAAAGGCTTCAGGTTCGCAAAGTCGACACTAGTGTGGTGATTTAAGGCTGATTTTTAGATGAATTGTTAAAAAGTGGATAAAAGCATGAAAATTGATACACTTATATATTCTAGCCTCCTGATTAATATTAAGAACGGAGAAATCAAATACTTTCACGGTTTGACAAGATGGCGGCAGTTTGAAAATGATGACATCATCAAAAATGTATTTGATTTGTTTAGGTACTCAGAAGATGGATAGAGGTTTGAAAATTGGTGGATCTCAATGTTCTTGCATCTCAAACTTATGTACAACAAGAAAAGCATTTATAACAACTCTTCGTAAGATGGCTTGAAAAACGATGACGTCAGCAAAAATTATTTGCTTTTTTTTTGTACCCGCGGTCAAGATAAAGG
>JAAELO010000553.1 GCA_024226555.1 Desulfobacterales bacterium | reverse complement strand
CGCCTGCATAAATTACCTGGAGTTATCGCCTGATGGAGAGAAGCTACTTTTTAGCGAAAGCGGTCAAATATCTGTAATTGATGTTGACGGAACAGGTCTGGTTGAAATTTATAACGAAATTACATATATAAACGCCGCGCATTGGACGCCTGATTGTAAAGTGATATATACTCTTGAAGATAATAGCTCATACCATATTGTTAATAATAACGGGACCGGCCATACTATGACGATTGTGCCGGGAGCTTATATTATTTATGAAGCAAGGCAATTTTCTTCTGATAAAAAAATAATTCTTTATGGGATTATAAATAGCGCTTTTAATATCGGGAAATGTAATGCCGACGGTTCTGAATATATTAACCTGAAGAATGCTGATTCTATTTATTCGGCGCAATATAACTATAGAGCAGACGCATAAACTTACTATTACAGAATGATAGATAGTTATTTATTTTTTGGCATGATTAAAAATTACTGTTAAAAATCCCTTGTTTTATGAGGTTTTCAAAAATAACAGCATATTTCCACAATCCCTTTTTTTTAACAGATCGAATCCCCCTTCATTTATTTTTGTAAAATAAATTAATAAAATACATCATAATCGATGTAAATTCTTATATTTAAAGGACTTTTACTGATAATTTATGAACGAAAATTCTGAATTTACAAAATTGAAGGATTTAAAAAAAAGATAAATGTATACTATATATTTTATCTTTTCTTTATCATAAATCAATTACAATATATTTTTTAATTGCATATCATCGCCTGGTTGTCATAAGGTGTCCGGATGAAAGATTATCGAATTACTATTATTTTAAATATCCCAATAATGCAAGGTTGCATTTCTACTGCCATTGGCAAATACGGAAAACCAAATCGCATGTGTAATACGGATTCGGACAAACTTCACAGGGCCTTATCGATCATGGGTTGGACCAAACAATGGAAAAATGACAACTCTTAGATTATCAGAAGAAGCCGATGAAGAGTGTCAAACAAAAATTGAGAACTTTAAAAAATCACAGGATAAAATTAAAGAGCAATTAAACGATGATTTAAAGAATGCGCCATGTGAAAAAATGAATAGTTAAAAGAAATTTTATTTTTAAAATTAAGGATTACAAAAAATGCAGATAACACTACCATCCGATTTACCTCAAATCCCTTTGTTTCATATTGTCGATGAAGATGATATCATACTTCTGAACTCTCCGGATGCTGAATGGTTTAAAATTTTATATAATTTTCCATGGCAGGAATATAGGATCTTTGGAGCTCAATATTATGACGCTCTTTATGAATTTAATATAAGAGAAAAACAGAAAAGACAGGATCGAAACAATAAGCAAACAGATAAGGTTGTCGAAACAAAAGACGAAGCAAAGACAAGATTGCTATTTGACCGACCCACAATGAATGATAAACATGAAGAAACATCTATTCTTCTTTTCCAGAATGAATTAGGAGAACCAAAACCTCTGGAGGTAAGACCGGACAGTATTTCACCAGGAATAGTACCCCTACGCCTTGGCGGCAAAAAGCCAAAATGTTTTTTCGCTATGTTAAAAAGTTTTCTTGGCGCTCCTATGATAGGTTTTGCTTCAGAACCGGAGAAAGTTTATTTGTTACTGACAAGCAACCCCAGCTTTGTTCGCGCCTGCGGCTTTGTGCCGAAGAATGCAAATGATGATTATTGCCATAAGCATACTCCAAGTCTTAGAAAACTTGAGCAATTTGATCAAATAATGACTGAGTGGGGAATATGGAATAGAATTAAGCTAAACGCTGTAAAAAACAATATAAAATCCGGGGTTATTAAGAAAGAAAATGAGTTAGTAGGAGATACAACACATTACCATGCATATTCTATTTTTGAAACAATAAAATATAAAGACGACAAGGACAAGGAGCAAAAAAAATCTCAATCAAAAGTTACTAAAAATTGCCGTTGCGAAGATAGAAATAAATGCGGACATGAATGGCAGTCTGCCGATGAAGGCGCCGGCACAATTACAAAATCTAACTACAAGATGTATTGGGGTCATAAGGCAAGCATTATTGGATACCCTCGACAGGGTATACCTTTAGATGCTGTGGCAATATCAGATGCTGCGACATTTGATGGAAAAACTATTTATCCTCATTTAGAAAAGTTATTTGAAGAACTTCCTGAAATTAAATCCATTGCTAAAAAATTTCTTTATGATAGCGCTGCTGACGATAAAGTATTGAAAAGAAAAATAAAAGTGGATTTCGGAATAGAATTAAAAGCATCGCTAAATCCCAGACGAAAAAAGGAAATAACAGACAACTTATCTCGCGGTGTAAAAAAAATTACTCCTTACGGAGTTCCAATTTGTTTTGCCGATTATGAGATGGATTACATAGGGATGCGTTATGAAAATGAAAAATTTATATATCAGGCCCCTTTAGACTCAGACGGCTTTCCGGTATGTTTAACTTGTGATAAAAAAAACAATTGCTCTCCAAATTCTCAAACTGGCCGTACAATCAATATCTCCTTTGACTTATTACCTCATATCGATCCTGATGACCCTCCTCTGGCTAAAAGATATAAAGCGATAATGAAACGACGCCCATCCGTTGAAAGGATGATAAAACGATTGAAGTGCGATCTGGGGGATGATCGTTTAAGCAAAAGAGGCAACGATTCGTTTCAGGCTTATTTAGATAAAACAATGATTGCTTTTCATATCCTTCTTCAAAATTAAATAATTTCCCGAAGATAAGTAATATAAATATAAGGGGAGAGGTATGTCATAAGGTATGCATTCTTGACATTTTTATTATATTGATCGGGATTGTACGAATTCGGGAAGGATCATTTAATACTTTAAAAAAATAAAAAAATTATTTCATTCAAAAATTGATGAATTATATAGTTTATGCGTCAGCTCTATATCCTCATAAGGCAATATCTCTGTCCCGGCCTCTACAGTTTCATTAATGGGTATGGCCCTCAATTCCTGATGATCAAAAGGTTTAAGCTGAGAATGCCATCCGTCCATGAAATACTTATTTCTATAATTGGCCATTTTTTTTGCGGATTCGCCTTCCCTGTTGATATGGAAATATCGAAGAAACATATCGAAGGTAGTCCACAATTTGTACTTAACCGAATCTCCGTTTATTGCCTCATAAATAAATACTTTGTTTAAAAGCGGTTTTATTTTTAAAAGCGCCTCCTCAGGGTCCATTTTTTTCATGGCGGCTATTTCATCGAGACTGGTTTCGAGGAAGGGGAAACCGGTTAAAAATTCAGCTTCGTCAGGCGTGATGTGGGAAACGACCATGGGCATCATATGTTCAGATTCCGTGAACTTCAATGCCGGATTGTCCATGTAGTTGATAAATCTTTGGTAT
>JAAELO010000552.1 GCA_024226555.1 Desulfobacterales bacterium | reverse complement strand
TTTTATAGCGAGAGTTTCCGCCGATTTTTTTATCTTAAAACCGTATGGCGAGGTGTTTCCAAAAAAGATGCAATTTCTTAACATGCTATTTTTATTAAACATTATTATTTTTAAATCTTTGTTTGACAAGAGGAATATAGAATGTCCCTATTCCTATTAGCGTACACTTTTCAGGGTCAAAAACAGGGATGTAAGGAGTTTGTGATTCCCTTAGCTCATATATTCCATTATTTTGGAAAACATTTCGTCCTATGGCCTTTGCACCAAGATCTTCTTGAGTCTTCAGAACAAATTCTTTATTTCCGACAGCTATACTCTCAGTCCATTTTGAATCGCGAATATTTGAGCCATCTTTGAGTAACTTTTCAGCCCAGTTCCGGTGGTATGTTATCAATTGTTCTCTACTTTCTACTCCAAGCAACTCAGCCAGTTTCCGTCGATCTATTAAAGAATATCTTTGCTTCGGGTTCTGAATTTCATTGTAGCCTACAAAAATCCATTCAGAAGGATGTTGTACAGTGCCGGTTCTAACCATATTAAGATCAATATATACTAAACATCGTACTAAATGATCTCCGGTTTCAACAGCTGTTGCATGATATCGGTCCTCCCAGAATGCTCCCTTTCTATTTTTCCTCAGGTTATATTCTCTTCCTGTTCTTCCGGCTATCAGCTGAAT
>JAAELO010000551.1 GCA_024226555.1 Desulfobacterales bacterium | reverse complement strand
TTACCAAATCCTCCAATCAATAAAGGCATTATCATAAAAGGTATCATAAAAATTCCATGAAATGTAATACAACAATTATAACCAACACTCGAACAAATTCAAAATCCCGGTAAAGTTAATTCTACTCTTATTATTATTGACAATCCTGACCCAAAAGAACCTCCTATTACACCGACCAAAATATACACTCCTCCTATAAAAATATGATTCGTTGTTATCAAGATTGAGTAAAGCTTCATTCCTTCTTTAATTACAGCAACTTCTATCCCTTCAATCCGCAGTAAAAATGCCATCTTCTTTGAATTCAGCTTCAATCCGAAATCCTCTCTTTGAATCACACGAACTCAATAATCCACCAATCAATAATTCCTTGAATAAATCCCTTTAGAACTCCAATTTCGTAGCCTTCTTTTGTAACTTCCTAATCCATTCATAGCTACCAATAATCCTATTCCTTTATAATTAGCTCTCCTTCCAATTCAAAGACCTTCTAAAACAGGATCCAATCGATTCCCATATTATTTACATTCAACGTCTTCCTTATCGTCTTTACCTTCTTCCCTAAATCCAGTAATGTTTCCTTTCGTCTGTCCTTTTTCA
>JAAELO010000550.1 GCA_024226555.1 Desulfobacterales bacterium | reverse complement strand
CGTTATTTTTTGAAATGCCTTGTATTTTATCCAAAATTCTAATTATTAGAGGTTCCCTATAATTAATCCCATATCGCAAACATGGTTAATCGCTGAAGAATCTTATACCTTTGTTAGTAATTCATCTTATCTGGAATAACACCTCTCACACCACCTCTTGGGTTTGGTGTATCCCCATCCCTTCTTGGAATAAGATGAATATGACAGTGAAATATTGTTTGACCAGCTGATTCACCCGTATTCATGCCAATATTAAATCCAGTCACTGAAGAATCTGATTCTGTAATTCCCTTGCGCAGGTTTTTTAAAAGTGAGTTTGCATCTTTTAGTTCATCCTCTGTCAACTCAAAGTAATCAGAGCAGTGTCGTTTCGGAATTATTAAGAGATGTCCATCACTAACAGGAAAACTATCCTCAATTGCCAAAACAGAATTAAATTCAGAAACAATTTCCGATCTGATATTATCAAAACAGAAAGGACATTTGCCTGAATTCTCAAATATATTATTAAAAGTCATTATCATTTCTCATATTTGGTAAATGTTACATGTGTCATCATCATAAGACACTTTTAAATTCAAATTATTAGATGTTTTCATAATTTAATTAAAAATCTTTGTTTTCAAAATATCGAAATCATTAAACCCCATTTTTATTGAAAACAAAATAGAAAGATTCACACTAAAAAACTGAGTGAAAAAAATAGCAAGCATAATAGCTATCTGATATTTTATGGCGACAGCAGGAGAAGATCCTCCAAGGATCTGTCCGCTCATCATGCCGGGAAGAGCTACAAGGCCAATAGTTGCCATTGAAGCAACAATTGGATTTATTGAAGCGATAATACTTTTACGAAAAAATGGTGCAAGAGCCTGTATTCTTGTTCCCCCCAGGGATATGGAATAAAGATATATCTTCTCATTTTTCTTTATATCTGAATAGAAATTATCAAGGGCTATTATATTGCCACTCAAACTATTTCCAAGAAGCATTCCACCAATTGTCACAAGATACTTTGCATCAAATATATTATTGATGCTAATAATAGCATTATTAAAAAACAAAAGCATAACTGAAACAGGTATAAGAATGGAGCAAAAAACAGGCATAAACATATTTCGGATTTTAAGTTTAGTTGAGTTAAGTATAGAGAAAGTCGCAACTGTAATCATTATCAGAATATATAAAATATTAATCAGAGGTTGATTATAATCAAAAATATATTTCAGATAAATTCCAACAAAACTTAACTGAATAACCATCCTTACGACTGAATAGATCACTTTATTAACAATATTTAGTTTAACTTTAAAACATACAAAAACAAACGGTACTAAAAATATAAGAAAATAAGTAAGTGAAAGAGCGTTAATATCCGTTGTTCCCATTTGTTAGCTCCACTTTTTTATAATTTTTATTTCTTTGAAATACTTCATCGTGGGAAATAATCAGAACTGTTTTCCCTTTCTGAATAAGCAGATCAGCAACTTTATTCTTCATTTTTTCATCAAGAGCAGATGTTGGTTCATCAAGAAGAAGAATCGGTCTGTTTAGAAGAAAACAAATTA
The DNA here is from genome assembly GCA_024226555.1 of Desulfobacterales bacterium. GTDB lineage: Bacteria > Desulfobacterota > Desulfobacteria > Desulfobacterales > JAAELO01 > JAAELO01. Next base: position 39,102 of record JAAELO010000550.1, on the reverse strand, counting down.
AAAGACCAATTCTTTGTCTTTCTCCACCTGAAAGATCAATAATGTTTTTACTCAAAAGGTTCTCATCAAGTTCAAGTTCAATCATATACTTATTAATTTGCGAGATATCGTACTTTAAGTGCTTATTCAAATCATATTCAAATACTTCTTTAATAATATTTTCAACAATATCATTTCTGAAGTCTATGTCCTGACTCAAATAAAAAATATGACTTCTGATTTTCCGAATACTTTTTTTATTAAGTATCTGGTTGTTATAATGAATTTCACCTTTATCTAATTTTGAAAATCCAAGAAGTAACCTGAAAAGAGAAGTTTTACCACAACCTGAAGGACCGCTGATAAGTATCTTTTCATTCTCCTCTATATTCAGAGTGTAATCCTTAAACAGTACCTTATCGTCGTATATCAAATTAATATTGTTAAATTTGATCATCCTCTTATTCCTCTATTTCATGGAAAAGCTCGGAGGCTTTTTTACTGGCATCATCAAAGATCTCAAGCCCAAGATCTGTGATAGAATAATATTTTCTTATCTTACCACCACTGATTCTGTTCTCTTTTGAGAGCAATCCGTTTTTCTCCATCTTATTTAGAATTGGATAAAGAGTACCAGGCCCGATATTATATCCATGTTCCTTAAGCTCTTCCATCATCCAAACACCATAAACCGGCTTCTTTTTAGAATGATACAAAACGTGAAGTTGAACAAATCCCTGATATAGTTTCTGAAGAATTTTATCTTTCATTGATTAATCCCTGACAATATTTATTTACGATATCGTATTTCGATATTAATATACAACATTGATTTAGTCAACATTAATAGCCTGAATTAATTACTAAAACATTAAGGTCAAAACAATAATACTTCCCTGTTGAAATGTTTCTATAATTTTTAACAAATTTACTTTTCCAGTTGCTAAGTTGAATATCCCCAGTACAAAAAGCTTTTTGTTTTAAGGGAATCTCTAATAATTAGAATTTTGGATAAAATACAAGCCATTTCAAAAAATAACGAGCCGATTTTATTACAGTTTTTTTTGGAAATAACAAAGTATTTTGCCAAAAGAACAGTTATTAGATTCCCTTAAATGTGCCTGTTTATTAAATTATAAGGATTGTATTTCATTAGCAAGGTTGTATTCTTAAATAAACGACTATCTAAAGGATTTAGAATGAATTGAATTGGATCGATATAAAATTACGTTCAATTTTTTTAAATTTGCTTCCGGTTAGAGGTTCCCTTGTATAACTTATGGGAACCTCTAATAATTAGAATTTTGGATAAAATACAAGCCATTTCAAAAAATAACGAGCCGATTTTATTACAGTTTTTTTTGGAAATAACAAAGTATTTTGCCAAAAGAACAGTTATTAGAGATTCCCTTATAAAATTTGAAAGGTTTGGGCCAATCAGATCTTGGTTTAAAAGCTATTGCGACCTCCTGATTCTCAAGAGCTGATTCAGTTAAGATAACATTATCATCAAACTCTTTTGCTTTTTTGAACTCCTTTTCGTTTACTTTACAAATGACCTTGTAGAAAGGGCCGGAGAGCCATTCCTTTATTTCATTTGATTCCTCGAATTTAAGATATGCAGCTAATGACGAATGGGCAGCAGCCAGAATAGCAAAACATTCAGGAATTGAGTCTTTGATTAGAATATACATTTTCATAGGTTAAACCCTTTATAAACTATGGAAAACTCTAATAACTGATCTTTTTACGAAACACAGATATAACAAAAATAAAACTGTACACTTTATAAAATTAAAGCTTTTTATAAACGCTATTTTTCATCAAAAATTCTAATTATTAGAGATTAGCAATTATTAGAATTTTGATTGAAATACAATGCTTATTATACAGCTTTTAGCATTATTAAGACAATAATTTCATTTATTATTGGGGAAAATTAGAAGTGCAATAATAGCTTTTAACTATCTGAGTTTTTAAGAGGTGTAATTTTCAGTTTTTGGAGTATCTCTTTAACCATTTTAGGATTCAAAGGTTTTAGTAAATAACCATTACATCCAGAGGCTATAGATTCTTTAACAACACTTTCTTTCCTGTTCCCTGTGGTCATTATTATTTTCACACCCTCTTTATGACTTTTGGCCCCAGCTTTTTTTTCCCGCTTTCTTATTTGTTTTAAAACAGAGAGCCCACTCCCTGAGCTTAACGCAATATCAAGAAGAATAAGACCAAAAGGAGTATTTTTTTCAATTCCGGCCAGATATAACATCATTGCCTCTTTACTGTTTTTAGCTATTTCGCATTCACCATAGAAGGAAAATGTTTTGTTCATCACCTTAATTATTAGCTCTTCATCTTCAACTATTAGTATTCTCATAATTTTGGAATCCAAATTTTGTAGTTAATTGAAGGAATCTCTTCTAAGTAACACTTTTTATATATTATGTGTTATTAGGCAGTTAGGTTCCAGAATATCTATTCTGGAGGAGTCGCTAATAACTGATCTTTTTGCGAAATACAGATATAACAAAAATAAAACTGTACACTTTACAAACTAAAGCTTTTTATAAACGAATCAACCCATTGTTTTTTTGTCTTGTATTTCATCAGAAATTCTAATTATTATAAGTTCCCTTGATTTAGAAACTTTGTAAATTTAGGTTTTAATAGCATTCAGCTATAAAATACCCTTTAATCGTGTTTATTGTCAAGCTCTTTTTATCTACAATATCACAGAGTTCCAATCCTTTTTTTGCTATTCAAAAAACTTTTGTTTTTAAGAAATAACTAAAGGGAACCTCTAATAATTAAAATTTTTGATGAAATGCATGAACAAAAATAACGAACCGATTTTACAACAGTTTTTTTGGTAACGAAGTATTTCGCAAAAAGAGCAGTCGTTAGAGGTTACCTAAATCTTAACATTTCTTAATACTCTTGAAAAAATGTAGCAAAGGAATCATATTAAATTAAGCTTTTAATTATAGAGAATCTCTAATAATCAAAAGGAAGTTATTAGGGATTCCCTATAAAAACCGTAAAGGATTATGTTATGACAAAACTGCTAAAAATATCTATATTATGTACTATAATTATTTTGAGTGTTTTAAGTTGTGCAAGTCGTCAATCTCCATACGATAAAAAGCAGTTGAAAGTAATTCAACAATCCGAAAACTTCAGAGATGGTGAATTCGTAAATATAGAAAAAACCAGGATTATGGTCGATTGGGGACTTTTTAAAGCCGTGTGGAAAAGAGTGTTTGAAGGAAATGATGCTGAACCAGATAAAAAGTTTATCCTAAGGAGAAATAAAATAAAAAGGGTTTTAAATTTTGATGATAAAGAATTTCAGGTTGCATGGTTAGGTCATTCCACAGTCTTAATTAAAATCGAGGGGAAGTATTTCATGACTGACCCGGTATGGGGTAAACGGGCCTCTCCTTTAACCTGGGCTGGTCCAAAACGTTTTTTTAATATGGTTACAGAACTTGATGACCTACCTAAAATATCAGGAGTTATTATTTCCCATGACCACTATGATCATCTGGATGAATATACAATAAGAAAACTTGCCAAACGAAATATTCCTTTTTACTATGTCCCACTTGGTGTTGGAAAATATCTTGTGAAATGGGGTGTTCCTGAAAGTAAGATAAAAGAGTTTGATTGGTGGGATCAGGTTGTAATTGAAAACAGATATAAAATTATTTCAACTCCATCCAAACATTTCTCAGGAAGAGCACTCACTAAGCGTAATCAGACACTCTGGTCATCATGGGTGATCAAAACAGATAAATACAGTATCTATTTTAGCGGAGATGGTGGTTATTCAAAGGAGTTTAAACTAATAGGTGATAAATATGGTCCCTTTGATATTGCGATGCTGGAGTCTGGTGCATATGACAAATTGTGGCCGGATACACACCTCGGTCCAAAAAATGTGTTAAAAGCATATAAGGATTTAAGAGGAAAAGTATTAATGCCAATTCACTGGGGCCTGTTTCAACTCGGTACTCACCCATGGAAAGAACCCGCCGAAAAAATAATTCAGTATGCAAGAGAGAATGAAGTTAATCTATTGCTACCTAAACCTGGTGTGGTTGTTGATATGAGAAAAACAAGTAACATCTCTTATTGGTGGAGAATGGACCAAAATAAAAGTAAAATTGCTTATTCAGATAAAAAGTAAGCTTATTCGTAAAATCTAAAACTTTAGGGAACCTCTAATAATTAAAATTTTGGATGAAATATAGCGTTCATAAAAGCTTTAATTTTATAAAATCTCTGCATTTCAAAAAATAATGAGCCGATTTTATTACAGTTTTTTTTGGAAATAACAATGTATTTCGCCAAAAGAGAGGTTATTAGAGATTCCTTTTACAGCATTTATAAATTCCATAGAAGTAATTTGAAACTTTCAGAAGATAACATGTTTCATAAAAAACAGAAATGATTAACGATGATATAGTTATGATAGATATTGATCTCTTTGGTGTTAAAAAAATCGGGTGTCTTGTATCTGATAATGTCTTGAAAAAATTGCATAAGTTTCTAAGCCAAAAATGAATGAAACAGCTACTGCTAAAACAAAAAAGAGAGTGTTATTCAATATATTGCCATGGGTGTTCCGGCGGGGTCGTAATCACATCCATATATCCCATCTCCTTTCTTGAACCTGTTAATTTGTTAAAAAGTGAAAAACCTGTCCAATAACCATCTGTTATTACAACACCGTAATTCATAAAATTCTCAAAAATTAGTACTCTGGTATCATGTGATATTTTTGATTTATCCATTTTCAGGAGGAAATAAACTTTGTTAATTGTAGATTTTTCAATTCTGTTTGGGGCATAGAACTCTATTAAACTGTAATCAATTTTACTTTGATCGCTATATGGCCACGGCCAGTCAGATTTAGCACCAAATGGTCTTTGAATATAAGTATTTGAAACACTTCCTGATATAAGCAAGGCAGAGACCTGATAGATTTTTCCCTCATTACCTGTTACTAAAAAAGCATGATGAAAGAAAGTAACTAAAATTTCTATTCCATTTTTCTGCACCGATATATGGGGGAAATTACTTATGTTGAATCCTGAATACGAATTTTTAACCTGTTTAGCAGCTTTTAAAATCAAGTCTGATCTTTTAAGCATTTCTAATTTCTTATAAGACATAGGCTCTCCAAATAAGGTATTACAGGATATAAATATAATCAAAAATTGAATTAAACAGATGTTTTTCATATTCATATTCCTCCAAAGGTTGCTTAGGGTGAGTTCATACTTTATCAACACATCATTATTTATCAATCTTTCGCTTTACTAAAACTGCTAATACAGGCATATGATCACTTGCATTAACATTTGTCACACGAGCTCCTGTACAATGTAAATGCTTACTATATAAGATATGATCATATCTACCTTTAAGCGTAAACCCCGAAAAAACCTTCCATCTCCAGGTGTTTGAGGAACGGTCATAGATAGAAAGAGAATCTGTAAATCCTTTCTTAACAAGATTTACGATAGCCTTATCACTCTCCTCCTCATTGAAATCACCAGCGATAATCAGAGGAATATCTTTAACAGTTTCTTTTAGGAAATGATCCAGCTCAATACGATGTCTTTTTGATGAATTGTAAAGGGCCGATAGTGTAGGTGTTCCTCGCTCAGACAGAGGTGGTCGCAAATGAACATTTAGTATTTGAACCAAACCAAATGGTGTTTTGATATCTGCTTTTAAGCCTGGGAACCAACCAACAGGTTTTATAAATTTGATATTTTTAATCTCATATTTTGAAAGAAATGCAATTCCACCTGCACCTTGCGATTCTTTGAAAACGGAATATTGATAGCGATAATTTAGGTGTTTTGTTAAATAATATTCCCATTGTTTATTGGTTTCCTGAAGAAAAACCACATCAGCATCAGCTTTATCAAGATAGTTAATAATCTGATTTACTCCAGCTCCACCCCAATTAACATTATATGTGATAACTTTCAGGTTCGACTCAACTGGAGAAAATATTGGTTCAGCGGGCTTTATACAGGAAGACAGAACCAAAGTTAATAATAAAACAATGCATACTCTCATTAATTGTCCTTTATTATTCTAATGATCTTAAGTAAAAGAGTATTTTTATCTTTAGGGAATCTCTAAAAACTATCTTTTGTCTGAATTACTTCAACCAAAATTTTAGTTTTTAGAGGTTACCTTTATTTAAATACAATGCTATTTTTAAGATGTCAAATACAGTGAATTTTGCAAATTGGGTTTTGTATCATCTCTTCCTGAATATGGGAAATTGACGGGGACGAATCCAAAACCAGCTAATTACAACCAGTAAACCAAATATGGTATAAATAACAATAAAGACCCAGTCAGGAGCATGATAATACAAAGTTTTATCTAACCAGTGGGATAGAAAAGAACCTTTGTAAGTAATGCCGCCTGCCTTTGAGCGAAGATCCATCTCCCAGATTGTGAGAGGGCAGATAACTCCTAACCATGACTGGATAACTACAATACAGATTGCGATCAGATGCATAAAACGAAACCATGGATTTCTTACCCAGGACCATGAAAACAGTTTGCCTGAGAAAATTAGCAGCATACCCATGATAACAAACATAACGAAAAGTACATGGGTAAATAGAATTGCATCTGCTATGATAAGATAAAAGACTTTTGATTCCATATTATGTATTAAATCTCAGATTATTTATTAAAATTCTTCAGAAACTTTTTATCGATTCTATAAATTCTGTTTTGCCGTGTTCATCATTTTCATATACAGGTGTATTTTCCAAACGAAATCTAAATCCCATAGAATTAAGCTGGTCTTTTAATGCCAGAAAAAAGTTGAATTCATGGATAGAAGGTTGGTCTTTGGATATATGCAGAACATAAAAATTATCACCTGTATCTTCAAACCATGCACTCGTATCATTTTCATCATTGAACTCAACATACAGATGATCTCCATCATCGTGTAATGTATATCTATATCGGCCTTTAGACAGATAGAACTCATCCAGAAGTGGTAACACAGCATCTGCCAGATCATCGGGACTTTTTGCTATAATAATTCCAGTCAACTCTCTATCTGTTTGTTTCATACTATCCCTATAAAATAAGAAAAATAGATCTTTTAATACGGATCTACTAATTAATTTAAAATATCTTTTAACTGCATCTGATTAAGCGGAACATAATCTATATCTGATTTGTCTATCACAGTTTGTTCCATCTCCTGTTTAACAGATTTTAATTCATTAACCTTCTCTTCAATTGAATCCTTCGTGATGAAACGATAAACGGTCACAGGTTTTTTCTGACCGATTCTGTAGCACCTGTCAATTGCCTGGTTTTCTACAGCAGGGTTCCACCATGGATCAAGCAGAAAAACATAACTTGCCTCAGTAAGGTTAAGCCCAACTCCCCCTGTTTTTATGGAAATAAAAAATACACAAGGCTCTTTGAAATTTTTAAAATTTTCTATTACTTCCGTTCTTTTTTTAGTTTTTCCATCCAGATAAAATGATTTAATCTCATAGCTGTTAAATAGATTCTCAGTAATCTTAAGATGTCCAGTAAACTGAGAAAATATCAGAATTTTGTGACCTGAAGAGATAATATCAACAGCGGATTTCAAAACATTTTCCATTTTGCCACTGGTTACTGTTTTGTTAAGATTTGTAACTGCCAGAGCAGGGTGACATGCTATTTGCCTTAATTTAAGAATTAATGGCAATATACTAAAAGTCCTGGTGTTTTCATCAATTGCGTCCCTTGATCTAAGCAATGCCTCATCATATATCGCTTTTTGTTCTTTTGAAAACTCACAATACATCGAAATCTCTGTTTTTTCGGGTAGTTCATCAAGCACTTCTGTTTTAAGCCTTCTCAGGATGTATGGTTTGGTTTTTACATGGAGCTCTTTAAGATTCTCTTTGTGAACTGAGTATCTGTCTTTAAACTTCTTAATACCGTAAAGAAATCCAGGCATTAAAAAATCAAACTGACTCCAGAGATCTGAAGGGGAGTTCTCAACAGGTGTTCCTGTTAAAGAAAGTCTACTCACTGAAGGTATCTTTTTTATCGCTTTACTGATCATTGAGTATGGATTTTTTATAGTATGAGCTTCATCAAGGATTATGTAATCGAAGGTCATACTGCAAAAAAATGTAATCTCTGTTCTGATTAATCCATAGGAAGTTATTACAATATCATTCTCTTTAAAGAGATTTATATCACTTCTTCTTTTACTACCGGCGTAAACATAATATGAAAGATCCTTCGTAAACTTTTCAATTTCAAGTTCCCAGTTGTAAATAAGTGTTTTAGGAACAATTAAAAGAACCGGTTCATTTAGTTTTTTCTCACTTTTAAGCATTTTAAGAAGTGTTAGAACCTGCAAGGTTTTACCAAGCCCCATATCATCTGCAAGAATACCATTTAAACCTAGATCAAATAGTGTTTTGAGCCAGTTTACTCCTAGTGTTTGATATGGTCTTAGGATTTTTGAAAGAGATTTATCAATTTTGTATCTTTTTATTGAATGAAAATCCTTGCTGAAATCTGATAATTCATCAAATCCTGTGTCTGTCTCAGTGTTATCAAGTTCATCAAACATATTTGATACAAATGAGAAATCCGATCTTTTAAACTTTATAAAACCCTTAATCATGGTCCCATTTTCACTTAATTTGCCCAGAAGTTCTTTAATTTCCTGTGAGATCAGACCATAGGAACCATCCGGCCTTTTTAAAAATGACTGACCTTTTTTATAAGCATCAGTAAGCTCTTTTTCATGTAATTCAAAATCACCACTAACAATTTTCCAACCTACAAGAATATTTTTCTTCTCTGCTTGGATTTTCCATTTCACACGGGCCTCGAAATGGAGTTCTGCATCAATTACCCTTATTTCAAAACCCCTTTTCTGCAATAGTGGGATTACATCATTAATAGACCCTGAAGCAAGAAACCAGGGATAGTCCTCTTTTTCTCTATGTAGAAAACCACACCTATTGAGTATTTTTTTATACTCATCCTCTTTTGTAAGGTTTCTGTGGATCTTCATTTTATCTTTTTCTGCAAAGATAATCTCTTTGGAATTATCGTCATTAACCGGAAAACCATTGTATATAAAATATAGTCTTGCTTTTTTTAAGGTATCCTCAAAGCTGATTGATGGTATGCATTTTTCGTTATTAATTACTTTTATGTTATCTTCGGGTTTTTCTAATACTTTAACTCTATCATAATCATCTCTAAGCTCATTAAGAACCTTTTTAAATCTCTCAATTTTAAGCTTTTCGTTAACAGGAATTTCTTTTAAAAAACTATATGTAATATTATTTCTAAGTTGTACAATCCTACCTTTAAAAAAATATGTAACAGGTACTGCCTTTATTAGAAAATCAGATTTTTGAATTGATTGTCCCGCAATTAAAATATCAAATGTATTATCGTTAATTTTAATCTCAGGGAGTACATTTTTCAACACTTTAAAAGAGAGAATTGCCCCTTCATCATCTATCAGAACCTTTTTATCCCGTGATTTATTAATGAAACGGAAAAGGTATTTGGAACTTATCCTTAAAACAGTGAACTCTTCATCAGGTGAGAAAAACCTTCCTTCAATTTTTCTTAACTCCATCTCACTTTCAAGGGCCATTTTCAAAATCTCCCTATCCGGGACATTCCTTGAGACCAGCTCAAGATCCCTTGCATGATATATTTTTGCAGGTTTAACGAGAACCCAACAGCCATTCTTATTGATTCTGTTTGAAAGTTTAACAGTAAACTGATTGTTCTTTTTTGATAGCTTCTTATCGTATAAAAATAATATTTTCTGCATAGCTAAACTCTTTAGGGTTAGAAATACTAAAAATTATCATATATTAATATTTTTGAGAAACTATATTGGAAGATAGCTCAAAAAATAAAGAAAAACCCTCTGCTGAGAGCCAAACTTTTGAAAAGTTTGATAAACACATTTTGTGTAAAAAAAAGACAGAGTTTATACGACCTAAGTTCTTTGATTTGTTAACTGAAATAATTTTTTGAAATTCAGCAATTCTATGAACTTTTTCTAAATCAATAATAACAATTATCATCAAGCTTTCACTCAATTATAGATGTTTTCTTATTCAATCCAACAGCAGTTACTCCACCTTTTAGTGAATTGTAATTTAGGGTCAACACCCATTCTTTTTCTTTGTTCTAAGAATTTTTTTTCACTAAAAGGTCCTGAAACAAATTCTTGGTTTTCAGCAAATCCATGGTCTTTTTCTACATCAATAATATAAAAATAAAGATTATCATCACGTCTTCGCTCAATTATAAGATGCTTATTATTCCAACCAGCAGCGGTTACGCCTGATTTTATTCTTCCAATTCCACCACCATCATCCAAAGCATAGTTAAGACCTCTATATTCACTATCAACATAATATGACTTTCCTACATCACAATATTGTATAAAAACATCACATCCAGTGATTACCAATAAACCAAATATAATTAAGAATATCTTCATTGTTTTTTGTAGTTCCCCCTTAGTAATTAAGAATTTTTACGATACCAAATCAGGAGTGTATTTTACTTCAGCATAGTTCGTAACTATATATTCGTGATCTATAGTCATTCCACCATTTTCTTTATCAATAACCCTTCTCCATAGTTGATTGCTTCTGAAGTAATTTCCATTAACTTTTTCAAAGAAGTGCTTTTCCTCATAGACGCTATAGGAATATTTAAATAGTTCTGATGCTCTTATCTCACCATTGATACATTTTTTATCAAGCCAGAAATTCAATTGGACCTTATATGGAGTACAATTCTTGAATTGGAAATCTTTGTAATTATACATTACAGTTGCTCCACTTGCGAATGGCAAAACCCTTCCATTATCGGGAAAAGGATCAAAGCTATGGTGATGCCTTTCAGCAACCTTAAGAGGAGAGTGAAGTATTAACCAGTAAATAAGATTTGATACCTGACAGATTCCCCCACCAATACCTTCTCTGGCTTCGCCACATGAAAGTTCCATACCCATTTTAAAGCCCCTTCTTTTTGTTGGTTTTCCAACAAGTTTCCAGAATGAGAATGTTTCACCGGGATTAATTATAACTCCGTTCAATCTATTAATAACTATTTTTAAGTTTTCAACCTTGTTTTCCTGGAGTTTTAGATCGATTCCCTTGGATTTACGGATAAGAACACTTTGGTGTTTTTTAACTCTGTATTTTAATTTATCAGCACCTGTTTTATCAGCAAATTTACAAGAGCTTAAAAGCCAATTCAGATGCCTTTCAAATTTTCGAAAGCCAACAGCTAATTTATATAAAACAGGGTGATAGGTAGATATGGGTTTAGGAATAAATTTGGGTCTTTTTATCATTAATTTTATCCGATATTATTAGTAAATAGTTTAAAAATAAAATATCGGATCAGGATAGAAATAATATGTGGATTATGTGAACTTTTTAAGAATTATGGGAATCTCTGGTGAACCTCTAATAATTATTCATTCCATGAAAATAGAAATGAGCCTATCGTAAGAAGAACAATTGTCATTATTAAAAGGATTGATAATTCCGGGAGAACCTCATAAAAAGTTGCTCCATCGTTCATCACTTTCCTTGCACCATTTAGCATATGGGTTAAGGGGAATATTTTAGCAAAGGATATAAGCCAGTCAGGAGCTCCCTCAATTGAAAACCAAACCTCAGAAAGAAACATCATTGGCCAGCATAAAAAGTTTATTACACCACTTGTGAGCTCTTCATTGATTCCACGGGAAGCTATAACAAGCCCTAAAGCACACATACTTGTACTTCCTGCAAGAAACACCAGTAAAAGATTTATAAATGAACCTTTCACATCAAATGAGAACATAAGATCCCCACCTGTCCAGATAACCACCACCATGAACATCATAATAAAAATTCTGGAAAGCATCTGGGCTGTTAGATATTCAAATGGCAAAAGTGGTGTAGCCTTAAGTCTTTTTAGAACACCATTTTTCCTGTAACGAACTACAATATAACCAACTCCCCAAAGTGCTGAAAACATAAGATTCATTCCGATAATTCCTGGAAAAAGCCAGTCAAGATAACGGATTTCATCACCTTTAATCTCATTCCTTTTTCCAGCATGTTTTTTAATTTGCTCAGGAATCAAATTTACCTGCATGATTTTTTCAACGATATGCCCTTTTGGAGATGTGCTGCTGACCCAGTAACCAAAATCTTTATTATCTGTTTGCAAAAGAAGATCTATCTTATGATGTTTTAATTTATCTATACCTTCATCATAACTTTTAAAACCTATGAATTCGACAAACTTTGCATTTTTAAGTTTCCGTGGAATGATGACATTTTCTTTTGATATTTTGCCTTCTACCTGAACCGGAAAAATACCTATTTTATATTCAGCTTTATCTTCCTGTCCAAATATCAGGCCAAAACCTATTACAATTAGAAATGGAAACAAAAAATTCCAGCCAAAAGAAGCCTTATCCCTAAAAAATTCTCTGTTCCTTGCTACAAATAGAATCCAGATTCTTTTTAAACTCATATCGATCAATTATTCCCTTAATTTTTTTCCGGTAAGCGTAAGAAAAACATCTTCAAGATTTGGAGTTCTTACAGACATATCATTTAAATTGATTCCATTCAGTATTAAATGTTCTATGCTGTCATTGATATTATCTGTGAGTATCTCAATATTTCCATTAACATATGTATATTTAATTTTTAAACTGTCTGGTTCACCCACAACTTCCTGTGGAAGGATTATTGCTGATTTCCTACAATGGGTTTTTATCAGGTCTTTTGGAGAACCATTAGCAATAATTTTTCCATTATCCATAATTGCTATCTCATCACAAAGATATTGTGCTTCCTCCATATAATGAGTTGTTAGGATAACAGTTTTACCAGAAGCCTTAACAGATTCGATTATATCCCACATATTACGTCTTGCCTGCGGGTCCATACCAGTTGAAGGCTCATCCAGAAAAAGAAGCTCAGGGCTGTTAACAAGGGCAACCGCAAGAAGTAATCTCTGTTTCTGACCACCAGATAGCTTATCATTTCTATTCTCTTTGATATCATCCAGTTTACAAAGATCGATAAGAGTTTCAAGATCCTGTGTTTCTGAATATAGTGATTTAAAGGTCGCAAGTGTTTCAGAAACTGACAGCATCCCAAGGAGTTCAGTTGCCTGGAACTGGATCCCGATCTCCTCTTTAAACTGGCGGGACCTCTCTTTTCCTTTGTAAAGAATTGTGCCCGAGTCAATTTTTATAATATTTTCGATTGCCTCTAAAGCTGTGGTTTTTCCTGCTCCATTTGGACCAAGAAGTCCAAAACAAATGCCTTTTCCTATTGAAAAGGAGATATCGTTAACCGCTTTAAGTTTACCATAAGCTTTGATTATATTTTTAACTTCAAGGAGTATTGGTTCGTTTATATTTTCAATCATATCAATAGAATTATCTAAAGGTTTTTAAATTACCTGCATATCAATAAAAAAGCAGGTCTCCCAATGAAAAAACACAATAGCTTATTTATTTTTTTTTTGTAAAATCTTAAAATTTTTTGGGATTGGATTTTTAAGAATGAATTAAAAGGACATAAAAAATGAGATATCAATAAAAAGCTTTAACGTTTATGAAATCTTGATTATTATTAAATTTCATTTTTGTGGAACCAATTAATTTTATAAACCGTAAACCAGGAAATAACCAAATGTGTAAATGTGAAAATTATGAAGAGTTAAAAAAATCATGGGGATACTGTAAAACAAAAAAATACAGATTTGAAATTGAAGTTGTAGAGGGTGATAAATCAACTTGTCACAAGATTGGTGATAAATTCGAATATCCACAGGACAGAGGTTTAATTTGTCCCTGGCTTTTAGATAGCATGACTGGATTTATCAGAGTTCTTGAGTTCGGCGGAACACTGCCCTGGAAATATGAAGGTACTCCTTATGAAAAGGAGATAGATCCTGATGGTGTAACAACAGAATTTGTAAGATGCCCCGATCCTTCTGATGTGGGTATAGTTGTTAAAATTACAAGGACCATTCTTAAATGAAAAAAATATTAATTATTTTAACCTTTATATTTACAGGATGCTTGCCATTTGGTGAAGATATTGAGACAGAAAAGCCAACTGAAAAACAGGTAAAATATTGTCGCGCAGAGATGTTTCTATTGGATTCATTACAAATTGAGCCTATAGGTCTAAAAATCAGAGGTTCGGGAATAGATAAAGCAATATGGTTTAAGTTTAAAACGGATAGAAATGATCCAAATAATTTTTTTACAAAACAAATAAATACTTCAGAGCTTAATAGCACTTTTTTACTTCATAAGAACAATATAAAGTGGTGGAGTAGTGTTGACAGGATTCTTACCGGTGGATCAGTTTCTCTTCCCCACGGAAAGTTCATGTCTGTTGGAATAGAGAAGAAAAATGGATCAAATATTGTTTATATTATGTGGAATGAAACATAGAAAACTCATCAATTTATACAAATTTTATGTTTCTTTCCAGTGATTAAATATGTGATTTTCTCAGCAGATTTTCCTTCACCTGTATAGAGGTCTATGTGTTTACCTTTTATTCTACCTCCGGTATCTTTTGCAGTAAAAACTATTGTATTCAACGGTTTGGGAAGTGATGGTATTGTTATTCTCGTTCCTTTTGGAATAAGTTTTGTATCTGTTGCTATAACCCCAATAACAAGTTTTTTTCCATATGCATCAAGAGGTTTTAAGCTCTTATGCCATTTTTTTGAGTAGTAACCCAGATACCAGCCTTTATTAGTTCTTCCCCAGCCCTCCATTTTAACAGCCTTAAGAAAACCATATGAAAAAGTTTTATAACCTTGATTTTTAACCCGAATAGTTTTGATTACTTTTGATTTAAAATCTTTTTCTACAGGTGTGAAATAACCCGTTAAAATCCATTTTTTTGAACATGCTATACTTTTTTTGCTTTTAGTTTTGTTAGATTCTGTTTCCAATGATTCCGATTTTTTCTGAACTTCTGGAACTGGAACATAATAACATGAAAAAACAGAAAAAATTAATGACACACACAGAAAGTTTTTTAAAACTTTAAACATAAAAATACTCTTCTTAATAAATAATTTAAACTTAAATACAATAAGGTTTTATAAAAAAACCTTGTATAATAATAACAACAGTCTGTAATACTATTACAAATTTTAGTTTTTTTGAAAGAAAAAAATATAATGGATCATTATTCTTAAAACATTGATTAAGGAATAACCATGCAACCATCGTCAAACAAATCAACTCTTAATTTCAGCAGAAAACCTTCTCCATGGGCAACAGTATTATATAGTTTTGCAGGAATATCTTTGAATTTTGATGAAAGTGATTTTTCAAAAATCAAAGCCTTATGGACTGATGTTTCCAATGATAAAATTCATCTCACCAAATATTCCAATATATGTAATATAGAAACGGATAACAATTTCCCGGTTTTCTACCAAATGACAAGAATCTTCCCTCTTATTATGAGGGTATTGGGACATAAAAAAGCACCCTTATCAGTTGTGAAAACATTAAATACAAGAGAAACCATATATGTAGGCAGACCCATCGATATATCTGAAAAAGCAGATATTTCCTGTGAACTCACAAATCTCAGGTTTGTAAAAAATGGTTTTGAAACTGATATAATTGGTCGGGTAATTGTAGGTGGTAAAACTGTATTTAAAACAACAAAAACATTTCTTTACAGAGGTAAAGTAAATAAGAATATTCAAAATTATACAACAAAAATGGATGAAATAGGTAAAGAGAATAAAGTTAGTCGCTTTATAATACCCGGGAAAGCAGGATTCAGTTTTGGATTCCTTTCAGGAGATACAAACCCAATTCACTATTTGTCAGGTTATGCTAAAATGCAGGGATTTGAGAGAGATTTTGCACAACCTATCCTTACAATGGAATTTTGCATGTCGAGACTTAAGACCTCTGGAATACTGGGTTTATATGAACAAAACCCCTATGAAATAAATATTCAATATAAAGGACCTGTTTATTATGATACTGAAATTTGCCTTTTTTCAGAAAAATCAGTAAAAGGCCACAGGATTGATCTGTACTGTGGAGATAATGAGCGCCCCAGTATTATTTTTGAGATAAAACAATAGGGAATCTCTAATAGCTGTTCTTTTGGCGAAATACTTTGTTATTTCCAAAAATAACTGTAATAAAATCGGCTCGTTATTTTTGGAAATGCCTTGTATTTCATCCAAAACTCTAATTATTAGAGATTCCCAATAGTTTTTAGAGGTAAAAATGTCAAAGTTTGTAGCAGTTCTGCAGAACAGAAGTGAAGGTGAATTATCAAAAGAACTTTTAAATCAGCATGTTGAGCATTTAAAAAAACTTACAGCTGAAGAAAAAATATACCTATGCGGTCCCTATAAAACTTCGAAGTCTGCAATTCAGATCATTGAGGCCAGCTCTTATGGTGATGCTGAAGTGATTATAAAATCAGACCCATTTATTAAAAATGATTATTACAAAAGCTATACTTTAGATGAATTGGTAGAGGCAAATAGTTCAAATAACTGGCTTCTATCAACAACCAATGAAAAAATAGAAAAAAGAGAGAATAAGAATTAAGTATGCATAAAATTGAGTTATTAGAGATTCCCCTTAAGGCCTTAGTTTCTTCCATTTATATCTAAAGGTATGGTGGTTCATTTTCAAAAGACGTGCAGCTTTACTTTCATTATTATTTGAAAGTTTTAAAGCGTGTTCCATATATTTTCTTTCCATATCTTCAAGTACATTCCCAAGATCCAAGCCCTTTTCTGTGAGTATGGTCTCTGCTATTAAGTCTTTTACTTTCCTATGGGTTTCTCCTTCATTTTTCTGCATTAATCCAAGATCCACAGGAAGTATATGCTTACCCTTAGCTATAAGAACACTTCTTTCAATAATGTTTTTGAGTTCCCGCACATTGCCAGTAAATTTGTGTGAAAGCAGGATATCCATTGCTTCCTTTGAGATACCTTTAAAATTTCTTTTAAATTTTTTATTAAACTCAAACAGAAAATGTTTTGCAAGGGGAACAATATCTTCTGGTCTTTCATTAAGTGATGGAATATCGGCTTTGACCACACATAATCTGAAAAACAGATCTCTTCTGAAAAGATCTTTTTCGATTAAATCTTCAAGATTTTTATTTGTTGCAGAAACAACCCTGGTACTAACTTTATAAAGGTTAGTTCCTCCAACTTTGTAAAATTCAGAACTTTCTAAAAATCTTAAAAGTTTTGCCTGCCCTGCAAGACTTAAATCTGCAACTTCATCAAGAAAAAGTGTTCCACCATCTGCTTCTTCTATAAATCCTTTTTTACCTTTTGCTTTTGCACCACTAAAAGCACCACTTTCATATCCAAACAGTTCACTTTCAATAAGATTTTCTGGAAAAGCCGAACAGTTTACAGCAATAAATGGTCCGGTAAAAACCGGACTTCTTGCATGAATCGCTCTTGCAATAAGCTCTTTTCCGGTACCGGTTTCACCTACAATCATAATAGGTGTATCAGGACTTTTGGATACCATATTGATGAAATCCATAACATCTTCAATCTTTTTACTTTCTGCAATAAAACATGGTTGGTTATCCTTAAGATACTTCTCCTGAAGAATTTTAACCTCTTTACGAAGAGATATAGACTCAATAGCCTTCTTAATTGTCAGTTCAAGAATATCCGGATTAATTGGTTTTAAAATAAAATCAAAAGCCCCCTGTTTCATTGACTGAATAACCATATTAATATCTTCAAATGCAGTTATCATAACCACAGGCAGATCCGGGTAATCTTTTTTTACAATTTCCAAAGCATCAATACCACTCATTTCAGGTAAACCAATATCCATAAGAATCAGATCCGGTGTTTTTTTATTCAGAGTTTCAAGAAATGATTCTGCAGTTTCAAAAAGGTCGATATCGTAATCATCAGAAAGAATTATATCAAGTCCATCACGAATAGTCTCTTCGTCATCAACAATACTGATAAGGTATCTTATCATGGCGCCTTTGGTCCTTTTTTTAATGGTAGTTCAATTATAAATTCCGTCCCCTTTTCCTTACCGGAGCTGAACTTGAGTTTACCACCATGGTCAGTTATAATCCTGTGACAAATACTTAAACCAATACCTGAACTGTTTGATTTTGTAGTATAAAAGGGGTCGAAAATTTTTGACTGACTTGATATTGGAATACCAGGTCCTGTATCTCTTATTGCAATATTAATACAGTTTTCAACTTTATATGTTTTAAGTTCAATTGATTTTTCACCCTCAAAATTTTTCATCGCTTCAGCAGCATTTGTTATTAAATTCAGAACAACTTGCTCAATAAGGTGGGGTTCATTCCAGAATTCAGGAAGTGTTAAATCAAGTTTTTTAATAAACTTTATACCACTCTTCCTCAATGTTACGGATGTTAGTTTGGTAACTTCATTAATATATTCATTAATATTTGTTTTAATATATGTTGGTTTTCCGGGTTTTGAAAAATCCATAACACGCTTGATTATTGATTCAATTTTATTTGAGGCAAGCTCAACTTTATCAATTATGGATAGAACGTTTTTTATTTCTCCCATGTTGTTATAGATCTTTTTTAATGCTTTCAGATAAATATAAATACCTGATAATGGATTTCTGATTTCATGGGCAATTCCAGCGGTAACACGACCAAGTGAAGTCATTTTATCCTGTATTTTTAAGAAGTTTTCAACCTCTTTGGAATCTGTAATATCCATAGTGTTTGTTAGTATAGACTCGACTCCCATGTAATCTATTTTTGTTGCACTTATAAGTGCCCATCTTACATCTGTTTCATTTTTATTTGATCCATCCCGATAATATCTGAAGTCTGTTTCGATATGAGTTATTTTACCTTTAATCAAGTGTTTATAATAATCCCTGATTTTTTTCTGATCCTCCTCGTATATGGAATTAAAATTTGGGGGTTCAAATGATTTTTCAAGTAACTTATGAACTTTCCTCAGGCCATAATTTCTGTAAACTATCTCATCATTCTGAATAATTGTTATAAAATTGAGAGAGTTTTCTATTAAGGTTTTAAATCTAAACTGACTCTCTTTCTGTTTTTTTTCTGCCTCTTCTCTTTTTAGCTCAAGATCAATTCTGGAAAGACCAAAAGCTATATCATCTGCTATCTCTTTTACAATATCTTTTTCAGTATCATCAGTACTAAGTTCCTGAGGTATTGAAAGTATTAAAAAACCATAATTTCTTTTTTCGTGAGATATTCTTACGGCGATTGATCCACGACCAGCATAGTATCTGGATAGAATACATTTCTTACACTCTTTAACCGGGTCCTGAGCAGAAAATACTTCCTGTGTTTTTAAGGTATGTTTGATACATCTTGTAAAATCACCACTATCAAGAAGTTTGTACATCTCTTCAAACCCACCATTAAATCCTGCATGGGCTACCATCTCAACATTATAATCCAGATTAAAAAGTCCTATCCATGCATTATAATATCCCCTTTGTTTAACAAGAATATTACAAACTCCACTAATAAGTTTTTTTTTATCCCCCTGGGTGACAATAAGTCTTCCAACATCCCTCAGAGACCTTAGAACACAGTTTAAATGTTTGATTTTTTTTATCTCATAATCCTTATTCAAAATCACTATCTCCGTATTCTATTGAATTCATTTGTATACATGCGATACACCTAAAGCATGTGTGGTATATTTAACATTTTGAATCGTAAATCTGTATGCGCTTGTGTAATATGAATTTTACTCATTTGGCATACAAACTGCTATAAATAAATTTAAAAAAAAGCGTTTATTAAAATAGAGAACCTCTAATAATTAAAGTAAATTAAAATAGGAAAAGCAAATGAAAAATTTTTTTTTAATACTCATAATAACAATATCTCTTAGTAGTTGCATATCTTTTTCAAAACCAGGGAAGACATTAGACTTTGCTTCTGTTGAAACTGTTTACGAGATAGATGGTTTATACAAAAACAAAGGAATCCCAAGGGGTTTTCATCTGTCTGAACTTCTTTGGAGGTGGACACTGAATACTGCACCGATCCATGATGAGATTGAGTTAATTGAGATAGTCTCAGATGATGAAAAACTAATTGTAAAAGCAATCAAAAACAGTTCAGTTCTATATCAAAAGGAGTATCTTGAGGGACAGGACTTCGAGATAAAAAACGGAAAAATTCATCTCTATGCTTTTAAGATGAAAAGACGTCCTGATGATAAAACAGTTGGCCCATCATTTCAAAGGGAACTCCTTGGTCTTGATATCAAAGGTAATATTAAATATGAATCCCAGATGTTTGGTCTGGTTTTAGTTAAATCTCTTATTCCAGTTTTTGCTGCCGATTTTTCGGAAGAAAGATTTGAAAAAATTAGTGAAGGGAACCTCTAATAATTAGAATTTTGATTGAAATACAAGACTGATGAAAAAATACCGAGCCGATTTTTACATTAGATTTTTTTGTTTAAAGATAAGATGATTTAACAATCACGTAGTTTTTACATTCTATTTACAACTCTTTTACATACATTTGACCATATCTTTTCTTAACCAATGCATAATAAATAAAAAAACTTTATTATTATGGAAAAGAGATGTTAGAAAAAAAAATCTTACTACTACTACTATTTTGTTATTCATCCATAGGCCTTAGTGAAGAAAATTTGAATAATCATTCCTTTGCCTTTCAATCCCACGACCTTGCTGTTGAATATGGGAATCCCCCGGCTAATGTCTACGATGTGCAAAGGTCATACATAACACTCCTTAACAAAATAGCTGACAGAAGAATCATTTATAACTCAAAAAGTATAGTTCCAATTGATATCACAAACTATCTTTATAAAATTCTATATAAAAAAATATTTCCATACTGGTATGGAACCAAATGGGATTTTAATGGTATTAGCCAAAAACCTGGACAAGGTGAAATTGCTTGTGGTTATTTTGTTTCTACACTTTTAAAACAGATTGGATTTAATCTGAACAGATATAAATTAGCCCAGCAACCAGCAAGTTTAATAGTAAAAAGTTTATCAGGGCATAATAACGTTAAATGGTTTGATAAAATAGATAAAATCAAAGCCTATATTATCAATAAACCCGATAGTATATACGTTTTAGGGTTAGATAACCATGTGGGATTTATAGTTAAAGATTATGATAAGATATACTTTATACACTCAAGCTATATCGATCCATATCAAGTTGTTAAAGAGAGGGTTGATGATTCCGTTGCATTAAAAAACAGTAAGAATTATGTTCTTGGAAATCTTCTTAACACCTCTCTGATTCTTAAATGGACTATGGGAGACAAAGTAAAAGTGATTATGATGAAAAAGTAATTATACCTTTAATATTCTACACTCCCCGCCGCAAGAAGACAGGGAATACTTCTTTAATATTCGCTATAATTTTGAAAGAAATGGGTGCATTCCAATAATTTAGATATATTATTTTTAGGGAACCTCTAATGACTGATCTTTTTGCGAAATACTGTTTTCCAAAAAAAAACAAATTTTGTAAAATCAACCCATTGTTTTTTTCTCAGCCTTGTATTCCATCGACCATATAATAGCTGGTTCGCAAATATATCATTGTTTCAGCAATATCGTTTTTTTAAATTGGATTAATCTGCAAACAGAGAAAACCCGTTTCTTAAAAGGAAAAAAAGAGTTGTTCAAACAGTCGGATATTTTCGGTCTGTATCTCTGCCACCCCCTGTTTTGTCACAGTTAAATCTATATTATCACAGTGAGTTGTTATTTTTTTTGGAAGATTTACTTCAACATTATAATAGCCATTCAATACAGCATTTGAAATTTTTTTTATTGTTCCTTTAACTATGCATGGATAATTTTTAAACTTTATTTTAACTGCTTGCCCTACGTTAACTTTACTAAGAACTTCTTGAGATAACTGTAATCGCCCGGTAATATTTCCCGGATCATGTGGTTTTACTTTCATCAAACAGGAACCCTGTTTTATATATTTTTTTTTGTTTAAATCCTGTGAAAAAAATACAGTTCCACTTATTGGTGCTTTTAAAACATGGTCGTTTTCCCACAACTTAATCTGAACATTTAAATTTTTTAATGACCTGTGAAATGATAGTTGAAGTTTATTATTCTGGCTTTCGAATTGATTTGTAAGATCCAATACGGATTCTTTGAGTTTAGCAATTTGGATTGTAATATTATTGATTTCAAGTTCGATTTGTGAAAGGTCAATCGGACTTTTTGTATTTTTATGTTTTATTAATTCCTTCTCTTTTTGAAGTGTTAAACGATTAACTGATAACTGGTATAAGTCGATCTGATTTTTAATTAATACTATTTTTTTTTTAAAATAGTCAGACTGTAAGAAATTTTGATAATTTGAATAGTTGGTGTAAAAATTTGAAAAGTCCATTTGCAACACACCTAATTTTGCTTCACTAACAGGCATTAAACGGCATCTCTTAATTTCAGGGAAACAGGATTTGAAATATTCCAGATTTGTTTTGAGCTGTTTAACATCTGCCCATACAGCTTTGCTCTCAAAAATGGCTAAAAAATCACCACACTTAACCTTCTGGTGGTTAGATACAATTGATTGTGCTATTTTTCCATTGGATTTGGCAACAACCGATAAGGGCAAGTGCTCAGGGGATATGGTCACAGAAGATTCAACTACTTCAGGAAAGCGAAAAAACCAACTACCAGCAAGCATCATCAGAAGAGTCAGTAGAATAACAATCATTCCGGTTCGGATAATCCAATGGGGTATCTGCCCAATTATTTCCTGACATTCTTCACTATATAATTCAATATTCACAGGCACTACAGCACACCCCTCATGAAGCTACCAGTTCCAATTGATTTTTTACCAATTGATAATATTTTCCTTTAATTTGTGTCAATTCGTGATGATGACCTGTTTCAATAATACTTCCTTTATCCAGAACAATAATCTGATCAGCATTTTTTACTGTACTCAGTCGATGTGCAACTACTACTACCGTTTTTCCCCTGAAAAAATTTTCAAGATTTCTCATAATGATCTGTTCATTTTCTGCATCAAGAGCATTTGTAGCTTCATCGAAGAATAGAAATTCAGGATTTTTGTATACAGCACGAGCAATAAGGATTCGTTGTTTCTGCCCTTGACTGAGCCCAGGCCCTTCCTCGCCAATTTTTGTATTATATCCCAGAGGAAGGGATTCTATATACTCATGTATATTTGCAACTTTAGCAGCATTTAATAACTTTTCATTATCAATGATTTCACTACTCACTGTAATATTCTCAGCAATGGTATCTGAAAAAATAAAGCCGTCCTGCATAACAACTCCACACTTACTACGCCAAAAATGCTCGCTGATATCTGTTAAATTCTTTTTTCCCACATAGATATTACCACTACTTGGGGGATAAAACCCAAGTAGTAACCTGAGAAGCGTTGTTTTTCCACTACCACTTTTACCAACAACGGCAGTTACTTTTCCAGAGGGTATTTGAAAATTAATATTCAACAATGAGTATTGTGAGTGAGCTCCTGAGTATTGAAATGAAAGACCTGATATATGCAGATCTCTTTTTTCAGGAAGAGATGTAATTTTGGTATTGCGGTTTGTTTCTTCATCCTCTTTCTTATGAATTTCCCACAATCGTTCCATGCTGATTTTGGCATCCTGAATCGAATGGATAAATTCAATCATTTGCTCAATTGGGCTATTTAACTGACCAAGAATATATTGTATTGCCAGCATTGTCCCCAATGTCATATCGCCTGCGATAACTGCTTTTACTGCAAGGAAGGAAATTAAAATATTTTTTGTTTCATTAATCGAAAATCCTCCAATCTGTTGGTATTGGTGTAATGATAGATTTTTGACTGACACCTTGAAGAGTTTTGCCTGGATATTTTCCCATTCCCAGCGCTTTTGTTTCTCACAATTGTTGAGCTTAATTTCCTGTATCCCGGATATTAACTGAATAACATTGCTCTGACTTAAGGATAGTTGCTCAAATCGTTTGTAATCATAAACACGCCGCTTCCTTACAAACAAGGAGAGCCAAAAAATATATAATATACTTCCTGCTAAAAAAACACTGAAAATTGTCAGATTAAACAGGGCGAGAACAATTCCAAAAACAACCAGATTAATCATTGAAAATAAAATATTCAGAGTTGATGATGTCAGAAACGACTCAATTCTCTGATGATCATCTATCCTCTGGATAATATCTCCAATAATTTTTGTATCAAAAAATCCAATTGGAAGTTTCATTAATTTGATTAAAAAATCAGAAATAATAGATATGTTAATCCGTGTACTAATATGCAAAAGGAGCCAGCCACGAATAAAATCGATACTCATCCTACTAATAAATAGCATTAGCTGAGCAATTAGTATTAAATAGATAAAACCAAGATCCTGATGATCAATTCCTATATCAACAATTGATTGTGTCAGAAAAGGGAATATTAATTGAATCAGACTTGCCGTTATTAAGCCTATAAAAAGTTGAAAAATAAATTTTTTATATGGTTTTAAATAGGAAAGGGCAAAACGGTAATTAAATTTTTCGTCATCTCTTTTATTATCCTGTTCATGAAAAACAGGAGTGGGCTCAATCAAAAGGCAAATGCCTAACTCCTCATCATTATGTCGCGTGCTGATCCACTGGTTTAAAAAATCTTTCTTAGTATAAACGATGTGCCCGTAATCGGGATCAGCAACAAATACTTTTTTTTTTGTAACTTTATAAATTACAACAAAATGATTTTGACTCCAATGGACAATGCAAGGTAGTGGAACATCCTTTTGAAGCTGATCGAAGGAGATTTTTACACCCATTGTTCGCATACCCAGTGATTCGGCAGCACCGCTGAGCCCCAATAAAGATATACCACTTCTCGAAATTCCGCTCAGATCACGCAGGCTTTGAAGAGAGTATTCTCTACCATAAAATTTGGCAATCATCCTTAAACATGTTGGCCCGCAATCCTTTGAATCTAATTGTTGATAAAATGGAAATTTCATATTAACTCAAAATACATATCTGTCTTTATATTATTATTTATCATAAACGTTCAATCACAGGCATTTATGCTCTTATTTTATAATTGATCAAAAAAGAGGTAACCCTTTTATAAACCTACATTCACTTTATCTTTTTTTATTTCATAATGAATCTCCAAAAACGTGTCAAGGTTCACTTTAAAATATGTACAAAGGTCAAATTCCAATCCGTCATATTTATTTCTCAACCTTTTCCACGGACAACCACCTGAACACATCGGAAAATAAAAACATTTGTTACAACGTGGATCATCAAGAGGATCTGCTCCAATCATATACTTTCTTAACATTGAATTTTTTATTTTATCCAGTGCATGAATGTTTCCGATTGAATATTTGTCATTCCCAATATCATTCCAGCATTTATATAAGTCCCCTTCTGGCCCGACCAGATAACTATTGTTACTTCGAGCCATACACTCGCCCTGATGCCCTGGAGGATAAAAGCCAAGATCTTTAATTTTATGATTTTCATATTGATCAGTTATGAAATCAGCGACCTGATTTTTATCAAACAGACAACCACCTGAGGACCTGCAACCGGTAATATCGTCTACAAATCCAGGATGCATCATTAATTTCCCCTGTCCATGCTGTTCATTCAGGAGCTTGTACAATTCTTTATATTCGTGACTGTTTGTTGCATCCACATTCATTCGGATGTTTTTCAGTATTTTACCTTCTTTATCGAATTTAACCAGATCATCAATATTATGTAGTATTGTTTTATATGAATCATTGTTTTCAATATGAGGGCGTCGTTTATTATGAGTTTCTTCCAAACCATCAAGCGTGATTTGAATTTCATTGATTTTAAGATCTGGTAGTTGCTCAATTATCGTTTTATCAAGTAGATAGGCATTCGTAATAATTGAAGCTTGATATTCAATATCTAACTCTAATATCTTATTAGTAATACTTTTGATTCGATCAAAAGCAAGTAACGGTTCACCTCCATACCAATCAATAAAAAGACGATTTATTCCTGTATGTGCTTTGATAAAATCGATCAATGCTTCCTCTGTTTTATCCGTCATATAAATTGAAGGTCTGTCTTGTTCATAACAATATTCACAACTAAAATTACAATGACGAGTAGGAGCAATTGTTAATGCAAGAAATGAGTTGTTGAACCTTTGTATTGATGTCTCATATTTTAAATAATTATAGTCATCATCTTTTTCCTGTATAATAATTTTTTTCTTAAGCAGTTGACTGTATAACTCGGGAACAGTATCAAAATCATATGTTTCCGTGTTCTTTTTAATCTCTAATAACTCATGGTATGTCTCATCATCCAGTTCAGCAAAGCTATTGGAAAGACTATTGAAAAGCAAATTACCAAATTTTTTTGATACAAATAAATAGTTATACTTTGACCAAATCATCTCAAAATCATCCTATCTTAGAAATATTGCTAATTTAAATTTCCATCACAAATAACCTGACATGTTATTTGCTGGTCAAACTTAAATCGGCTTTATTATGTAATTTTTTATCAGATTAATAAAAATAGTGGAATGCAGTCTTTTTTTCACTGCACCCCACTTATCACTTTATCTTACTTTACTATCCAGAGTAAACCAGACACTGCCTTGACGAGCATGTTTTACTACGGCACCAAGAACCCATACATCCACCACCTTCAATACTTTTCAGATCTTCATCCGAAAGTTTATCTATTTTCAAATTAGATAATGTTTCAGATTCTGAAGATATTCCATCTTCAATAAATTGTAGAGATAACTTTTTTTTCATAATTCTTTCTCCTTTTGTTAAAGACACAATTTCCAACCAATATAATACTGCATGCAATACTGTGCTGAATTTACAATTCCTAAATAAGCAATGTCAAGTTAATTATATGTTAACTTTCTAAATTTGCAACACTCCATATCTCCAACAATTCGATCTATTTATCAAAGCTAAACAACACTACATACATATACTCATACTCTCAACTCATCCATTTTCTTAACAAAATTACAAGGGACATGTTCACCTATTTTAAATAAACATACCAAAACACCTCAATATCACATCTAATTAACCTTAAGACAGATTCAACAATTTATCATACCATCACTATTATTTAATATTATATAACTTCAACATTTTTTGTTCTAATGAAAACCATTCTTGATTAAGGTAAGAATAATAGTATTTAGAAAACATCGCATTAACATTTGTTAATGGAGTAGATTTATATTTTGTTTTTTACAGGTTTTTTCTGATTCTGCTTAGTTGAACAGAAGTTATTCCCAGATGGTTTGCAATAAGATAGTGGGGAATCTTGTCTAGGGAATTTCTAATAATTAGAATTTTTGATGAAATACAAGGCTGAGAAAAAACAATGGGTTGATTTTGCTACAGTTGTTTTTTTGAAAAAGCAGTATTTCGCAAAAAGATCAGTTATTAGAGGTTCCCTCTATTAAGTCAGGGAATTCTTTGATAAATAACAAATATCTGTCTTTGGCATTGAGTCTTATAAGATTTGCAAGAAGTTGTATTGTTTTTGAATAACCTTTTGATAGCAGTAAATTAAAAAAGTTCTGAAATTCAGGGTTTGAAGATGCAAACTTCATAACATTAGCCCAGTCAGCAACATATAGTGAACATTTCTCAATACATTGTATGTTAACCGGGCTTGAGTCATTACTGGCAAAACTTCCTTTAACAAAATTTAAAGGAAGAACAAATCTGAGGTTTGCTTCGTTTCCATCTAAATCTATAATATAACTTCTCATTACCCCCTTCGGCCAAAAAACCAACTCTGCTATTTTTTTCCTCAATATTAACAAAATGTTCTTTTGACTGATATGTGCGCAGCTGAAATAGTTCTGAAAAATTTAAAAGAGCATTCTCAGATGTTTTTACTTCCTTTGTTACTTCTTTGAAGAAAGATATTTTAGGCATTATATCAACTAATCTTTATTCTCATCAAAATCCAATACATTTGAATCATTTTCAGGCTCTGGTTTAGGCTTTATAATTTCAAGACCTGTTACTTTCTGATAACCTTTCGGAAGCTTCTTCCCTCGTCTTGCTCTGGTGCCGTAATAATCTTCAATATTTCCTGTTTTTAGAGTGACGGTTTGTTTACCCGATTCAATTTTTACCTGGTCTCCTTCATTAATAACAACAAGGTATAACAGTAGTTCCATTCTGCTTTTTGCGCGTTTTGCAGGTATATCTATAATTTTATTTCCCTTGCCTCTTGCAAGAACCGGTAATTCTTTAACTGGAAATATCAGAACTCTTCCCTCATTTGAAACTGCAACAAGTAAATTTTCGGAATCTTTTTCGAGCCAGACAGGATCCATAGGAAGGGCTCCAATTGGTAGAGTCAATACTGCTTTTCCGCTTTTATTTTTGGTGTACAGCTCTTTTAACTTTGTAACAAATCCGTATCCTGCATCACTTGCAATTAGTAGGTCACTTTCCGGATCTTTCAATAACATGGAAGTAAATGATGAGCCAGGAGGCGGGCTTAATCTCCCTGTAAGTGGTTCTCCATGACTTCTTGCTGAGGGTAGTGTGTGGGTTTGAACATTATACGCTCTACCAGTGGTGTCTAACATTACAAGTGCCTGATTATTTTTTCCCTCAGTTGTTGAATGGAGTTCATCCCCTGATTTAAAATTTAGTTTGGAGGTATCAATATCATGGCCTTTAGCAGCTCGTACCCATCCATTATTTGATAGAATTACTGTTATTGGCTCAACAGCAATAATTTCTGTCTGGTCCATTTGTTGTGCGACTTCTCTTTCAACAAGAGGAGACCTTCTTTTATCGCCATAAGTTTTAATGTTTGCCTTAAGCTCTTTTTTAATGAGAGCTCTTAGCTTAGTCTTTGAACCTAATATCTCTTCAATCTGATCTCTTTCTGTGGATAACTCATCAAGCTCTCCCTGAAGTTTAATCTCTTCAAGTTTAGCAAGTTGTCTTAATCTGATCTCCAAAATTGCATCTGCCTGAATTTGTGACAGATCAAATTTCTTTATTAAAACAGCTTTCGGTTTATCTTCATTTCTTATTATCTCAATCACTTCATCAATATTTAGATAAGCAATTAATAGTCCTTCAAGGATATGTATTCTATCTTTAACTTTCTCAAGTCTGTATTCTAAACGTTTTGTAACTGTTACCGTTCTGAAGAGAAGCCATTCTGAAATCATCTCAGCAAGATTTTTGACTTTGGGTTTACCGTTTAACCCAATTACATTCATGTTTACTCTGTATGTTTTTTCAAGATCTGTTGTTGCAAACAGGTGCGCCATTAAAGCATCTCTATCAATCCTGTTAGACTTTGGAGTTATAACAAGTCTTGTTGGATCTTCGTGGTCAGATTCATCTCTTAAATCTGTAACCATTGGGAGTTTTTTTGCTGTCATCAGAGCAGCAATCTGCTCTAAAATTTTAGATCCTGAAGCCTGATGAGGAAGTGCAGTAACAATAATATCACCATTTTCAAAATGGTATATGCCTCTCATCCTGATAGAACCATTTCCGGTGGCATACATCTTTTCGATATCTGCTTTTGGAGTTATGATTTCTGCATTGGTAGGATAGTCAGGCCCTTTAATTATTTTGAAAAGCTCTGTCACGGTCATGTCAGGCTTATCAAGCATTGCAATGCAACCTTTAACAACTTCAGTGAGATTATGTGGTGGAATGTCTGTGGCCATCCCAACTGCAATTCCCGTGGTTCCATTTAAAAGAATGTTTGGTACTGTTGCAGGAAGAATTTTAGGTTCATCAAGTGTTCCATCAAAGTTATCGACCCATGTAACAGTTCCTTTACCAACTTCACTTAAAAGAACATCTGAATATTTTGATAGTTTTGATTCGGTATAACGCATGGCAGCAAAGGATTTAGGGTCATCCTGCGCTCCCCAGTTGCCCTGACCATCCACAAGAGGATATCTGTAAGAGAAAGGCTGAGCCATCAATACCATAGCTTCATAACAGGCTCCATCTCCATGGGGATGGAATTTACCGAGAACATCACCGACAGTTCTGGCAGACTTTTTATGCTTTGCTGTGGACTTCAAACCCAATTCACTCATGGCATATATAATACGCCTTTGTACAGGTTTGAGCCCATCACCGATATTTGGAAGTGCTCTGTCCAGGATAACGTACATGGAGTAATCAAGATAAGCTCTTTCAGTATAGACTTCAAGAGGTTCTGATTCAATATCTCCGTTAAACTCTGTTAAAAAATTGCTCATACTTTTTTCCTTAAAAAATCAAAAGGGAATTATTTGTTGATATCTCTCAAACAAAGGGGCAGATTACCTATCTTTTTGTGATGACGAACACAGTCACAGCACATCCCTTTTTTATCACATGACTCTTTTGTGCAATCGCAATCTAATTTATTTTGTTCAAGGTTTGGACAATTTATTTTAACTTCACTCATTTAATTCAAAATCCTTATCTTAAATCTTAATACTGGGTAACTCTAATACTTATACGGAAGCAAGATCGCCCTTGTCTTCAAGCCATTTTTTTCTGTCTCCGGCACGTTTTTTTGATAATAGTTTATCCATTATAAAACAGGCAGCCTCTTCAGATTCAACAGTCAAACGAACAAGACGTCTTGTATCTGCTGCCATAGTAGTTTCTCTTAGCTGGGAAGGATTCATTTCACCTAAACCCTTAAAACGTTGTACATTAATTTTAACTTTCTTCTTTCTCTTACCAATTTTTTTTATGATTGCATCCTTTTCGCTTTCATCAAGAGCGTAGAAAATCTCTTTTGCAGCATCAATTCTGTATAGTGGAGGCATGGCAACAAAAATATGTCCTTTTTTAACCAATTCGCTGAAATGCTTGAGAAAAAGTGCGCATAAAAGTGTAGCAATATGAAGTCCGTCAGAATCGGCATCGGCAAGAATACATATCTTTCCATATCTTAAACCACTGAGATCACTGGATACGGGGTCTACTCCAATGGCAACAGAGATATCATGAATCTCTTTCGAGGCCAAAAGAAGTGCCGGGTCAGATTCCCATGTATTTAATATTTTTCCCCGAAGTGGTAAAATTGCCTGATTTTCTCTATCACGGGCCTGTTTGGCAGATCCACCGGCAGAATCACCTTCAACTAAAAACAACTCACTTCTCATAGGGTCCTGGCCGGAACAGTCTGCTAATTTTCCAGGTAGAGCTGGCCCCGTGGTAATTTTTTTTCTTACAACCCTCTTTCCGGCACGAAGTCTTTTCTGAGCATTTTGTATAACCAGCTCAGCTAATAGTTCACCAATATCTGTGTGCTGATTAAGCCATAAACTAAAAGAGTCTTTAACAACTCCTGTTACAAATGCAGCGCACTCTCTTGATGCCAGCCTCTCTTTTGTCTGGCCTGAAAACTGAGGGTCCTGCATCTTCACTGAAAGAACGTAGCAGCAATTTTCCCAAATATCTTCAGGAGCAAGTTTTACACCTCTTGGAAGAAGCTTTCGGATATCGCAAAACTCTCTCATGGATGTTAAAAGGCCTGTCCTAAATCCATTAACGTGTGTTCCGCCGAGTGCTGTTGGGATCAGGTTTACATAACTTTCTGTAATCAGATCTCCACCTTCAGGAAGCCAGGTAACAGCCCATGAAACGGTCTCTGAATCACCTTCAAGATTTCCAACAAATGGGTTAACCGGTAGCTGCTGAAATTCAACAAGAGCTTCCTTGAGATAATCATTGAGACCATCTTCAAAGTACCATTCATGTATCTCTTCACTATAATTATCATTGAATATAACTTTAAGTCCCGGGCAAAGAACTGCTTTTGCCCTCAAAACATGTTTTAATCTTCTTACTGAAAATTTATGAAATTCAAAATATGCCCGATCTGGCCAAAACCTGACTCTCGTTCCTGTTTCTTTCTTTTTTACAGTTCCAATCTTCTCAAGATCTTTAACTTTGTAGCCATCCTCAAAGAATATCTCATATTTTTCTCCACCTCTTTTAATCTGTACTTCAAGTCTGGTGGAAAGGGCATTAACAACAGAAACTCCAACACCATGTAATCCACCGGAAAATTCATAGTTTTTATTGGAAAATTTTGCTCCGGCATGAAGTTTACTAAGAATGAGTTCTACACCTGTAACACCCTCTTCAGGATGGATATCCACAGGCATCCCCCTGCCATTATCAATAACTTCAAGAGAGTTATCTGTATGAAGAGTTACTTCCACACAATCTGCAAAACCTGCAATAGCCTCATCAACACTGTTATCAATAGCTTCCTGTCCCAGGTGATTGGGTCTCATAGTATCTGTATACATTCCAGGCCGCATTTTAACAGGATCAAGCCCCTTAAGTACCTCAATCGATTCTGCATTATACTGTTCTTTAGACATACGTGCGTAAATACCTTTAATTGGGTTATAAAAAAAACTTTTCAAATATTTGTATACTGTATTGGTTTTATCAAATACAATTAATTACAATTTTTTTAAATCATTTTTTTATAATTAATGGAGTTTAAAATTATAAGGTTTTAAGATGGTAGTTTCAAAATATCCTTCAGTGGTCACTTTACCTGATAATCAAAAGTTTAAATTAATAATAGATTTTCTTGAAGAAAGATTCAAGCCAATTAAAAAGAAAGAGTGGATTTGGAGAATTGATGAGGGACTTGTATTAAACTGCGATATGGAAAGGATTACGCTTGAATCCCACTATAAATCTTTAGAAAAAATTTTTTATTATAAAGTTGTGGAAAGTGAGCCGGAAATACCTTTTAAAGAAAAAATCGTTTTTGAGGATAAAAATTTTTTAATAGTTTGCAAACCACATTTTTTACCAGTTATCCCATCTGGAAATTATCTGAATGAATGTCTTTTATACAGATTAAGAACGAAAACCGGAAATCATGATTTAAGCCCTGTAAATAGAATAGATAAAGATACAGCCGGTCTTGTTATGATTTCTAAATGTGTGGAAAACAGAGGGATTTATCAGAGTTTGTTTATGGATAGAGTTGTTAAGAAAGAGTATGAAGCTGTTGTGAAAATTGAAAAACCTGTAAATAATAATAAATGGAAAATAGAAAGCAGGATTATAAAAGGAGAACCTTTTTTCAGGATGAAATCTGTTCCGGGTGAAATTAATGCTATTACAGGAATTGAGGTAAAAGCGACAAAGGAAAACAAAGCTGTTCTGAGACTTAATCCGGTAACAGGTAAAAAGCACCAGTTAAGAGTTCATCTTGCTGATGCCGGTTTACCTATTGTTAATGAAAGGTTTTACCCCACTTTATTGCCACAATTAATAGATTTTGAAAAACCATTACAATTAATCTCAAGAAAGTTATCATTTAAAGATCCTGTAACTCTTAAAAACTGTTGTTTCACATCAAAAAGATCTCTAAAGGAATTCTGGTAAAAAAATCTAAATTTATAATGGGAATATGTATGAACCTGTTATATTGTTTTTTATCTCTTTTATATTCTTTTTAAATAGGATTTTCAAAAATTTTCTCAATTGTAAGTTCATTAATATTAAATATGACAATTCACACACTTTATAAGATTGTCAAAAAACAAAAATATGAGAAAATAATTTACACTACGTTTACATGCACACCCAGTAATTTCAGAACATGCAGTGACCCTAAGCGAGATTATCTTTTATAAAATGAAATTCCTGAAATGAAAATTTGTACTTACAACATTTTTAAATCTTTTTCATGGATTTCATGTAAATGACTTCAATTTACTACAGACTTCTTCCCACAACATAGTCTTGTTTGAGTTTGTAATGTCTTAAGGGAATCCCTAATAACTGATCTTTTTGCGAAACACATCGTTATAACAAAAATAAAACTGTAGTAAAATCAACCCGTTATTTTTTGTTATGCCTTGTTTTTCATCAAAAATTCTAATTGTTAGAAGTTCCCTTTAGTTTTCATATATGCACATTTGGCTTTTTGGTTTTTAAAGCATATGATATTCTATATAATTATCTAATAGAATAAAATTTAAATTTAAATGGAGAGAGAAAAATGTCTGAACTCGCTGTAAATGTCGATCACATAGCAACCCTTAGAGAAGCTCGAAAAATTAATTACCCGGATCCTGTTATTGCAGCAGGAATCTGTGAGCTTGCTGGAGTGGACGGAATTGTCTGCCATTTGAGAGAGGATAGAAGGCATATTCAGGACAGAGATGTGAAACTTCTTCGTGAAGTTGTTCAAACAAGACTAATATTAGAGATGGCTGCAACTGAAGAGATGCTAAACATTGCTCTGTCTATAATGCCGGATGTTGTTACATTAGTACCTGAAAAAAGGGTTGAAGTCACAACAGAAGGTGGACTTGATCTTACGACAAGCAAAGGTAATATTGCAAAAGCCGTTGATACACTAAAAAACAGTGGTATAAAAGTTTGTATATTTATAGATCCTGATCCTGAACAAATTCAAATCGCTCACAAGATTGGTACCGACTCTATTGAAATACATACTGGAGCATATTGTGAGGCAAAGACAGAGGTTGAAAAGGATAAGACATTTGCTGAGATTGTTAACGCTGCAAATTTTGGTAAGAAATTATCGATAGGTGTTAATGCTGGTCATGGTCTTTGCTACAATAATATTAAAAGATTTAAAGGACATGATCTTATTCAGGAGTTTAGCATTGGTCACAGTATAATCTCAAGAGCTGCATTTGTTGGTCTGGAGAGAGCTGTAAAAGAGATGTATGAAATAGTGAAAGACCTATAATAGAAGGAATCTCTAATAACTGTCTTTTGACCGAACTACTGTGTTATAAGAAAAAAAGAACTGTTGTAGTTTATAAAATTAAAGCTTTTTATAAGCGAATCCGCTCGTTATTTTTTTCTCAAGCAGAGATTTTATAAAACTGAAAGCTTTTATATTCTGTATTTCTATCAAAATTTTAATTATTAGAGGTTTCTTTGGGGTTATTATGAAGCTTGTTATAGCAGAAGAGATGCAAAAGATGGATAAGGAAACCATAAAATCCTATGGTATTCCTGGCGTGGTTCTTATGGAAAATGCGGGTTTAGGTGCCACTCTTTTTCTATTGGATGAAATTAAGGATATAAAGAATAGAAAAGTATCTGTTGTTGCTGGTAGGGGTAACAATGGTGGTGATGGTTTTGTTATAGCCCGTTACCTCATTAACAGAGGTGTTGAAGTTAAGGTCTTTCTTTTGTCAGAAAAAGATAAAGTACAGGGTGATGCAAAGTTTAATCTTGATCTCTTATCTCCTCTGAAAATATCTGTAACGGAAATTTTAAGTACAGATGATTTGAACAAAAACAAAGGGTCTATACTTCACTCTGATATTATAGTAGATGCAATTTTTGGTACCGGATTAAATGCTGATGTGAGGGGGCATTTTAAAGATGTCATTAATTTTATAAACAGCTTAGAAAAGAAGGTTTTGGCTGTTGATATTCCATCTGGTCTAAATGCCGATACCGGAAAAATCTGTGGTGTTTGCGTCAGGGCTGATTTTACTGCAACATTTGGTTTAGCAAAAACAGGGCACTTCATCTATCCTGGAAAAGAGCTTACTGGAAAACTTAAGATAATTGAGATAGGTATACCAAACTTTATCATCGACAAGGTTAATCCTGGAAACAGACTGATAAAAGAAAAACGTATAAAAATAATCCTGAAACAAAGGGATAAAGAATCTCATAAAGGAACCACCGGGCACACCTTAGTTATTGGAGGATCTAACGGCAAAAGCGGTGCTGTAATAATGACATCAAAAGCAGCAGCAAGATCCGGAGCTGGCCTTGTTACAACTGCTGTTCCGAAAAGCCTATCTCAATCAGTGGATACATCCTTTATTGATGGCATGACCTATGGGTTACCGGAAATGGATGATAGATCAATTGCAGCTACTTCAAAAAAAGAGATTGAAGAGTTATCCAGAGGTAAAAACTGCATAGCAATAGGCCCTGGAATTGGAACATCTAAAGATATAAGAAAAGTCGTTGAAGATGTGATCAAAAGTTCTGAAATACCTGTAGTTATGGATGCTGATGGAATAAATGCTATTTCTGATAATCTCTCTGTATTAAAGGTTGCTAAAGCACCAATAATATTGACCCCCCACCCTGGTGAGATGGCTAAACTTCTTAAGATTTCATCAAAGGAAGTCCAGAGCGACAGACTTAAACATGCAAACAAATTTGCTAAAAAGCACAATGTTTATATGGTTTTAAAAGGTGCTGCCACAGTTATTGCAACACCTTATGGCAGAACTCTTATTAACAGCACAGGAAATGAAGGAATGGCAACAGGTGGTATGGGTGATGTTTTAACTGGTATGATTGCAGGTTTTATCACCCAGGGTTATGAGATTACTGATTCTATCGTTACAGGTGTTTTCCTTCACGGGCTTGCAGCAGACTCGATTTATTCGGACGAAAATAAACCCTTTGGTTATCTTGCTACGGATCTGATCGAAAAAATTCCTGGTGTTATTGGAAAGATATTAAATGAAAAAAGTTAATGAATTCATTACAGATACAAAGAATCCTGAAGATACACAAAAAATAGCCGGTATTGTTGGTGAGAACATACCAGAAGGTACAATAATAACCCTTTATGGAGATCTTGGAAGTGGGAAAACAACATTTGTCCAGGGTCTTGCAAAAGGACTTGCTGTACCTGACGAATATTATATCACAAGCCCAACATATAGCATTATAAATGAATACCCTGGTAAACTCCCGTTTTACCACATGGATCTATACCGAGTTTCCGATTTTGATGAACTTTATGAGATTGGTTTTGAAGAGATCCTTGAACAAAATGGTGTTATTGCAATTGAGTGGCCGGAAAGACTACCTGATGATTTCTTTGAAAGCTATATCAAAATAGATATTAAGATTCTGGAAAATGATGAAAGAAAATTATCTGTTATTACCTATGGACTTAACCTCCCTGATTTGATACAGAAACTATCTGACTTGAATATCTCCTGAATAAAGAACATTTGTAAATCAGGAGAAAAACCAGGAAACAATTTAGCCTTATGAGATTAGTATAATGGGAATTATTGTTCAAAAATACGGTGGAACTTCTGTAGGTGATGTTGAAAGAATAAAAAATGTTGCAGACAAAGTTATAAAAACTTTCGATCAGGGAAATGATGTTGTTGTTGTTCTATCAGCTATGTCCGGTGTGACCAACGATCTTCTCAGGCTTGCAAATGAAGCCAGTGACAACCCTGACAAAAGAGAACTTGATGTTCTTTTATCAACAGGGGAACAAACCACAATTGCTCTTCTTGCTATGATTTTGAAATCAAGAAACTACAAGGCTGTTTCACTTGTAGGATCTCAGGCTGATATCAGAACAAACAATATCTCAGGAAATGCAAGAATCATGAGTATTGGTTCTGGTTCTATCAACCAGCTTCTTAAAGATAGAAATATAGTTATTGTAGCTGGTTTTCAGGGCTATGATGTTGCTGGAAATATAACAACTCTTGGAAGAGGTGGATCGGATACATCTGCTGTTGCAATAGCTGCCGCAATAAAAGCGGATATGTGTGAAATCTACACAGATGTTGACGGAATCTACACAACAGATCCAAGAATCTGTACAAAAGCGAGAAAGCTCGAAAAAATTTCATATGATGAGATGCTTGAGATGTCCAGTTTAGGTGCAAAAGTTTTGCAGATTCGTTCAGTAAGTTTTGCAAAAAAATATAATGTTCCAATACATGTAAGATCATCATTCAATGAGGAGAAAGGTACAATGGTAGTCAGTGAAGATAAAGGAATGGAAAGTATTCTTGTTTCCGGAGTAGCTCTGGACAGGGATCAGGCAAGAGTAACAATAAAAAAAGTTCCGGATATTCCTGGTATCTCCGCTCGGATTTTCACACCACTTGCTGAGGGTGATGTTTCAGTTGATATGATTATTCAAAATACCAGATCAGATTCAAGAACAGATATCTCTTTTACAGTTACTAAAAATGATTACAAGAAAGCTTTAGAGATTTCTAACAGAGTTGCAGATGAAATTGGAGCTTCCGGTGTAATTTGTGCCGACCAAATCGCAAAAATATCTGTAATTGGTGTTGGAATGAAGAATCACTCTGGTGTTGCTGCGAGCATGTTCCAAGCCCTTGCAGATGAAAACATAAATATTAGATTGATCGCTACATCTGAAATTAGAATCTCGTGTATGATTGAGGAAAAATATGCAGAATTAGCAGTACGTGTACTTCATGATACTTTTAATCTGGACAAAAATGAAGCAATTCAGAGTTGATCACCTTCCATTTATAATTGTACTTGCGCTAATCATAACGGGTGTGGTTATTTTTAACTTCATCCGTTTCTAAAATTAAAAAGCGAGATTTAAAAAAGTATAATTTTTAAATCCTGCTTTTAAATGTGCCTCTTTATTTCTGTTTGATCTTCACAGCGTCTTCAATAAATCAAAATATGGTTTTTTATTTTTGATTTATGAGTGCTTCCAGAATAAAAAAGAGATTATTTTTTTATTCTTATGGAACCAATACAATTTAAGTATACACGGTTTTTTTAAAAACTATTAGGATTTAGTACAGGAGATTGTACCAGCAAGTCTTCCATGGATTTTATCCAGAATTTCACAATCACTTTCACAACCAGGAAAATTCTTTTCCCATTTTTCACAGTTTTTACATGGGCTTTTTTGGAAAAAACCCACTTCAAAATCAAATTTATCTCTCTTAATAGCCATAACTCATAACCTTTTGTAATTTTAAACTTTTGTAAAATAGCATAAGGTTATCACCTTAACAAGTTCAAAATGTAGGATTCTTAATTAATTCAGTGAATCTCGAATAACATTAAATTATAAGATATGTTCTTTAGGGAATCTCTAATAACTGATCTTTTTGCAAAACACAGCGTTATAACAAAAATAAAACTGTAGTAAAATCAACCCGTT
>JAAELO010000549.1 GCA_024226555.1 Desulfobacterales bacterium | reverse complement strand
GCTGTATACGGGTTTACGGTTGGGGATGTCACCGTCACAGGCGGTACAAAAGCCGGCAGTTTTGCCTCAGGAGTTGACGGTAGCACTGTATATACCCTGGTGGTCACGCCGGATGCCGACAGCACCGCTAATATCACTGTGGATGTGGCCGCTAATGTCGCCACAGATGCTGCGGGCAACAACAATACCGCAGCCACCCAATCTGTGCAGGCGGTGGATACAGAGGTTCCCACGGTGGTCATCACAGACGACACAGGCGGCACTGCCACAGGTGACGTGACCTATACATTTACCTTTAATGAGGCTGTATACGGGTTTACGGTCGGAGATGTCACCGTCACAGGCGGTACAAAAGCCGCTAATTTTGCCACAGGAGTTGACGGTAGCACTGTATATACCCTGGTAGTAACACCGGATGCCGACAGCACCACCAATATCACTGTGGATGTGGCGGCTAATGTCGCCACGGATGCCGTAGGGCACGACAATACCGCAGCAACCCAATCTGTGCAGGCGGTGGATACGATAGTTCCCACGGTGGACATCACCGACAATACAGGCGGTACTGCAA
Source organism: Desulfobacterales bacterium (assembly GCA_024226555.1). Taxonomy (GTDB): domain Bacteria; phylum Desulfobacterota; class Desulfobacteria; order Desulfobacterales; family JAAELO01; genus JAAELO01. The sequence goes on along the minus strand of JAAELO010000549.1, from coordinate 157 downwards.
CAGGAGACGTGACCTATACATTTACTTTTAGTGAAGCTGTATACGGGTTTACGGTTGGGGATGTCACCGTCACAGGCGGTACAAAAGCCGGCAGTTTTGCCTCAGGAGTTGACGGTAGCACTGTATATACCCTGGTGGTAACACCGGATGCCGACAG
>JAAELO010000548.1 GCA_024226555.1 Desulfobacterales bacterium | reverse complement strand
GGATTATTCAGATCCCTGCCACCTATGGTGGCAAGGGCAATTTATCCCCTTTTAGGGGTTATTCTAAAACCCTGCCCTCTGGGTAGGGATTTTTATTTTTTATTTTGTTTTTTAATTAGATCCGCAATTATCAGGCAACACGTTTTAGACTGTATATTCATATGGTTAAAGTTGTGTTTAAATAAATTAAAATTTTTTAAAAATTAGTTTCTGCCAATAAGAACACAGGGACAATCCTGTTGATTTTTACATCAACATATACTATTAATGAAACCTCAATTTTAAAAATTTAGTAATTTGAAAGGCAAAAAATGAAATATCTAAAAGGTATTTTTCTGATCGTAACTATTGCGTTTATTTTCAACGGATGTGGTGGAGATGATAAGAACAACGACAATGAATCTAAGGTCAAAAATGTTTCAGATACTGTTGAAAAGACAGAATCTAAGGACGAAATCTTAGAAACTAAAAGACGTGACAAAGTCGATAACCTACCACCTGAACTTCAGGGCGATGCAAAAAAGGTTAAAAAAGTAAAGACTAAACTTGATGCACATAAAAGCAAGATCGATGAGACTATCAAGAAATCGGATAAGTTGATTGAAGATATGGAAAAGAAAATAAAGAAGTAAAGATCTTGATTTTAGAAGATTCCTGCCTTCGCAGGAATCTCATAAATCTTATAGCGCTCAATAAATACCTTTTTGAAGGTATTATTAATAACAAAAAACAAAGGGAATATAAATGAAATTAAAAAACGGTTATGTTCAAATACTGGCATTCATTGCAGTATTAGCATTCTGCTTAACCGCAAATGCAAACAGTACACTTATCGGAAAAACACCCGGAACTTTCAAAGTTTCAAGTGGATCAGCAAGCTATAACATTCCGATAGTAGTTCCTCCAGGAATTGCAGGGATGCAACCAAACCTTTCTATCAATTACGATAGTAATGGTAGTAACGGACTTCTTGGAATGGGATTTTCCTTAGATGGAATCTCTGCAATCACAAGAAGCGGAAGAACCATTGCTCAGGATGGCATTAAAGGCGGTGTAAATTACGATGAAAACGACCGCTTTGAATTAGGTGGTCAACGCTTAATCGCTGTTTCAGGAACCTATGGTGCAGATGGAACAGAGTATAGAACGGAAATTGACCAGTACTCAAAAATTGTATCCTATGGAACTCAAGGGAACGGACCATCCTATTTCAGAATTTGGACAAAAACAGGAATGATTCTTGAGTTTGGAAATAGTGATAGTTCTAAAATAGAAGCTTCTGGAAGTTCTACTGTAAGACTATGGAGTGTTAACAAAGTCTCAAATAAGTTTGAAACCTCTGTTACATATTCATACACTGAAGATAATCCAAATGGTGAGTTCTATCTTACAAAAGCTGAGTATGCAAACAACTCTGTTGATCTAACATACGAAGAGCGAAACGATACAACACTACAATATGAAGCTGGCTCAAAAATATCTTCTACTAAAAGGTTAAAGTCTGTAAAAACATACGCTGATTCTATTCTGGTTAAAGATTACAGATTAACATATACAGAACAAACAGATTTAAAAACATCTATTTTAACTTCTGCCCAAGAGTTTGATGGATTAGGGGAGACTCTTCCTGAGATAAAATTTAACTGGAATGTAGAAGAATCAGATAACTTTTCAGAATTTGAGTTACTATTACCTTCAGGAAATGGTCCTCACAGTAGAAATTATGTCCAAGGTAATAACATTTATGGTGTTTATAGTGATTTGATTGATATGAATGGTGACGGTCTACTCGATCGTGTTGGTCACAAAAATGAAAAAACTGGAGTTGATGGTCTTCACGTTGCTCTTAATAACGGACATGGCTTTGGTGAATTCGAATTATGGTTACCAGCAGGAAGTGGACCATACAGTAGAAATTATATCCGAGATAGTAATGAGTATGGTGTATATTGTGATCTTATTGATATGAATGGTGATGGTCTGCCAGATCGTGTTGGTCACAAAAATGAAAACACCGGAGTTGACGGTCTTCATGTTGCACTAAATAACGGTCATGGATTTGGAGAGTATAAGTTATGGTTACCAGCAGGTAGTGGTCCAGAGAGTATGAATTATGTTAAAAGAAGTAACATATATGGGGTATATAGTGACCTAATTGATATGAATGGTGATGGTCTGCCTGATCGTGTTGGTCACAAGAATGATAAAACAGGAGTTGATGGTCTTCATGTTGCTCTTAACAATGGTAATGGCTTTGGGGGATTTGAATTATGGTT
>JAAELO010000547.1 GCA_024226555.1 Desulfobacterales bacterium | reverse complement strand
TGTTAGTGGTCTAGCCCTTTTAATAAACGAGTGATACTGTGGGGTTTGCTTTCTTGCTCAGATGAAACAACTCAATGGTGAGGGTGTTGGTGGTCTAGCCCTTTTAAAAAACGAGTGATACTGTGGGGATTGTTTCTTGCTAAGATGAAACAACTCAATGGTGAGGGTGTTAGTGGTCTAGCCCTTTAAATAAACGAGTGATACTGTGGGGAATGCTTTCTTGCTCATCTGAAACAATTCAATTGTGAGGGTGTTAGTGCTCTAACCCTTGTAATAAACGAGTGATACTGTGATGAAAATTCAAGCAGTTCCAGCAAGCAACAATTTGAAAATTCAAACATTTGGTTAGCAAAATTTTATAAATAAAACAATTGACCATAAACAAAAATAAATGGGGTGAAACTTTCTATCGCTGAGTTCCTTGTGGCACCAACCCAGATATAAGCTGCGAGCTCCAAAAAGGTAGATGAATTTCTCTCAACCTGCAAGTCTTTTGAGGCATACAATTATATAAAATTCCAAGTCCAATCTTTCATTGACAACATTCTCTTCACTATTAGCTAGGTTGGCTTGTAGTGCATCTCTGTACAGAATGGCACATAAGACTTGCAGACTGTCCCACTGAATTTTTTTCTATCAATGTTGTGTTACTCTTCTTCTTTGCTCCTATACAAACTAGAAAGCAAAATATGTACATGAAGCACACATTTTAAACATTTTCATAACCAATTTTCATTTCCAATGTTAGACACCGTTTTTAAATATTTCTGTTGACACACAATAATCCGTACCCCTGATCTGGCAGTATTGTCCCAGGAGGGGGGGGGGCATATGTCAACATTTAGATAGGGATGCTGATGTTCCTATTTTTGAGTTTGAATTCTGGCCAAATTCTATTTTTCTTGGTAGGCAAATTTTTGAGCTATTTTTTGGGTTTCAAGAAATTTCTGTTATTTTTCTGGGTCTGAACAATTCCCCTGCCTATGTTTTGGGTCCTCTGAATTTTGCATAACACACGTTCACCCTTTAAATGAAGAACACACAGT
>JAAELO010000546.1 GCA_024226555.1 Desulfobacterales bacterium | reverse complement strand
ATGATTGCAGTAAAGGGGTTCTTTAAAAAATCCAGTCCTGTTAGGGCAAAAATGATAATTTTGCTCTATGACACCCAAATATCAACACAAATAATGAAAGATAAGTAAATATGTCTTGAGCATATGAAAAACTTTCTTGGTATAAGGCTCTCTTCGAATAAAAGTTACAGGGACAACTATCTCCAAAACAGCCTCCCCGGTGGGAAATTGAACCCCGGTCTCCCGCGTGACAGGCGGGGATACTCACCACTATACTACCGAGGATCTGATGTTGGAACAGAAATCAAAAGTTTTTGCATCAGCTTTACAAAGAAAAATGATTGCAGTAAAGGTGTCCTTCAAAAAATCCAGTCCTTGTTAAGGCAAAAGTGATAACTTTGCTCCATGGCACCCAAATATCAACACAAATAATAAAAGATAAGTAAATATGTCTTGAGCACATGAAAAACTTTATTCGTATAAGGCTCTCTTCGAATAAAAGTTTAAGGGACAACTATCTCCAAAACAGCCTCCCCGGCGGGGAATCGAACCCCAGTCTCCTGCCTGACAGGCGGCAGGGATACTCTACACTACACTACGGAGGATCTGATGTTGGAACAAAAATCAAATGTATTTGCAGCAACTTTACAAAGACAAATGATTGCAGTAAAGGGGTTCTTTAAAAAATCCAGTCCTGTTAGGGCAAAAATGATAATTTTGCTCTATGACACCCAAATATCAACACAAATAATGAAAGATAAGTAAATATGTCTTGAGCATATGAAAAACTTTCTTGGT
>JAAELO010000545.1 GCA_024226555.1 Desulfobacterales bacterium | reverse complement strand
TATTGAATTTTTTAAGGTATGACTAAAGAGTTTTAATCTTATATACAACAGAATTTAAACTAAAACCCAGATATTCTTGAAACTGTTAAATAACTAATCAGGGTAAACGCCAGAGTCTCACGACATCAGTGCTCTTCGTTGAACATAATCACTCACTTTAGGTTCAATTATGCTTTACTGCCAAATATTGTGATAAATAGTTGTGTATATAAAAAATGAATAATGTCATTCAAGGTAAAATTTGCTTCAAAATCAGTAACCCAGCAGATTTACGGTAAATTGTTCAATTGCATTGCATTGTGTTTTTTGTCACTAAGTACTTTCAATTCAGGCAAGTTTCCTCCTGAATGACCTTGTTGCAGCCTGTTCTATAATGCTTTATACTTCATCACAATATTTGGCATTAAGCCAATAAAAATTTAACAAAGAAAGAAATAGAAGAATTAACAGAACAGGATACAACCCAGATTTTGCGAAACGAAAAATTTGACTTACTCAAAGTTTTAATTGAACTAAAAAG
>JAAELO010000544.1 GCA_024226555.1 Desulfobacterales bacterium | reverse complement strand
TGATTACGACGATGGCACTCCTTCGACAAAAACAAGATCCCAGATTTCCATGATTACGATGCCCACCAACGCACAATAGCGAAATAGCAAACGCAAACCACCGAAGATGATAACGTCCCCAAAGACTCCCAAGAAACCACGTCACAAACGATTTCGCGATGGGACTCATCACGCCACAAAGCTTTTTTCTTTTGGCGAAAACCGCAACGTACAACAGCAAAAATGACGAAACGTACATTCGATTGTCCCCGTCACCGAAGCCACCCAACGCAAGACAACGATCGCAACAACGACAACAACAACGATACAACGATAAAACGATGGGTAACCCCCAACAAACGATGAAGTCGACAAAACGATTTCACGCAACTCGCAACACGAAAAAGCGATACTTTTCCGACTTTGACCGGAGAGAAAAACCCCAAGGAAACCCGTGATGCCGATCCCAAAGACAGCAGATCACTCACAAACAAAGAACCAAAGAACCCAAGTGACGACCGTTCCATTGCCAACACGACACGGAAGACATGGATTCATCGACGTTGACAACGAGGAGACTCACGGATAAGAGAACCCTGCCATGAACGGAGACAGAATATCGCAAAGGAGCCGAGGTCGCACACGACTAGTTGCGCAAAGGCCAAACGACAGTTGCTCGCAACGTACGACGCGAAGTGACGCAACATTCGAATGTTCCACGAAAACCATAGACCCCAAACGACACGTGATGAAATGAACATCATTTATGTGTTAGCACGAGGCTTACACCCTTTGAAACGATCCAAAGGAGAAGCCAAAACAGTCCCAAATTCGATTTCCCCCCGTAAACGCAGTAAACGATGACCAC
>JAAELO010000543.1 GCA_024226555.1 Desulfobacterales bacterium | reverse complement strand
CATTTCTTACATCTTGCTACCTTCTGCATGACTCTGAAGTTTAACTTCAACTTTATCAGTCAGGGAGGCATAGTATTTTCTCAGGATAACCAGAACTTCTTCACGTCCAAAGTGATCAACAACTTCTTCGTTGTTGGATAGTGCATGACGTAGTTTTGTACCTGAAAGGATAACTCTGTCATCTTTACCATGTGGGCAAGTTCTAAGAGAAGCCATACCATCACACTTTTTGCAGTAGAAAGTCCAGTCAATCTTAAGAGGCTCGCAAAGAAGAGCTTTACCTGGATCATCATTTTCAGGAACCTTGTTAAAGATATCCTGTGCTTCGAAAAGACCATAGAAATCGCCAACACCAGCGTGGTCACGACCAATGATCATTTTGTTAATTCCGTAGTTCTGACGGAATGTAGCATGAAGAAGACCTTCTCTTGGTCCAGCATAACGCATATCAAGAGGATAACCAGCCTGAATTACGTTTTCTTTAACGAAATATTTTTCTACGAGGCAATCGATCGCTTCAACACGAACCTTAGCAGGAATATCACCAGCTTTTAAGTTACCGATAAGAGAGTGGATTAGAACTCCATCACAAACTTCGATTGCAATTTTTGCAAGGAATTCGTGAGATCTGTGCATTGGGTTTCTAAGCTGAAGAGCAGCAACGTTTGCCCAACCATTATCGTCAAACATTTTACGTGTTTCAGCAGGAGTAAGATAAACACCTTTGTATTCTGCTGGGTATTCACCTTCAGAAAGAACTTTAACAGGACCAGCAAGGTTGAACTCTTTTTGACCCATAACCATCTGAACACCTGGGTGATCTTCAAGAGCAACTTCCCAGAATTTACCATCTACTGAGTCTTCGCCTTCTCCCATGTAAACAAGCTCTGATTCCCACTTTTTGTCAGCTTCAGTCATCTCATATTTTTCAGATACTTTCATGGTAGCCATGATTTCGCCGTCAATTTCCAAAGCAATTTCATCACCAGCATTGATAGCATCTGCATCAGCTTTTGATGCTTCAAGAGTAACAGGAACTGGCCAGAATGTACCATCTGCAAGAGTTAGGTTTTCACAAACGCTTTTCCAGTCTGCTTTTGGCATAAAACCATCAAGTGGACTGAAACCACCAATTCCCATCATGATAAGGTCACCCTTAGCACGAGCAGTAATTTGGATTTTTTTTAGACCAGCAGCTTTTTTAAGCTCTGCATCACGATCAGCTCCTTCAAGAAGGCAACATACTAAGCCTTTTCCACCGTGAGGTGCAACTAATTTTGACATTGTTAATTCTCCTATAGGTTTATATATTTAAACGAAAAAATGTCGATACCTGACATTTTTATAAAATTTAAAAAATACTTAAGTTTTTTAGTTTGATAGAGGGATTTTGTCAAGATTAATTCAATAAAAACAAATGATATTGAACATATTTTTAAAAGTTTTATTCTATAGGATTACAGCTGAATTAGATAGGGAGAGTTTCCAGTGATTTAGATGATTTTATCAGCGTATGTTTTAATTTTGAACATAGTATCTTTATACAAATAAAAAAACCATCTCAAATTGTTTGAAATGGTTTATTTTTAAGCATATTGGCGGAGAAAGAGAGATTCGAACTCTCGATGAGCGTAAACCCATACGCCCTTAGCAGGGGCGCGCCTTCAGCCACTCGGCCATTTCTCCAGTAAAATGGCGGAGGAGGTAGGATTTGAACCCACGGTGGTGTGACCCACTACGGTTTTCAAGACCGCCGCCTTAAGCCACTCGGCCACTCCTCCACAATTTGTAGAGACACCTTTAACATCACTTTTTTTTTGGGTCAACACTTAATTTAAAAAATATTAAAAAAAATATTATTTTTTTTAAAAGAGTACCTTATTTGAGAGTTGACATGCAAGAATAATTGGTTAATATTAAAGGGTTTTGATTCATAAAATTAAATAAAGGGAATATTTCAAATAATTAGAATTTTGATTGAAGTACAACGTTTATAAAAGCTTTAAGTTTTATAAAATCTCCGCTTGAGAAAAAATAATGAGGATTATAAAAAAGGTTTAATTTTGTAAACATAACAGTTTTTTTTGAAAAAACGCAGTATTTCGGTAAAAAGGCAGTTATTTAGTGTTCCATTATATGAATTTGAAAATCAATGAAAATTATAGCAAATTAAGCTTCTATTTATAATTAATAGAGAGGAGATCAAAAAGATGAACCAGAAATTTATAATAACTAAAACTGAAGATAATAAAATAGTATTTAAAGAATTATCTGAACTTGAGCCCGGGATTTTTCAGGTAATGTTTTCAGAGGAGTTTGAAGAGGGTTCTTTAAGCGTTGAAATGACAGATGAAAAGTTAATAGAAACTTTTAGAAGCTACAGTTTCTTTCCACCCATTGAAGCAGCTAAGATGATTGCTGAACATATGAGAGCATTTTTAGGATCTGATGATGAAAAGATTGAAATACCATTCAATGACAAGGATCTGATTCAAAAAGAAGAGGAAGAAGAGGTTGTTGAAGAGGCACCTGCAGATGCCGACGTAGATGTCGACGATCTTTTAAAAGATGATGAGTCATCAGATAAAGATGAGGCTGAATCAAAAGACAGTAAAGATACCAAAAAAGAGAAGAAAGATAGCAAAGACACCAAAAAAGAATCAAAAGGCAAAAAAGATAAAAAAGATGAAAAGTAAGCTGGTTGATCTTATAAAAAATGTTATTGATGAAGCTTGTGATGAAGGATTGCTACCTTCAAAAGAGATCCCTGATATTAATATTGAGACTCCAAAAATAGATACACAGGGCGATTTTTCAACTAATATTGCTATGGTTATGGCCAAAACCCAAAGAATGGCCCCCAGAAAAATTGCAGATATAATTTATGAAAAGATTAATAATCTTGATTCAATTATCGAGACAACTGAAATTGCAGGTCCTGGATTTATAAATTTTTTCTTAAAAAAGACCCCGTGGATCGAAACTCTTAAAAATGTTCATGAAGATGAAAATTTTGGAAGATCCGATTTTGGTAATGGTGAAAAAATTCAAGTTGAGTTTGTAAGTGCAAATCCAACAGGTCCACTCCATGTCGGTCATGGAAGGGGTGCTGTTGTTGGTGATGCTGTAAGCTCTATTCTTTCATTCTGTGGTTATGATGTTCAGAAAGAATATTATATTAATGATTCCGGACGACAGATTAATACCCTGGGAAGATCTTTATATTACAGGATACTTGAACAAAATGGGAAAGAGGTAGATTTTCCTGAGGATTGTTATCAGGGAGACTACATTAAAGACCTTGCAAAAGAACTTGAAACTGATGTTCTTTCAATTGAAGAGAACCAGGCTGTTGATTTATGTGCGAAATATGCATCAAAAGAGATTCTTAAATGGATAGCAAGTGACTTAAAGGATTTTGGCGTAACCTTTGACAACTGGTTCAGCGAACAAAGCCTTTATGATAACGGGCTTGTTGATGAAAGCATAAAAGATCTTAAAAATAAGGGTATATTGTACGAGAAAGAAGATGCCCTATGGTTTAACACAGAAAAGTATGGTGATGAAAAGGACCGTGTTGTTGTCAGAAGTAATGGAGTAACAACATATTTTGCTTCAGATATAGCCTATCATAAAGAAAAATTTGACAGGGGTTTCGATAGAGTTATTGACGTTTGGGGTGCTGATCACCACGGTTATATTGCAAGAATGAATGCCGGAATTGAAGCAACATCGAAAAAAAGCGATAATTTTGATGTTGTTCTTATTCAGTTAGTTAGCCTTTTAAGAGATGGCCAGCAAGTTCAGATGGGTAAGAGAAGTGGAAAGTTCGTAACATTAAAAGATGTAGTGGATGAAGTTGGAAAAGATGCTGCAAGATTTATGTTTTTAACACGGCACTACGAAAGCTCTCTTGAGTTTGATCTTGAAGTTGCAAAGGAAAAAAGCAGTAATAATCCTGTTTTCTATGTACAATATGTACATGCAAGAATAACGAGTATTATTGAGAAAGCCTCAGATGAAAAAGATGTTAAGGAGATAAAGTGGTTAGATTATATTCCTCAAAAGTTAGTAGAAAAAGAGGAGATAGCCCTGATTAAGAAGATGGAAAGCTATCCTGAAATGGTTCTTGAGAGTGCAAAAAATCTGGAACCCCATAGAGTTACATTTTATCTGCGTGATCTTTCAAAGCTTTTTCATAATTACTATAACAAGCATAAAGTACTTGTGGATGATGAAGAACTATTAAGAAGCAGACTTTATCTGATTGGTGCAGTTAAAAAGGTTATTAAGAACGGCCTTGATTTATTAAATATATCTTCTCCGGAAAAGATGTAAAAAATTTCATTAATGAATAAAAAAGTAGAAAATAGAAATGGAAAGAAGAGGAATTATTCCTTTACAATAGGTTCAATACTCCTCTTTTGCTTCCTTCTTATAATTACTTCTGCCTCCATGTTTATTTTAGGGGTATATGTTGGTAGAGGAAATGCTCCTGTTACCTTCAAAAAGAATGATATTAGAGCAGAGATAGCTTCTATTGAGGATATTGATAAAAAAGAGGTTATAGATAACAGTAAAACAGATAAAATAATTGATAAAAAAGTTACTAAACTGGAAGCTAAAAAACCTTTAAGACCAAAAAAAGTAGCAGAAAAAAAAGTAAAAATACCTGCGAAAAAAGCACCTGAAAAAGGAATTTTTTCTATTCAGGTGGGAGCCTTTAAGTTTGAAAATGATGCCAATGCACTTGTTAAAAAGCTTAAAGATGAGAAATTTCCAGCTTTCAAATATGTGAATAAAGGATCCGGTGAGATCTGGTACAGGGTTAGGGTTGGTTCATTTAGCAGAAGAGAAGATGCAAAGAAACTACTTGTTAAGCTAAAAAATAAAAAGTTTGATGCCTATTTGGTAAGATAGTGGAACTTATTAATAATTAGAATTTTGATTGAAACTCTTATAAAATTCCAATTTTATAAGATACAAAGTTGAAAAAAAATAACGAGATGAATCGTTTATAAAAGCTTCTATTTTATAAAGTTTACAGTTCTTTTTTTGAAGTACACAGTAGTTCAGTCAAGGGGCAATTATCAAAAGTTTCCAATAATTGGAGCGGTTTATATGAAAATTACAAAAGATGAAGTTTTATATGTGGCAAAACTTGCAAGACTAAATCTTTCTGATGATGAGGTTGAGAAATTTGCTGGTCAGATTGGGGATGTTCTCTCTTACATAGAAACCTTAAATAAGGTTGATACTGAAGGGATAAATCCTACATCTCATGCAAATTTTCTTAGTAATGCTTTTAGAAAAGATGAAGTTAAGGAGAATTTTGGTGTTGAGAAAGCTCTTTCAAATGCACCTTTAAAAGAAAATGGTCACTTTGTAGTTCCAAAAATTGTGGGGTAGTAAATGAATCTGTACGAACTTTCAATAGAAGAAGCAAATAAACTGTTAACAAAAAAAGAGATCTCTTCAAAGGAACTCACCCAATCAGTTTTAGATCGCATCGATGCAGTTGATGAAAAAGTAGGGGCATATATTACAGTGGATCATGCTGGAGCTTTAAAAGCTGCTGATGATGCTGATAAGAAAATACAGAATGGAGATACTAAAGCTCTTACAGGAATTCCTTTAGGTATTAAGGATTTAATCTGTACAGATGGTCTTCTTACTACATGTGGGTCAAAAATTCTGAGTAATTTTGAACCCCCATACGATGCAACTGTTATAGAAAAGCTTAAAAGTGAAAATGCTGTTTTTACAGGCAAACTCAACATGGATGAGTTTGCAATGGGTTCCACAACTGAAAATTCGAGTTTTAAAAATACCTGTAATCCGTTCGATCTTTCAAGAATTCCGGGTGGTTCAAGTGGAGGCTCTGCAGCATCTGTTGCAGCAGGAATCTGTTTAGGATCTCTTGGTTCCGATACCGGTGGTTCTATAAGGCAGCCCGCATCCCATTGCGGTGTTGTTGGTATGAAGCCAACATATGGAAGAGTTTCAAGATATGGATTGGTTGCTTTTGCATCGTCCCTTGATCAGATAGGACCACTTGCGAAAAATGTTACAGATTGCGCAATCATAATGGATGCTATTTCAGGTTATGACAGGCGGGATTCCACATCTGTTGATGAAAAGGTTCCTGATTTTTATGAAGCAATAAAAAGAAATGGCGGTGTTAAGGGCTTAAAAATTGGAATTCCTAAGGAATATAATAGTACTGAAGGTTTAGATCCCAAGGTATCTGAATCTGTTAATAATGCAATTGCTGAGCTTGAAAAATTAGGCGCTCAAACTATTGAGATTTCACTTCCTAATACAGAATATGCCGTTGCTGCTTATTATGTTTTAGCTCCATCTGAGGCAAGTTCCAACCTTGCACGATACGATGGTGTAAGATATGGAGTTCGAACAGAAAAAAGTGAGAACCTTATAGATATGTACCACAAAACCAGAACAGAAGGTTTTGGGGATGAGGTGAAAAGAAGAATAATTATCGGAACCTACGCCCTTTCTTCAGGTTATTACGATGCATATTACAAAAAAGCGTCACAGATAAGAACTCTGATAATGGATGATTTCAAAAAAGCATTTGAAGTTTGCGATGTAATAGCATCTCCGGTTGCTCCAACACCAGCAACTTTGATTGGGGAAAATGCTGATGATCCTTTAGCGATGTATCTTTCAGATGTGTTTACGCTTTCTGCTAATTTAGCCGGAGTTCCGGGCATATCGGTACCATGTGGATTTTCAGATGGGCTTCCAATAGGCTTACAGCTTATGGGTAAACATTTTGATGAGGAAACACTACTTAGGGTGGCATATAATTACGAACAAGCTACAGATTATATGTTAAAGATTCCTGAATTAGTATGAAGCACTGTCGATTTTGCCACAAATACTTTGTTGCAAGCTAATCGAAGTATTAGTTATACGACTTCATAGCTTGACGCCTCGTATTTGCAGCAAACTCAGCAGCGCAATAAAACAATAGTTGAAAAAAATTAAGGTGCATTTTATGCACCTTTTTTGTTGAAAGAGTATGAAATAGGGATTAGGTTATTTGAGTATAACGATGGGAGCACTCATAAAAACTGGAAGACCGTAAGTTTTTATTTAACTTGATTGAAGTTGACGATGTATGCACTCATAAAACTTGGAAAAACATCAAGTTTTATTTAAGACGTACTGAAATCTAACAGGATTAAAGGGGTACATAAAAATGCGGAAGAACGTGCATTTTTATTGGGGAAGCACTCATAAAAACTTGGAAAAGCATCAAGTTTTTATTTAAGACGTTACTGAAATCTAACAGGACTAAAGGGGTACATAAAACTGCGAAAGAACATGCAGTTTTATTGGAGAAGCACTCATAAAAACTTGGAAAAACATCAAGTTTTATTTAAGACGTTACTGAAATCTAACAGGACTAAAGGGGTACATAAAAATACAAATAAAAAAAGCAGAGCTTTTTAATTTGTATCTTTATTCAAGACATGGCTCAGATAAAGATATTACCAGAGATACTTTCAAATAAGATTGCAGCAGGTGAAGTCGTTGAAAGACCTGCATCCGTTGTCAAAGAGTTGCTTGAGAACTCTATAGATGCTCTCAGCACAAGAATAGTGATAGAGATTGATCAGGGTGGGAAATCACTAATTAGAATAAGTGACAATGGAATAGGAATGAAGAGTGATGACGCTCTTTTAGCAATTGAACGATATGCCACAAGCAAAATCCATGATGATAAAGATCTGTTTTCAATTAATACATTAGGTTTCAGGGGAGAAGCACTTCCAAGTATCGCCTCGGTTTCAAAATTTACTTTAATAACAAAAGATGAACACTCAGATACAGGAACAAAAATATTTATCAAAGGTGGAGTTATCAGGAGTGTTGAAGAAACGGGAGCTGCAACAGGAACTGTGATGGAAATTGCAGGTCTTTTCTTTAATACACCGGCCAGGCGAAAGTTTATGAAAACAGTTACCACTGAAATGGGCCATATCGGTGATGTAGTTGCTCAAACGGCTTTAGGATGGCCAAATATACAATTCAGGTTAACCCATAACGGCAAAGTGGTTAAAAACTGGTCAAAAACCGGCAATCAATTTGACAGAGCTGTTGATATTATTGGAAGTGATCTTAAAAATGATCTCAATAGCATCTCTTTTAAAGATAATTATTTCTCATTCAACGGTTTTATCTCAAGCCCACAGGTTTTCAGGAGTACATCCAGAAAAATCTTCATTTTTGTTAATGGAAGATTCATAAAAGACAGGGGCATTTCCCACGCAATTTTTGAGGGTTATAAAGGCAGGCTTGTAAAAGGAAGATTTCCAATTGCTGTTCTGTATATAGATATCGACTATGATCAGGTGGATGTGAATGTTCATCCGGCAAAGGATGAGGTAAGGTTTTCTGATCAAAAAAGGGTTTACAACAAAATAAAAGATGTGGTTTCAGAATCCCTTGAATCTATTGAAAAGAAAAAATGGAGTGATAGAAAAATTGATGTAGAAGTAACTCCTCCAAAAACTTCAAATAGAGAAATAAAAGATGAAATTAAGATTATAAGAAATAATGAATATATAGAAAAAAGTGAGATAGACACAGAATCATCCTTTATGAAGGTTCAGGAAGATGAAGATCTGTGGAGCCATAACACAGAGGCAAAAGAAACAAAGCTAAAAGATATAGAACCAAAAGAGCCTGATTACGAAGAGCAGGTATTTATTCAGGCAGAATCATCAGTTGATGTTGAAGAAGAAGACCATATTGTTGAAAGATTAGAAGTTAGCGAAACTCTTTTTGTTGAGACATTTTTTAGTGAATTAAGAGTTTGCGGGCAACTTTCAAATACATATATTCTTTGTGAATCAAAAAACGATCTGATTTTAATCGACCAGCATGCAGCCCATGAAAGAATCGTTTTTGAGGAGATAAAAGAGATTGTATCCCATAATAAAAACGAGATACAGATACTACTTATGCCTGAAACAGTTGATCTGACATTTAAAGAAGCAACAGAGTTAGAGGCAATAATACCAGAGCTCACAAAAACAGGATTTGAGATTGAACCTTTTGGTGGGAACACATTTATTATAAAGGCAGTTCCTTCAATTCTTTCAGATTGCGATGTGGCAAAAATTATCTCTGAAATTGCAGAAAAAGCGGTTACTAAGGATTATTCAAAAAGACCTGATGAACTTTTGGATGAAAGTCTGATATTAATGGCTTGTCATGGAGCTATAAGAAAAAGAAAAAAACTTGATATCAAAGAGATGGAGAATATTCTTGCAAGGCTTGATCATTGTAAGAAT
>JAAELO010000542.1 GCA_024226555.1 Desulfobacterales bacterium | reverse complement strand
TGGTATCAGCATTACTGAAAGTCAGATCAGTGACCTGACACATTTTACCAATGCTGATGAAACAGATCCGCTCTTCACCGGATGGGATAAAAGCACAGGCATCAGTATTACTGAAAGCCAGATCAGTGACCTGGATCATTTTACCAATGATGATGAAACCGATCCGGTCTATGGTGCATGGGACAAAAGCACAGGCATCAGTATTACAGAAAGCCAGATCAGTGACCTGACACATTTTACCAATGATGATGAAACTGATCCCGTATATGGCCTAAGCCCGGCATCCGGCATCGTGGCAACAGATCTTACGAACTGGAACGCAGCTTATGTTTGGGGCGATCATTCAGTGGCAGGTTATCTGACTACAGAAGATGATCCGGACTTCAATGGATGGGATAAAAGCTCTGGTATCAGCATTACTGAAAGTCAGATCAGTGACCTGACACATTTTACCAATGCTGATGAAACAGATCCGCTCTTCACCGGATGGGATAAAAGCACAGGCATCAGTATTACTGAAAGCCAGATCAGTGACCTGGATCATTT
>JAAELO010000541.1 GCA_024226555.1 Desulfobacterales bacterium | reverse complement strand
TTTTTGAAGAAAAAAGCGAGTTTTTTGAACCCTTGATTTTGGTCGATTTTTCGAAGTTTTGCAAGGCTAAACACTTGACTTTTTTGCGATTTTTTGAGTGGCTTTTTTGGTCCTAATTGGGCCCAATCTGATAGAAAAAGACCTTATATAAGCTCCAGAGGCTGTTCTTCGGCTATTTGATATGTTTTGGTATATATTTTTGAAGAAAAAAGCGAGTTTTCAGAACCCTTGATTTTGGTCAATTTTTCGAAATTTTGCAAGGCTAAACACTTGACTTTTTTGCGATTTTTTGAGCGGCTTTTTTGGTCCTAATTCGACCCAATCAGATAGAGAAACACCTTATATATATCATAGTGGCTATTTAAGGGGTATTTGATAGGTTTTTGTATATATTTTTGAAGAAAAAAGCGAGTTTTTTGAACCCTTGATTTTGGTCGATTTTTCGAAGTTTTGCAAGGCTAAACACTTGACTTTTTTGCGATTTTTTGAGTGGCTTTTTTGGTCCTAATTGGGCCCAATCTGATAGAAAAAGA
>JAAELO010000540.1 GCA_024226555.1 Desulfobacterales bacterium | reverse complement strand
TCATTTATTTGATAATGATTTTATAATTATCTTGACTTAAATCATTTACTTTAATAATGATTTATAATTATCTTGACTTAAATCATTTATTTGATAAATAATTACTAATAATTAATCATAAAATAATATCCAACTTAAAAACTCAATAAACGATATTCTAGTTATAGATAATAAAGTTAAAAAATCTCTAGTAACGCACAAAGAAATCAATTTGAAATCAGTGAATTGTAACCTATTTGGACGCCAGGGAAAGGGAAAAGTACTTGCTTTCGCCCAATGAAACGGAAAACAGGAGCACCAGGTTCAGCAGCCCAGGCTTCAATTACGATGACGCGTACAATGCTTATTACATCTCCTAGTTTTGGATGCAAAACGATCACAATTTTCTTCCTCCAAGAGCTGTACCTCACAGAAATGCAGAAATGCAACCCAAGATGATTGAAAATGACCAAATAACTTCAAGCCTGTTGGTCCCGCCCTTTATAATCTTAAGACTTGGATATGACTGTGATCAGACAAATGTGAAAAGCAACATTAGTAGATACAAACATTTCCTCACCTTTCGGAATAGAGAACGAAGCTCAAGGAATGCCCAACAAGGTGAACCAGAGCATCGGGAACTAAGAGCCAAGGATGACCATATGATGCAAGATAGTCCAGCAGCACTCCACAGGACCAGGGCTTGGCATGGCGGGTGAGATGGGGGTGTTTTTTTGTTTATGTCTGAAAGCTAAAATAAATTACAAGTTAAAAAAGTAATTAAATGCAACGCGATACACAACAAAAAAACCACTCAAAACCGCCATTCCAAGTTCAGGGAAGTTTGAAACTGTCGTATTTCCTGGAGATAAAGAAAATTTTCTGTTGTCTGGTTATGCTGTAAATCCACGAATATTCTGAAAACATTTTGGATGAAACAATCTGGAAAACATCTAAAATTCTAGATGAAACATTTGAAAACATCTTATGTTCTGGATGAAACATTCTGAAAACATCTTACATTCTAGATGAAACATTCTGAAAACATCAAACGTCCTAGGGGAAACAATCTGAAAACATTTTACGTTCTGGACGAAATATTCTGAAAACATCTTACGTTCTGGATGAAACATTTTGAAAACATCTAACGTTCTAGATGAAACATT
>JAAELO010000539.1 GCA_024226555.1 Desulfobacterales bacterium | reverse complement strand
ACGCAAGGTGCAAAGATGTCATCCCGGTTTTCTGGGGCATATTAACGTCTGTTTCTTTAAATGCTAATAAAACTGAGACGACTTGGACATGTCCCTTCCATGCGGCAAGGAGTAGACTAGTTTGGCCATCTTTATCGCGTTTATTTAAAACTTTAATCATCTTTTCCTTTCCAAGCCTTTCCCTTATAATTTTTAGTAGGTATTCTGCGATTTCCATATGCCCATTTAAACATGCGTAACTTAAACTCGTTTTCTCGGTCGATTCCTCGGCGATTAAGTTTAACTCTTCTCTTTCGGATAACGCCTGAGTTTTTTCAAGTGGAGAGATGTAAACGGTTTTATATAGGGTGGCCAGATTTAAACCAAACTTTAACCACTTCCAAATGTCCACCGCGGCACGCAAGGTGCAAAGATGTCATCCCGGTTTTCTGGGGCATATTAACGTCTGTTTCTTTAAATGCTAATAAAACTGAGACGACTTGGACATGTCCCTTCCATGCGGCAAGGAGTAGACTAGTTTGGCCATCTTTATCGCGTT
>JAAELO010000538.1 GCA_024226555.1 Desulfobacterales bacterium | reverse complement strand
CACTGCAAACTCTATGGAGAGTTGGCGTTCATGCTTTTAAACAAAGAAGAGCATAACTTTTTTTATTCAAGGTTTGACTAACAGATTTTGAATAATGGGAACCTCTAATAATTAGAATTTTGGATAAAATACAAGGCATTTCAAAAAATAACGAGCCGATTTTATTACAGTTTTTTTTGGAAATAACAAAGTATTTTGCCAAAAGAACAGTTATTAGAGATTCCCTAATATTTGATTTTTCTTTTGTAGGTACATTTTATGCACATTTATAATAATATTATAGTTCGATCGATAAAAAAGGCAGTCGGTATTTCTCCTTCCTGCCTTTATTTATTGTATTTTTGTTATGTCATAAAATGAAATCTTCGAAACTGATATAAAAAATAAGAAAACCCTCTGCCGAGAGCCAAACTTTTGAAAAGTTTGATAAACAGATCTGTTAACTTATTTCATCACGCTTGACCTGCTGAGACTCTCAGGTTCGTATCAGCAGTGCTGGTGGTTTATGTGATTAGTTAAAAATCTTGCATTTACCATAGGGATTAGATTAATAATAATGTATTCAATTTTGAATTGACAGGTTAGAATTTAATAATTCCGGTAATTGAATAAGGTTTTAACAGAGGTCCTGTTCACATCATTCCTTTTTTTAATATCGCAATTAATAAACAGATTCCTAAAACTGCTGCCACTGAAAAACCTAAAATACCCACAACGGAAATGCCATATAGTAGTGGTGGAGTATTGAAAGCAAGTAGAAGGGCAGACCCCATTATTAGTGATGCAATAATAATAGCAAAAGACAGTCTGTTGCTGACCTGATCGTGTGTTTTAAGGAAGGATTCAAGGCCTGTAATTTTAACATTAATTAATAACTTGTTTTGCTTTGCAAGTTTTACTGTCTGAAGAAGTTCTTTTGGAAGATCCTGAAAAACATTAATTGAATCTGCAAGGATAGTAAAAAAATCACCAGCTATTTTTTTTGGGGAGTAGCGTTCAAGCTTTGCTCTTTTCACATATGGCTGTGCATGCGCTATCATATCAAAATCAGGGTTCAGTATTTTTGCTATTCCTTCAACAGAAGCGAATGCTTTCATCATAAAAAAAATACCAGGGGGAACTCTAACACCATGTTTTGTAGCTATTTCTATAATATCCTGAAGGAGCTGTCCAACATCTATATCTTTAACTGGTTTGAAAAGATGTCTTCCCATGAAATTATTTATTTCATTATCAAATAATACAAGATTTGGTTCATCTTCATACTCACCAAGCTCAAGAAGTAAGGAAGCAGTTTTTTGTGAGTTTTTATTTGCGACACTTTCAAGAATATCAACCAGAAGATCCCTGGTTCGTACATCAATTGTTCCTGTCATACCGTAATCAACAGGGCATAAAACATTATTTTCTAATATAAATATATTGCCTGGATGTGGGTCTGCATGGAAAAAACCGTATTCAAAAACCTGTTTTAGTATAAAATCAGCACCATTTGTAGTTATCTCTTTTCTATCAAGACCTGCATCAATCAGCTTTGAAACTTCAGAAACTTTAATACCATCTATAAACTCCATTGTTAAAACACGTGTTCCTGAAAATTCATTATAAACTTTCGGAACATAAACCTTTGGTTCTTTGAGAAAATTTGAGGCAACTCTCTCCATATTTGCTGCTTCAATAGCATAGTCCATTTCGTTTTTAATTGATCTGGCAAACTCTTCAACCACATTGATTGGTTTATGAAGTTTTGCTTCTTCAATATTTTTTTCTATAAGTGTTGCCAGATGAAGCATGATTTCAAGATCTATCTCTATAATTTTCTGTACAGAAGGTCTTTGAATTTTTACTGCAACAACCTCATCTTCTAAAACAGCTCTGTGAACCTGACCAATAGAAGCCGATGCAATAGGTTTTTCATCAAATGAGTGGAAAATATCCTCAATATTTTTACCCAACTCCTCTTCAATTATTTCTCTGGCATATTTGGATTCAAATGGCGGGACATTGTCCTGAAGTTTAACAAGCTCGGACATAATATCAATGGGTATTATGTCCGGGCGTGTTGAGAGGATCTGACCTAATTTAATAAATGTTGGACCAAGCTCTTCTAAAATGAGCCTGATTCTTTCTGCACGGTTGTCTTTTTCAACACTCTCTTTTTTTTTACTGGAAATTATCTGAAGACCGGTTTTGATATACTGCTCAAATTTTAACCTCTCGATCAAATCACCGAATCCATATTTGATAAGAATGGTAATGATCTGTCTGTATCTGTTCAGATGGCGATAGGTTCGTCCAAGCACAGCAATTTTTCTAATACTAACCATTATATTTTTTTCCAGAAAAGTACTGGGAATCTAATAACTGTTCTTTTTGACAAATACTGTGGCTCTCGTTTATAAAATGTATATGCAGTGAATCCTCGCATTACAATGTTTTTTTCGAAAAAGGAATCACCATAAAACAAAAAAGGTTTAATTTTGTCTGCTTTTAAACCGTAGGCTATTTTTTTCATGAAGAGATTTTATAATCTGTATTTGAATCAAAACTCCAATTATTAGAGATTCCCTATTATTATTTAATTTTTTCTTTTAGCTTCTCAACTTCCTCTTTTAACGCTTTTAACTCCTTACTACTTGCAATATCAGCTTTACTAATCATCTCTTTTACCGATTTTTCAATCTGTTCTTCCATCTTTGATTTTGATTCTTTGTATTTATCAAGCATCTCCTCAATAAATTTTCTTCCTTCCTCTTCAGACATACGACTCTTATCGATAAAAGCTTTCGTCATCTCTTCAAATTCAGCCTGTGTTTTAAGAGCCATACCTATTCCTGTCATCATTGTTTTTTTAATAAAATCAAATGGCATTTTTTTCTCCTTTTACATGGTCAGATATTGTGGCTTTTGTTGGTGGTAATTAAAAGATTCTGATAACATTTAAGGAGATTTAATTTGAAATGTAAAGAAAAAAACTTTTTTAATTTACATTTCAAATGTAAATATTATTTTATATTTATTGATGAATTGTTTTATATAAAATAAGATTTATTTATTTTAGGAACCTCTATTAATTTAGGAAGATTATGGGACCATTTAAATTAGTATCAATCATTGTTATTAGTGTAGTCATATATAAAATGTTTGCGATATGGCTTAAAACAAAAAGTGAAAGTATAGACAATCAAAAAATAGCTGAACTTGAACAAAAGATAGATGAACTTAAAAGAATGAATGATACAAAATCCATACTTGAAAGATTAAGTGTACTGGAAGATATTGTGATTTCAAAAGAACATCAGTTGGAAGAGAAGTTCAGAAACCTTTAGTTAATTTAAGGGAACCCTCTAATAATTAGAATTTTTGATGAAAAACAAGGCATAACAAAAAATAACGGGTTGATTCGTTTATAAAAAAGGTTTTATTTTATAAAGTTTACAGTTTTATTTTTGTTATATCTGTGTTTCGCAAAAAGATCAGTTATTAGAGGTTCCCTTAAGTTTTAGGGAGCAAAATGAACTATTTAAAATCTTGTTTTCTCATTATTACAATAATTATATCCTTCTCATTTAATGGATTTGCCAGTGAAATATTAACAGGAGATTGGTCCGGATCTAAAAAGAGTGAACTTTCTTTTTTAACTCTAAAGGTTAAAAATAGCGAGATAACCGGTAAAATATGTGAAAGAGAAGATCATGATTGCATGGAAATTAAAGGGGTTAGTTTTAAAGAGGGTCTGCTTTCATTCCATTACTCTTTCAATGAAGGTAAGAAGAAATTTGTTATACAGGTATCATTAAATCTATCTAACGATGAAAACAATCTTAAAGGTTATGCAACTCTTGGTGATATGAAATTTAATCTTTCTTTTTTACGAAGATAAATTGGAGGGAGCGATCCCGCCAGATATTGGTTTATCAAAAAAAATCAAAATCACATAAGTCACCATTTTCCTTGGAACCGGCTTTTTCTTCAGATCCATTTTTGGTATTTTCAGGGCTTTCAGTTTTATAAAATCTCTGCATAACAAAAAACAACGGGTTGATTTTACTACAGTTTTATTTTTGTTATCTGTATTTCGCAAAAAAAAACAGTTATTAGAGGTTCCTTTTAATATGAAGAGAAGAAACACTCCAGGTAACCTCTAATAATTAGAATTTTGATTGAAATACAACGTTTATAAAAGCTTTCAGTTTTATAAAATCTCTGCATTAGAAAAAATATTGAATCGATTTTACACAGTTCTTTTTTAGTAATAACGCAGTAGTTCGGTCAAAAAACAGTTATTAGAAGTTCCCTCCTGCTGCTAATTACTCTTGTAGAGGTTATATAGCAATCAAAGTGCTTCAATTTTCCATATTTTATTCAAGAGAACCTATAGAAAAATTCTAATATTGAAGTTCTTCTTTATACATTATCTCTTTTTCAGCTGCCTGCTTTTTTATCGATTTGTATATCTTCATATCAAGGGAATTTTTCCCCTTATCTTTCTCTTTTTTAACGATTCTTAAAATGTGGGTTTGACGTTTTTTGTTCAGCTCTTTCAGTTCACTATAAAGTTTCTTTCTTTTCTTATTCTTCTTTTCAATATACTCTTTTCTCTCTTTTAATGTCATTTTCTGCATTACTGGAGGAAGCTCTTTTGATTTAATATCTTCAATCTTTATCTTACCGTTTGAAACTGAATCAACAATTTCCTGGGAACCCATTAAATTCTTTTTTCCAGATCCACTCATATTATATGAACTACGTTTTGCTATGGAAGAAGTTTTAGCTTTTGAGTATATATCTTTTACTGCATCAAGTTTCTTTTTATTCATCAGATGAAATTTTCTATCACCATAATAAACTTTAGTTTCATGAAGCTCTCTTGATTTTTTAGCGATCTCATTATCATATGGTGTTTTATAATCTTTCGAATCTCCACCATGAGCAACTCTAAAATATTGTCCATTTGCAAGGTATGCTATCCTTTTCCAAACTTGTTTAGTTCCACTTAAAGTTCCACACTGGATAGTGTTTATGACTATTCCTTTTTTTAAAGCTTCAGCACAAGTAACCTTATATTTCACATCATCTTTATAGTCCATATGTGGCGGTGCATCACCAACAAGAAAAATTACTTTATATGTTTTTGCTTTATCTGTACTCCATTTGTTTTTATGGACTGCATCATATAAGGCCTGGTTTACGCTTTCAGGATGATCTCCTCCTCCTACAGCCCTATACTCCATTAACTTCTGGTATACCTGGTCAAGGTCATCTGTCATTTCAGTGATTGTTGTAATATAAGAATCACCTCTGTCCCTGTAACCTACAATACCTATTTTAATTTCAGGAGCTGGTTTAGCCGTTGCCATAGTATTAGCTATGGACCATATCTTATCCTTTGCAGCAGCAATAAGGCTGCTCATACTTCCTGTTGTATCTAAAGCAAACACAAGCTCAATTTTAGGCTTATCTATTTTTTGATTATCTTTTGATATCTCTTTATCTGTATCTGCAAATGACAGAACCGGTAAAAATGTTATAAGTAAAAACAGAATAGTAGCTTTCATAACCCTTCTCCTTCATGAATAATAAATTTTATTTATTTCCTGAATAAATCATTACATTAAAAGATGGGATCGGTGCCAAATGGCTGTAAAAATGTTGTAAAAAAGATGTAAAAGTTGAAGATAAAAGTTCTTAATCTTTCTATGGAACCTAATACTTCAACAATTATGATCTTATCTTTTCAATTTGTGAGATCTTTAAAATTTAGCTTGTTGACATTGGTCTACTGTTATTTTACAATTTAATTGAGTATTTTCCATATTTTTATAATAAGTTTGAATAATTTTCTATTAAAACTTATTATTTACGTAGTTGATTGGAGACTTTTATGGCAAAAATTCTAATTATTGATGATGAGGCACTAATCAGGTCACTCCTTAAGAAATCACTTAAACCATATGGACAAATTGTAGTAACAGAAGATGGAAATGATGGTTTAAGCGCATACGAAGATGCTGTAATGAATAAAAATGAGTTCGATATTATATTTTTAGATATAATGATGGAGAGAAAAACTGGTCTTGAAGTTTTGAGAGAGATAAGATCCCGCGAAAAATCAAGGGAAGTTGAAAGGAAAAATGGCGTAAAAATTATTATGATAACAGGAAATGCAGAAGCTGCAATTGTTAAGGAGTGCATTACAGCAGGTTGTGATAAATTTATCGTCAAACCTTTTGTTTTGGAAACACTGGCTAAAACTATCGAATCTCTCGGATTTAATCAGGTCAGCTCATAAATTTTTTTGTTATTTAATTAAAAATTGCAGATACTATTTAAACGAATATAATCTAAATCCTTCACGTAAATTATTTTTTTATCTCAATTTCGAAATAAAAAAAGAAGGGATTTCAAAAAAATCACATTTTTAAATTATTCTCTTGAGAGCCTCTATTATCATCCAATGAAACATCTGCACCTTTAGCGACCAGAATATTAAGAAGCACTTCATCGCCCAGTGAACGTGCATATTGCAGTGGTGATTGATTAGAATACAAATAGTTAATATCAAGTTCTTTTTTATCAATAAATGAAACTATTTTTGGAATATCACCATCTTCAAAACTTTTCTTAATATCATCACGGCGCATTGAAAGAGAAGCCCATTGATTTAAGGCATCCATATCGAGTTTAGATCCTTCATCTTCGAACCTCTTTCTTATAGACTCATCTTTATATACAAATGAATAACTCCAGGCGGTGTCCCCAAACATATTTTTCTTTTTAACATCAGCACCTTTTTCCATAAGTATTTCCATCATATCAAATCTGTTGAATGCAACTGCTATCATTAAAGGAGTATCACCTCTGTAATTTGTTTCATCCACATCATCTTTCGAAACAAGTTCTTCAAACCTATCCATATCCTGACCATAGATAGATTTTAAAAGTGGAGTAAGGGGTTTATCCACAATAGATGAGTATTCAATCTCAGGTTTTTCAAATTGATTACCTGTATACTCCCTGAAAGTATCTTGAAGTTCTTCACGATATGAAGCCAAAGAAATAGCAGATTCCCCATCATTATCTTTAATGGAAATATCAGCACCTTTTTCTAAAAGCATTGTAATTATGGGTAAATTGCCTTTTTTTGTTGCAATTATAAGAGCTGTTTCTCCGTTTTCATTTTGACAATTCAGATCAGCACCTGCTTCTGCAAGTGCATAAACCATCTCCTCTTTCTCTTCATTAACAGCTATAATCAGGGGGTTTTCATCATCTTCAAATCGAATATTTATATTGGCTCCTCTGATTAACAGCCACTCACACAATTCAAAATCTCCCTCTTCAACTGCTGCTACAAAAGGCGTTTTGCCAATGGGATAAACTTCAACGGAC
The DNA here is from genome assembly GCA_024226555.1 of Desulfobacterales bacterium. Lineage (GTDB taxonomy): Bacteria > Desulfobacterota > Desulfobacteria > Desulfobacterales > JAAELO01 > JAAELO01. The sequence goes on along the minus strand of JAAELO010000538.1, from coordinate 31,360 downwards.
GCACCATTTTCACATAACAACTCTATAAAATCCATTTTTCCTTTAGTAGCCAGAATGTTTAATCTGCTTCTGCACCAGTCATCAGTCTGATTTGGATCAAGACCATAATCAAGGAGTAATTTTATGTAATCGATATCATCTGATTCAACAGCAGCAGAATATGGTGAATTATCATAAAGTTCAATTGTGTTTGGATCTGCACCATGCTCAAGTAGAAGTTTAACAATCTCTTTATCTTCATTCTCAATTGCAATAGTTAAAGCTTGTGTTCCTTTTCCAGATGGAGATTTGGGTATAAATCCTGCTCCTAAAAGACCTTTTACAATAGCAAAACTCCGATTTCTAACCCAATAAAGAAATGTTTCATGATTTGTAATTGTTAGTAGATTCTCAAAAAGTTCAGAAGTGAGCTCTTTTGCCCCAGTTTGTTTTTTTGCTGTTTCTAAAGTACCAGCCATAAATTTTTCGATAATTTCCATTGCTGAGAAATTATCCTTCATTTTTGCATTATCATAACAGCTATTTTCCTGCCAATCCAAAAAAGAGTAATCCGCACCTGCTATAAGCAAAAAAATGACAATCTCTGCCACATTTTCAAAATCATCAAATGAATCACAGGCTTTAATAAGAGCACTTTCTCCATTTTTGTTTTTAGCATCAATATTAACATCAGCTTTAACAAGAGCTTTAATAGCTTCTGTATTTAACCTGTAAGCCGCCGAAATTAGCAGAGTACTACCATCACTATCTATCGCTTCAAGGTCAGCACCTGCTTTATGTAAAATTTTAATCGCTTCAGCTAAACTTTCCGGAGTTCCTTCACCATAATTGAAGGTGAGATGTGTGTGAGAAAGGTCATCAATATTGGCTCCATGGTCAATAAGAGCTTTTAAAAATTCTGGGTTACAACTATCCAAAGCCTGCTCAATCAATGAACACGTTTTTTTATCATCCTTTATATTATTTGGATCTACCCCAAGTTCAAGAAGTTTAATTACAGTATCAGCTTCCGTACAATATCCAATTACATTTTCACCTTCAGTATTTCTAAGTTTCAGATCAATCCCCTGATTTACTATATATATCGCTGTTTCACTCTCTTCAGCACCCATAGCAATATGCACAGCATTGCACATTTTGTAATCCAGAACATTTAGTCTTGCTCCATTTGCAAGCTCATCTTTTACTCTTTCCAGATCACCATCTTTTGCAGCTTTCAGAAATTGTAAATCTCTTTCATCTATATTCTGGTTCATAGGTAAAACATCCAGGATTTCATCATATCCATGGAAGAGGGCAATGTCATATAAGCTCCATCCATTACAGAGCTTTTGTGTGTCAGTACCATACTCTAAAAGTACTTCAACAATCTCAACATCATCCTGAAGGACAGCATACCCTAATAAGGACTGTCCTTTATTATCTATTAAATCCGGTTTTTTACAATATTTTAACAGCATCTTTAATCTGTCTGGAAGCCCTTCACTAATAGCAGTATGAATTACACTTTCACCTGTTTCCCCATATTTACCAGGATCTGCTCCTTTTTCCAGAAGTAATTCAACATATTCATTTAGGTCTTCTTCAAGCGCTTTTGAAAGGGATGAATTGCAATATTTATCTGCTGCATCAAGATCTGCGCCTAACTCTATCAAAGTTCTGGCAGAATCTATATTGGTCCAGTTTATAGAGGTCATCAGAGGAGTATCTCCTGAACCATCCCTACCTTCAATGTCAGCACCAGCTTTCACCAATAGTCTGATAATCTCAGAGTGATTTCCTTCAACAGCTCTGGTTAGAGGTGTAACTTCAGATATTTCCTCTCTTATTTCAAGGTCAATTCCAAGCTTTACATATGCATCAACAACCTCTACCTTCCCCTTCTCACAAGCCTCTAAGAATTTTTCACGGGCCCTTTTATGAAGGACATCTTCAATACACCCATATTGCCTTAATACATGTTTGGGATCATCCTTTGAAATATCTGGCCAGATAGGTGTTATTTTTTCAGGTAAGGAAAAAGTTCTCATCACATACTCCTTGGTGTTAAAGTTATGAAATGTTTTTTTTATTTAATGATGAAGTGTTAATAAACTCAATGAAAATATTTTTCTATTAAATATTTCACATCTTAAAAATCAAAAAAATTTAATTAAGGAACTTCTAAAAATTAGATTTGTTATTAAAATACGATGAGTTTGAGATGCTATCTCAAAAATTAAAAACCTTCCGAACAATATTAAACCATTTTTGTTCTATTGAAATATAAACTTTTGAAAAGTTTAATTTGCACATTTTAAAAATCATGATCAGTTGTTATTTCCAATGTCCCTTGATTTTGAGCTCTTATAATTTGCGATTGAAAATATTTTCTTTTTTTTAAAAATCTCTATGTCTTTGTAAATATAACTCAAATTAAATACTATTTATTATAACAATTTAAAATTTCTAAGATTTTTAGTAGTTAAAAATTACTTCAAAAAACTACTAAATGTCTATATTTTAAAATCATAAAATTACATAAAACCCCTTTTTTATATAAATCCGAACTGTCTTTAAGCAAAAGATGTTAAATTTGAGATAATTTTACAATGAAATAAAATCTATAAATTTTCAAAAAATGAATGGGATATAAAAAAATAATTAAAAAAAGATTATTTAAAGTTAGTAAATAATCATTTTTTACTACAGAGCGAGCCGGAAAGAGGTTAGTGCCCTCAATCCGACTCTAACATTAACTCTTCACACATTAAGGAAAAAGAGCATGTCTAATATCTCTTTTATCGAAAGACAGAAGTTCCGTCAACGCCTCTTTCACACCGGGCAGATTTTACACCAAAAACAATCGATATGTTTAAAATTAATTAAAACATGTTTAAATGTGTCGCATGAGCATTAATAGTGCAGGATTTGTGACTTTTTTGGCTGTTTTTATCGATCTGGTTTAGTTGCTAATTGGTGTAACTTGGAATCGGTAAATATCTAAAGAAGTATATTTTTTTGATGGATAAAATATAGTTGAAGAATTCTTTCAGTTATAACACTGATTCTGCGTGATTGAGGTTTGGCTACAATAAAGAAGACTACATAACATTTGCTATTTTTGGATACTTGAAAGAGGTTGTTTACCTGCCCACAATCTTTTTTATAGTCCTTAATAGCAAATCGGCGTGAAAAAGGCGTATTCTGTAAAAGAAAAGGAGTGGTTGGCGTTTTAATATCCAACCACTCCAACATCCCTTATATTTAAATAGTATTATTTAATTTTCTCCTATAATTCCTATTTATCCCTGTTTAATGTTGACCTCTAAAATTAATAAAGTAGATTAATCCTCGAAAATCGAATTAAAAACAAAATTAAACCGTTTTTGTTTTTCCTTCTCTTTTCTCAAACAGTAATATTAATTATGGTATAGTTTTAGAGGTTATCAGATTTTTCCAGATCTTTTTTCAAATTGATCCATTTATCAAGTCTTTGTTTAACAATTTTTTCATAACCTCTTCCTGTTGGAAGGTAAAATCTTGTTTTTTTTATTTCTTCAGGGAGGTAATCCTGGGGGACATATCCACCTTTATAATCATGGGCATATTTATATCCCTTTCCATAGCCCGTATCTCTCATCATTTTTGTGGGAGCATTTCTTATATGCATGGGAACCTGAAGATTACCGGAGTTTTTAATCTCTTCTTTTACTCTTTTACAGGCCATGTAGACAGAATTGCTTTTTGGTGCAGTTGCAAGATATATGGCAGCATCAGCAAGAGCTTGTTCTCCTTCTGGAAATCCTAAAAATTTAAAGGATTCAAGGGAGTTCAATGCAACTCTTAATGCATTTGGATCTGCAAGTCCTACATCCTCAGATGCAAAACGAACCATTCTTCTGATTATATAAAAAGGATCTTCTCCACCTTCAAGCATTCTAAAAAGCCAGTATATAGCAGCATCAGGATCACTTCCTCTTAAGCTTTTATGAAAAGCAGAGATTAGGTTATAGTGAGCCTCACCTGTTTTATCATAAAGCATCGCCTTCTTTTCAAGAATTTTCTCAATATCTGAAAGTGCTACTTCAATTTTACCGCTCTCATTCTTATCGAATGTTTTTGCCTGGAAAGCTGTTAATTCAACATTATTAAGAGCAGTTCTTACATCACCATCAGATAATTTAATCAGGTGCTTTAGAGCATCTTCATCAAAAACTAAATTAAGGTTACCAACACCACATTCACTATCAGAAACGGCCCTTGAAAGAATCTTAACCATTTCCGGTTCTGATAAAGGGTTAAAAGTAATTATTCTGCATCTGGATATTAGAGCGGGAATCACTTCAAAAGATGGGTTTTCAGTAGTTGCTCCGATTAAAGTTATAAGGCCACTTTCAACGTGATATAAAAAAGCATCCTGTTGTGACTTGTTAAACCGGTGGATCTCATCAACAAAAAGAATTGTTCTTTTTCTGTGTAGGTTAAGATTATCCTGTGCTTTTTCAATAACCTCCCTGATGTCTTTTACACCGGAAAGAACAGCGGAGATCTTTAAAAAGCACTCTTTTGTGTTTGACTCGATAATATTTGCAAGTGTAGTTTTACCACACCCAGGGGGACCCCAAAGGATCATTGAACTAATTTTATCCTGGGTTATAGCATTTTTAAGATAAGCGTTTTCATCTGTTAAGTGTTTTTGGCCTACGAATTCAGAAAGTCTTTCCGGACGCATCCTTTCAGCAAGAGGTTTGTTCTCTTTATTATGAATATTTCCACTGTATTCAAACAGATCCACAACTATATCTCATCCCTCAACTGCTTCTTCAGACTCTGTTTCTTTCGAAGCTTTCTTTTTCTGTGTTTATTAAGACTTTCTTTGTCTTTGCTTCCTTTGTTTCTTGTGTTGGTATTGTCACCTTTCAATTCAGTGAAATTTATCTTACCCGAGCGTTGCCTGAAGAAAACTCTTATTGGAGTTTTATCCAGCTCTGCCATCTCTCTTATCTGGTTAATCAGATATCTTTTATATGAGAAATGTATACCATCCGGAAAGTTAACAAAAAAAGCTATTGAAGGAGGTTTCACTGAAACCTGTGTTGCATAGTAAAATTTTAATCTTCTTCCTTTATGGAGTGAAGGCTCATTTCGTTCAACTGACCTTTCAAGAAGTCTGTTTAAGGCACCCGTATTTATACGTTGATTATACTGCAGATATACCTCATTAATAAGTTCAAATATCTTGTGAACTCTCATACCTGTAAGCGCTGATATTGTAATAACAGGTGCAAAGCTTAGGAATTTAGCCCCCATCTTAAGCTTCTCAAAAAAGAATTTAACATTTTTCTCTTCTCTATCCACCGCATCCCATTTGTTCAGGATAAATATGCAGCCACAACCTCTTTCATAGGCGTAGCCTGCAATAGTAATGTCCTGCTCTGTAACACCTTCAATAGCATCTATTAAAATCAATGCTACATCGCATCTATCCAGGCTTTTTAGGGACTTTAAAATAGAAAACTTCTCAATTTTCTGGGATACTTTTCCTTTTCTTCTGATTCCTGCGGTATCAATAAATCTATATGTTTTATCATTCTTCTCATAAATGGAATCTATTGCATCTCTTGTAGTTCCTGAAACATCACTAACCAGAAGTCTTTTTTCACCGAGTACTTTATTAATAAGAGAAGATTTTCCCACATTGGGTCTTCCCACTACGGCAACGTTAATAATCCCTTCGTCCTCATCACAGTCTTTATACTGGGGAAGAGTTTCAACAAGCCTGTCCAGAAAATCACCTATACCAAACTTATGTTCACCAGATACCGGAAAAACTTCAGATAATCCTAAAGAATAAAACTCATAGACTTCATCCTCTTGCTGAGGTGAGTCAATCTTATTTACAAGGTAAAATACAGGTTTTTGAACCCCTCTTAATATCTCAACAAGTTCGTTATCATATGGAGAAACACCATTTTTACCATCCATAACAAGAGCTATAATATCGGCTTCTTCAATTGCCTGCTCCACCTGATATTTTATATCGGATGCAAAGTCATCCTCATCACTGGTTAGAAATCCACCAGTATCAACAAGGGCAAATTCCTTCTCATCCCATGTAACATCACCATATTTCCTATCTCTTGTTACTCCTGGAAAATCATCCACAAGGGCATCCTTGGATCTTGTAATTCTGTTAAACAGTGTTGATTTTCCAACATTTGGTCTTCCAACCAATGCTACTACTGGTTTCATTATAAACTCTCATTTTCATTTAAAAATTTTTTGTATACCTTATCTTAAGATATATAACATTAAAATCGAAATCAAAGACAGGAAAAAATGGATTCTATGGACTATAGTTTTCATATGTCTTTTTAAGGATTCAACACAAAAAGGGTTAACCAATATGGTTAACCCTTTTGCTATATTTGGCGACCCCAAGGGGATTCGAACCCCTGTTGCCTGGATGAAAACCAGGTGTCCTGGGCCTGACTAGACGATGGGGTCAGGACTTTTCATTTCTATTCTTATGTGGTGGGCCGTGTTGGGCTCGAACCAACGACTCTCTCCTTAAAAGGGAGATACTCTACCGACTGAGTTAACGGCCCCAAACAAAAGAACAAACAGCTTTTATACAATTAAAAAAATAATGTCAAGCACAAATATAATGTTTTTTAAACTAACCAAAATGTTTATATAATTAATCATCTTGAATATCAGGTTAATTATAGTAAGATATTCATTAGTTAGAATGATTTTGATATTATATAATTAATTTATTTTATGGTCAAAAAAAGGTAATAAAGATGAAAAAATTCTTATTTTATATAGATTAAAATCTGCTCATATTTTTCTTAATCTGCTTTAGTTTTTAGCTTATCAAAACCTCATTAAAATTTTCCCATGAATTAAATCATAAATTTCCAAAAGCATCTCTTTAGTTTCCAAAAACATCTCAGGTATTGAAAAATCTCCTAATTCTGTGTTTAAAGAGATAGCAAAAAAGCCTCTACTTGAAACTTTTTCAACTGATTTTATCTGGTTAAACTGAATTTTCAATGTATCTTTTAAATACGGTTTTGGTGGAAATATTATCTCTTTGTCTGTAACAATAAATCTATGGTTGAGTTTTCTTATGTTAGAATTTCGTCTAATAAATACGAATAAACAAAGTGTTAATAAAAAAGCGAGAATAATAGATAATAGATTGGTATTTTGAGGAGAGAGGTCAAACATGGTAATGGAACCACTCCAATTAATGTAGGCCAAACCAAGGAATCCACCTATAAACAGCAAAAATACTGAGCCATAAAATAAAATAGCCCATGTTTGAATTTTATAATTATATTCTTTAATCATAATAAAGTCCTTTAATTTTTTAACGAATTTAAAACAGAAAATATCAGGGATTGATTTAGAAAAAAAACATTCTTTGAGGAATATATTTTTGAAACATAAGGGGAGCCTAAAAACTGCTCTTTTTGAGAAATACGTCGTTTTACCCAAAAAAAACTGTTGTAAAATCAGCTTATTATTTTTTGTAATACCTTGTATTTCATCAAAAAATTAATTATTAGAAGTTCATAAATTATTCAATATCAAATATTATAAAAGATAATCTAAATAATTGACTAAACAAAAGGCTTTAGTATTTTTTGTTTAGTCCCTAAAACTAATTAATCCTGGCATTCCTGTATGGATACCAGTCGCATTCTCTCAATGTTTCGACTTTGACAACTGCAAGTTCGTTATTTAAAGTATTAAAAATAACCTTTCTTCCCTTTTCTCCTCCGGTGTCTTCCGAAACTATTTTTACATTTTTTTTCTTAAGAATTTTTTTAGCTGCCTTGATATTTTTTTTACCGATATCTTTATCTGAAAAAAAAGGATTATAAGACCCACCAATGATTTGTGCTTCAAGATTTTCTGGCTTTGAACCACCTTTAAGCATTATGTTTATTAATGCTAATGTTGAAACATTGCCATATCTTGCCGTTGAGTTTACCTGACTTGTAGTTTTAGGCTTTTGAAAATGATTCATCCCACCTGTATTTCTTGTAGTGTCATAAACACAAACGGCTACACAGGAACCTAAAACAGTTGAAACGACGGCGGGTCTACTTGAAACATAGATAAATCCAGGTTTAAGCATATATTTCGTAAGTGTTATATCTTTACTATCCATTATTTACTCTCAATTAAGAAATTAGTAACGGTTTTATAAAATTATATAACACATACAATTTAAAATTCAACTATTATCTTATTTTATTCTTATTATTTAATATGTTACAACTGTACTACCGCCTAAACAATTGATTGGAAACTGTCCCTATGAACGAAATGTGTTTAACATTAATTTACAAAGGTAACTACCTATATTACTTCTTTAAAATCCTCATAAATGCTATTATAAAGAAGACTTATGGAGTACAGTACATTTTAATAGTCTCTAACCCCGATATAGATATCAACCATAGGATCATTAGAATTTTCTGAAGTTTCATGATAAACTTCAAAATCTGCAATAAACTCCCTGTCAATTTTTAAATTCCAGATTTTTTGCCATTCCATAACCACAGCATCGGGTAATTTACCATTTGTACAAAATTTCATATAATCTCCAGTATCAACTGATCTTAAAATCATCCCTTTCGGAATATTATCAGAACTCCTAACTTTACAACCAATGATAGCTGTGTAGGGCATAGTATGATCACCCTCATAATCTGTATAAATCGCATATATTTTGTCTTCAAATCTGTTAGGGATCTTTTCAATTATATTCTCTGAAGTAAATTTATTCCAGAGCATTGCAAGATCATTCATTGCCTTTCCATCTTGATTTGTTGTTCTTACAGAGATCCCTATAACATCAAAACCATTGATCTTTTCTTTCATTTCATAATTCCTTTGAGATTGTATTATATTTCCTATTAAATGATACATGAGAGGAACATTACACTATTGAAGTGACAACCCTATGTCATCTTAAATTCGAAATATTAGAGATTCCCAATAGAAATTCTGTCACCTTTCTGAATTTTTAAGGACTCATCATGATTTACTTCAAGAACGAATTTAACAGGTTCTTGTTCCACTATATGTTCTAAACTGAAAGGAATTCCATGCTGTACTGAAAGGACTTTTAAATCTGCAGACACAAATATTAAACCTAAGGGAATTGAAGTGTTTTTCATCCAAAATGCTTTTGATGCTGGAAAATCAAAAATAAAAAATAATCCTGTACCTTTTTTAAGAGAGTTGCAAAACATTAAACCCCTTGTTCGTAAATCTTCATTGTCTGCGACACCACTATCAAATTGAGCTATCGTTTGATTTTCTCTTATAAAATTTATTTTCTTAAGTTCTTTATAACCACAAACATCTGCATAAAGGTTTGATGCGAAAAAATACAGGATTATTACAAGGAAAACTCTAATAATATATTTTTTCATTTCTATAAACCCTCAAGAAAATCAGGAACATCTTCAATACTTGATAAGACCTTAAAAGCTTCTGAAAAATCCTGATTAATAGTCAATTCGGTTGGAATTACGATACACTTTAACCCTGCGGCAACGGCTGATGTTAAACCTCTTTTTGAATCTTCAATAACAATAGTTTCACTAATATCTGCACCCATTTTCTTTAGAGCTGCAACATAAGGATCTTTTGAAGGTTTGCATTGAGGGTAGTCCTCAATTGATAAAGAGAAATCAAAATACTTCAAAAATCCTGTTTTTTTGTGGATCGCCTCAAAATGAATTCTTCTTGAACTTGTAACTATTGCCATACTATATTTTTTAAATAAATATTTTAGAACCTTTTGAACTCCGTTTATAGTGATATCGTCTTTTTCAATATAATCACTATATATTTTATCCCGGGATTCCCTAAGCGATAGAATCTGATTTTCATCAAACCCACTATCTATGAATCTATCCCAGGGTCCGACAGCTTTTTCCAGAATCAGAGCTCTGAAATCTTCCATGGAGAAATCAAATCCATATCTGATACATAAATCCTGGTTTGCTTTATAAAAATACTTTTCAGTATCAACTAAAACACCATCGTTGTCCCATAGTATATTTTTAATTTTCATATTTATATGCTTAGCTTTTTTTGATGGGATTATGCAAAAGATTTTTTAGAAAAAAGGTTCCGGAGGAGAATTCCGGAACCTGATAGATTTTTTTATAGATCACTACTCTTTGGATGGAGCATAAACGCAAGTACATCTGCAATAAAAACACACACCTGAACAAATACAACTGATATTAAAATAATAGTCAGTACCAGTGGCAGGTCCATTTTTGTTAATGAATCAAGCAAAAACTGACCAAGACCAGGTAATCCGAAAATTATTTCAACCAAAAGAGCACTACTGACTATTAGTGGAAGTCTGTATGCTGTAACAGGAAGTATTGTTATTAAGCTGTTTCTAAATGCATGCCAGGCAACATAACCTGGTATTGGAAACAACCCACTTGTCTTTAAACCACAAGCAAGTGCATTTTCTACGTATTTAGCAGATAGTTGCTGACTATGAACATTCGAAGTAAGTCGTGATACATCCATAATAGCTCCACTTCCAAGTACAAGAGCTATAACCGGAAAAATAATTGTGCTACCTGTACCTAACATCAGAAACATAAGGTACGCAATTATATAAGATGGAATAGAAGAAAAAATGAACAATATTGTTGTTGCTGACAGTGATAGAAAGGATGGCAGGGGTTGTTTTGGGCCCGCCACATGTTCGCATTCAATCATTGCCCGGGTAGTTCCGGTAAATACACCAATAAATGTTGATAGCAGGAAAGCTACGGTACATAAAAAAAGAGTGTTCCTTGCCCTATAGCTGAGTTCATCTAATAGCCAGGTACTCGTACCTTGATCGGAAATTTTTGGCTTAAAAGTAATTATGCTTTTAGCCCATTTGTAATATTTCTGATTTGTCCAGGCTTCGTTGCTGACAATTGTATTATCTATACCTCTTGAATCTCGAACATCTTTTTTGGGTAGTGCTAATAAAAAGATATGAATTCCAAGAGTTGCAAGCAAACCTATCCACATTGTTCTTAAAACGAACCTTTTAAAAATAAATTTCAGAACACCCATAATTTGGTTCCTTAAGTTTGAACATAAACGGTCTTTAAAATAATTAAAGACCGTTTTATTTTATTCTATCTACTCAGCAAACCTCCATGTATGTACAGAAGATAGTAATGCTGCAGGATCTGTAATTTTAACATTGGTAAGTCTTGGAGTATAGTATGCACTTGTTGGTAAACTGAAAAGATATACATATGGACTATGGTTTAGTATCTGCTTATGAACAATCTTTGCAAGTGGTAATCTTTCATCCCAGAATGCTGTGTTTTGCCACTTATCAAGAACTTTATCAAGTTTTGGAAGAGCAAGACCTGTGATATTCTGAGGATTATTTGATGTGTACAGACTTGCAATATTATATCCATCGGAAAAACCAGAGTGCTTAACAAGAGCAAGCTCATAATTCTTCTGTTGAAGCTGAGTTTTATATGCAAGGCCTATTGCTTTAGAGTTAATCTTAATCCCAACATCAGAAGCCATTTGAGTGATTTTTGCAGCAACTCTCTGCATTCTTCCAGCTTCCTCTTCAGGGTAGATTAGAGTAGCAGTAAAACTACCAAAATCATCAAGAATTTTTCTGGCTTTATTCACATCATGCTTAAGATATCTTTTAAACTGCTTGTAACGTTTATCATCATTATGTGGGAATGGACCATAATTTACGTAACCCTGATGATTTTCCGGTATAAGTTGCTTTGTCACCTCACCCTTATCAATAGACATTGAAACAGCTCTTCTGATCATTTTATCATCAAAAGGCTCTTTTGTAGTATTAAAAGCAAGGGCATAAAAATGAAGAGGAACATAATTTTCATGCTTCAGTCCTTTTTCATCAAGCATTTTATGAAGATCAGGATCTGAATCAAAAACAAGATCAATTGTTCCATCGATTAGCATTTTTGACTGTTTCTGAACGTCCTGTACAAGAGTGGCCTGGATTCGTTCAACTTTTTTACCCTTTACAACAGTTACTTCTTCTCCTTCAATTTCAACTGCAACTTTAGCAAAGCTACTAAGAAGAATTGTACCACCTTTCCACTCTTCCATTTTATATCTACCAGATCCGATTGGCATTTTAGCAAAATCCTGAGCTACAGTATCGGTTCTAAGGTTAGTTGACATAGCTTTTCCAAAATAAGTTCTTGGAATTATTTTAAAAGGCAGTAACCACCCAACTTTATTTGGAGAGATAGCTTCCTTAAAGTAAATTTTGATCTCACTGTCAGATTCAACTTCAAGTCTGTCGATCAATTTACTCATCCTTGCTCTCAAAGGAGAGTTATTCTCTTTTTCCATGATACACTCATATGTGAATCTAACATCTTTAGCACTAACAGTATGTTTATTCTCTTCTGTGTAATCATGCCACTTAAGATCAGTATTTATTTCAATGGTGTAAAGTTTTGGATTGTTCTCATCCTGAGCTAAATCATTTGCGATTCCAAACCGGAAATCATCTTTACGTATACCGCTTCTGTTTGTTATACCATCAAAAACCGCATTTACAAGAATCAACCCTGTTGAATTCTGATCGAATACAGGATTAAGAGTTTGAGGCATCTCTGTAAAGGCTGTAATCAGAGTTGTATATCTAATATCTCCCTGTTTACTTTTGTATACAAAAAAACCTGCGATGAGGCAAACAACCAGAGCCGATACTATTATTATCAGCTTTTTCTTCGAATCCATTTTTTCTTCTCCTTAATATTACAATTAAATAGAGATACCTGTATGAGTACAGATATCTCTAAAATTATACTTTTTAATTTGTTACTGGAATTTTATATAGTATTGCTTTAATACCATATTTTTTGCTTCCTTTTTTAGTTCTTGAAAGCTCTGTATAGAATCGTCCACCTTTATAGCCTTCAGTGTAGTAGTGTCTTGAACCACCCTGTGTTTGAGGCATTTGTAGAAGATTTTGTTTTCCTCTGTAATAATTCTTAAGATAGTTTAGTTTATATCCTGATGGAATAATAATCCCAAGGGCATAAATGTCTTCAGGGGCGAGAGAACGGTCTCTTGCTCTTGGAAGCTGAGCTCCACCCTGCCAGCGTTGAGCTTTATATTTTTTCATAAAGCCTTTACCTTTACTCGGGATTCCTACTGTTGCCACAAGAGGTCTTAATAGACGGCCTTTAGCAAGAAATTTTTTCCATCTTTTTGCAGCAAGGTCTTTCTTTCTTTTGATTTCAGCTTCTTTTCTTCTTTTCGCTTCAAGCTTTTTAAGTCTGATTGCTTCAGCCTTAATCCATTTTTTCTCAGCAACACGAATAGCTTCTTCAGCTTTTCTTCTTCTCTCTGCCTCAATTCTCTGTTCTTCAGCAAGCTTTTTCTGTCGCTCTGCCTCGATCTCCTCCTGAATCTTAATTGCCTGATTTGTAGCTTTTGTGAAATACTCAACATCCTCAGTGTTAAATTTAAAATCTGGATTTTTAGTAGAGATATCACTTGCAGCTTTAAGACATGCTTTACTCTCAGCATACTTTTCATTTAGAAGATTGTCTTTACCACATTTAAGCTTTGCATTAAATTGCTTCTGCAACTTTCTGGCTTTTTTTGCTTGTAGCTCTCTTTTTCTCTTCAAGTTGTCTATTCTGTTGTAGACTTTTCTTGCATAGGCAAGATATTTTACAGTTGATGGTGATCTTTCAAGCCACTGCTTGTCAGTCCACGAAGACTTATTTTCAGCAAGAAGTTTCTTACTTGAGCTATAAGCATCGTTTTCATCTTTATTCTTTTCTGCATACTGAATATCTTTATAATATCTCTTAATGTTTGCAGCAGCTTTTGCCTGTTCAACTAGTTCTGCTGCTTCCGGTTTCTTCTCCTGTGACCATTCCGTTTGAGCGCAAGAATAATCTCCTTTGTCATAACATTCCCAACCTTTTTTCAGATGATTTGCACATCCAGAAAAAAGAAATGCAATCAAAAGCAGGCTGAACATAGCCCATCTTTGTTTACTGTTTTTTAACATCATATTCTCCTCCGATATTGAGATGTAAAATTTAAACTTCTAAATATATATACTGAGCTAACTCGCCATTGTCCCAAGCATTTTTGCAGCGCCAATTAATTTTTGTGTCGCTTTATGAACTGGTGAGTTAACAACATTATATGCTGTGTTGTCTTCGACAATATAACCATCGTCAACAACAATAATTCTATCGCATAGTTTTGCCACAATTCCTATTTCGTGGGATATGAGAATACATCCCATAGGTTCTACAGCGGATTTTTTTCTCATCTGCATATACTCAATCATACGATTTTGTGAGATAAGATCCAAATGTGTAAAAGGTTCATCAGCTATTATTACAGAAGGTGTCGAACCAAAAGCCCTGAGAAGAGCAAAACGTTGTTTTTGTCCTCCACTCAGATTACCAGGAAGTTCATTAAGAAGCCTTTTATCAAGTGATAGTAATTTAAGCAGTTTCGCAACAGATTCACCTATTTCACTTTTCGTCATACCGATTGCTTTAAAACATTCTTCAAGGTTCTGATTCATAGTGATTGCAGGATCAAAAGTATCGGCAGGGTCCTGAAAAACAACCTGAAGGGATCTGTGAAATTTAATTTTATCTTTAGCATTAAAATCTATAATACTTTTACCATTATATTTTATTTCACCCATATAACCGCTTAACAGTCTTGATACAATACTACCAATAGTTGATTTTCCAGACCCGGAACTTCCAACAAGTCCAATAAATTCTCTTTTTCCAACATCAAATGAAACATCTTTAACAACCAGAGGTCTCTCTTTCTTTAAAAAGGATTTAACCAAAAAACCGAAGTTTAAATCCTTTATGGAAAGCATATTTTCCCTTTTCCTTCTTTCCTGATTTATTTCAGCAATTTTGCCATGTCTGTCTATCTTTTTAGCAAGGGATACAAGCTCTTCAAGTTGTTCGTGGGCTGAAGGATTTTTTAATACATTTTGTATGCTTCCGGCTTCATACATTTTACCAGCATGCATAAATAAAACTCTTTCGCAGTTTAATGCACTAACAACACTTAAATCGTGAGTTACACAGAGTATTGAACCAATATGCTTTGATTTTTTAAGATTTTTTAAGGATTGAACAAGTTCTGTAACAGTTACAGCATCAAGGGAGTTTGAAGGCTCATCAGCGAGTAGAATGTCACATGGACAGCTTAACGTCATTGATATACCGACTCTTTGTCTTTGGCCTCCGCTTAAATCACCTGGATATCTATTATCTATAAGAGATGGGTCTTTAAGACCACCATTTTTTAGTGCAGCTTTAATAACCTTATCTAATTTTTCCTCACTCATTTCCGGAGATACAGTTGTTATAGCTTCTTTTAGTTGTGTTTCGATTTTTAATGAAGGATTAAGACTTTGTCCAGGTTCCTGGAAAATACATCTGGCAACCCTTCCTCTTACTTTTTCAAGTTCCTTTGGTGGCAGATCATTTATTCGCATTCCACCAAGGTATATATTTCCGGTAGTTTCCCATACTGATCTCGGTAGAAGTTGTAGTATAGCCCGAAAAAGTGTTGTTTTACCAACACCGGATTCTCCAAGAAGTGCAATTGTTTCTCCATGTTTTATAGTAAAGGATACATTATCAACAATTTTAAGACCATTTACTTTCAAAATACAGGATAGGTTTTCAATTTTTAGTATCTCTTTATTAGTCATTGTGACCCCTATCGTTTCTTAAATATTTAGCAAGACAATCACCAAGTATATTAATACCCAAAATACTCATAATAGTTATAACTATTGGTGAAGCAATAATCCACACCTCTCTGCCAAATAGAATTGCTTTTCTCGATTCAGCAAGAATCTGACCCCAGGAAAGATAGTTTCCTGTTCCAATTTCACCAAATCCAACCTCAAAGGCATAACCCAATCCAGTTTCAATTAATATAGTAGCTCCAAAAATAAAAGATGCCTGAATCATAATTTCAGCAAAACAATTATTCCAAAGTATATTATAAAACGTTATTTTAAAGCCATTAACATTTGAACTTCTAAGAGCGGTAACAAAACGATCCCTTTTAAGTTGACTAACTTTGTTTTCAACAAGTCGTGCAATTGATGGGAGTGACGACATCCCAATTGCAAATGCAGCTAATGGAACTGAATAGTGAGAAACCAACCTTGTATCAGGTTTGTCAGACGCCCACAAGTTATAAACACCAATTACTATAATTACAAAAAAGAGCTGGGGAACTATTTCAAAAAGCTGTGTTACTGCCATTCCTAATAGTTTTAAGCCTCTGATAAAAAGAACTTTGACAATAAACAACATACCTTTCCCATCCTGCATATCTCCATCTGAGGCAAGGGAAAGTCCGATTGGGATTCCAATTATTAATGCAATACCTGTTGCAATAATTGCAATTATATAAGCATGCATTCCGCCAATTACTATTGTTGAAAGTATATCTCTCTGTTCATAATCAGTTCCAAGTAGATTTTCAAGCGATGGTAACAGTTGTTTTTGAAATTTTGCTCCAACTCCTTCATTAAAAAAATTATAATCTGCAAAAGCACAACAAGCAGATAGGAAAAGGGGCATTATAAGAAAAACACCAAGTAACAATTTGTAGTCTTTTTTTGTGACAGATGCATAGGTAACAGCTGCAAAAAGTATAAAAACAATAGCTGATGGAATTCCTAATTTTATCGCATGGGAATCAATGGATCTTAATGCAATAAATAAAAAAGGAAGGAAGAGTAATAGGACAATAATTATCTTCCAGTTGGATGCGCCACTTTTGCCGTTAATTACATTTTCCATAAATTATCCAATTTAATATTTAGTAATAAAACAAAACAGTTAGAACTCTCAATATTTGATAATCATTTTACTACCTGTATTACGATCTTTAATAGTACAAATTATCTGAGACTGTTTGTCAAGTTAGTTTTTAATGGGTTTACCCTTAAGAACAGTATAAAAAAAAATTACTTTAAGCTCTTAAGAATTAAATTCTCCCATGATTTTAATAAATTGCAATAATATTTGATTTTTGAAATGAAGAAATAACTCTAGTATAATTTAATTCACCAGAATTTTGATTTTTATTTTAGCAGATGTTTCATAAAAATACTAATTATTTTTAAAAGATATTTATTTATATCAATTTGAAATTAAAGTAAAAACGTTAAGATTCCTTTTTAAAACGCACCAATCTGACAGGTTGTAATCTTAATACTTAGGGCCTCACATATTTTCGTTACCTCAACCCTTGAAATATTATATAAATCAGACGTTTGCCAACATGACTTACATGATATTTTACCTTTTTCATCTATTTTTTTATAAATTTCTTTTTTAAGTTCCTGATTAATTTTAGTACTTGGAATATTTTCAGGTTTTCCATCTCCATGTCCAAAAAGATTTAACTGACATTTTGAAATTCTTTTTTCACTAAGATCTATCATTACTCCAACTTCAGATGGATCTATATTAAAATGTGATGCGATTTTGTGCGCATCGCTACAGGATAAGGTATCACCCTTTGATTTTTTTTCTATCTCTTTAATTATATCAGGATTTTTTAAAGTATCTTCAGGGTGTTTTTCAGCATATTTTCCGGCATCTTTGTGTGTCATTCTTTCTCCTTTAATTTAGATCGATGGATGCTCTTACCATATTGAAAAGACTCGCATCTCCAAAGGTAATCCATTTTACTATAGTAACTTCCTTATTGCTAATTGTTTTTACGATAGATTTTTCATCATAACCTTTTTGATAGAGGTTATTAACTTCACCTTTGAAATTTAAAAGAAAATCAAGTTTTCTCTTAAACATTAATTTACCCTTTTTTAATTGGGGCCTGTGGGCACAGAAAACAGAATCAAAATCGAGTCTCAATATTTTATTAATGGAAGATATTATCTCATTATAATTTTCATCACGTCTAAAATATTTTATTTTATCTCCAAGAAACAGATCTCCAGAGAACAAAAAGCCTCTGTTTTTCTCATAATAAACTGTATGATCTTTGCTATGCCCTGGTGTACTTATAGGTTTAAGTAACAGATTTTCACCTTCAATTATTTCAGGTAAAGGCTCCATATCAACAAGTTCTGTTCTTCCCCACATGAAATGTTGATATGGAAGAATTTTATATGATTTTGCCATATTATTCATTGTTAAATGGCTTCCATATATATTTGTATTAAACTCCTTTTTAATCTCAGCAGCATTTCCACTGTGGTCTTCATGAAAATGTGTGAGAATTACTTTGTTAAATTTCTTTGTTCTAAGAACTTTGATCAGATCTTTTCTCATTAGTGGTTGACCAGTATCAATCAGGATACCATCTATCAGGTAACAATGAACACTCATATAGGGTTTACCAAAATAGCTGAATCCAAGATTTATTGCTTCAACATTCTCTACCTTAAACTCTTCAACTGTTTTCATTTTATTTACTTTCTTAAATCTGGTCTATTATAAAATAACTTAAATTAACACTTCCATAATTAGACTTATCACTCTAAAAACAGAATAAGTATACATAATGAAATATTGAAATCAACTAAACATATTTTTTTAGATTTAAACTATTTTATTTATATTAAGGGAACTACTTTTTGACTGAAATACTAATTTTTAGCATGATTAATTTGAAGCCATATCAATGATTGATATGGCTTTTTTACTATTCAAAGGTTACCCTTTTTTAATCTTGGCCCATGTATCCCTTAAGCTCACAGTTCTGTTAAAAATCAGGCCATTTGCATCATCGTTACTATCAATACAGAAATAACCCTGACGTTCAAACTGATATGTAGTTTCTTTCTCTGCATCTTTTATACTGGGTTCGATTTTGCAGTCATCAAGAACTTCAATCGATTCAGGGTTTAAATTTTCCAAAAAATCACCGCTCTCTTCAGGATTTATATCACTAAATAACATGCCATAAAGATTAACTCTAGCAGTAAGGGCATGTTTTGCAGATACCCAGTGGATTGTCCCTTTGACTTTTCTTCCATCTGGTGCTTTTCCACCAAGTGTCTCAGGATCATAAGTACATCTTAATTCTGTAACTTCACCATTTTCATCTGTTTTGTAATCTATACACTTAAGGAAAAAAGCAAACCTTAATCTTACCTCTTTGCCTGGCCCTAAACGGAAAAACTTTTTAGGAGGGTCGATCATAAAGTCATCTCTTTCAATATATAGTTCCCTTGAAAAAGGTACTATTCTTTCTCCCATTTCAGGCTTTTGAGGATGATTTTGAGTTGAAAGCTCTATAACCTCATCTTCTGGTAGATTTTCAATAATGACTTTTAATGGTTTTAATATACAGCTTACCCTTTTAGCATTTTCGTTCAGATCTTCTCTGACTTTTTCCTCAAGCATTCCAAATTCGATTCTACTCTCTTTTTTACCAACACCAATTCGTTCGCAAAAATTTCTGATAGATGCGGGCGAATATCCCCTTCGACGCATTCCGGATATTGTTGGCATTCTGGGATCATTCCAACCTTCAACCAGATTTTTCTCGACAAGCTTCATAAGCTTTCTTTTACTCATCACAGTGTATTCAAGATTTAATCTTGCAAACTCAATCTGCTGAGGGTGACATTCAGTTTTTAATTCATCTAAAAACCAATCATAAAGAGGTCTGTGATCTTCAAATTCCAAAGTACATATGGAATGAGTAATATTCTCAATTGAGTCTGAAAGGCAGTGTGTAAAATCGTACATTGGATATATGCACCATTTATCTCCGGTTCTGTGATGATGTACCTTTTTTATTCTGTATATGGCAGGATCCCGCAAATTCATATTAGAAGAGGACATATCAATTTTGGCCCTAAGTGTATGGGTTCCTTCCTCAAACTCACCCGCTCTCATACTTTCAAAAAGCTCAATATTATCTTCAATGGATTTATCTCTGTCTGGGCTTGGTTTACCAGGTTTAGTTAAAGTACCTCTATATTCTCTCATATCATCAGCATTTAAACTGCAAACATAAGCTTTTCCATTCTTTATAAGCTGTGTTGCAAAGTTGTATAATTTTTCAAAATAATCTGAAGAGTAGAATTCTCTGTCTTCCCAATTAAATCCTAACCACTCAACATCACTTTTTATTGCATTAATATATTCAATATTCTCTTTTTCCGGGTTTGTATCATCGAAACGTAGGTTACATGTTCCTTTTTCATTTTCATTTGCTAACCCAAAGTTCAGGCATATTGATTTAGCATGACCAATATGCAGATATCCGTTTGGTTCCGGAGGAAATCTTGTGGTTACTTTTCCATCGTGTTTTTCTGACTCAAGGTCCTTAGCAATTATTGTTCTGATAAAATTTGATTGTACTTTTTCTTCTGTCATTTAAATTTCCTTAAATTTATAAAAATAACCTTTGGATATTCCTCATTATTATAAGCTTAATAACATAATGTGATTTGTCATACCAGAACAAATGAATTTCATATCAATCGATACAAATATAATGAGTAAAAAAATAATATTTTGAAAAAAATATAAGTATTTACAGAAAAATAACAGAAAATTATTATTTTATAATTTTATTTTACGTTTTTTTAATTTAACAAATCAACTTTAGATATTTGAATACAATATACAGGCACACATTACCACCTTGTACAATATATAGTGTTGTAACAATCATTACAATACTCATATCGTAATTATATACAAACCCTTGATTACACAGTTGTTACACACTTATAAAGGGTTTATTTTTTAATACTTTGTAAGTGTGCATAGTAAATAAATAAACAAAAATATGTAATAGAGACTCGCCATAGATTAAACATATTCATACAATAAATCTATTCTCTCTTAGTTGACTTTTAAAAAAGTCCATTCTAAAGTCTTTCTACAGGGAATCCTAATAACTCTTTTGACTGAACTAAAGCGTTTTATAAACAAATCAGCTCGTTATTTATTTATCAGGCAGATATTTTATAAAATTAGAAGCTTTTATAAACTTTGTATTTCAATCAAAAATTTAGTTATTAGAGGTTCCTTCAGTATTAAACTTAGTAGATTTTCAGAATTTTATTTCGTTAGATTCATTTGTTTTAGGCTTAAGTATCTCAATTTTTGTTACAGAATCGTCTTTTGAAAACGATTTAATGACGCTCTATAGAAAGGAGAACAATGATGGGAAATAAATACGCAGAAGCTCATGCAATGTCAATTAAGGATCCTGAAAAATTCTGGTCAGTACCCGCAGAAGATATTCACTGGTACAAAAAGTGGGATAAAGTTCTTGATGACTCTAATAAACCTCTTTACAGATGGTTTACCGGGGGGCAGGTAAACACATGTTACAATGCATTGGATTATCATGTTGAAAACGGACTTGCAGATCAAGATGCTCTTATTTATGACAGTCCGGTTACAAACACTATTAAAAAATACACTTATAAAGAACTAAGAGATGAAGTTGCCCTGTTTGCAGGAGTTCTTGCTGACAGTGGAGTCACAAAAGGTGACAGGGTTTTAATTTATATGCCTATGATACCTGAAGCTGCAGTTGCTATGCTTGCCTGTGCGAGATTAGGAGCTGTACATTCTGTTGTTTTTGGAGGCTTTGCATCCAATGAACTTTCCACAAGAATTAATGATGCTGAACCAAAGGTAATTGTATCAGCATCATGCGGTATAGAGGTTGCCAAGGTAATTAAGTATAAACCGTTGTTGGACGCAGCAGTGGATATGTCTGAATCAAAACCTGATAAATGTATAATTTTCCAGAGACCTCAGGAGAAAGCAGAACTGGGTGCAAGGGATTTAGACTGGGATGAAGCAATGGCAAAAGCCAAACCACATGATTGTGTTCCGGTTGAAGCGACAGATCCTCTGTACATCTTATATACATCTGGAACAACGGGACAGCCAAAAGGGGTTGTCAGAGATAATGGCGGACACCTTGTGGCCTTAAAGTGGTCCATGAAGGCTATATACAACGTTGATAAGGGAGATGTCTATTGGGCAGCTTCTGATATTGGTTGGGTTGTTGGACATTCTTACATAGTTTACGGGCCTCTTTTTAAGGGTTGTACTACTATTATGTTTGAAGGAAAGCCAGTTGGTACTCCTGATGCTGGTGTTTTCTGGAGAGTAATTTCTGAACATAAAGTAAAGGCTATGTTTACAGCGCCTACCGCATTCAGAGCAATAAAGAGGGAAGACCCTAAAGCTGAATTATTAAAAAAATATGACCTTTCTAATTTTGAAGCACTGTTTCTGGCTGGTGAAAGATCAGATCCTGATACATTACAGTGGGCTGAGAACAAACTTAAAGTACCTGTAATTGATCATTGGTGGCAAACTGAAACAGGTTGGGGAATTGCCGGTAACTGCCTTGGAATTGAACAGTTTCCTGTTAAATATGGATCTCCTACAAAAGCTGTTCCTGGTTGGGATGTTCAGGTTGTTGATCCAAATTGTAATCCTGTAGAAGCCGGAGAAATAGGAGCTCTTGTTTGTAAACTTCCTCTGCCACCAGGTACACTTCCAACTTTATATAAAAATGATGAACGCTATAAAGAAGCCTATTTAGAAGAATTTCCCGGATATTATAAAACAGCTGATGCAGGATTCATTGATGATGAAGGATACATCTTCGTTATGGCAAGAACTGATGACATTATAAATGTTGCAGGGCACAGACTATCAACGGGAGCGCTTGAAGAAGTTCTTTCTGATCATCCTGATGTTGCTGAATGTGCTGTTTTAGGAGTTGCAGATAAATTAAAAGGCCAGCTTCCTATTGGTTTTCTTGTATTAAACGCTGGTATTGAGAGAGATCATAATGAAATAGTTGCTGAAACTGTCAAAATGGTTAGAGAAAGAATTGGTCCTGTTGCAGCTTTTAAAACAGCAACTGTTGTCAAAAGGTTACCTAAAACAAGATCTGGAAAAATTCTTCGCGGAACTATTAGGAGTATTGCTGATAATCAGGATTATAAAATGCCGGCAACTATTGATGATCCAACAACACTTGATGAGATGAAAGAAGCACTCTTAACAATAGGTTATCCCAATTAAAACAGACAATTTGTTTTAGGATAATTTGGGAAAATAATAAATAAAGGGCGGATTATTTGATCCGCCTTTTTCATTTTTTACAATTCATGGTAACTCTAATTTATTTGGATAATATGCAATGCTCTGCTATAGTATAGAAAATTCGGAGTTTATTAAATATGTCTTTATCAAAAACTGAGTGTTATGAAATAATCCATAATTCTGGAATGCTTGAAAATATCATTTATCATTCCTTTAAAGTTAGTCATCTCGCAGAAATAATTACTGAATATCTTATTAATGCAGGGATCGATATTGACCCCTTCTGTATAAATATATCAGCTCTTCTTCATGATATTACTAAAACCAGAAGCCTTAATACAAAAGAGCTACATGCTGAAACAGGATCTCTTTTCCTCACAGAGCTGGGATATAGAAAAGAAGCTGATATTGTCAGGCAACATGTAACACTTGATAGCTATATCTTTACAGGTAGTCCAACAGCTGAAGAGATTGTTAATTACTCAGATAAAAGAGTTCTCCATGATGAAGTTGTCCATTTGGAAAAAAGAATGGCATATATAATGGAACGATATGGTGATAGTGAAGAAAAAAATAAAAAAATAAAGATAGGTTGGGAAAACACCCGAAGACTTGAGGCGAAAATATTTAAATTTTTACCATTTAAACCCTCAGAATTGATTGCTAAAACAGGGAATGATGGCTCAGCAGAATATTTTGAATATATTGCAAAAAGAGATGCTTATTGCAGTAATTATTAAATAAAAGGGAAACTCTAATAACTATGATTTTGATTTAAATTATTATAAAATTTTCAATTTTATAAGATACAAGGCTGAGGAAAAATAAAGAGCTGATTTTACAACAGTTATTATTTTTTGAAGAACCCTGTCGTTAGGTTAAAAGGGAGTTATTAGAGATTACCTAAAAAAAGGATTTGTAATGAGCGAATATTGTATGGTGTTATCAACTACAGGTTCCAAAGAAGAAGCTAAGAAACTGGCGGAGAAACTTTTATCTGAAAAACTGGCTGCATGTGTTCAGTTAACAAATATTACAAGCATTTATGAATGGAAAAACAAAATAAATTGTGATGATGAACAACTTCTTTTGATTAAAACCAAGGATTCTCTTTATAAAAAAGTCGAACAATTTATCTCTAACAATCATTCCTATGAAGTTCCTGAGATAATAAAAATTCCAGTTAAAAGTGGTTTGACAAGTTACCTGAACTGGATAGATGAAATTTGTGATTAGAAAAAACAATTTAAAATGAATCTCTAATAATTGCCTATAAAATAAAAGGATTTAGTTTTGTTTTGAACGAACTACTTTAATTCTAAAAAAAACAGAACAATAGATTTGTTCAAAAATAATAACTGTAAACTTTATAAAATAAAAGCTATATATAAACGAATCGACTCGATTTTTTTTCTCAACCTGTATCTTATAAAATTGAAAATTTTATAATAGTTTAAATCAAAATTCTAATTAATTAGAGATTCTTGAAATTATTAATAGCCGATCAGTCATTTTAATAGTATATGAATCATCCGTAAAAAAAATTAGAGCAAGCTTGATTTATTATTGCGTTTTATAATTGATATTTCATCGAAGGTTTTATGTTAATTCATTTTCTTATATTAATACTTGGTTTTACTTTGTTAATTGGCGGTGGGGATCTGCTTGTCAGAGGAGCTTCAGTTATTGCCAGTAATTTAGGGATACCAACACTTATAATTGGTCTTACAGTGGTGGCGTTTGGAACAAGTGCTCCTGAGCTTACAGTAAATATACTGGCAGCAGTAAATGGCAATACCGGGATATCATTCGGTAATATTATAGGCTCAAATATAGCAAATATTGGGCTTGTTATTGGGGTTGCAGCTCTTGTAAAGCCTCTGACTGTTAAAGGGGACATTATAAAAAGAGAGATTCCCGTGATGACTCTGGCATCTCTAATGGCACTGATAGCTGGTATCGATTTGCTCCTTAGAAATTCAGCCAATACTTTTGACAGATCGGATGGTTTAACTTCTTTGTTGTTTTTCTCTATTTTTATGTATTACACAGTACGAAATGTATTTAAAAACAGAAAAAAAGAGGACGCTCTACTCGATCAGGTTGATAAACCTAAAATAACAAAAAAATCTACTCTATTAAGCCTTATTTTTTTTGCAGCCGGTCTTGTTTTTTTAATTTATGGTGGAAAAATAGCTGTGGATTCAGCTGTTAAAATTGCTGAAGCACTAACAGTACCGAAATCAATAATAGGACTTACAATAGTTGCTATTGGAACAAGTCTTCCTGAGCTTATAACCACAGTAATAGCAACATACAGAGGTGAAACAGATCTTGCCATTGGAAGTGTCGTAGGTTCCAACATTTTTAATCTGTTGCTTGTAAATGGCGCGTGTTCAACAATAACAAATATAAATGTTCCAGCTTACGGATATTTTGATCTGATAATGATGACCTTTTTATCACTACTGCTTCTTCCCCTTTGTGCAGACAAAAAAATAGATAGATGGGAAGGGTTTATGCTGGTCTCCCTGTACTTCTCTTATAATATCTGGAGAGTTTTTTTCTAAACTAAGAAATGATAATTTTCAGGTTTAAATTATGAAATTCTGTACTTATTTTTCAGGTTATCTTTATCATCATCTCCTAATGACTTGATGTATGATTTCCAGCCAGGACACCAGTTTATATGCCATCTCCATATTTTACCAAGTAAAGATTTTGAATTATCATCATATTTTTTTCTGAACTTACAAACTTCACAATTATGTTTTTTCATTCTTTCTCCTGAGTTTATTAGAGATTCCCTTAAATTAATATACACTGTATAATAGAAATAAACTGTTTTATATTTTCTGTATATTACTATTTACATATATGTTTTTAACATAATATTAGTGATAGACTTTATCAACTCTAAATGATGAGGTGAAATATGGAAATTAAGAAAGTTTTGGTTCCGGTTGACAAATCTGACTATTCTGTTCGAGCTGTGGAATATGCAGCAGAATTTGCAAAAAAAATGAATAGCTCTATCCATCTCGTGCACTGCCATCATAAATATCCGTCTTATCTTGGAGAACCTTTTCTTCAGGAAGCTATAGATCGTATTCATGATAAAGCAAAAAATATTCTTGTTCCATACAAAAAATATCTCACAGAAGAGGGAATAGAGTGCACTGATCTTTTGCTTGAGGAACCTGTTGGGGAAGTAATTACAAATATAGCTAAGATTGAAAATATTGATCTTATAATAATGGGAACAAAAGGTAAAAGCAATATTGAAGGACTTTTATTAGGAAGTGTTTCACATAAAGTGATCCATTATGCCCATTGTCCTGTAATGATCATCAGATAATTAATAGGAAAGGAGGTTTTTTTTATGGCTACAGCAAAAGATATAATGACTACAGATGTTATAACGGTAAATAAAGATGATGATATAAGTTACGCTGTAAAAATACTATTGGATAATAAGTTTAACGGACTTCCTGTCCTGGATGGTGAAAAGGTAATAGGAGTTATCTGCCAAAGTGATATAATCACACAACAGAAAAAGATTCACCTGCCATCTTTTTTTGTTTTTTTTGATGGAATAATTTCACTTGGTTCTGAAAAGGATTTTAAAAATGAGGTTGCTAAAATTACGGCTTTAAAAGTTAAAGAAATTATGACTAAAAACCCTGTTACTGTAAAATCAGATACCCTTATTGAAACAATTGCAGCCCTGATAGTTGATAACAACTTTCACACACTGCCTGTTGTTGATGATGGAGTACTGACAGGGGTGATCGGGATGGAAGATATATTAAAAACAATGGTATAATTTTTTAGGATAATAAAATGAAAGTAATTGCTGATTTTTGTATTGTTCCCATGGGAGTTGGTGTTTCTGTTTCAAAGTATGTGGCCATATGTCAGGATATTTTTAAAGCTAATGGTTTAAATCCGCAACTTCACGCATATGGTACCAATGTTGAGGGAGAGTGGGATAAAGTTTTTAATGCAGCTAAAAGATGTCATGAAAAGATTCATGAGATGGGAACCCCTCGCATAACAACAACACTAAAGTTTGGTACAAGAAACGACAGGGATCAGTCCATGCAGGATAAGATTCAAAGTGTTCTTGATAAACAGCAATAGAACCTCTAAATATTTATCCAAGCAGTTTGAGCGCTGCCTGTGGCAACTGATTGGCCTGAGCAAGCATTGAAAGACCGGCATCCTGAAGTATCTTGGCTTTAGTAAGTTCTGATGTTTCTTCAGCAAAATCAGCATCAAGAATTCTGGATTTCGATGCGGAAATATTTTCTGCAACATTTGAAAGGTTAGATATAGTTGCAACAAAACGATTCTGATATGCTCCAAGCCCACTTCTGATCTGGTCAACAGTAGCAATTGCCTTATCTATAACCGAAATAGCATGATTGGCCTTGGTCTGGGTTGTTATGTCAACATCATTAATAGGTGCAAGAGAAGCCGACTGTGTCTTCTGATCATATTTATTTATGACATTGTTACCAATACCCTCTTCGTTTGCACTGAAATTCTTGTTGCTTTCTAATAAAATGTAACCCCTTACTGTGCATGTATTTGGTTCAATCCTTGCTTCACCAACAACAAGTTTTGTATCATGTTTACCTGGAATATATTCATAAAATTTACCCTCTTTGTCCATATACTCAGCACCTTCAGCCATGTACACACCCGAGTTTGAAGGAACTTCATATATATAGCGATCTTCTTCATCTACACCCCAGTATTTGGTTTTTCCATTAGAATCATAAAACTCAACTTTTCCGGAAACGTCAGTAAGTCTGTCACCGTAGAAGACAGGTATAGTCATTCCATCTTCAGGAGCCTTAACCTCCATCTGCGAGTTAACCAGTTCTCCCTGTTCATCCTTGATAAGATTTCCTTCAGAATCCCTAGATTCTTCAAAAACCATTTCAAGCTCTTTGGGTTGATGGGTGAGTTTTAATGTTCCGGTGTCTTCATCAGCATGGGCAACATTCACTGTCCATTCAGTATCACTTGAGTCTGTTCTTCTTAATTGAATATTGTCACCATCGGGATCAACCAGAAGGATTTCATTTCCTTCATTGTTTAAAAAAGCTGTAACACCTGTTCTGTTTGTCTGGTCATTAATTGAATCAACCAGATCCTGAAGACTTCCATCTTCAAGAACTGAAGCTGCAACAGTTCCAGTATACTGACCTGCTGTTATTTCAAGCTTATATTCATTTTCCGGTTCTATATCAGTTAAAACAAATTCTGTTCTGGGTCTGGATATTACACCTGTTTCTCCATTTGCATAATTGATCTGGACAGACAACTCTTTTGCAACGTTTGTTGGAAGAGCTTTAATTGTTGAGCTTCCCTTTGGACCATTAATTGTAATATTTTTGCTATGATAATGAGTAAGGTTTCCAATTTGGGCTTTTCCTTCTATATAACTCTGAAAAGCTCCAAGTGCTGATGAGCGTGCATCTCCAGTTGAAATATTAATAACCTGATTAGCTTCAGCTCCCACATGAAATTTAGCTACTCCAAAAGTTCCATCAAGTAAGTGTCTTCCATTAAACTGTGTGGATTCAGCGATTCTGTTAATTTCTGATTGTATCTGATAAACTTCATCCTGAAGTGAGGCTCTGTCAAAGGGGCTGTTGGTATCATTGGCAGACTGAATTGCAAGCTCACGCATTCTTTGAAGCAGTGAGGTTGATTCCTGCAATGCACCCTCAGCAGTTTGAGATAGAGAGATCCCGTCATTTGCATTTCTAACAGCCTGATTCAAACCCCTAACCTGGGAATTCATTCTGTCGGAAATAGCAAGCCCTGCAGCATCATCTTTAGCAGAGTTGATCCTTAGACCAGATGATAACCTCTGAAGTGAGGTTTCCTGATCTGTACCAGTTTTTAAAAGGTTTCGCTGTGTATTAAGCGAAGCCACATTTGTATTTACAGAAATAGCCATTTAGTCTCTCCGGGTCTATTTAATTTACCAGATAAAAAACTATCCTTGCATACCCATGTTGCATATAGTATGCCACTTGGCTTTTATCGTCATAGAAACCTTCTTATAAGGCACTTAGAGAGTTTAAGGCATGTTGAGAAATATATTAAAAGTGGAACAAATTTTCCCACTTGATAGGAAATAAAATTCAAGAAATGTAATGTTTTTAATGCATCCGTGTTTTTATTTATTAAGGAATTTACAGGAACCAAAGTTTTATGTTAAAGCAAGTCATAAATCATGAATAAAAATAAGGATATGAAATGAAAATTGATAATAAAAAAGTTAGTTATATTTTAGGAAGAAGCATTGGTGAAGATTTCAGAAGACAAGGTTTTGAAATAGATGCTGCTGAATTTACTGAAGCTATGGTAGAAGCTTTAAATCAAGTAGAAAGCAAAATGTCCATGGCAGAGATGCAGCAGATTATGACATCTCTAAGACAACATCATGCTGAAAAACAAAAAGCTGAGATGGACAAACAAGCTGTTACAAACGTTGAAGATGGAAAAAAATTCCTTGAAGAGAACAAGACAAAAGATGGGGTTTTTGAAACAGAAAGTGGTCTTCAATACAGAATAATCGAAGAAGGTAAAGGTGATAGTCCATCTGCTACCAGTACGGTTACAACAAATTATGAAGGTAAAACTTTAGATGGTCAAATCTTTGATAGCTCATATGAAAGAGGTACTCCAGCAAGTTTTCCAGTAAATGGTGTTATTCAGGGATGGCAGGAAGCCCTACCACTTATGAAAAAAGAAGCAATATGGGAACTTTTTATACCTTCAGACCTTGCTTATGGAGCTGCGGGTAGTCCTCCAAAAATTGGACCACACTCAGTTCTTATATTTAAAATTGAACTTATCAGTTTCTAACTGATTAGAGAACCCTCTAATTATTAGAATTTTGGATGAAATATAAGGCATTTCCAAAAATAACGAGAATAATGTTTTTTTAAGGAAGACAAAAGATGAAGAAAGTATTTATCGATGGACAGGAAGGAACAACAGGTC
Organism: Desulfobacterales bacterium; assembly: GCA_024226555.1. Classification (GTDB taxonomy): domain Bacteria; phylum Desulfobacterota; class Desulfobacteria; order Desulfobacterales; family JAAELO01; genus JAAELO01. The sequence goes on along the minus strand of JAAELO010000538.1, from coordinate 1,184 downwards.
TTCAGATCTATGAAAGACTTGTAGGTAGAGACGATATTGAACTTCTGGAAATTCCCCACGAAAAAAGGAAGGACCAGAAACTTAAATCGGAATTCCTGAACAACGCAAATCTTGTAATTCTTTGTCTTCCTGATCAGGCAGCAATAGATTCTGTTGCTTTAGTTAACAATCCTGAAACTAAAATCATAGATGCAAGTACAGCATTTAGAACAAACCCAGAATGGACATATGGACTTCCTGAAGTTAATGCATCACAAAGAGACAAAATAATAGGTTCTAAAAGAGTCTCAAATCCCGGGTGCTATCCAACTGGTGTTATTCTTTCTCTTGCGCCACTTGTTTCATCAGAAATCCTTGATAAAGAAGCTATGGTTTCAGTTAATGCCGTTAGTGGTTTTAGTGGTGGTGGAAAAAAACTCATCGCCCTTTATGAAGGTTCATATAAAAAACAGACTGAGCATTACTCTGTAAGGCCATATGCATTAGGAAAAATCCACAAGCACATTGATGAAATGCATCTAATGACAGGGCTAAAAAAACCACCTGTTTTTTTACCTTCTGTGGGTAATTTCTATAATGGAATGCTCATAACCATACCATTATTTAAGGAACACCTTAATAAAGACGCATCTTCAATCCACTCACTTTTGAAAATTCATTATAAAGATGAACAGTTTGTTGAAGTTAAAGACCTTAATAGTGATGAATATCTTGAAGATGGATTTTTATCAGCAACATCATTAAATGGTACTAACAAAGTTGAGATATTTGTTTTTGACCATGATAATGCTGTTTTAGTTTTATCAAGATTGGATAACTTAGGAAAAGGTGCTTCAGGAGCAGCGGTTCAAAACATGAACTTGATGTTAGAATTAAATGAATCTACAAGCCTAACATAAAGGGGAGGTCATCGTAAAACTCCTTATTTCCATTGTTGTCGCAACCTATCACTCGAAGTATAAGACCATAGTCTCCCGTTTGAACACTAACGGGCCTTATGGCTTATAACGTCGCGGATAACCTGCCGATTGATTTAGCCAATAATCTTCAACTAATTTCCTCGGACAGGTTGATCCGCCTTGTTATGTTGAGCTGTGATAAGCTCACAATCCCAACATAACACTCGACAGCAGGATCATAACGCTGCCGGTAAAGTGAAAGTGACCATAGCGATCCACTATGGT
>JAAELO010000537.1 GCA_024226555.1 Desulfobacterales bacterium | reverse complement strand
TTTTTTATAATTTTTTTTTGTCTTTTTAACCTTTCTGGTTTTTTGCTTTTTTTTTTTTATCGCCTCTCTCCTCAGTAAAGAATTTTTTTTGGATGGATTTTTTTTTAAGATGTTTTTCATTTTTTTTATATCTCCAATTCTTATCCATTATATAAAGCAGCAGATGAGGCAATTGAGGCGTTTTGAATTCGATATATTTTCATGAATTTTTGGAATTTTTCAGAAAAAGTTTTAGAATAAATAGTATCCCGGATATTTTTTGGAATGGTGAGTCGCTTGAAATTGGTAGCGAAGAAGTGAATAATTTTAAATCTCAAATATAAAGGGTTTTTTTGGCGTTCTCCCATTACAAACATAATTCCGGGATATTATTACGCAGAATCGCAGGAAAAAAATACGAATTCAAAAAAAGAATGCATTCGATCAAAGCAAATGCAATGCCGCCGCAGGCCCAGCGCTTGCGCTGGTACTTAAAAAAATTAGATTTTACATAATCATATAACAGAAAAGAATCTTACTATTTTTGAATTTTCAAATTTTTAATATATTTTTTCACTTTTTTTTATATATGCTTATATTTAAAAAAAATGGCCCTTTCGCGAGCGTTTTTTAAGTTTGCACAAACTGGCTGTCTTCAATCGGTTCTTCCGGCTTATTTTCCGAGAGGCTGTTCCCCTTTTGAATTTTCGTGTTTTCTTCCGCCAAGAATTCACAGAAATGCAGTGCAAGAGTTCCTTGGGTTCTTGTGAATGTTCAAGAAGGCCAGAAGTTGGCTCAACAGCACCAGAAAATGGAAGAGAGCCTCGGAAGAGGAAGATTTCCATCAAGAGCATCTCTCCTTATGATGCCTGATCTTGCTATGTGGCAGGCTCCGCCTCAACGATGGTTTCTGTCAAAACCAAATCGAATATTCCTGCGGCTTCGGTCGTGTTTTCGAGGAGGTTTCGGTGAACTGGAAACCACTTGAAAGCAGCAGTAGGTCACCTCACTCACTAAATGAATGCTTCTACTCCTTGGAACTCTCAAGAAGAAGCAGAAGATCAGAAAATGGCTGATCTCTTCGGAAAATGAGTCGGAAACCACCGATTGAAGCCAGCCAACTTAAAAAACGTATATCTTCCTAGCAGTGATACATCTCTGTGCATATCCAAGTCTCCAAGGCACACACCTACTCCTGAACCCTCTGCAAACTCTCAGGGCTGAACACCCGGTTGGTTCTGAATCCTCGGCTTT
>JAAELO010000536.1 GCA_024226555.1 Desulfobacterales bacterium | reverse complement strand
GACGCGATACTGTCTGCGCGCACACACATACACGCATACACACACACACACGCACCGTCCCGAGCATGACGTTAAAAGGCTTAGCAGTTGGCAAGTTGTCACTCTGTCGGCGGCAGCTGGCACTTGCTTTCTGTTGGGTGGACGTTAATGACCCGCCGCCCTTGAGCTTTGCCTTTGCGCCGCTCCTCGCTCTCGTTGTTGCGACGTGAATGCATCCGAGCGGGGCAGAGTCGTGTCTTCGGGCACGATGAAGCTTCACCCGCAAATGACGATGTGTGTGCTGCTCGGTGGCGAAACGTCCGCGAACCCTGTCCCCGTTGCTTTGCAGGACGACGGTATTGGGTTGTGTGGGTTGGTGGGCCATGCCATTAACACGTCGCCCTGTGCGATGCCTCTGGCCTGCCGCTTTCCTGCGCATTCCGTGCCGCTTCTGCCCGCCGGAGCCAAAGGCGTTTAACGCTATGGCACAAATGAACTCGCAGCGTCTGCTGATCTCGCTGAGGGCACCACCCCTCCTTGGGAGACGCGATACTGTCTGCGCGCACACACATACACGCATACACACACACACACGCACCGTCCCGAGCATGACGTTAAAAGGCTTAGCAGTTGGCAAGTTGTCACTCTGTCGGCGGCAGCTGGCACTTGCTTTCTGTTGGGTGG
>JAAELO010000535.1 GCA_024226555.1 Desulfobacterales bacterium | reverse complement strand
TGGTATCCCCGAGCTGTCTGGGAGCGAATCGGTCAATTACAAAAAATCCAGGGAGACGAATCGGTCAACCCCGAAAAACCCGGGGGCATGGAACATTCCCCAGCCGGCTGTGAGCCCGTCGGTCAAGCCCCAAATGCCGTCAGCATCGATAACAATATCCCCAGGTTCCGAACCTGGGGGTGACCATTGCCGATTAATAGCCCCGGGTTCCGAACCCGGGGGGTGCCTGGCATCGTATGCAACATCGTTCAATCACGCCGACAGATGGGTGCAGGCGATGATCGATAACCGACAGATGGGTGCAGCGCTGGAAACACCCAACCCCGGGTTCGCAACCCGGGGCTATTTATTATTCCCGATAAACCCCGGGTTCGGAACCCGGGGATACTGTTCACGACGCCGGTACGGTGCATGGTGCATGGTATCCCCGAGCTGTCTGGGAGCGAATCGGTCAATTACAAAAAATCCAGGGAGACGAATCGGTCAACCCCGAAAAACCCGGGGGCATGGAACATTCCCCAGCCGGCTGTGAGCCCGTCGGTCAAGCCCCAAATGCCGTC
>JAAELO010000534.1 GCA_024226555.1 Desulfobacterales bacterium | reverse complement strand
TTACTAAAGGGCCCAGTTCTTTGCCTAGCGTAACTCGATGCACCGTACCCAAGGATCATTTAATAATTCAAATGAAACGAAATATAGACAAATCCAAATAAAGTGAAAAATTTGGGGACAAAAATCAAATGAAGTAAAAAACAAAAAAAATCCACTTGAACCATGCTATTTTCGTTTAAGTGGATTTTCAAACGGTAGCGATTTAGTGCAAAAAAAGAAAACTCACATAAACCTCTTAAAAATTCAGGTTCATTTGAAAACACCCCATCGAAGGTTCATTTGTACAAATACTCTCAGCTCACAAAGGTTCATTTAAAAACACGCCAAATCAAATAAGACGAAAAACGCTAATAAAGTGAAATCAATGAAAAAGAAATAAATGAAAAGGAAATCGCAAATTGAACTTCATGTCAATTGACAAACAAAAAATCAAATTATTAAAAACCTCTAGATTAATTTTTCAAATCTTGTACACCCAAATGAAGTCACTTTCCAAACATCAAAACTTAAAAAATATAGAAACATATGAAACAACTAGTTTATTTATTTTTACAAAATTAAATGAAGTGATTTAATTTATTTATTTTTTGAAAAATTAAATGATGTGATTAATTTATTTGTTTGTAATTAATTGATAAAAGTGCTTAGTTGACTTACTACTACAATCATTTCGTTCATTTATATTTATTTAAATGTAGTAATGTACTTCATTTATTTTAAGTGGACTCCTTACAAAGTAGTTCACTTACTTATATAAAATGATTTAGTTCTATTTAATTTTTAAAATGAAGTAATTTACTTCATTTATTTTAAATGAACATTCTTTTTTCAGGTAGTTCATTTAATTAAATTTAAATTAAATTTAATTAAATGAACTCCTTGAAAAGTATCATTACGAGCTCGAGGATTTGAAGATACTAGGACTTTGCCTTTTCCCTGTTCTTCCACTTCTGAGGAATTCCATGTGAAATGCAGTTTCTTATCTCTGCCCTCTGCACATCCGCAACCCCCAAAAACAACATTTTTTTACTTCATTTAATATTAAAGAAAAAGTTTTTTTGGTGTACGTACAGATCACTTCATTTACGTTTTTTTCAGAATTCCTTAAATGAAGTGATCATTTCGTTTTTTTCTCCGAATTAATTAAATGAAGTGATCACTTCATTTATTTTTAAATTGAATTTAAAAAAAGTTGTTTTTGTGTAGTTGCGCATGTGCAGAGGGTAGATATAAGAACGTGTATTTCACATGGAATTCCGCAGAAGTGGAAGAACAGTGAAAAGGCAAAGTCCTAGCATCTTCAAATCCTCCTATATATAATGATAATCATGCATTTTCAAGGAGTTCATTCGATTAATTAAAATCAATGAACTGTTTGAAAGA
>JAAELO010000533.1 GCA_024226555.1 Desulfobacterales bacterium | reverse complement strand
TCAATAGATTTTATCAGAAATAGAGTATTTACTTTTAAAATCACTGTTTTATTTTTAATGAGTAATTTGAAAAATTCAGTTCAAAACGAACTTGACTATTTTTTTGGAAGAATAAATGGTGGTGATACAGATATTCACAAAGTAGGTAACAGTGCCTTCACACAGGCTCGAGCCAAACTAAACCATTCAGCCTTTATTGAATTGGATAACATTCAAATAGAAGAATTTTATAACAACACATTGTATAAGACTTGGAATGGCTTTCGATTAATATCAATTGATGGTTCAAGCGTACGTTTACCTTATACCAAGGAAATAGCAAATAAGTTTGGGATACAAACAGAATTAGCTGATAGAAGCCCTGTGATTAAAGCAAGAATTTCAGAATCTTTTGACCCAATAAACCATATTATATTAGATTCTCAAATACAGGCTTGGAAGGTAAGCGAACTTCAGATGTTAATTGAGCATATAAAAGGACTCCAAAAAGGGGATTTAGCTATTCTTGATAGAAATTATCCTGCTTTTTGGGTTTATAAATTATTTTACAAATATGGTGTAGAATTTTGTATTAGAGTGCCAATTAGTGCATCAAATATAATTGAAAACTTTGTTAAAAGCGGAGAAAAGGAAAGAATTGTGGAGATTAGTTGTCCACATTCATCAAAGAAAAAATGTTTGGAATTAGGATTAGATTTAGAACCAATAAAATGTCGATTAGTTCGGGTTGAATTAGATAATGGAACAATTGAGATTTTAATTACTTCATTATTGGATATGAATGATTTTCCCCATTGTATTTTTAAGGGACTATATCATTTGCGTTGGCCAGTTGAAGAAGACTATAAACTTTTAAAATATCGTGTTGAACTTGAGAATTTTTCAGGAAAAACAGTTGAAGCAATACATCAAGATTTTTTCGCAAAAATATTTATAGCAAATTTAGCCTCTATTCTGGCTTTTGAAACACTTGAAGATATACAAAAAAAGACTCAACATAGAAAACTAGAATACAAAGTAAATTGGACAAATGTCTTATGTAAAATGAAAAATTCTGGTTTTTTGATATTTGTAAGAATTGATTTCGAAAAAATATTGAACCAATTATACAAATTATTTATGGTTAATCCTGTTTCATATCGACCTGAAAGGACTTATGAGAGAATAAAACAAAGAAATATAAGAATATTCAGCACCTGTTATAAGTAGATGTGTAACTGCATGATTTACAGCTTCAAACGCCGGCAGTAAATAGCTGATATTCAACACTTATTAACTAAATGGCATTGCTGTGCAGGGCGTTGCTCAATTTGACGGAACAAACTGGATAGTTTATAATACTTCAAATTCTGGCTTACCTGATAATAATATTACATCAATTGCCATTGATATTAGTGGGAATATATGGTTTGGAACTATCAATGGTATTGCAAAATTTAACGGTACAAACTGGACGGTTTATAATACTTCAAATTCGGGTTTGCCAGATAATAATGTTCTATCAATAACCATAGATGATATT
>JAAELO010000532.1 GCA_024226555.1 Desulfobacterales bacterium | reverse complement strand
GAATAGATAAAGTTAAAAAAGTAAAGTAAAGAAGAGAAAGGTGATACTCTCTGTGGAGTGGGTGTACATGTTGTCGCCCTGTTGTGTCTTGCGTACGTTTGTCTTTTTGTAACGTGTTTGTGTATTATTAATTAAGCTATCATTTGTGTTTTATTTCCTGAATTCAGGAAGTTAACAACGTTTGTGCTGTTTTGTTGTTTGACTTCTTGCACTAAAGAAGTGTTGCCCTAAATCTACATACTTCCTAATACCAAGAAGTATTCCTCTGCCCCTGATTACTTCTTCCCGAGAAGTAGGAATGAAAATGCCGTTTTTCAAAATCATTTTTTTTAATCATCATTACATTCATTATGATGAAGAGTTGGGAAGATTTGTCGCCATGTTTTGAAAGCCCCGATCTGGAACTACATCACGATATTCTTGCATTCCCCATCGGCAACAACGTCTCGTTTCACAGGAGTCATACTTGGGTCTACGTTTGACTTACTTGGGGGGGGGGGGTGCTGGGAAGTTGTGCGTTTTTCAAAATTATCACTTCCTCAAACTAAGAAG
>JAAELO010000531.1 GCA_024226555.1 Desulfobacterales bacterium | reverse complement strand
GACGCGCCGGTCGTGGTTGTCGTGGTCGTTGTCGGCAAACCGCTGTACAGCGCTGACACGTCACCGGACGACAGAATCACGTCGTACGTTCGCACCTCGGACAGTCGGCCCGTGAAGTACGTCAACGCACCGTCCGAGTTGTACCCGCGGCCAAGCATGCCGCCGGTCGACGCAGTGGTGTTCGCGCGGTAACGACGCGACCCGTTCAGTGACAGTTCGCTGCCGTCTATGTACATCACTGTCGTGCCGTCCGTATTCAGACCGTTGCGGTCCCACGTCACTACTACGTGATGCCATTGATCGTCGTCCAACGGTGTCGGCGGCGTCACGTTCGACGCGTCATGGCCAGACCCGCACAGCGCCAGCGCCCCGGATGAGCCCGCTGCCCACCAGGACCCAGTCCCAACAAGCTCCAGGGTGGATTTCTGATCATCCGTACCCAGTATCGCATTCACCGCCGATACGTCAGGCATCTTCACCCAGAACGACACGCTGAAGTCCTCATTCATGTCCAACGCCGCCACGGGTGTCGTCGCGTAGTCGTCAGCACCGTCACACTCAAGCACAGTCCCGCGCGTCGCGTCCGTCACATACGTGCCGTCGATCAGAGTCCCGTCCAATCCGCTCCCCGAGCTGTCGTTCACGTCGCCATTGAGCCAGTACAGCGCCACTGGCGTGGGCAGACCGCCGGCCGTCGTCGTTGTCGCGGTCGTTGTTCCAACTGTTGTAGTCGGCGCAGCCGTCGTCGTCGCTATCGTAGTGGTCGCGCCCGATGTCGTTGTTGCTACGGTCGTAGTCGCGCCCGACGTCGTGGTCGCACCTGTCGTAGTCGGTCCCGCAGTCGTGGTCGGTCCCGATGTGGTCGTGGGACCCGATGTCGTCGTCGGGGCCACCGTCGTGGTTGGGGCCGCCGTGCTCGTTGTCGACGCGCCGGTCGTGGTTGTCGTGGTCGTTGTCGGCAAACCGCTGTACAGCGCTGACACGTCACCGGACGACAGAATCACGTCGTACGTTCGCACCTCGGACAGTCGGCCCGTGAAGTACGTCAACGCACCGTCCGAGTTG
>JAAELO010000530.1 GCA_024226555.1 Desulfobacterales bacterium | reverse complement strand
CGTGCGAAAGACGCGGCCTGTCTTTTTTTTGAAATCCTTGTTTACGTTGAAAATATAACTTGTTTATGCACGTGCATGAACAAGTAGAATGTGATGAGGTTTTTGTCGTAAACAAGTGTTGCGCAACAAACGCTGTGCTGAAAGGTGCTTGAGGATCCATGGCATGGAAGTCTGTTTCTCGCAATACAGAATCAATTAAATAGATAATACACAACACTGGTTTACAAAAACGAGAACAAAGTGCTTTTGTCTTGCAAAAGCACTTAATTGTTCACGCAAACAAGACAACAAAATTTCTTCACTTTTCACTTCTCTCAACTCAATTCCTTTTCTTCCTCCTCTTCCCTTCCCACACATACACAACAGCAAAAACACACACACGCACACAAAAAAACATGCAAAGAAAAAAAGACACACGCGAAAAGGGTCCGCTCGATCAACAACAACAAAAAGTATACATTTTTTCACCACTCTTCCTTTTCCTCTTTTTCCATTCCCAGACACACACACACACACACACCCACGCACAGACATAAGCACAACAAAATAAAACACACAAGAGCAAAAAACAAAAAAAAACGATACGCGAAAAGAACAAAACGTGCGCCCCCTTTTTTTCGCAACATTCGCTGAAAAAGGGTCCGTCCTTTCGCGAGGGGTCACAAACACAAAATATTATAAGGACGAGAATCTATCTTTAAAGGATTGGAATTGGTAT
>JAAELO010000529.1 GCA_024226555.1 Desulfobacterales bacterium | reverse complement strand
ATTTTTTTTTCGTCCAGTGCAGTTTACATGTTTGCTCCATGTTTTCTGCACTTTTTTTATTTCTTTACATTACTGAAATACAGACTGTTAGTAAATTGAATTTGTTAAAAATTTGTTAAAAGTGTTAAAATATCAAATAATGTGCGAAATATTATAGTAAATTTGTGCTATCATGTGAAACGGACGATACAGGCTGTATGTGGCTAAGTATCAGAGGGATAGCATGTAAACGTTTAAAAGGGAGAAATGGCAAGCATACGACATAAAAGAGATGCTTGTCATTTTGTTTCTAACTATCAGAGTATCAGCAGTGTTACATCGTCACACGCGTAAGCAACCCCCTTTTAAATGTTTAAATGCCTCAAAATCACATACATAGAGGTATTCTGGAGACTTGTTCAAGCAACGTCTCAATCTTCGGGTTTAGTCTTAGCTCGACAAATCAAGAATATGTTAGTAACAGCTTCAAATAGAGCATCTAATTTTAAAATATACAGAAATAAAATTGTTCAATTCTCCTTTTGTACTGATCCAAAAATCTTCGATAAAAAAGACTCAAACAGCATGTCAAATCTCAAAAAAAATAAGTATAAAGGACGTATATCTGCAAGTGCTAAACGTAACATATTCAATATGTTAACATCGCTTTTCGCAGGACATATGTTTACGAACGAATACAGAGTTTGTGAAGGAGGGTGTGAACTTCCTGATTTGCAGTTACATACGTTAACTTTGAGTCAATCACAATTTACAACTGATTTAGTCGTAAAAAAAACTATGTTACAGTCTTATTTACAGTACTTACGAGACAATACTGAAAACTGCGCTTATTATTGGTTTGCTGAACCTCAAAAAAATCAAAATATTCATTTTCATATAGTTACAAACGCTAACTTGCTTTATAAGCAACTTCAAGATGCGTGGAACCGTATACAGCTTAAACATAAGTACTTAGAGAAATACAGAAAAAAACACGGACACAACAATGCCCCATCAACGCGGATAGATGCTATAAATCTGAACGACAGTTTAATAGATTATTTGGCAAAGTATCTATCTAAGAATGAGGGATATAGGAAAATAAAGGGGCGTTTGTGGAATGCATCTGAGAATATAAAGCAAATGTCAGTGTATCAAACTGATGAATACTGTGAGCTTGTTTCATATCTAAATGATTTACGCAAAGATGAATACGCTGATTTTTATGATACCGATTATTTTAGTGTTATAAAATTTGATGTTTACAACAGTTTAAGAACCTCAGTACCAGACCTGTATAGTGATATGGCAAGTTACTATGTCCAACAATATGAATATTTTTTAAATGTTCCCCCAAATCCTGTGACTGAGTCAGATGACAGGTTGTGTCAGTCGCCATTGCCATCGCAAAGTCAGAATATTGACCTGTTTGATAATGAGTATATTAGAAGCCTTTCAAATCCGGATCCTTCCTGAGCAAATCGCAAAAATCAAGAAAAGTTGCATGAAAAAATAGACAACAGATAACTGTAAGTGTCTGAATTACAGATGTAAACAATCAAATGTTAAAAAATTGTTAAAACGTTCTTTAACGTCTTGATATACTGCCGTTTATCGTTTGTGTAAAATCCCAGTTGCCCTAGCGCAATTTTGTCCTATAACAGACATTATGCTAAGTATACTGTATTACAGCAGTTTAGGGGGCAGGCAGTTTTCCGCAATTGCCTTGCCATCGCGCTAAAACCCTGACGCTCAGGCAAAAGCTACAAACTACCTGCCCCCTAAACTGCTGTTGAAACTAAAAAGGGCAGTCTACTTAACATAATTTGAGTTATATAACAAAAATGCTTAATCAACCAATATCCTAAGTAACAAAGCGTTACGCATTCGCGGCAGCCATACGGCTTCTAGATAGCGGTATCGTTTTAAAAAAACATAAAGCCGCGCAATACCCTGACCCTCAGCAATTTACATGCCATAAAAAATGCGGCCATCACACAACCCTATTTTGCATTTTTTATGTCATGCAAATTGCTTAATACCCAAAGCTTTATGATTTTTTTAAAACGATGAATATTTTTTTTAACTCACTGGAATACAGTGGAGTAAGTTAAAAAAAATATATATTATTTAAAACGTGCCGTAAGAGGCTGGGGGTCAAGCAAATAGAGAGAATGGCACGGAGATTGTAGTAGTGGCAGGGTGTTAAAGCGACACAAAGAAAGTAGGAGTATATACGTATAAACGTATGTAAGTATATAGATAAATAACTGAGCGCCATAAGGCGCTCAGGCTCAGGGAGATAAGGAGGTGATATGCTCATGAGTGTATTTTTTGTGTTGTTTGAAATGTGCGCGATAATGATGATGGAATGTGCTGACCTAAAAAAATTGAAAAAAGAATATATGTAAGCATGTGTAAAACAGTGAGAAACAGATAGATAGGGTTAATATTTACTATTGTAATCGGTTGATGTGCACGTTTAACATGTTAAACGGCAAGCAGTTGGGACTTTTTAGGATGATTTTGTTCGTATTCTCGGTGACAGGTTGTGTCAGTGAGCTCTCATTATTTCTTTTTCTTGCAAAGTAAAAATACGGTTGATAAAACCCTGGCTGGCTGGCGATTAGTTCATTAAGTTAATAAATATTTAACATTTTTCTGAGCGGTTCTAACAGACAGGCATAGAGATAATTACGGTTTTATTTTGATTTTACGCAACAATTCGTTAACTTTGTCGCACATTTTAAACGTGAAATCATGAAAAAAAATCTTATCGTAGACACATTGTCATTACCAAGTCTGCCCGCACACACTATTAAACTGTGCGAGCCTATTATCAACCAGTTGCCCGAGATTTTGCGCCTTGACAGCTTCATACTCAGCGAGATAAAGTATCCACAAGATTTCAGGTTGATGGTTGGTTTACTTCTGAGCTCAGGGCTTCGTATAACAGAGATGCTAAACATTAAAATGAAAGACATAGACAGTCAGGGGCGGATTAGGATAAGGTCGTTAAAAGGCTCAAAAAAGCGTTTAATACAATGTGTTTATCATGTTGATCGTCTGCTACATGTTCGCTTACATAAAAATGAAATATTTGAGAGTACTAATCGTTTCTACTTATATCGCGAATTCAAAAAAAATGGATTTATGTGTAAGTCTAAAACGTCTAAAAATCATAGTGTTACGCATTATTTCAGATATCTGTATATTTATCGAATGCACAATGATGGATACAGTGTAGTGGATATTGCAGAAGAAATAGGTCATGCGAATGTTGATAATACTTTAAGGTATGTAAAGGGTTATAGACCAGAAGTTTACGACCGATTTTTATAATTAATTACAAAAAAAGCTATATGTCTAAGAATAAGAAAGATAAAAAAACTAATGCGAGCCAAGTGGTTGGCTATCTGCGAGTTGTGTCAGAAAATGTCTATTCAGGTACTATCTGTAATATTAGAGTATGCAAGAACGGTGTTATATATCAAGTAAACAGTAAGTTACGTAAAAAAAAATAATGCTTGAAAGCTGCTCTCTGTCGAAATTGTTAATTCATGAATTTGTGTTTTCTTTTTTTCATCACTCTTTTGAGTGTCTATTATATTTGTAAATAATTGAATGTTAATAATTTAAAATTTTTAAAATGGGTAAAATTAAGCAGGGAATTTTTGGAGGTGTGTCGGGCAAAATAGGTAACTTGGTCGGTGCGTCATGGAAAGGTATTAACTATCTGAGAACTATGCCTTTGTCAGTCGCAAATCCAAACACGGCAGCTCAGCAGACCCAAAGATCTAAATTTGGTCATGCTGTAGCTCTTTCGAAAATCATCTTAGTGTCTGTGATAAAGCCGCTCCTCGACCGTTTTGCATCTCAGGAGTCTGGTTTTAATGTCTGGATTAGAAATAATCTGAAAAACTTTGATATTGAGGGGGTTATAGATAATCCACATTTTGTCAATTCAGCGGGCAAAGTGACTGGTTTTCTGAATGCTGGTTTTAATTATCCTCCTGACACATATCAACTTGAAATTACATATCAAAACAACACGGGAGTTGGTGATGCACTTGCTTCTGATGAGGTGTATGGATTTTGTTATAATTCAGTTCAAAAAACGGTCGGTTTGCTCGTTAGTCATGCTACGCGTGAAAACACTCAATGTTTTTTTCAATTTGATGAAATCATTGCGCCGGGTCAGGACATATACGTCTTTCTTTCTTATCGTCGCGCAGATGGTACAAGCGTGTCTAACACAGAAAGTTTGCTTGCTGTTTGATGCAAAGTTTGTTGATATCTGATTGCACACAATTTTTTTTTCGTCCAGTGCAGTTTACATGTTTGCTCCATGTTTTCTGCACTTTTTTTATTTCTTTACATTACTGAAATACAGACTGTTAGTAAATTGAATTTGTTAAAAATTTGTTAAAAGTGTTAAAATATCAAATAAT
>JAAELO010000528.1 GCA_024226555.1 Desulfobacterales bacterium | reverse complement strand
TGTTTGCGATTGGGGACAGGATTTGTTGGATGTATGAGTTATCAAGGAAAAACATGTGGAGCTGTGACAGGTGCATATATGACTATTAGTTTAATAAATGGTAATAACATACCTAATGATGAAATCAGAAAGGAAATGACATACATGCATATAAGAGAATTCAATAAACGCTTTTTAAAAAAAAATCCATCTTTAAATTGTAATAAAATTTAAGGTGAGAATATAAGTACAGTAGAAGGGATGAAAGTAATTTCAGAAAAAAAAATATTTAAACAAATTTGTCCGTCAGTTGTCAAATATTCTGCCGAAATAATAACTAAAATAATCAAATAGTCTTAGTTTAAATATTTAACATTTCTTTAACTCTTATTAACGTTTAATTAACTATAATATAAATGATTTAAAAGTATTTTTGCATTTATTGTTCGTTAAATATGGTTCACCAAGTTTATTTACGCACCAAATGTACAAGTAAATTTTTAAAAATAAAATATTATTTTATAATTGCATGATTATTAACAAATTATTGTATTATGAAAAATATTGAAGTTTTATTAAATTTAACTGGTATTCAAATTGATAATATAGAAATAACTGATAACGAAGTCATTATAAGATGTTCCGGTTCTTTTCACGAACAAATTTGTCCAGAGTGCAAGAATAAATGTAGTAGAGTTCCCAAATATTATGAGCGTACAATAAGAGATTTAAAAATTTTCGGTAAACAAACGATATTAAAATTAACAACTCGTCAGTTTAAATGTAAAGAATGTCATAGTTATTTCAATGAAAAATTTGTTTTTGTAAATGAAAAATTTCGTATGACAGAACGTTATCGCGAATATATTTATAAATGCTGTCAAGGTCGTGATATTAAACATGTTGCAGAACAAGAAGTTTTATCCTGGGATGTAGTTAATACTATTTACGAAAGTTGGGTAAAAAAAAACTCAATAAAACACGAACAAGTAAGAAAACTTGGTATTGACGAGTTTAGTATGAAAAAAGGACACAAACATTTTGCATGTGTATTGGTTGATTTAGAGGTTGGTTGTGTAATTGATGTTTTAAAGGAAAGAACAAAAGATTATCTGATAAAATATTTTACAGGACTTGGTGAAAAATTTTGTGAACAAATCACAGTCCTCTCTTGCGATATGTGGCAAGGATTTACAGGTCTATCAGGAACAATATTCCCTAATGCAGAATTAGTTATAGATAGATTTCATTTTTCAAAGAGTTTAAATAAAACATTGGATACGTTTAGAAAAAAGCTCAGAAAGACATTATTTAAAGATGTAGAATTGCATCAAGGTAAACTCCGTTTTGCTTTACTGAAATCATCCGGTAATCTTAGTAATGAGGAAATTGAGATACGAAACGCAGCTTTTGAAGTAAGTACAGAGCTTAAAATATTTTATTATATTAAAGAAGAATTCAAAAGTATATTTAATTCAAAAATAAGTAGAAAAGAAGCAGTAATTAAAATATCAGAATGGAAACAACAAGCAGAAGTATTTAATAATAAATACCTTAACAAATTTTTAACTACTTTAAATAATTGGTATGACGGTATATTAAACTATTTCAACGAACGTATCTCTAATGGAATTGTGGAAGGTAAAAATAATAAAATAAAAATGATAAAACGAAGAGCATATGGATTTTTAAATTTTGAGAAAATGAGGTTAAGAATATTAGATGAATGCTAGGTAAAATTAAATTTAAAAAACATTTGGCGCGTAAATAAACTTGGTGAACCTTAAATATTAATAAACAAATGTGTTGAATAATAATAATTTTAACAAACAGAAAAATGAGTAGTAAAACATATTTTAATAATGTAGCATCTCAATGGGATACAATGAGGAAAGAATTTTTTCCGGATTCAGTTAGAGAGAAAGCTATAGAAATAG
>JAAELO010000527.1 GCA_024226555.1 Desulfobacterales bacterium | reverse complement strand
TATCTCCGATTTTATACCCTGTTGCTTTGTCTTTCGGGTATTTTTCCTTAATAAAGCCTGGGATTGACTCTGTATCACTATGGCAGCCCATGCATGAAGCGGTAATATATAAAGGTTTAATGTATCTGATAAAAGACTTTCCATTATTGTTAAACTTTTTCATTGAGGCTTTCCCAATCCAGCTTTCTGGATCTGATTCCATTTTTTTTAAAAGAGCTGCTTCATATTCGTCAGGTTTATTGAGCGGGTTTCTGTATTTCCTACTCACTTGTCTTAATATAAGACTTTTGTTTTGTGAAAAATTTGCAGCGATTTCTCGAGCGGAATATGCAGGTGTGAATGGAAGGGTGTTTTTAGAAAGAATAAATTCACCTTTACTTTTTGCATTTGCGATTGCGTTAGCCTGATAACTGCGGATTTTCATTAACAAATCGACATAATTTTCAGCAGAGCGCATTTCGCTTCTGTTTACTCCAAAGCCTAAAGCTGTCTTTACTATTTTTTGTGAAAGCATTCTTTGCCGTCCTGCGACATTAACTATAAGTAGCTCTTTCTCTTGTGAGTTTATAGAGATTATCGTTGGAATAATTGCCATCGCTATTGTAAAAATTAAAATTCCGGAAATACTGATAAGCTTGATTTTGATTGAGATTTTTCTTTTTGTTTCATTTGGTGTAATGCCAGGGGAAATGTCATCTTCGATGTAATTATTTTTACCATTTTGATGGCCCGGTGTGCTTTGTTGTGACATCATTAATATCTCCATAAATTGTTTAGAAATATATGCAATGCTCGAATGTAAATAGATTTCTTTGACAATGTCGGCATCAAATTTAAAATTTAACTCTCAAAACACCACAAGTATTGCTTTGGTTAAAAACTTGATTTTCATGAACTTGTCAAATAATTATTCTTCTTATTCAAACATGGGTAGGATTTTAACGTAATTATGCTAAATAATTAAAATTATTATATATTATATATTGAAATAAATCTATAAAATATTTTGGTTCCTTCATCTCATGGTTAGTCAACTTAATAGCTTAATATTTACAATGGGATTTAACTCTGCAAAATTTAACTTGATAGTTAATAGAAAAACGTTCCTTTCCATTACCATCAGTTAAATAAACCATCCCTGTACCAGAACAACTATGAACAACTGGGACTGGTCGATAGTGATTGGCGAATACTAATTTTTGAGAGCTAATTGAATTTCATTTATAAAAATTAAAATGTTGAGGTATCAAAATGCCAAGAATTTCAAAGATATTGTGTTCTTGGAAATCATTTTCACTTACTTGAAGAAAAGATAATCTCTAAATTTGATATAAAATCTCGCTATCAGTTATTTTACGGTGATAAAAAAGAATCGTATATATCTGATGAAAATAGAATATTTAAAATATAAATGGAGTCTTTTAGATTATGAAAGAGATTAAGCAAACTTTTACAAAGTATTTTAAGGGAACCTCTAATAACTGCTCTTTTGGCGAAATACTTTGTTATTTCCAAAAAAAACTATAATAAAATCGGCTCGTTATTTATTTCTCAACAGAGATTTTATAAAACTAAAGTTTTATAAACGCTGTATTTCAATCAAAATACTAGTTTTTAGAGGTTCCCTATAGTGGCGTAGGTCGGGAAGAGCGCAGCGAAACCAGACAATATTGCTAAAATGTATTTATTTTGCAATTCATCTCTATGTCTGGTATTCTTAATAAATAGTATTTCAACTAACCAGCCAAAAATTAACTTTTATTCTTTTTTATAAATCTGTGTTTTTTATAAACAGGAGATTTTATCATGCTCAAATCTATTCGTTCAAAACTAATTGTCTTTTCGTTGTCTTTAATATTGATAACAGTTATTCCAGTTGTAATTAGTATCAATATTTTGATCAACAACTCAGTTTTTGAAACCCATATGGCAAATGTAGCTCAACAGGTTAATATTATTGAACAGATGCTTGGTGTTTTCTATGACGATCTGGACCGCAATATTGATATGTTTGCAAGTCATAACAATTTAAGAAATGCTGACAATACAATTACAGATTATTTAAAAGTAAAGGATAGCTCTGATAAAATGACACCATCCAAAAATGGTGGAATCGAGCAAAAAATTTACAATGAATTTGATAATTATGCAAAAAATCATCCCGGTACTCTTTACTTATATATGGGAACAGAGGATAGCGGATACATCCAATGGCCTGAAACAGCATCAGGAAACGATTATGATCCAAAGACACGCCCCTGGTATACTAAAGCAATGGCTCAAAAAGGAACAATTATAAGAACAGACCCCTATACAGATGACGTTACAGGGTCTGCGATTGTTTCAAATACCAGAACTTTTAAGGATATAAATGGTAAAGTTTATGGTGTTATAGGCATTGATGTTTCTTCTGCTAAATTAGCTGAGATAATGAAGGGAGTAAAGATTGGAAAAACCGGATATGCAATGATGTTGCACAAAACCGGTTTAATTCTGGCCGATCCAAAGAATAAGAAAAATAACCTTAAATTTATTAAAAAAACCGGTATTCAAGGTATGGAGAAGGTTCTGGAAAAGGATAATGCCAGTTTTGAAACCAGTATTGATGGTGTTACTTTTCAGGTAAATTCTTTTAAATCTGCAAAAACTGATTGGATTGTAGTTACTCTTATTGAAAAAACAGAATTGTCTGAAGTCGCAAGATCAATCCGAAACATAGTCTTGTTAATTACTGTTTTAGTTTTGATGATTGTTTGTGGTTTGACCTATATAGTTTCAGGTAGAGTCATAAAGCCTATAAATCTAATGGTTGCAGGATTACGAGATATTGCTGAAGGTGAAGGTGACTTGACCATGCGTCTTGCAACAGATAGCAAAGACGAGATAGGTGAAATGGCAAAATGGTTCAATATCTTTGTGGAAAAACTTCAGGGAATTATTACTAATATTGCTGGTGATTCTGATGAACTTAATACTTCTTCATCAGCTTTATTGACAATAGCTGGTGAGGTTTCTCTTGGGGCAGATAAAATGTCTGAGAAATCAAATTCTGTTGCTGCTGCTGCTGAAGAGATGAGTCGTAACATGACCTCTGTTGCAGCCGCAGTTGAAGAATCTTCCACAAATATTGGGATGGTATCAGCAGCTGCCGAAGAGATGACCTCTACCATCAGTGAGATTGCTAAAAATACTGAAAAAACAAGGGTTACCAGTAATGATGCTGTTAAACGAACCCGAAAAGCCTCCGAAAAAATTGATGACTTAAGCAAATCTGCCCAACAGATCGGGAATGTGGTAGAAACAATTAATGATATTTCAGAGCAAACTAATCTGTTGGCTTTAAATGCAACCATTGAAGCAGCTCGTGCAGGGGAAGCTGGAAAAGGCTTTGCAGTAGTTGCAGGTGAGATCAAGGAACTGGCAAGGCAGACCGCTGAAGCTACTCTTGAAATAAAGGAAAAGATTCAGGGAATACAATCTTCAACACATGAAACTGTATCTGAGATTGAAGAGGTTACCAGTGGAATCGGTAGTGTTAATGGGATGATAGATACAGTAGCAGCAGCAGTTGAAGAACAATCAGCAACCACAAAGGAGATTGCTTCCAATGTTAGCCAGGCAGCTCTGGGTATTCAGGAGGTAACTGAAAATGTTACTCAAAGTTCAGGAGTTGCCAATGAAATTGCCAAAGATATCACAGAGGTAAATCAGGCTGTAACTTCCATGTCTGAAAACTCAACTAATATAGACAATAGTGCTGGTGGGTTAAGCCGATTATCAGGAAAGTTAAAAGAAACAGTTAACCTTTTCAAAGTTGAATGATGGAAGTTTCGTAGTAATCTCAAAATTTATTTTGAAACAGTCATCATAACTTCTGTAACAAATTGTGAAGTTTATTAAGGTGCATTTTATGCACATTTACAAAGATTATAGGGAATCTCTACTAACTGTCTTTTGACCGAACTACAGCGTTGTTCAAAATAAAAAACTGTTGTAAAATCGTCTCGTTATTTATTTTTTACCCTTGTATTTCAATCAAAATCCTAATTATTAGAGGTTCACTATAATTAAATAGAGATAACTTAAAAGTCTCAATTACTTTAAAATTATGTAAAACCGCCTCCCGCCGGGTAAACTTTTAAAAAGTTTAACAAACAGGATGTATAAACGATCGACCGTCATTCCAGAACGATACAAGAAACTTGTTTTTTTGGAGCGTATCAGGAATCCAGAGGTTTTTGTTTTTATAAGCAAAGAGAAGTGGAGCGGTTGGCTATTAAAACACCAACCACTCCTTCTCTTCTACAGAAACGCCTCTGGTAACCTCTAAGCCAATGCGTACATGGTTAATATAACTTGAGAAAATAAGACTATAAACAAAAATGGTTTAACTTTGTTTTTAGTTTTGTTTTCGAAGAATTATCAATTGCACTATCTTTAGAGGTTAACATTCACGCCGATCTGCTATTAAGGACTATAAAAAATATTGTGGGCAGGTAACAAAATCTTTCAAGTATCCAAAATAGCAAATTTTATGTATGGTTTATAATCGTAGCCAAGCCTCAATCACGCAGAATCAGTGTTGCACTTGAAAAAATTCTTCAGTAACTTTTTTTTATATCTATTCTTTGAATCTTATCAGGTTTTTACCGATTCCAAATTACATCTGTTAACCCTTTAATATGATAAACCTTATTGAAATACTGCTTGAGAAAAAGAAACTATTAAACAAAAATGGTTTAGCTTTGTTTATATTTCATTTTCGAAGAACATTGTAGTCGGCTATTATTAAAGGTTAACACATCAACCAGATGAATTAAACCAGCTTAAAAAAGTACCAGACTCTGCACTATAAAAGCTCATGCAGCAGTTTAAGCTTAATTCTACCCATTTAGTTTGTTTTTGGTGTAAATTCTGCCCGGTGTGAAAGAGGCGTTGACGGAACTTATGTATTCCTATAAAACGTATGTTAGCCATGGCTCTTTTGGTTCCTTATATCAGCTAAGAGTTGTGGTTAGAGTCGTTTAGGAGTGTCAGCTCCTATCCGGCTCGCTTCGGAAAATAAAACATCTTGCTTTGTGTTTCTTTTAAAAATTCTATCGTTTTCACAATGATGATACAAGAAAATAATTAATTATTTTTTTAACAAAAATAAATCTTTTCTCTTTTTTTAAAAAATCAAATCAAAATTTTAGAAGTAAAATTATTTCAAAATGTATATATCTTTATAAATACTGTTATATCGGTGTCAAAGGTTGATGTATGTAAATTATTATTGCCATTTTATATACAGAAACCAATCAATATTAATGCATTTATACTGTTTTAAATATTTATTAGATATGGCGTCATTGCGTCTATATTAGACTATATAAAAATATTATTTTTTTATCTTAAATTTAAAGGTTGTTTTTTTATTAAAATCAAATGAGGGACAGTGACGATAATTAGAAATTAAAAAAATAACTGACAATCCAATAATTTGTTCTTGTCATTATCATTTTTATTTATTAACTTTGATTAGTTGTATTTTTTAGTCTTTATGGCTTTAAAATAATAATAGATGGAAAATGAAAATTTCAATTTGAAAATTAAATTCGTTTTATTCAATGTTTTGATCTTAATATTTCAATGAGAGGCATTTATCCATTTTATATGGTTAATATAGAAAATTCGACCTATTAAGCTGTTCGCAAGGAGATTATTATGCCATACGAAATTTTAGAGAATTTCAATTTTGAAGGAAAAGATTATGAGATACGATTATCTCAAATAATGGAAGATTTTGTGATTAGAGTTTACCATAAAGATCAACCAGCAAATGGTTATTCTTATCATGTTAGCTTAGAAATGCAATCAGATTTGAAAATACTTTCAAAAATAGACGCTGTAAAGAATCTCGCTAATACAGCAAAGCATGACATTGAAAACAAAAAATGGGAATATCTTCTTGAAGCAATTAAAGAAAGTGAAAAATAAAAATTTTGTTCTAATCTAAAATTAAATAAGTTGCGAACAAAAGCTTTAACACGGATCGCATTTATAGTGTCGTTTTGACTGTGCAGCAGTCGAGAAAGCTTTTCTTTCGTGCACCCGGTTAAACAAAAGTTAGGATGGTCATGGATATAGTAAAACATACTGTGGATTTTCAGGTACATAAACTTTGGGGCCGGTTTAATATGCTTTCATGGAATTACTATGAAATTTCAGAGTCATCTTATGAACAATTTCTTAATGCACAGGAAAACCTTATACCATATCCAGTAGACGATGATCCAAGTGAACACTTTAAAAGTGAAAAACGTATTCTACTATCATCATTTCAAACAATTGTTTTTTCAGCAATGGCCTGTGAAGCAGCTATTTATGACCTATCTGCTATTCATTTAGGAGATGATTATACAAAGAAGTATATTGATAAGTTAGATTTGGTTGCAAAATGGATGGTTGTTCCTTCGTTGATTTGTGGTAAATCATTAGAAGAGGATGGGCCAGCTATTAATGCACTACGCATACTTACACGTATACGTAACTCGTTAGTCCACCATAAGTCTCTTCCTTGTAATCCAATCGAGGAAATGAATAAAAAAGCAAAAAAGCAAATTGATAAAATTGTAAATAATACTAGAGTGGCCTTTCAAGCAGTTGTACTTTTGTCACTTGAATTAAATCGAGTTATGAAAATTAAAACTGGTGTTCTTCCATTTTTTGAAAAGTATGAAAAAAATATACCAGAGGAGATTAAATCAGAAAAAATTCGAAGTGAAATTACTCGTTGCCGTGAAATTGATGGTAAAAAAAAATTTTGACCTAACGAATAATGAGCGTGGCTCGCATTATCTCACTGCTCACTGATCGAGAAGGTAAGTGGGTAATGCATTGTTATGTGCAATTTTTACTTATCTTAAAAAAGTATATTAAGAGGATTTAATAAATATGAATAAAAGCAAACAAGAGAATGAACTAGAACTATCAGATGAATTAAAAGAATATGAACCAGATTATGATCTAATTAAACCTTCAAAAAAACCTATTTGGGTTACTAAACCTGTGCCAGGAAAAAAAGGTAATATTGATATTATAAAAAATCCAGATTTAAAGTTGGATAAAAATGGTGCTGTCATTGATGATTAAAATTCATAATACTTTTTATTAATATAATCCAATCACATAACAAGCGCTTGATCGTGCCAAGATAAATCCGAATTGTTGGGATAAGGCACAAGTCTTTGAAATTCGATATTGTTACCCAGTGGCGTAGGTCGGGAAGAGCGCAGCGAAACCCGACAATATTAGATAAAAACCGAAATAACAATATTATGCAATACAGACGAGCTAAGGCACAAAGTGGAACTTACTTCTTTACTGTTGTTACACACAAAAGAAGAAAAATTCTAACAATACCTGAAAATGTATAAATATTACGAGAAGCATTTAAAAAAGTAAAAAGCAGATTTCCATTTAAAATCGATGCATTTATACTTATACCAGATCATTTACATTGTTTATGGACATTACCTTCAAAGGATTATGATTTTTCAAATCGTTGGAGACTTATCAAAAGCCATTTTACAAGGGAATCCAGTAAGGGATTTCAAAATGACAATAAAAAAATCTGGCAAAATTGATTTTGGGAGCATTTGATAAGAGATGAAATAGATATGATTAATCATGTTGAGTATATACATTACAACCCTGTAAAACATGGTTTGGTTGAAGTTCCCAAAAACTGGAATTATACAAGCTTTCATGATTATGTGCATCGTGGTAAATATGAATTTGATTGGGGAGCAAATTCTGAAATTGACTTTATGAAAAATATTGGCAATGAATAAAGCTGGTTATAAGAAATGTCGTGTTTCGCGCTGCTCTACATGACCTACATCACTGAATACTTGGCCCTTTTTGTAAAAAAAGGCAATTCTGCTAAATATAAAATTTCCAAGTTTTCTGATATTGAGAGTATGGATTTTAAAATTGGTATAGATCTAGGCGCTTCATACGGACCTATGATTAATGCAGTCTTAAAAAAAATCGGCGCTCGTGCACAGCCAATTCATGATCCTAAATTAAATCGTATAAAAGTTTCAAAGGGTAGAATTGATGGCTACTTGTCATATTTGCCTGATGAACCCATGGAGTTGAAAAAATTAGGAATCGATATTGAAATACATCCCATGCCCTTAATAAATACTGGGGATATTTATATCATGCTTAGTAAAAAAGCTAATTCGAAAGGGATTCGCGATGTTTTGCAAGCTAGTTTGGATAAGATGAAAGCAGATGGTACCTTAAATGCTATTTTTAAGAAATATTCAAAAAAATATGGTGTTGCAAAATGGTAATTATCAATCACTACATAGACTTATTATGGTCATGATTTGTTATATTGATTAGGTGAAATTGTAAGCTTCGTAGCACCTTCACAGAGACTAAAGAAATAAAAGGCAGGAAGGAGAAGTCCCGACTGCTTTTTTTATTGATCGAATTTCTATCTCGCAATAAATATGCATAGAATGCATCCTACAAAAGAAAAATCAAATCAATTGTGATTTCTAATTAATTTCTGATAAACTGTTTGTTAAACATTTCAAAAGTTTGTCTTTTTGTTTTTCTTTATGAGCAAGCGTAGGGTATGTTAACGTTTTATCAACGCACCTTTACGAGATTATATCAATATTGAAAGTTGCCGAAAAAATTAGATAACCTTTTTTAAATGGTTGTTATCGGTGCGTTAGGAAACAAAAAAGCACAATACGTACCGAGCAGCTTCAAGAAGGAAAGCAAATTGTGCGATCCGTTATTAAAACGTTAGCAAGGGTGGAAAAATGAAAAATTATGTAATTCTGTTTTTAGTTATTTTTAGTTTAGCAAGTTGTAATACACTTTCAAGCGAAAGTTATGGTAAATATGATTTATCGACACCTGATAATGCATTCGAATCATTTGTTAATGCTTCAAAAACTGGTGATCTTGTTGAATTGGATAAAATGCTGGCACCAAGGATTAAGAAAATGCTGTCACAAGGCAAATTCACTATCAAACAGTATGCAAAAGTATGGTCAACATATCCTATTAAGGAGAAAAGTAAGGCAAAGCTATTCAAGTCACAATTAGCATCTATTGATATTGTTATCATAGTTAATGGCAAAGAACACAAAACCCATGTGTCATTAATCGAAATTAATGGTAAATGGCTGTGGAATGAAAAATAGCAAGTGTAGAGTGTGTTAACGTTTTATCAATGCACCTTCACAGAGCCTCGTATGTTATTAGAGATTCCCTATATTTTATACAATAGACTTTATGAAAAATATTGGCAATAAGACATGTTTCGCGCTGCTCTACACGACCAACATCACTTTATTCTTGTCTTTATCATTTTTTTTCATATGAATGCAGCCTTTTACTATTACAGTGTCTGAATTATTACGCAATATGGTTCAGACATTAATTATTAACAATTTGCAGACCAGTTTGGGTTGATTTATTTCAGGGAACCTCTAATAATTAATATTTTGGATGAAATGCAAGGCATTTCCAAAAGTAACGAGCCGATTTTATTACAGTTTATTTTGGAAATAACAAAGTATTACGCCAAAAGAGGAGTTATTAGAGATTCCCTTCATACTATTAGACCTTAAACCTGTTTATACTTTCATTTAGCTCGGAAGAAACATTACTGAGAGCAAGAGAGTGTTTTTCAAGTTCCTGACACCCCGTCGACATTTTAGTAGATGATTCCATTACCTGGCCGATTATTGACTGAATATCTTTGGAACCATGTGATGTATCTTTAAGGGTTTCCTGTACGTTTGTTATGCTTTGTGATGTAGAGTCGATATTTTCAGTTATATCTTGTGTAGCAGTTGACTGTTCAGCAACTGACTGAGTTATTAATTCCATTTTACTGTTTACTTCGGATATTATCTGATTGATATTAGTAATATCATCAGTTGTTGTTTGTGTAGAATTTTGGATGGCATCAATTTGTTCTTTTATCTGTTGAGTAGCTCTTGCTGTTTGGTTGGCGAGTTCTTTTATTTCACTGGCAACAACAGCAAAACCTTTACCGGCATCTCCAGCACGGGCAGCTTCTATTGTTGCATTTAATGCCAGTAAGTTCGTCTGCTCAGAAATATCATTAATAACATCGGAAATTTTTCCGATTTCGAGGGCAGCTTTTTTTAAATCACTGACTTTTTCAGCAGCCGCTCCAGTCCACTCAACTGCTTTTACAGTTATCTGGTGGGCATCAGTCGATATGTTGGAAATATTATCAATAGCTCCGGTAAGGTTTTTTGCAGAACCTGTTATTACCTCTATACTGCTGCCGGCATCTGTCATCACATCCCTAACAATTTTGTGCTGTGAACTCATTTCTGTTGCTGCTTCAGTCACTTCTTCAGACATTACGGTCATCAGATTAACTCTGGTAGAAACCCGTGCAGTAATATTGCAGAGATCGTTTGCCGAATCATTTATTGTAGATGAACTGTTAATTGAATTGGAAATTAGTTTTTGAAGTTGAGAAATAAACCTGTTAAACCAGCTTGCAAGTTCACCAATTTCGTCATGATTTTTTACTTCAAGGCGTTTTGTCAGATCTCCTTCTCCTTCTGCAATATCCTTTACCATCAAAACAACATCTTCAATAGGTGTAGTTACATGTTTAATAATTAAATAAGCAGTAAGAATAAATACCAAAAGAGCGATTGTTCCAGCCGAATATTGAATTTTTTTAACTAATAATCCTGATTTTTCAAAACGTTTCTGAAGCATTCCCACTGCCTTATTCATTTCGCTTAAAATTGTGAGGTTATTATCAAGTATATAGTTCATAGTTTCAAGATAATCTGCATCGGATTGTAAAGTCGTAGAAAACATTTTCGAAATGTGAGTCTTAAATGGAAACCATATGGTTTTTACATGTTGTAGCTGCTTTACAATTTCAGGAGTACTGCATTGCGGGATCGTTACAGATTTATTTTTAGTCAAAGGGATACTACCCCCATCTATTAATCCGATTAATGATTTGTCAAAAAGATGAATAGCGCTATAAGCCTCTTTTTTACTGATTATAGTATCCTTGTTTATGGAACTCCATGAAACAGAAACAGCTCCTCTGATATCTCCGATTTTATACCCTGTTGCTTTGTCTTTCGGGTATTTTTCCTTAATAAAGCCTGGGATTGACTCTGTATCACTATGGCAGCCCATGCATGAAGCGGTAATATATAAAGGTTTAATGTATCTGATAAAAGACTTTC